>DASRFA010000024.1:0-109896 GCA_035651755.1 Binatia bacterium | reverse complement strand
GTGGCGCCGATCCATCAGGCTCGGCGACCGTGCCCTCGCTCAGCCCGCAAGATCCCCTCGGCCGCGTGCTCGTCACCGGCGCCACCGGCTTCATCGGCCGCGCCGTCGCAGCCGCCCTCACGCGCGCGGGCCACGCGGTCGTGCGCGGCGGCCGGGCTGCTCCCGCGTCAGCGCCCGCCGGCGAGGCCTGGGTCGGTTACGGCGACATCGGTCCCGCCACGCCCTGGGACCGGGCCCTGACGGACATCGACGTCGTCGTGCACACGGCGGGCCTTGCACACCAGCCCGATGAGGCATCTGCATCGGCTGCGGCCGCCCAGTTCGAGCGGGTCAACGTCGAGGGCACGGGCCGTCTCGCGGAGGCCGCGGTGAAAGCGGGCGTGCGGCGCCTGGTGCTGGTGAGCTCGGCCCTGGTGCACGGGCCGTCCAGCCCCGGCCGGCCCTTCACGGAGGGCGACGCGCCGGCTCCGCACGGCGTTTACGCCCGATCGAAGCTCGGTTCCGAAATGCGGCTGCAGGAAGCGGCACGGGGCAGCGCCATGGCCTGGGTGATCCTGCGCCCGCCGATGGTCTACGGCCCCGGCGCGGGCGGAAACTTCCCCCGGCTCGTCAAGCTGGTGCGCACCGGCCTGCCGCTGCCGCTGGGAGCGGCTACGGCGGCCAAGAGCTTCGTGGGCATCGACAACCTCGTCGACGCCATCGTGCGCTGCGTCTCCCATCCGCAGGCCGCCAACCAGCTCTTCCTGGTCTGCGATGCCGAGACCACCTCGACGGCCGACCTCGTGCGCCGCATCGCCGGTGCGCTGGGCCGGCGGGTGTGGCTGCCGCACGTGCCGCCGGCCCTCGTCGGGCGGGCGCTGCACATCGCCGGCCGCGGGCGCGACTTCGGGCGGCTGTTCGAGCCGCTCGAGCTCGACGCTGCCCGTATCCGCACGCGGCTCGGCTGGTCACCGCCGCTCTCGCTCGACGAGGGGCTGCGCCGCGCCGTGGCCGGGTCTGACGATTGAATTTCGTCAACCGGTCATTCGCGCCAAGCGAACCCCGGAATGGCCACCCACCGGCGCTCAATGGCAGGCAGTCGTAGGAATGGCATTGCTCTTAGTCACTCGAACGCCGCATCGATCGGCACACGATAGCCGTTGGCCAGCCGGTTGGTCTCGTTGGCCATGCCGACGACGCCCATCAGCTCGCCGAACATCGCCTCGGTCATGCCGGCCTTGCGCGCGGCCGCCGTGTGGCTGGCGATGCAATAGCCGCAGCCGTTGCTGACGCTGACGGCCAGATAGATCATCTCCTTGGTGAGGGGATCGAGGGCGCCGGGCGCCATCACCTCTTTCAGGCTCTTCCAGGTGCGCTCGAGCAGCGCCGGATCGCGCGCCAGGTACTTCCAGAAGTTGTTCACATCGGGCACGTTGCGCGACTTCTTGATGTCGTCGAACACCGCGCGCACCTTGCGCGAGGCGCGGGCATACTCGACCGGCTGCGGCTTCTCCATCGTCCTCTCCGTCCTCCAAGATCGGGCCCCGATGATTCGGGCCGCGGCCGGCAGTCTAGTCGAACCCCCGCGCGCGCGGGCAGCCCGCGTCCGGAAATGCCCCCTGTGTCGCAGGGAACAGCGCCGCCCCTCGGCATGTGCAAGCCTCGCAATACGCGCCCACCGGTGGCGACGCCTTCGCCACCGAAGCAACGCGGAGGACTGTCATGACTGTAGGAGTTGTGATCGGCAGGTCGCCTCGCACCGACGAGTTCGGCGCTGCCAGCGGCATCGCGTCCGGAGCGCGCGGGCTCTTCCGCCGCATCAAAGAGGCGATGGGCATCTGCGCCCGTGCCAACGAGGCGGCGCAGGTCTACGAGGCGCTGCGGCCGCTGTCGCAGGAAGCGCTCGCCGCCAAGGGCCTGAAGCGCGAGGACATCCCCCGTGCCGCCTTCGACCGGTTGACGGAAGAGCGCTGAGGGAACGGCGCCGGCGTCGGCAGCCTGGGGCGGGTGGGGCCCCGGGCTTTGCGACTGTTTTTGGACTGCCCGGCGGGAAACCGCTACTGTGGCGAGTGAGGCAGAGCCCCACAATCAGCGGCCAAGAGGCAGTCGGCGCTTGGGTTATCGGTCGATCTTCACCAGCAATCTGTTTGCCGGGCAGGTTGTCATCGTAACAGGTGGCGGCAGCGGCATCGGCCGCTGCACGGCGCACGAGCTCGCGAGCCTCGGCGCGACGGTCGCTCTCGTCGGCCGACGCCCGGAGAAGCTCGACGCCGTCCGCGGCGAGATCGAGGAGGCGGGCGGACGCGCGACCGTTCACGCGTGCGACATCCGCGAGGAGGACCGCGTGCGCGCGACCGTGTCCGCGATCCTCGCAGCGACCGGACGCATCGACGGCCTCGTGAACAACGCCGGCGGCCAGTTCTCCGCGCCGCTCGCCGCGATCAGCGCGAAGGGCTGGGACGTCGTCGTGCGGAACAACCTGACCGGCGGCTTCCTCTTCGCGCGCGAGACCTACACGCAGTGGATGAACGAGCACGGCGGCGCGATCGTGAACGTCGTCGCCGACATGTGGGGCAGCATGCCGGGAATGGGCCACTCGGGCGCGGCGCGCGCCGGCATGGTGAACTTCACGGAAACGGCAGCGGTCGAGTGGGCGCCGAGCGGGGTGCGCGTGAACGCCGTCGCGCCCGGCTGGATCGCGTCGTCCGGGATGGACACCTACCCCGACTGGATGCAGCCGTACCTCGCGCGCCTGCACACCGCCGTCCCGCTCCAGCGGCTCGGCACGGAGTCGGAGGTGTCGGCCGCGATCTGCTTCCTCCTCTCGCCGGCGGCGGCGTTCATCTCCGGATCGGTGGTGCGGATCGACGGCGCTGCGCCGAACGCGAAGCTCGCGTCGCCGCTCTCGGCGCTCATGCCGGGCGGCAACGCCGACGATCCGAACGCCCCGCCGCCGTGGCCGCTGCCGTCGCACGGCCGGTCCCGGCCTTGGGACGGGTTCCACCTCGCGAAGCGCCGGCGCCGACCCGACGAGCGGTAGAGCGCTGCGCACCGCGTTTCGCGCTGGCGGCCGCGTGGCACCGGCGTGTACGCTCCGCCCATCCCGCGATCTGCGCCGAAGAACGCCATGCCGACACTCCCGCCCCCGCGCCTCCCCGCCGTCTTCGCGCGCGTCGCGCTCGTCGCCGTCGCGCTCTCCGCCTCGATCGCCGCGCCGCGCGAGGCGCGTGCGCTCACGTTGCTCACCGCGGGCAAGGAGGCCTCGTTCCTCGACCGAGCCGGGACGGCGCGCGACGAGGCGCGCATCGCGGTGCGCGGCGACACCCGCCTCGCGCACCTGCCCGACCCGCGCGACTGCTCGGGCGCGAGCGGGCTCGTCGTCTCCTCCTATCCCGTCGCGACGAGCCTCGTCGCGGAGAACCTCTCGGTCGACCTTCCGTGCGCGCGCTGGCGCGCCGACGGGCGCGGCTTCCGCTACCGCTCGGCGGACGGCGACGTCGCGATCGCGCTCGCGAGCGGGTCGCTCGCGATCCGCGTCCGCGGCGGCGCGTATCGCGCGGTGGCGGGACCGGTCGGGTACGCGCAGGCATGGGTCACGCTCGGCGACGAGCGCTTTCTCGTCCGCTTCCACCAGTTCTCGCGCAACGACGCGCGCGCCGTCGTCGCGCGGCGGACGTCGCGTGTCGCCGCGGACGGCGAGTCCGCCTTCTGGGAGACCCTCTGGGGCGACGCCGACCGCGCGCGCGACGCGATCGCCCTCCTCGCGCGCGCGTCGGCCGTCGATCGCCGCGACGGGCGCTCGCGCTTCCTCCTCGGGATGATGCACCTCCAGCTCTTCGGGAACGCCGTGGCCGACCCGCGCTCCGCGGACGACGCCGCGAAGCGCGACCTCGCCGCGGCCGCGAGCGCGCTCCGCGCGGCGACCCCGCTCCTCTGGGACGGCGCGCGCGGCGACAGCCGCGTTCCCGGCTTCGCGGCGGTCGCGACCTACGTCGAGGGCGTGGTGCTCGGCGACCCGCACGGCGTGGCGCGCGGCCTCGACGCGCTCGAGGCCGCGTATCTCGCGAACCCGCTCTTCAACTCGTTCGACCTGATCGGCGCCGTCCCGCAGTCGGTCGGACCCGGAGATCCGCTCTATCGCCGCGTGCTCGACGTGCTCGACGAGACGCTCTCCGGATCGCTCGCGTTCTGCGCCGGCCAACCGGAGATCTGCGGGAACGCCGGCATGGCGCCGCACAACGCAGAGGGCGCGTTCGTGCTCTTCGGGGACATCTACGCGAAGGGCGGACGCGCGCGCGACGCGAAGACCTGGTACGACGCGGCGGTCGCGCTCGGAGCCGGGAGCGGCTGGCGCCCGGAGTTCCTCGCGCAGGCACGCGCGCGCGCGGCGGACGTCGAGGCGCGGGTCGCCGCGTACCGCGACGGCGACGCCTCGAACGACCCGCCGATCATCGGGTCGGGCTCGGGCGCCTGCTCGTACTGCCACGCGAGGTGAGCGCGCCCGGGGCTCGGCGCTCGCCGTGGCTCACCAGCGGCGCAACCGGAAGAGGAGCAGACCCTCGCGCTCCTCGACGAGGCGGTAGCGGCGATCCGAGCGGAGACGCGCGATCGCGGCCGCGTTCTCTTCCGGCGTGAACGGCCACGCGCCCCACGCGTCGGCGCCCTCGTCGACGAGGACGAACTGCGCGCCCTCGAGGTCGGCGTCGCCGTCGGCGCGCGGTTGGAACATCGCGATGTGGGCGCGGCCCGCGAGGTGGGGAACGAGATACTGCGCGGCGCAGACGCTCGCCGGCGGCGGGATGCGCGACACGAGCTCGCGCGCGGCAGCGACGCGCTCGCGCGACCAGGGCGTCACGTAGGGCGGCGACGAGGCGACCTCGCCGAGGAGCAGGAGGCCGAACGCGACCGCTCCGAGCCGCACGGCGGAGAAGGCGGAGGGGGCGCGCAGCCGGCGGCGGATCGCCCCTGCGGGCGCGACCGCGCGGCGGAGCCGCGCGATCCCGTGCACCGACGCGAACGCGCAGAACGGCAGCACGATCGCGGAATACTGCTCCCAGAACGTCCACTGCGGCTCGAAGCGACAGAGCTGGAGCGCGAGGACCGGGATCGCGAGCAGGATCCACTCGCGCGGCGCGAGGAGCGGGGCGAAGGCGAACGAGGCGAGGAGCGAGGCGAGCGCGATCGGCTTCCCGACCGGCGTGAGCCACTCGCGCACGAGGACGAGCGGGTTCGCCATCACGGTGCGCGCGATCGCCGGCAGCGTGTCGCCGCCGAGGTTGTCGTAGCGCCAGACGTGGGTGTGGCGATCGGCGCCGAGGAAGTACGGCATCAGGACCGTGAGCTCGAGCGCGAACAAGAGGAGCGCGAGACCGGCGAGAGCGAGCCCCGCCCGGCGCAGGTCGCGTCGCACGAGCGCGAGGTACGCGCCGACGCCGACGAGGGGCGGAACGAGGGTCTCCTCGACCGTCGCGGCGAGCGCGGCGAGCAGCGCGAGCGACGCGAGCCCGCCCACCTCCACGCGGTCGAGAAGCCAGAGGAAGATCGGGATCGCGAGCGCGATCGGGTGGAAGTCGAAGTTGCTGACGCTGTTCAGGTACGGGTTCAGCGCGAACGCGGCCGCGACGGCGAGCGCCGCCGCGCACGAGCCGAGATGGCGCTCCGCGATGCGAACGAGCACGACGAGAGCGATGCCGACCGCCGCGGCCTGCAGGACGAGGAGCATCTCCGCGTCCGGCCAGAGCCGGTAGAGCGCGGCGAGCGCCAGGTGGATCGGAGAGAAGTGGTCGCCGAGGTAGTTCAGGCCCTGGAGGTCGTCGAAGAACGGGCGGCCGTGCGCGGTGTTCCACGCGACGTTCGCCTGGAGCCCGAGGTCGAAAGCGCTCGTCTGGAACAGGCGGTGCTGGAGGACCTTCGCGGCCGCGATCGCGGCGGTCGCGATCGCGGCGAAGCCCCACGCGACGCCGGCGCGGGCGCGCGCCGAGAGCGCGTCGACGCGCGTCGCGGCGCGCAGGACGATCTCGGGCGAAACGAGCGCACCCGCGGCGGCGAGGAGGAGCGTTGCCTGGAGCGGCTTCCGTAGACCGCGAACGGAGAACGGGATCCCGGCGATCCGGCCGCGGACGCCGCCGGTCGCGAGGAACGCGACCGCGGCGAGGGCGGCGATCGCCGCCGCGGCGGCGACGAGCGCGATCGCCGCGCCGGCGCGGAGGTCGCGCGCGCGCGGAACGCCGCGCGGGCGACTCGCGACGCGGGCGTCCGGCGTCACGCGAGGCGCGTCAGGGAAGCCGCCGTCCGCGGCCGATCGGGAGCGTCGCGCCGCGACATCCGAGCCGGCCGGCGACGCGCGCCGTGCCCGGCCCCGTGGGTCCGAGCGGCTGGAGCGACGACCCGCAGGTCTCCGACCCGCCGATGATCTGGAGGATCTGCGGGAGCGACCAGTGCAGCTCGCGCTGCCAGTACGGCCAGCCGTGGTAGCCGCCGCCGTAGAAGTCGAGCGTGGCGCGGACGTGGGCGCCCTCGAGCGCCTGCACGAAGTTCTCGTTCGTCTGGAAGATGATCTTCTCGGCGCCGTACGCGCTCGGTGCGTCGATGTCCGGGAGCGGGCCGCCCTTCTCGCCGTTTCCGGTCGCGACGAAGAGCGCGGTCCCGCGCAGGCGCGCGGCGAGGTCGGTGGGGTTGTGAGCCCGCCAGACCACCTCGTTCGTCACGGGATCGCCCCACACGCCGGAGCTCACGATTCCGCCCACGAAGAAGATGTTGAACCCTCCGGTCGAAAGGCGCGTGTCGACGGCTCCCGAGTAGCTCGCAGCCGCGGCGAACAGGTCGCGGTGGCGGGCCGCGTAGCTCATCGCTCCGAAGCCGCCCATCGAGAGGCCCGCGAGCGCGCGGTGGCTCCGGCTCGCGAGCGTCCGGAAGTTGCGGTCGACGTACCGCCGGAGCACGCTCGTGTGGAACGTCTCCCACTGCCGCGAGCCGTCGACCCAGTCGGAGTAGAAGCCGGCGTTCTCGTTCCGGCCGCCGTCGGGCATCACGATGATGATCGGGAACTGCGCGGAGAACTCCTCGACGTCGGTGTTCTCGGTCCAGGTCTCGAACGTGTCGCCCGCGCCGTGGAGGAGGTAGAGGACCGGGTAGCGCCGGCCGCTCGCGCCGTAGTCCGCGGGAAGGAGGATGCGGACGCGGTTCTGCGGCACCGTGACGCCGTCCGGCAGCGGGACGTCGACGTCGATGCAGCGGTCGGTTTCGCACGCCGCGCGCGCGGTGGCCGCCGTGAATCCGCCGACCGCGACGACCGCGATGGCGAGCGCGATCACGAGCCGGCGGGCGATCGCGGGATGGCGGTGCGCCGCGGGACGGGACGGGTGGTCGGTCGACATCGCATCCTCCGAACGGCGCGAGGCCGTCGCGTCAAGTCGCGTGAATCCGCCGCAGCAGCTCGGCGAGCAGATCGCTCTCGTGCACGCGCTCCTGCGACGTCTTGTCGCGGTCGCGGAGCGTCACGGTGCCGTCCTCGATCGTCTGGTGGTCGACCGTGATGCCGAACGGCGTTCCGATCTCGTCCTGACGGCGGTAGCGGCGACCGATCGAGCCCGCCTGGTCGTACTGCACCGGGAAGTGCGGGCGGAGCTTCGCGTAGATCTCCTGCGCCTTCTCGGGGTGGCCGCCCTTCCGGAGAAGCGGGAACACGGCGGCCTTCACCGGCGCGAGGCGCGGGTGGAGGCGGAGCACGGCGCGCGTCTCGCCCTCGACTTCGTCCTCGTCGTACGCGTCGACCAGGAACGCGAGCGTCGCGCGATCGGCGCCAGCGGCGGGCTCGATGACGTATGGGACGAAGCGCTCCCGCGTCTCGTCGTCGAAGTACGAGAGGTCCTTGCCGCTCCACTCGGCATGCTGCCGCAGGTCGAAGTCGGCGCGGTTCGCGATGCCTTCGAGCTCCGACCACCCGAACGGGAACTTGTACTCGACGTCGGCGCAGCCGCGCGCGTAGTGCGCGAGCTCGTCGGAAGCGTGCTCCCGGAGACGCAGGTTCTCGCGCTTGATGCCGAGGCGCAGGTACCAGTCGAAGCGCTCCTGCTTCCAGTAGTCGTACCACTTGGCGTCTTCGCCCGGTTTGACGAAGAACTCCATCTCCATCTGCTCGAACTCGCGCGTCCGGAACAGGAAGTTCCCGGGGGTGATCTCGTTCCGGAACGACTTGCCGGTCTGCGCGACGCCGAACGGCAGCTTCTTCCGCGTCGTGTCGAGCACGTTCGCGAAGTTCACGAACATGCCCTGCGCGGTCTCCGGCCGCAGGAACACCACGTTGGCCGCGTCCTCGACCGGCCCCATGAACGTCTTGAACATGAGGTTGAACTGACGTGCCTCGGTGAGCTCGCCGCCGCACTCGCCGGGGTGCTTGTCGGGCTTCTCGGGACAGAAGATCTGCGCGAGGTGGTCGGCGCGGAAGCGCGACTTGCACTTCTTGCAGTCTACGAGCGGGTCGCTGAAGCCGGCGACGTGGCCCGACGCCTCCCACACGCGCGGGTGCATCAGGATCGAGCAGTCGAGCCCGACGACGTCGCCGCGCGCCCAGACCATCTCGCGCCACCACGCGTCCTTGACGTTGCGCTTGAGCTCGACGCCGACCGGGCCGTAGTCCCAGCAGCTCGCGAGGCCGCCGTAGATCTCGCTCGACTGGAAGACGAGCCCGCGCCGCTTGGCGAGGTTGACGATCCTCTCCATCTTGTCCGCGCTGGCGGGCACGGACGGAGTGGCCTTCTTGGGCTCGTCGGCGGGACGCGCGGCTTCGGACATGGGCGTTCCACGCGGTCGCGTGGTGCCCGGGCGTTACCACGCAGGCCGCGGTCTGGCCAGGAAGGCCGCGCGGAGAGCGCCGGCGGTCGTCAGCGTGCGAGGAGAGCCGTCTCGACGACGCGAGCGACGTCGCCGGCCGCGTAGGGCGCGAGGATGCCGGCGCGCCGTGCGGCCGCGAGCAGACGGCTCGGGTCGAGCGCCTTCGGCAGCAGGAGGAAGAGCGGGGTCTCGCGCGTGTCGGACTGGGCCCGGCACTGTGCCGCGATCGCGAAGCCCTGCCCGCCGTCGAGCGCGAGGTCGACGACCAGCGCGTCGGGCCGACGCACGATCTCGAGGAGGTCGAGCGCCTGGCGCGAGTCGCACGCGACCGAGGCCGAGACGCCGGCCGCGGTCAGCGCGTCGCGCACCGGCGCGAGCTCGCGCAGCTGCGAGCTGATCATGACGATGCCGCCGCCCTTCGCGGGAGCCGCTTCGCGGATGCGGGCGACGGCGACCGTCGCATCGATCGGCCGCGCGATCCACGTCACGGTCCCGATCTCGACGCCCGTGCCCGATTCCGGATCGCGTCCGTACGCGACGCCGGGGCCGCCGCTCGACATGATCGCACCGAGACACGCCGGATCGAAGAGGTTCGCCGCGACCAGCAGGCGCGCGAGCGGCGGCTCGCCCTCGCCGAGCCACACGTCGACGCCCACTCGTTCCGCCGCCTGCGCCACCGCGCTCCGGTCCTCCGGGTCGACGTCGATCAGGTGGAGGGCGAGCGGCAGCTCGACGTGGTGCGCGGCCGCAGCGCCGTTCGCTTCTTGCGCCGACGCCGTCGACTCCTCGTCGCCGTCCGCGCGCGCTCCGCCGCCGTCCGCCGTCGCGGCGTCGAGCGACACCGCAGCCCCGTCGATCTCCTCGTCGAGCGGCTCGTCGCCGCCCGCGCCGTTCGGGTCCTGCCCGCGAAGCGCGGCCGCAGCCGCGTCCGCCATCTCCTGGAGCTCGGCGTCGCTGACGGCGGCGCCGTCGTCCTCGTCGCCGGGCGAGGCGGCGCGCCCGGGCATCCGCGCGACCAGCGCGCGCTCGTCCTCGAGCGTCGCGATCCGGTCCTGGAGCGCGCGCACGTCCTGCTCGAGCTCGGCGATCCGGCGCTCGCGCTCCTCGACCTTCCGCCCCTGCGCTGCGTACGCCGACTCGAGCTCGCGCCGGAGCGACCCCTCGACGTCGCCGCGCGAGGCGGACGCCTCGAGCTCGGCGACGCGCGCGCGGTAGGTCTCGACCTCCGCGCGACGCTCGGCCTCCATCGCCGCGGCCTGCTCGGCGGACGCGCGCGCGCTCTCGCGCGCCTCGCGCAGCAGGTTTCCGAGCTCCTCGATCTCGACGACGTAGCGCTCCTGCTCCGCGCCGTCGGCGGCGCGATCGCCGCGCACGGCGGCCGCGCCGGCGCGCGCCGGCGAGAGCAAGATGCCGAGCAGGTGGAACGCCGGCGCGAGCAGGCGCAGCGACGACGCCTGCAGCGGGCGCGGATCGACCGACCCCAGCACCAGCGCCGCGACCGGCAGGCCGCGGTCGTAGAGCGGCACGACGACCGCCGCGGCGACCTCCGGGACCTCGGCGCGGAGCGCCGACATGAGCGGCTCGCGGCTCGCGCGATCGAGCAGGAACACGCGGCGCTCGACGCACGCTCTCTGCGCGAGCGATTCCCCGACCGAGCCGCCTTCGAGGATCGCGACGACCGACGGCGCGACGCCGTGCGCCGCTGCGCATTGCGGCCGCTCGGGCGCCGGGTGGTACCGGAGGATCGCGCCGAGCGCGACCGAAAGGCCGGAGAGCGCGGTCTCGAGGAGGCGTGCGACGCGCGCCGGCGGGTCGTCGCGCTCGAGGTCGCAGCGCGCGTCGGCGGCGATCAGCTCGCGCGTGAGGCGCGTCGAGACCAGGCTGTGAGGATCCCGAGCAGCCCGCAGAGCGGCGGCCGGGGCCCCCCCGTGCTCGACCCCGAACGCACCGTCGGCTGACATGGCTTTCCCCCCGCCGTACGCGTCGGCCCCCCCGCGCACGTCTGCCCCCGCTATCGGCACCGCGGCTCGGGCGCTTGAAACGACGGAACGCGTATCGCGCCGATGCAACTTCCGAGCATCGCGCTCGCGAGCGCAGCGAGCCCGCGGGGCCCCGTTCGGCTTCGCCGAACGGGGCGAGGGGAGCGTCCCCCTCGTTCGATCGTTCAAGTTCACCGGAGGGCCGGCCGACACGTTGGACAGCCGGATCGCGGTGCACGGAGCGGAATGAGCTCGAACGACACAGTGCCGGGCGCGGCCGGTGGCCGAGGCCAGGGAGATCGCCTCATGCTCGTCCTTGCGGACGGCTGTCGCGTCTGCGTCGGCCTCGACTCGGTGGACGGCGTGTTCGAGCTGTCTGCGCCGGGCGACCGCGAAGCCGTCGTGCCGGGCGCGGGCGGCCGCCTGCCGCTCGTCACCTGGGGCGAGCTGATCGGCGTTCCTCCGCCCGCGGATGCGGCGCCGCCGTCGCAGGTGATGGTGGTCCGCACGCCGGCCGGCCGCGTCGCCCTCGCCGCACAGGCGTGCCTCGGGATTCGCGAGGCGTCGTTCGGGACGGCGCCGGTCCTCGCGACCACCCTCGCCGACGGCGCGGGCGAGCCGCGCTGCTTCGTCCACCTGATCGATCGGCGCCCGCACTTCATCCTCGACCCGCGCGCGATCGCACAGGCCCTCGCGGCCCGCGACGCGGCGCCGGCCGGGGCGGGCGACGCGGGGGCGACGCCGGAAGCCGCGCCATGAGCCCGTCGCGGATCCTGGTCGTCGACGACAGCTTGACGATCCGCCGCGCGCTCGAGTTCATCCTGAAGCCGCACGGCTACGCGCTCGAATTCGCGGCCGACGGGCGCGACGCGCTGAATCGCGCGAGCTCCTTCGCGCCCGACCTCGTCCTGCTCGATTACGTCCTGCCCGACATGCGCGGGCCGGACGTGTGCGCAGCGCTCGCCGTCATGCCGATCACCGCGAACACGCCGGTCATCCTCGTGTCCGCGAAGGGCGCATCGATCCGCCAGGCCTACCAGGACGCACAGAACGTCGTCAGCTACATCACGAAGCCGTTCAAGCCCGAGGTCGTCACGGCCGTGGTCGCGAACGCGCTCGCGCGTCTCCGCGCCGCGGTCCCGTCCCACCCGCGCGCCGATGCCGGCGGCGAGGCCGCCGCGGACGCCGCTCGAGGCACCGACGCGACGCCGGCCACGACCCCACGCGGCGCGGAGACCGCCGCGCCGGCCACCGTGCACGACACCTTCAGCGCGCTCCTCCGCCAGCTCGAGGACGTGATCGCGGCGGACGCGCTGGAAGAGCACCCGGCGAACGGCCACGCGCCGCGCGTCGCGGCCAAGCGCACGATCACGCGGCTCGCACCCGGCCTGGCTCGTGCGAGCGACCGCATGAGCGAGCTCGCCCGCCACGTCATCGACGGGAAGATCGCACCCTATCGCCTGCGGCCCGACGGCTCGTTCGCGAGCATCGCCGCGACCCTGCTCGACGCCCACCGCTCGCTCTGCGAGGCCGCGATCGCGCTCGCAGCGGCGGGCGCCGCGGGCGCGCGCGCGACCCCCGGACCGCGCGTCGTCGCGGCCTGCCCCGTCGACCACCCGCTGCACGCCGAGCTCGCGACCGCGATCGAGGTCGCGCCCGAGGTGCCCGCCCTCGTGATCGAAGGCGACTTCGCGGCGCTGCCCGCGCTCGTCCGCCTCCTCGGCCCCGAGTACGTCGTGATCGCCGATGCCGGCGACGCCGCGCTGCGCGAGGCCGCCGTGCGAGCGCGCGCGATCGGTCGGGAGGGAACGCGATTCGTCGCGCTCGGAGACGCCGGGCACGTGGACGACGGAGCCGGCTTCGAGGTGCGGCTGGCCGACGCGGACGCGATCCGTGGCTGGGTCGGAGAGCTCGCGCGCGGCGCCGCCGGAGAGCCCGCGACCGCGGTCGAGATGGGGCTCGAGATCGTGACGGTGTGAGCGCGGCCGGCGCTCGCGTCGAGGCGACGCCGCGCGACCGCGGTGGGATGAGGTGAGGAGGATGGAGAGGCACGAAGCTCAGGAAGGCGCGACCGCGGCGGCCGGCAGCGAGGTGCGCCTGCGGAGCGACTACTGCGTCTTCACGCGCGGCGGCGCGCGCTTCGCGATCTCCACCCGGGTGGCGCGCGAGGTGCTCGACTGGCGGGCGTTCACGCCGCTCCCGCGCGCGTCCGACGAGCTCCTCGGAGCGTTCAACCTGCGCGGCGAGGTCGTGCCGCTCATGCGGCTCGACCGCTTCCTCGGCGTGCCGGACCGGCCGCTCGAGCGCTCCGACACGTTTCTGGTGCTGGCCGAGGGCGACTTGACGGTCGCGGCGGTGGTCGACGGGGTCGCGACCGTGCGCCACATCGCGCCGTGGGAGATCCAGCGCAGCGACGTCGCGGAGCGCGACCGCAACGCGCTCGTGCGCGGCACGGCCGGAAAGGACGATCAGCGGACCGCGATCATCGACGGCGAGCGGCTGCTCGCTGCGGTCGCGACGCACGTCGCTTCGGGGTTTCGGCGGCGATCGACCGGCTTCGCGAGAACGCCCGTCGAGCAGGGGGGCGGCGCGCCGGATCTCGCGACGCCTGCGGGTCCGCCGGTGGTGGGGGGGAGGTAGTTCATGGTCGCTCGCACGAAGCCGCAGGCGGCGTCGCCCGCCGTGCGCATCGCGACGGCGACGCGCTCCGGAAGCGCCGAGCCCGGACGCGCGGGCGCCGTCCGACTCGCCGTTCTGAGCCTCGCCGTCGCGGCGCTGGTCGGCGGCGCCGCTTGGCTCGCAATCCGGTCGCTCGTCGAGCGCGACGCGCTCGAGCATCTCGACGCCGTCCGGCAAGCGGCGACGCGCTCGCTCGCCGAGTCGCTCGCCGAGATCCGGCGCTCGACGCAGAGCCTCGCCGACGATCCCCGCGTGTCGCGCGCGCTGCGCGAGCTGCGCGACGCCGGCGATCGGCCCGCGGAGAAGACGAAGGGCGGCGGCGATTCCGCGAACGCCAGCGCGGCGCGCGTCGCGGCGGACCTGAACGGCTGGCTCCAGCCGCTCGCGCATCGGAACGGCTGGGACAGCGTGCTGCTCGTCGACACGCCGGGCGCGCAGATCCTCTACAGCTCGACGAAGCTGACCGACGGCGTGACGTCGCTGCGCGGCGCCGGCATGCGCGAGTCGGAGCTCGCGAAGATCGCGCGCGGCACGAACGACGGTCCGGCGAGCGACGGCGCGCGCCTGAGCGACGTCGAACGCAGCCCGGCGTTCGGCGATCGCGCGATGCTGTTCTCGGCGGCGCCCGTGTTCGACGGTGCGACGCGCGTCGGAACCGTGGTCGCGGCGGTGTCCGCCGATCGCATCGACGGCGCGCTCGTCGCGGGCACCGATAGCGACCGCTGGCAGCGGCTCGGGCTCGGCGGGCGCGGCGACGTCTTCGCGGTCGGACCGGACGGGAAGCTGCGCAGCACGCCGCGCTCCTACCTGATCGATCCGCAGGCGTTCTGGCAGCAGGCGAACCCGGACGATCCGGATGCGTCCGCGGAAGCGAGCCCGATCGCGCTGGCGCCGGCGCGCTCGGCCGGAGTCGAGCAGGCGGTCGCCTCCGGCGAGGGGCGCGCGCGCTTCGACGGAGCGAGCGGCCCGGTGCTCGGCTCGTACGGCGGCACGCGGGTCGGCGACCGCCCGTGGACGATCGCGGTCGAGCGGCCCGAGGGCGAGGTGATGGCGCCGCTGCGGGGGCTCGTCCCGGCGTTCGCGCTGGTGGCCGCCCTCGCTGCCGCGCTCGGCTGGCTCGTCGGCGGACGGCTCTGGCAGCAGTTCGGTCGGACGCTCCACCGGCTCACGGAAGGCGCGCAGCGGGCGCTGCGCGGCGACCGCTCGGCGCGGCTCGACGCCTCGCAGGGCGGCGCCATGGGCGACCTGGCGGTCGTCCTCAATCGCCTGCTCGACGAGCGGCAGCTCCTCCTCGAGAAGGCCGACGAGGAGAACCAGCGCGTCACGACAGACGCGTCGTCGCTCATCGACGTCGTGCGCGAGGTCGCGGAAGGGAATCTCGCGCAGCGCGCCGCGGTCGCGGAGGGGCCGCTCGGGGGCGTGTCCCAGGCGCTGAACGAGATGCTCGACACGGTCGGCACGCTGGTCTCGACGCTCAAGCAGACGACCGGTCGCGTCGGCGCGTCGGCCGACCAGATCCGCACGTCGGCCGAGCAGGCTTCTCGCGGAGCGGCGACGCAGGCGCGCGAGTGCGGGACGACCACCGCTTCGCTCGAGGAGCTGCGCGCGACCGCCGAGCGCATCGACGAGCAGTGCACGACCGCGCTCGAGATCGCGCGCCGGAACGAGCAGGCGACACGGCAGGGCCAGACCGCGATCGGCGACGTCATCGCGGGGATGGAGAGCCTCTCGCGCGAGACCCGGTCGGCGACCGTCAAGATCAAGCGGCTCGGCGAGCGCTCGATGCAGATCTCGGCGATCATCGGCGCGATCTCGAAGATGTCGGCCCAGACCGACATGCTCGCGCTGAACGCCGCGATCGAGGCCTCGCGGGCCGGCGAGCACGGGCAGGGCTTCACGGTCGTGGCCGAGGAGGTGCGAAAGCTCGCCGAGCGCGCCGCCGCCTCGACCAAGGAGATCGAGCGGCTCATCGCGGGCATCCAGGCCGACGTGAACGAGGCGGTGTCCGGCATGGAGCGCCAGGGCGAGCGGCTCGAGGTGCAGGCGGCCGCCGCGTCCGAGGCACAGCACGCGCTCGAGCGCGTCGTCTCGGCGACGTCGGACGTGAGCGCGGCGGTGCAGTCGATCGCGCAAGGCGTCGAGCACCAGACGGGCTGCGCGGGGCACCTCGGCGACGCGGTGACCCGTCTCGCGGAGGGCGCGCAGGGAGTGCAGCAGTCGACCGAGGTCGCGCGCCGGACCACCGGCGAGCTGATCCACGCCTTCGAGGAGCTCGATGCGCGTGCGAGCCGGTTCCACTCCTAGCTGCAGCGGCGGCGGGGACGCGCGATGAGGGACGCGGCCAAAGGCGATCCGACGGCGACGGGCGCGGCCATGGAAGCCGCCGGCGCCGTCGGCGGCGGCGCGCGCGGCATGAGCGTCGCGACGATCCGCGAGCTCTTCCGGATCGAGGCGCGCGAGCTGCTCGCGGGCATGGGCCATCGCCTCGCGCAGCTCGACGACGCCGCCGACGGCCGCGCTCTCGCGGAGGTCGCGGCACGCGGCCACGCGCTCAAGGGATCGGCCGCGCTCGCCGAGCTGCCACAGCTGAGCCGCGCCGGGGCGGTCCTGCAGCGCGCAGCCGAGATGGCGGTCGAGGTCGCGGAGCGGAACCGCCACGCGGCCCGCCAGCTCGTCCGCGCGACGCGCGCCGCGCTCGAGCCGGCACAGCGCATGCTCGACGACTGCCTCGAAGGCACCGGCGAGAGCCAGGATCGCCTGTTCGACGAGATGATGGCCGCGTTCGACGCGCGCGAGCGCCGGCTCCTCGAGAGCGACGTCAATCGCGACGAGGCGTCGCGCGCGGCGGAGCCCGAGTTCGAGGAGCGCGAGGATCTCGTCCCGAAGTTCGCGCCGCCCGAGGATCCCGCGACCGCGAGCGGCCCGGCGAGCGATCCGGAGCTCGCCGCGATGCTCGCGGAGACCTTCGTCCTCGAGCTGACGGAGCTCCTCGGCGAAGTGCCGGAGACGCTGCTCCGGATGATGGACCCGGCGCAGCAGGCCGACCTGTGCGCGGACCTGGGTCGGGTCTTCCATACCGTCAAGGGAAGCGCCGCGACCGTCGGCCGGGACGACCTCCGCGACCTCGGCATGCAGCTCCAGAACGCCTTCGAGGCGATCGCGGACGGCGCCGAGCCGCTGCCGCTGCGCCCGGAGTTCTTCCGCTCGGTCGCCCCGGCGCTCGGCGAGGTCTTCCTCGCCGCCGGGCTCGAGCCCCCCGCGAGCGCGCTCCAGACCCTCGCCGACGCGTCGGCCGCGAGCCTCGTCGACGAGGACGGGGCACCGTCGCCCCGCGACCGCGCGGACGCCGCTCTCGCGCAAGCGCCGGCCGCGGCGAGCGATGCCGGCGCCAATGTCGAGCGCGAGATCATGGAGGCCTTTTTTCTCGACGCCGACGCGGCGCTCGAGGCCTCCGAAACCGCGCTCCTGAAGCTCGAGCGGAACCCGCGCGACCAGAAGCAGCTCCGCGTCCTGTTCCGGCAGTTCCATACGCTGAAGGGAGCGGCGGCCGCCGTCGGATTGAACCGCATCGCCGAGCAGCTGCACGCCGGCGAGACGCTGCTCGAGAGCATCATCGAGGGCGCCGCGACGCATGATCCCGACGCGCTCGTGGAGCTCCTGCTGCAGCTCGTCGACTCGGTCGCCGGTCTCCTCGCGGAGTCGCGCGGCGTCTCGCACGAGCATCGCATCCTGAGCGACGTCGCCGCGCGGATCGACGAGGTGCTGGCGCGCGCGGCCGCGCCGCTCGGCGCGGCGAGCGAGCCGACCGTGATCCCGACCGGGCCGCCGGGCGGTGCCCCGGCCGCCGCGACGCGCGAGCCGAGCTCGGCGGTCGTCTCGGGAGGCGATCCCGAGTCCGCGATCGTGCGCGTGCACGCGAGCCGGCTCGACCTCCTCATGAACCGGGTGAGCGAGCTGGTCGTCAGCCGGACGCGCATGGAAGACACCATGAGCGCCGTCCACGAGCTCAAGGACAAGCTCAGCTTCGGACGCCTCCGCGTCCACGAGACGATCGAGGGCTTCCGCGGCTTCGAGTTCCATCCCGCGCCGCAAGGCGACGACGGCGCCGGCGACGCGCCCGCGGCGCGCGCGGCTTCGTCGACGGTCGACTTCACCGACCTCGAGTTCGACAAGTACGACGACTTCAACCTGCTCGTCCGGACGCTGGTCGAGCTCGCGGCCGACACCGGCGAGATCGTCGAGCAGCTCGGGGGCCTGATCGAGACGATGGCGGAGGAGACGCGCCAGGTCTCCAAGGTGACGTCGAGCCTGCAGCGGACCATCACCGGGATGCGGCTCCTGTCGCTCGACACGCTCTTCCGGCGCCTGCAGCGCCCGACGCGCGAGGCGGCGCGCCAGGTCGGAAAGCAGGTGGACCTGCTCTGCATCGGGGGCGAGGTCCAGGTCGACCGCGCGCTCATCGAGTCGCTCTACGGACCGCTCCTCCACCTCGTCCGGAACGCGGTGTCGCACGGCCTCGAGCCGCTCGTGGACCGGCGCGCCGCGGGCAAGCCGGACGTCGGGATGGTCGAGATCCGAGCGGTGCAGCGCCACGGCAGCGTCGACATCACGCTGCGCGACGACGGGCGCGGTCTCGACTTCGAGGCGATCCGCGCCAAGGGCATCGCAACCGGCCTCCTCGAGCCGGACGCGGCCGCGACGCGCGACGATCTGGCGGCGCTCATCTTCCGCCCCGGCTTCTCCACGCGGAGCCAGGTGACGGATCTGGCCGGCCGCGGGATCGGCATGGACGTCGTCGCGGGCGAGGTCGAGCAGCTCCGCGGGTCGGTCTCAGTCGAGTCGCGCGACGGCAAGGGCGCGCTCTTCCGGATCACGCTCCCGCTCACCGCGGTGATCGACCAGGTGCTCCTCCTTCGGGCCGGCGACGAGGTCTACGCGCTCTCGCACGGCCCGATCGAGACGGTCGTGAACGTCGACCCCGAGGAGGTCGCGCGCGACGGCGCGCGCCGCGTCCGGGTCGGCGACGACGTCGTCCCCGCGGTCTCGCTCACGGCGCTCGTCGGCGCGCGCGCGCGCGGGACGCCGGCGACGGCGATCGTGCTGCGCGCCGCCGACCACCGCATCGCGCTCCTCGTGGACCGGGTGGAGGCGCAGCGCGAAGCCGTCGTGCGGCCGCTCGGACGCCTCTTCGCGGGCCATCCCTTCGTCACGAGCGCGACCTTCTCGGGCGACGGCCAGGTGATCTTCGTGATCGATGCCGCGCGGCTCGAGGCCTGGCTCGCGACCGCGTGGTCGGCGGACGCCGATCCGGCCGACGTCGGAGCGAGCACGCGCGCCGCGTCCCCTTCGGATCCCGACGCGCGCGACGGCGCGCCCGACGCCGCGTCCGACGAGGCGACGGTGCTCTGGGCGGACGACTCGATCAGCGTGCGCCGCCTCGCCGCGCACCTGCTCGCCGCGGAGGGCTTCACGTCGCGCACCGCGGTCGACGGCCGCGACGCGCTCGAGAAGCTCCGGAGCGGGAGCTTCCGCGTCCTCGTGACCGACCTCGAGATGCCGCGCATGCACGGCTACGAGCTCCTGCACGAGATCCGGTCGGACCCGCGCCTCAAGGACCTTCCGGTGATCGTCTGCACGTCGCGCTCGAGCGACAAGCACCGCCGCGCTGCGAGCGAGGCCGGGGCGAGCGGGTACCTCACGAAGCCCTTCACGCGCGAGGCGATGGCCGCGGCCTTGCGCGAGGCCCTCGGCCCGTCTTCGGGCTAGATACGACCAGCCCGTCATTCGATCGACGCGACCGGCACGACGAACACGTCGTGGACGCGCCAGTCGAACGAGCGCACCACCTCGGTCGCCTGCGCGAGCCGGGCGAGCAGGTTCGTCTCGTCGCGCGCGACGACGAACGCCTCGCCGGAGAGCAGGTCGCCGTCCTCGCGCAGGAGGACGCGCGCTTGCGCCACCCATTCGAGCCGCTCGAGAGCGCGCTGGAGCCGGTCCGGGGTCGGGTCGTTCGTCGGGGGCGCATCGCGGCCCTCCGGACGATTCTACACCGGCGTGCGCATGCTTGACGGCGCCACGCCGGCGCGGCGACGCCGGGCGCCGATCCGCGGACTTGCGGCGAACACGAGACATCGGGTGGCAGGGTCCGTGCAGAACCCGCGCCACCGCTTCGGACGGCGCACCGCGCTTTGCCGGACGCGCGCCGGATGCGATGGTGCCCGAGCCCGCGATGTCGCGCCCGAACGCTCTCACGATCGACGTCGAGGACTGGTTCCATGACGAGAGCCGGCGAGAGGGGCCTGCGCTGCCGGTCGAGATCGCGGCCGTGGGGCGGCGCGTCGATCGCAACCTGACGGCGCTCCTCGAGCTCCTCGCGCGACGCGAGACGCGCGCGACGCTCTTCGTGCTGGCGGACGTCGCGCGCCACCATCCCGACCTCGTCCGGCGGGCGCGCGAGGCCGGACACGAGATCGCGTGCCATGGCGACCGCCATCTGCCCGCCGCCGAGCGCGCGCGCGGCGAGCTCCGGGAAGACGTGGCGCGCGCGAAGGACGTGCTGGAGCAGGTCCTCGGCGCGCCCGTCGCCGGCTTCCGGGCTCCGTGCTTCCTTCGCGGCACGGGCGACCTCTGGGCGCTCGACGTGATCGCCGAATGCGGCTTCCGCTACGACTCCAGCTACCTGCCGCTCCGCTACCGTCCGGGCGCGGTGCCGCTCCTCGGCAACGGCGGCGGCCCGGTCCGTCTCGCGAGCGGGCTCTGGGAGCTGCCGTTGCCGCTCACGCGCCTTCCGCTCGGCCACGTGGTGCCGTGCGCCGCGGGCGGCTTTGCGCTCCGCGCCCTGCCCTACGCGTTCACGCGCCACTTCCTGGCCCGCTTCGAGCGCGAGATCGGTCCGGCGATCGTCTACACGCATCCCTGGGAGCTGGATCCGGCGTCCCCGAAGCTGCGCGGGACGCCCGCCTACGTCCGGTTCTTCAACGCGGTCGGCCGCGGCTCGCTCGCCGCCAAGCTCGACCGCCTGCTCGCGGACTTCCGCTTCGCTCCGATCGCCGAGGTGTTCGCGTCGGAGCTCGGCTCGTGAGGGCTGTCCGGCCCGCCCCCCGAGCGCCCCGGTAGCGGCCGGCCAGCGCGCACTTCCTGTAAAAACGCCTGAGCCTTCGCTTATTTTCACCGCCGCGACACGGCGCCGGCTCGTGCGGATCCAGCAACGGCGGGGCGCAGCGACCGCCGCGGCCACGGCGGCCCCCGGCACGCCAGTTGCCTTGTCGCGCCGGCGACCGGACTCGCGCGCGGGGGCTGACAGGCGCGCGTCGCCGTCCGCGCTCAGAGACTGTCCGCGCCCAATCCACGGAACGTTTCGACGGGCACCTCGCCCGTCGTCCGCGACGCCGGCAACGATCCGGCGAGAAGGAGTCCGGCATCATGAAGACCCCCCGAACGTCCCTTCGGATCGCGTGCGCCCTCGGCATCGCCCTCCTGGCGGTCAGCGGGAGCGCGCGACCGGCCGCCGCCGTCCAGGCCAGCGGCTCGCTCATCGTCGTCCCCAGCAACTGGGGCCTACTCGCGACGAACGACGTCATCGACGTCGCCATCGCGGCCCGGAACTCGAGCAGCGACACGCCCGCCGTCGTCGTGCCCGACGGGACCGGTGACGTCCAGGCGACGCTGGGCGGAGCCATCATGGTGATGCTCGCGTGCGCCGACCCGACCTGCTCGACGCAGGTTCCCGGCAAGCTCGCGTTCGTCCCGGTCGGCGGCAATGGATGCGTTTCCAACGACCCCGCCGTCAGCTCGTGCGCTTCCGGCGGCGGAGACAACGTCCTCATCACGCTGTCTTCGCCGATCACCCTGCCGCCTGGAGGGACGGTTCCGGTCGCGACGGTCCGCGTGAGGGTCGTCGACGCGACGGGGGTCACGCAGCTCGGCATCAGCGCGCACAGCGACCCGGCGTCGCTCACCGCTTGCTCGACCAATGCTCCGTCGGTGTGCGCGATGTGCATGGCCGACGGCTGCACGAAGGTCGTGTTCGTCCAGAACGTGAACGTCGGGAACTGCCCGCACGCCTGCCCGTCCAGGATCCGGTTCCTCGGCGACGCCGCGCGGCCCGACTTCATCGAGTTCCACGGCATCGTGACGGCCGGCGCGAACTTCGATCCCAACTCCGCGCCGTTCACGATCTCGCTGAGCAACGCGCAGTTCAACCCGATCTTCAGCCTGAGCCTCCCGGCCGGCAGCTTCAACCAGCAGGGCAGCGTGTTCACCTTCAACGACAACAGCGCCGCCGCGAACGGCGGGATCGCGTTCGTCCGCATCTCGCAGCGCGACGGGCAGCCGGATGCCTGGAAGGTCGACATCCAGGCGTTCGACGCGAACCTCCAGTCGAGGGCGACCCTGCCCGACATGACCTTCGACTTCTCGGCCGGCGGTCAGACCTTCTCCGTGACCGCGACCTGGGACCAGAGGTCGTTCGGCTGGCAGCTGAACGAGCTGCCGTGACGGAACGCGAGTCGCTCGCCCGACCGACGTCGACCGCGCGGCGCAAGCCGCCGCGCGGTCGGCGGATCGGGCGGGCGAGCGGCCCGCGCCCCCGCGAGTTCCAAGGCACGAATTGCCGCCGGCGTAGCTTCGTCGGCGGCAATTTCGCGAGCGCCGCGCCGCGAGAGAGGAGGCGGCGCGCGCCGTCCGCGTCGGCTGCACACCGCGCATGGTGTCGCCGACGCGGTCGTGCGTCTGCCCCGGCAGCTTGCGCGCACGGGTCGCGGCCTGCCAGGGCCGCGGGATGCCCGCGGCCGCGTGACGATCGGCGCGACGGGAAGCGCGCGAGCCCGGCGCCGCGGGGCGGAAGCTCCCGCAACGCCGGGCTCGCCGCTCATCCGTCGAACGCGCGCCCCAGGATCGGCCCGAGCACCGCCGCCGAGCGCAGGCGCCCGCGGAGGTGCGGCGCGAGGAGCGCCGCGAGCGCCGCGGCCATCTCGCGCGCGAGCGCGTGCGTGAGCCCGGCGACGGCCGCGGCCTCGACGTCGAGGAGCGCTCCCGCGTCGACCCGGACGCCCGGCCGCGCGAGCGCCTCCTGCATGCTCGCGAGGTGCGCGATCGCCGACGGCGACACGGCCGTGGTCGCGTCGTCGCGCGGCGCGCAGCGCGCGCACGCGGCGCCGCCGGACGCGGGTGCCAGGCGCGGCGCCCCGCCGCCGTTCAGGAGCGACCCGCGGCAGACGACGCAGCTCGCGAGCTCGGCGCGGTAGCCGCAGGCGGCGAGCGTCGCGAGCTCGAACAGGCGGAGAGTCGCCGGGCCGGGCTCGGCCGCGTCGATGCGCGCGAGCGCCGCGAGGACGACGGAGTACAGCTCGTCGCCGACCTCGTGCTCGACCGTCATCTTGTCGGCGACCTCGACGACGTGGGTCGCGGCGGCGAAGCGCTCCAGGGAGTCGAGGATCGACTTCCACGGCCGGATGAGGACCGCGCGCTCGAGGAAAGCGAGCTCCGCCGACGGCCGGTGCCGGTAGTCGAGCGTGACGTGGCAGAAGAGCCCGAGCGCGCCGGCGAAGCGACGCTGCGAGCGCTTGGCGCCCTTGGCGATGCCGGAGAGCTTCCCCCCGTCCCGGGTGAGGAAGGTCACGATGCGATCCGACTCGCCGTAGTCGTGCGCGCGCAGCACGATCGCGGGCGTCGAAAGGAGCTGCACGATCGCGCGTTAGCGAATCGCGTTGACAGTGAAAAGTCGCGTGCTTAGCTTCCCGCGGGGCTACGGGGCTACGGAGACGGGATTCTTGCGATGGCCGATCGGCAACACGACGGCCCGAACGGGTCGATGAGCGGGGGCGACGCGGCGGGGCGGGAGGGGCACGGACCGCAGGCGGATGCCGGCGAGCGTCCCGAGCCGGCTCTGCCGCAGACGCTCCCCGAGGCGCTCGCCCGGATCGAGCAGCTCCGCGCGGAGCTCGCGGCCGCGACCGCCGAGGCGAAGGAGAGCCAGGACCGCTTCCTCCGCGAGCGCGCGGACGTCGAGAACTTCAAGCGCCGCCTCCAGCGCGAGAAATCGGAAGCGCTGCGCTATGCCAATGAGCCGCTCCTGCGCGAGATGCTGCCGGTCGTCGACAACCTCGAGCGTACCGTTCGCGCGGCGCGCGAGGCCGGCTCGGCTGGCGCCCGGCGCGGGCCCGGCGGGGGCGCGAGCCCGATCGACGCGCTCCTGAAGGGCGCCGAGATGGTGCTGCAGCAGTTTTCCGACGTCCTCGGCCGGTTCGGCGTCGCTCGGGTCCCCGCCGCGCGCGCGACCTTCGACCCGGCCCACCACGAGGCGCTCGCGCACGTCGAGAGCGACCAGCACGAGCCCGGGACGGTCGTCGACGAGCACCTGCCGGGCTACCGGCTCCACGAGCGGCTTCTCCGGCCGGCCCAGGTGACCGTCGCCAAGGCGCCTGCGCTCCCGCGGCCCGGGTCGACGTCCGACAAGCGACCGGCCTAGCAGGGTTTCGGCGCGCCCGGACGGGCCCCCCGGGCGAGCGGGAATTGCCCCGCACGGGGTTGATTCGCCGGGGATCGTGCTTATCCCCACCGCACTTCAAGGAAACGCCAGTCGCTCCGGACGCCTGCGGCGGCGCTCGCCTTCGGCGACGCGTCGGGCGCGACCGGGGCGGCGGCGGAAGGGGAGCTATGAGCAAGATCATCGGGATCGACCTGGGAACCACGAATTCGTGCGTCGCCGTCATGGAAGGGGGCGACCCCACGGTCATCACCAACTCCGAAGGGAGCCGGGTGACGCCGTCCGTGGTCGCGTTCGCGGAGAACGGTGAGCGCCTGGTCGGTCAGATCGCGCGGCGGCAGGCGGTCACGAATCCGGAGAACACCATCTTCGCGATCAAGCGCCTGATCGGCCGGCGCTTCGACGACGCCGAGGTGCAGCGCGCGATGAAGGTGCTGCCCTACAAGGTCGTCCGCGCCGACAACGGCGACGGGTGGGTCGAGGTCCGGGGCAAGCGCTACAGCCCGGCCGAGATCTCGGCGTTCATCCTGCAGAAGATGAAGCAGACCGCCGAGGACTACCTCGGCCAGAAGGTGACGGACGCCGTCATCACCGTCCCGGCCTACTTCAACGACAGCCAGCGCCAGGCGACCAAGGACGCCGGCCGGATCGCCGGGCTCGAGGTCAAGCGCATCATCAACGAGCCGACCGCTGCCGCCCTCGCCTACGGGCTCGACAAGAAGAAGGACGAGAAGATCGCGGTGTTCGACCTCGGCGGCGGGACGTTCGACGTCTCGATCCTCGAGGTCGGCGACGGCGTGTTCGAGGTGAAGTCGACCAACGGCGACACCTTCCTCGGCGGCGAGGACTTCGATCAGCGGATCATCGACTACCTGGCCGACGAGTTCCGAAAGGACCAGGGAATCGACCTCCGGAACGACCGCATGGCGCTCCAGCGTCTGAAGGAGGCGGCGGAGAAGGCCAAGATCGAGCTCTCGAGCTCGATGGAGACCGACATCAACCTGCCGTTCATCACGGCCGACGCGTCCGGTCCGAAGCACCTCAACATCAAGCTCTCGCGCGCGAAGCTCGAGGCGCTCGTGAACGACCTGCTCGACCGGCTCGACGCCCCGTGCACGACGGCTCTCCGCGACGCCAACCTCTCGACGAAGGACATCGACGAGGTCGTCCTGGTCGGCGGCATGACCCGCATGCCGGCGGTGCAGGCGCGCGTCAAGAAGCTCTTCGGGAAGGAGCCCCACAAGGGCGTCAACCCGGACGAGGTCGTCGCGGTCGGCGCGTCCGTCCAGGGCGGCGTGCTGGCGGGCGACGTGAAGGACGTCCTCCTGCTCGACGTGACGCCGCTGTCGCTCGGCATCGAGACCCTCGGCGGCGTGTCGACGAAGCTGATCGAGAAGAACACCACCATCCCGACCAAGAAGAGCCAGATCTTCTCGACCGCTTCCGACAACCAGACCGCGGTCACGATCCGCGTCACGCAGGGCGAGCGCGAGATGGCCGCCGACAACAAGCTGCTCGGCCAGTTCGACCTGATCGGCATCCCGCCCGCGCCGCGCGGCGTCCCGCAGGTCGAGGTGACCTTCGACATCGACGCGAACGGCATCGTGCACGTGAGCGCGAAGGACCTCGGCACCGGCAAGGAGCAGTCGATCCGCATCACCGCGTCCTCGGGTTTGAACGAGGACGAGATCAAGAAGATGGTGCGCGACGCCGAGGCCCACGCGGAGGAGGACCGGAAGCGCCGCGAGACGATCGAGGCCCGCAACCAGCTGGACTCGCTCGTGTACCAGACCGAGAAGTCGCTCCAGGAGCACGGAGCGAGCATCGATCCGGGCGAGCGCGGCCAGGTCGAGTCGGCGATCGCGGACGCCAAGAAGGCGCTCGAGAGCCAGGACGCCGACACGATCCGGAACGCGACGAACGAGCTGTCCCGCGCTTCGCACAAGCTCGCCGAGGCGATGTACGCGAAGGCGTCGTCGTCCGCCGGCGGGCCGCAGCCGGGAGCGCAGCAGCCGGGTGGTGACGGAGGCAGCGGAGGCGGCGGCAAGAAGGATGACGTCGTCGATGCCGACTTCGAAGAGGTGAAAGGCTGATCTACTGACGGGGGTGGCGGAGCGGGGAGGAGATCCCCGCGCACGTCTTCGCGATGGGGCTCCGCGCTTCCGGCGGCCGGGGGACCGGTCCGCCGGAAGCGCGCGAGACCGGAGGCGTGCCGAGCAAGCGGGAACCGCGTTGCGAGGCCGAGTGCATCGCGCGCGGGAGGCCGAGCGCGTTCGGGCAACCCGGCTCGGCTCGCGCGACGTCGAAGCGCGCGCTTGAACTGCCCGATCCCGTAGCCGACAATCGCCGACCGAGAAATCGAACGTGGCCAACAAGCGCGACTTTTACGAGGTCCTCGGCGTCGATCGCTCCGCCGACGAAGAGACGATCAAGAAGGCGTTCCGGAAGCTCGCGCTGAAATTCCATCCCGACCGGAACCCCGGCGACAAGCAGGCCGAGGCGCGCTTCCGCGAAGCGTCCGAGGCCTACCAGGTGCTCTCCGACCCGGGGCAGCGCGCGAAGTACGACCGCTTCGGACACGCCGCCTTCGACTCCGGCGCCGCCGGATTCGACTTCAGCGCGAGCGGCTTCGAGGACCTCTTCAGCGACATCTTCGGCGAGTTCTTCGGCGCGTCGACGGGCCGGCGCGGAGCCGGCGGGCGGCGCCGAGGCGAGGACCTGAGCTACACGCTCGAGGTGGAGTTCGAGGAAGCCGCGTTCGGCTGCGACAAGACGATCTCGATCCCGCGCTCCGCGCCGTGCGACGACTGCAAAGGCACCGGCGGCCGGAACGGCGCCGCGCCGACGAAGTGCCCGGCGTGCCGCGGCGCCGGCCAGGTCCGGTTCCAGCAGGGCTTCTTCTCGATCGCGAAGACCTGCGGCCAGTGCAGCGGCCGCGGCCAGGTCGTGAAGGATCCGTGTCCCAAGTGCAGCGGCAGCGGCCGCGTGCGCCGGCAGCACAGCCTGCAGGTGAAGGTGCCTCCCGGCGTCGACACCGGCACGCGCCTCAAGCTGCGCGGCGAGGGCGAGAACGGAAGCGGCGGCACGGGCGACCTCTACGTCGTCGTCTCGGTGCGCGACCACGAGCTCTTCCACCGCGAGGGCAACGACGTCCTGTGCGAGATCCCGGTCGGGTTCGCGCAGGTCGCGCTCGGTGCCGAGCTCGACGTCCCGACCCTCGAGGGGTCCGTCAAGCTGAAGGTCCCACCCGGCACCCAATCGGGCAGCGTGTTCCGCCTCCGGGGCAAGGGCGTGCCCGACCTCCACGGCTACGGCCGGGGCGACCAGCGCATCCGGGTCGTCGTCGAGACGCCCCGCAAGCTGACCCCGCGCCAGCGCGAGCTGCTCGAGGAATTCGCGCAGAGCGTCGGCCAGGACACGGCGCCGAAGGGCTTCTTCGACAAGGTGCGCGAGAAGTTTGCCTGACGGCCGCTCCATCGGCGACGTCGGCGAGCACTCCTTTCTCGAGCGCCTGTGCGAGCGCCTGCGGGCGCGCGCGCGCGACCGCTCCGCGCCGCCGGGCGCGGACCTGCGAGCGGGCGGCGGCGCCGTCCTGATCGGCCCGGGCGACGACGCGGCCGTCGTCCAGCCCGGGGATCGGCCGCTCGCGGTCACGACCGACTCGCTCGTCGAGGGCGTGCACTTCCGGGCCGGGTGGCTGACGGCGGCGGAGCTCGGGCGGAAGGCCGTCGCGGTCAACCTGAGCGACCTCGCCGCGATGGCGGCGACGCCGCGCTTCGTCCTCGCCGCCGTGACCGCACCGGGGGCGTTCGCGGCCGCCGAGCTCGACGCTCTCCTCGACGCGTGCGCCGCGGCGGCGGACGAGGCCGGCGCGGCGCTCGTCGGCGGGAACCTCACGTCGGGCGACGCGCTCTCGGTCACCGTGACCGCGATCGGCTCCGTCGAGGGGCGCTGCCTCGCGCGCGCGGGCGCGCGGCCGGGCGATCGTCTTCTCGTGACCGGCGACCTCGGCGCCGCGGCGGCCGCGGTCGCCGAGCGGCTCGCGGGCCGCGCGCCGAGCCCGGCGCTGCAGGACCGCTGGGCACGTCCGGTCGCGCGCGTCGCGGCCGCGCGCGCCCTCGCCGCAGCCGGAGCGCACGCCGCGATCGACGTCAGCGACGGTCTCCTCGCCGACGTCGGCCACCTCGCAACGGCGAGCGGCGTCGGCGCACGCATCGAGCGCGACCGCCTCCCCCGGCTGCCCGAGGTCGCGGCGCTCGACGCAGCCGGACGCGACTACGCGGCGACGGGCGGCGAGGACTACGAGCTCGTCTTCGCGATCCCGCCGGCGCTCGCGGCGGGTGGCCTGGCGGATCTCGCCGCGCGGGCGGGCGTCGCGCTGACGGACGTCGGCGAGGTCGTCGAAGCGACCGCCGGGGTGCACCTCGTCGACGCGTCCGGGCGGCCGGTCGCGCCCGGGAGCGGGTCCGGCTTCGATCACTTCGCGGCGCGTACGAGCGGTCGCGACTCGCGGGAAACGCGCTAGAGTCGGTCGCCATGAGCCCGGAACGCCTGCGCGCGCTGCTCGAGCGGGTCGCGAGCGGCACCCTCACGCCGGAAGCCGGCCTCGAGGAGCTGAAGCACCTGCCCTTCGAGGACCTCGGCTTCGCGCGCCTCGACCACCACCGCGCGCTCCGCGTGGGCTTCCCCGAGGTGATCTTCGGCCAGGGGAAGACGCTGGACCAGATCCGGGCGCTGGGGGAGCGGCTCGCGGCGTCGGGTCACAACGTGCTGGTCACGCGCCTCGATCCGGCGATGGCGCCGGCGCTCATCAACGCGCTGCCGGGAGCGGTGCACGATCCGGTCGCGCGGACCTTGACGCTCACCATCGATGCGCCGCGGGTCGCGACGCGCGGCACCGTGCTCGTCGTCGCGGCCGGAACGACGGACCTTCCGGTCGCGCAGGAGGCCGTGCGCACGCTGGAGGCGTTCGGGAACCCGGTCGGAGCCCTGTCCGACGTCGGCGTCTCGGGCCTTCACCGCCTGCTGGACGCGAAGCACGCGCTCGTCGGCGCCTCGGTGATCATCGTCGTCGCCGGGATGGAGGGAGCGCTTCCGAGCGTCGTCGCGGGGCTCGTCGACTGCCCGGTGATCGCGGTGCCGACGAGCGTCGGCTACGGCGCGTCGTTCGGCGGGCTCGCGGCGCTGCTCGCGATGCTCAACTCGTGCGCCGCCGGGGTGACCGTCGTGAACATCGACAACGGCTTCGGGGCGGCGGTCGCGGCTTCGCTGATCAACCGCGCCTAGAGGAGCCTGTCCCAGCCGGCGCAGGGATCGCCTCGCGCGCCATTCCGGGCGGTGCTACCGTCGTCGCGACGTGGCGCGGAAACCCTCGGCGAAGAGCTACTTGACGACCGGGAGGACGCGGCGCGCGCTCAAGGTCGGGACCCTCACGACGCAGATCGGCAGCAGCTACCTGCTGAACGCGCTGAAGCGCCCGTTCCAGTCGGTCGACGCGCAGCGCCGCGAGCTGCTCGACACGCACCTCCGGAACGCCCTTCTGATCGTCGAGCGCTCGAAGGAGCTCAAGGGCGCCTTCATGAAGCTCCTCCAGATGCTCAGCATGCGCCACGACCTCTTTCCCCCCGAGGTCCTCGAGGTGCTCTCCGTCGTGCAGTCGCAGGTCCCGCCCATGCCGTACCCGATGATCCGCGAGCAGGTCGTGCGCGAGCTCGGGAAGCCGCCGGAGGAGATCTTCGCGAGCTTCGAGCCCGAGGCGTTCGCGGCCGCGTCGCTCGGGCAGGTGCATCGCGCGCGCCTGCGGGACGGCGAGGACGTCGCCGTCAAGGTGCAGTACCCCGGCGTCGACGAGACCGTCGCGCAGGATCTCAAGAACGTGAAGGCGCTCCTCCAGACGTTCACCCTCGTCGCGCGCGACGTGCTCCGGCAGCGCGTCGACGTCGAGGACGTGTACCGCGAGCTCGAGGAGCGGCTCGGCGAGGAGCTCGACTACGAGAACGAGGGCCGGAACACGGCGCTCTTCGCCGACATGTTCGCGGACGACGAGGAGATCATCATCCCCCGGTGGCACCCGGAGCTGACGTCGCGCCGGGTCCTCACGCTGTCGTACGTCGACGGCTACAAGCTCGCGGACATCCTCTCGCCCGGGATCGACCAGAGCCTGAAGGACTGGCTGAGCGTCAAGTACTTCCGGGCGCTCTGGCGGCAGGTGTTCGAGTTCGGGACGCTGCACACCGACCCGCACCCCGGGAACTACCTCGTCACCTACCACCCGAAGCTCGCGATCCTGGACTTCGGCTCGATCCGCATCTTCCCCGAGGAGATCCGCTCGGCATACCTGCGCCTGGCGCGCGCGCTCCTCGACCACGACGCCGACGCCGCGGGACACGCGTGCGTCGCGCTCGGCTTCCTCGACCCCGACGACGACCCCGAGCCGCTCCTCCGGATGCTGACCCTCATCTTCGGCCCCGCGATCGACGGGGACCGCGACTACGACCCGCGCGAGTACGCGTCGGTCGACCGCGCCATGCAGGTCGCGTCGATCGCGCTCGAGCACCGCGTGTTCAAGTCGCCGGGGCATCGGGTATTCCTGCTGCGCGCCCTCGTCGGTCTCGACTCGTACCTGCAGCAGCTCGGAACCGTGACGAACTACCACCGCCTGTTCGCGGACTGCGTGCGCGCGGCGGAGCGGCGACGCGGCAAGCGGCGCGCCGCGGCGGGCTAGCTGCGGTGCGGATCGCGTACTTCGACGCGTTCTCCGGCGTGAGCGGCGACATGACGGTCGGAGCGTTCCTCGACCTCGGCGTCCCGCTCGCGGTCCTCGAGGCCGGGCTCGCGCCGCTCGGGATCGAGTCGTATCGCCTGGAGCTCGCGCGCCGCGTCCGCTCGGGAATCGACGCGGCGAAGTTCATCGTCCACGTGGCGGGCGACGACGGTGCGGACGCCGGCGCGCACGGCCACTCCCACGAGCACGGCCACTCCCACGAGCACGACGCCCAGCACGACCATGGCCACTCGGACGCGCATCGCGACCACCACGAGCGGCCTCGTCCGGGCGGGCACGCGCACGACCACGACGCGCGCACGCCGCACCGGCACTACCGCGAGATCCGCGAGCTCCTCGCCGCCTCCGACCTGGCACCCGGCGTCGCGCGGCGCGCACACGCGATCTTCCGCGCGCTCGCGGACGCCGAAGGCCGGGTCCACCGCATGCCGGCGGACGACGTCGAGTTCCACGAGGTCGGAGCGATCGACGCGATCGTCGACGTCGTCGGAGCGTCGATCTGCCTGGACTACTTCGCGGTCGAGCGCGTCTACGCGTCGCCGCTGCCGCTCGGGTCGGGGTTCGCGCGCTCGCAGCACGGCGTCATCCCGGTCCCGCCGCCCGCCACGATCGAGCTCCTGCGCGGCTTCCCGGTCCGGCCGCTCGACGGCGACTGCGAGCTGGTCACGCCGACCGGCGCCGCGATCGTGGCCGCGCTCGCGACACCCGGTCCGCCGCCGCCGCTCCGCCCGATCGCGATCGGCTACGGCGCCGGCGACCGCGAGCTCGCGGACCGCCCGAACCTCCTGCGCGTCGTGCTCGCGGAGACGCTCGCCGCGGACGCTGCGGCGGGCTGGGCGCCGGCCGGCCTCCGGGCGCCGGGACCCCTCCCCGAGCGCGACGAGATGGTCGTCCTCGAGGCGAACATCGACGACATGAACCCCGAGCTCTACGAGGCGGCCGTGGAAGCGCTCTTCGCCGCCGGCGCGCGCGACGTGACGCTCGCGCCGATCGTCATGAAGAAGGGGCGCCCCGGCACCCTCCTCCAGGTGATCGCCGCTCCCCAGGACCGCGACCGTCTCAGCGCGGTCGTGCTGCGCGAGACGTCGACGATCGGGGTGCGGTCGCATCCCGTCAGCCGCGTCACGCTGCCGCGAGCATCCCGGACGGTCGCGACCGAGTACGGAGCCGTCGCCGTCAAGGTGGTCACCCTGCCCGACGGCACTACGCGCGCCGCGCCCGAGTACGACGACTGCCGCCGCATCGCCCGCGACCGCCAGGTCCCCGTCGCCGCCGTCTTCGCGGCCGCGCTCCGCGCGGCGTCCGAGGTCGGTGAGACGTAAAGCGAGCAGCATGACTGAAGCTGCGAGCGAAGCGAGTTCGCAGGACCGCAGGGAGTAGGGCCCCGTTCGGCTTTGCCGACCGAACACCCCGCCACTTTCGTGCGTGCAGGTGGCGTGGTAGCCAGTACCGGCGAAATGGGACGCGTGTTTTTGCTGGCCGCCGTGTTCCTCGGGTTGTCGGCTTGCGCGCAGGTCGCCGCACGCGCTCCCGAAGGCGGCGTGCACACCACCAAGCCGCTCGATCGCGCGACCGCCGCCCAGCTCGGCCTCACGTCGGAGGACGAGGCGCTTTCGCACTTCCTGAAGGGCCAGGTCGCGCTCCAGAACTCCGATTACGACGTCGCGACGCGCGAGTTCGAGGCCGCCGTGCGGCTCGATCCCGAGGAGTCGCGGCTGCGCGTCCGCCTTGCGAACCTCTACGTCCGCCGCGGCGATCTCCAGGCCGCTCACGAGCAGGCGGAGATCGCCACGACCATGGCGCCCGACGACGTCGAGGCGCAGCTGCTCCTCGCCGGCACGCTCGTCGGCCTCGGCCGCGAGGCAGAGGCCGCAGAGATCTACGAGCGCGTGATCCAGAAGGATCCGAAGGCGCAGGAGGCGTACCTCTTCCTGGCCGCGCTCCTCAGCAAGTCCGGGCGCGAGGAAGAGGCCGTCGCGCAGCTCGAGCGCTTGACGCGCGAGAATCCCGGCTCGGTGATGGGCTACTACTACCTGGGCCGGATGCACGCCGCGGCTGGCCGCTTCGAGCAGGCGACGCACCAGTTCAACGAAGCGCTCCGGCGGAACCCGCGCTCCGCGCTCATCCTGTCCGACCTCGGGCTCGTCGAGGAGATGCAGGGCCATCCCGACAAGGCGGCCGGCCTGTATCGCCGCGTCCTGAACATCGACCCCGACAACGCCGTCGCGCGGAAGCGGCTCGCCGCCGTCCTGGTCGGCCAGAAGCGCCTCGACGAGGCGCTCGCCGAGTTCCGCGAGCTCGAGCGCATCGAGACCGATCCCGGCGAGACCCGCGTCAAGATCGCGCTCATCTACCTCGAGAAAGGCGACTACGACCGCGCCGCGACCGAGCTCAACCTCGTGCACGGGTCCGACCCGCAGAACGCGCGCGTCAATTACTACCTCGGCGTCATCTACAGCGAGACCGGCGAGACCGACAAGGCGACCCAGTTCCTCGAGGCGACCCCCGCGACCTCGCCGTTCTACGTCGAGGCGCAGCTCCAGCTCGCGTACCTCGCGCAGAAGGGCAGCGACCTCGGCGGCGCGATCCGGCACGCGAACAACGCGCTCACCGTCCGGCCGGACTCCGCGCCGATCCTCGAGCTGATGGTCTCGCTCGAGCGCGACCGCAAGAACCTGCCCGGGGCCATCGCCTTTGCGCAGCGCCTGGTCGCGACCGAGCCGGGGAACGACCGCTACCACTTCACGCTCGGCGCGCTGCAGGGCGAAGCCGGCGACCGCGCCGCCTCGCTCACCACGATGCGGAAGGCGATCGAGCTCAACCCGAAGAACGCGGCCGCGCTCAACTACCTCGGCTACTCCTACGCCGAGCAGGGCCAGAACCTCGACGAGGCCGAGCAGCTCATCCGGCGCGCGCTCGACATCGACCCGAACGACGGCTTCTACGTCGACAGCCTGGGCTGGGTGTACTACCAGCGCGGCGACTTCCCGCGCGCCGTCGAGCAGCTCGAGCGCGCGGTGGAGCTGTCGGGCGACGACCCGACCGTGAACGAGCACCTCGCCGACGCGTACCGGCAATCCGGCCGCGAGCTCGAGGCACAGCGCGTCTATCGCGATGCGATGAAGAAGGCCGAGGACGAGTCGCAGCGCACCCGGATCGAGGCGAAGCTCCGCACGGTGGACCGCGCCGCCAAGCCCGCCGGGCCGAGCCTCTGAGCGCCGCAGCCCGGCAGCGGAGCGCCCCGCGGCGCCGATCGCCGGCCGCGAGCTGGCTCGCCGCGTCGTTGCTGGCCGTCGTGGCCGCGAGCTCGCTCGTGGGGTGCGCCTGGCTCGCGCGCCGTCCGGAGGCGCCTCCGCCGGCCGCCGGCGCCGCCCCGGACAGCCCGCAGGCCCTGATCGATCTCGTGTCCGCGCGCCGGGCGGCCGTCAAGAGCCTGCGCGCGACCGGCAAGCTGCAGGTGACGGTCGACGCCCGCCGCGGCGCCGACATCCGGCGGAACCGCTTCACGGCCTCGCAGGCGATCCTCGCACAGAGCCCTTCGTCGTTCCGGCTCGAAGCGCTGTCGCCGTTCGGGGTCGCGTACGCGGTCGCGAGCGACGGGCGCGAGCTCGCCGTCCTGATCCCGAGCGAGAGCGTCGTCTATCGCGGCGCCGCCGAGCTCGGGACGGTCGCGGCCGCGACCGGCGTCGCCGCGACGCCGGAGGACGTGACCGAGCTCCTCCTCGGCCTGCCGCCCGCGCCCGAGCTCGACCTCGAGCACGCGTGGGTCTCGCACCCGGGCTCGCCCGGGATGGGCGGCGACGGCAGCGACGGCCCGATCGCGCCCGAGATCCTGCTGCACGCGACCGCCCGCGACGACCCCGACGATCTCGTCGTCGTCGGCTTCGCCACCATCGCCGCGACCGGATCGCTCGAGCCGGTCCTCTACGAGCGCATCACCGGTCAGGGGCAGCTCGTGCTGCGCGCGCGCTTCGGGGCGTATCGCGCGATGCCGGCGGGCCCGTTCGCGACCCGCGTGGAGATCCAGGCGATCGATTCGGAGGCCGTGCTCACGTACTCGGACGTCGACGTCAATCCCGCGCTCGAGGCAAGCCGCTTCGCGGTCGCGACGCCGAGCGGCGCGCGCGTGCTGCGCCTCGACGCGTCCGGCCGGGTCGCCGCGCAAGACCCCGCATGAGACGGCACACGGCGGCGGCGCTCGCGCTCGCCGCCCTCGCCGGTGTCGCCGCCGTCGTTTCCGCCGGCGGTCCGTCGGGCTGCAGCCACGACGCCCCGGCGCGGGCCGGGGGCCGGGTCCAGGGCGCGCGGCTCGTCACCGCGACCGCGAGCGACCCGAAGACCTTCAACCCGGTGCTCGTGACGGACCAGACCTCGAACCTCGCGCTCGCCGAGGTCTTCGAGGGGCTGGTCCGGACGGATGCGCGCACGACCCTCCCGGAGGCGGTGCTCGCGGAGCGCTGGGAGTGGAGCGACGACGGCAAGTCGTGCACGTTCCGTCTCCGGCCCGGAGTGCAGTGGCACGACGGGCAGCCGTTCACGAGCGCGGACGTCGTCTTCACCTTCGACGCGATCTTCGACGACAAGGTCCCGAACAGCGCGCGCTTCACCTTGACGGTCGACGGCGCGCCGATCCGCGCGGTCGCCGTCGACGACCTCACGGTGCGCTTCGATCTCCCGCGCCCGTTCGCGCCCTTCCTCGCCGCGGTCGGGGTGCCGATCCTCCCGAAGCACCTCTTGGGCGGGGCGCTCGCGGACGGGACGTTCGCGCATCGCTGGGGAATCGACACGGACCCGCGCGAGCTGATCGGGACCGGCCCCTATCGCATGCGGCGCTACGTGCCGGCCCAGCTCATCGAGTACGACCGGAACCCGACCTACTGGCGGCGCGACGCGGAAGGGCGCCGGCTGCCGTATCTGGAAGGGCGTGTGACGCTCATCGTGCCCGAGCAGAACGCGATCAGCCTCCGCTTCCTCGCGGGCCACACGCACTACTACAACCCGCGCCCCGAGGAGATCGCCGACCTGCAGGACCGCGCCGCCGCGCTCGGCATCCAGGTGAAGGAGGTCGGCTCGGATCCCGGGAACCTCTTCGTCGCGTTCAACCGGAACCCCAAGCACTACGCGCGCGACGAGGCGGCGGGCGGAGGAGTCGACCCGCGCCTCGGGTGGTTCACCGACAAGCGCTTCCTCCGCGCGCTCGCGCACGCGGTCGACAAGCGCGGCATGATCGAGACGATCTTCTACGGCTTCGGTACGGCCGCCGTCGCGTACATCTCGGAGGAGAACGCGATCTTCCACGACCCCGAGATCGAGGACTACGGCTACGACCTCGCTCTCGCGGCGCGCCTTCTCGACGAGGCCGGCTATCGCGACCGGGACGGCGACGGCTGGCGCGAGGACGAGAGCGGCGCGCGCGTCGAGTTCCAGCTCTCGACCAACGCCGGCAACTTCCTGCGCGAGCGCATGTGCGCGATCCTGCGCGAGGACTGGACGCAGCTCGGCATCAAGGTGAACTACCGCCCGCAGACGTTCCAGTCGCTCGTCGAGCGCCTGAACGTGACGTACGACTGGGACGCGATCCTGATCGGCTTCACCGGCTCGACCGAGCCGAACAACGGCGCCAACTTCCTGCGCTCGAGCGGCAACCTCCACATGTGGAACCCGCGCCAGGAGAAGCCCGCGACGCCGTGGGAGGCGGAGATCGACCGCCTGCTCGACGCCGGCAGCGCGGAGCTCGACGTCCAGAAGCGCGCCCGCTTCTACTGGCGCATCCAGGAGATCCTGCACGAGGAGCTGCCGTTCCTCGAGACCGTGCGCCAGAAGATCGCGATCGCGTACAGCGACCGGCTCCTGAACTTCGAGCCGACGGTCTGGGGCTTCGTGGACCCGGAGCGCATCGCGATCGCCCCCTGACCCGGTTTCCCCCGCCGCGACGAATCCGATCGCCGCCGCAGCCCCGTAAAGGGGCCAGAGACGACCGCGCTCGAGCGGCAGGCGGGTCCGGGGTGCGCGCGTGGCCGCATGCGCGGGCCCCCGCGCGCCTGCCGGGCCGACGTCGCGGCACGGCGGAGGACCGATCGGATGGGCTGCGCGAGATCCTTCGGGACGGGAGCCGCGATCGCCGCTCTCGTGCTGGCGCTCGCGGCCGCCGCGATGGCGGCGCCGGCGAGGAAGGGCGCGGCGGGCGCCACGTCCGCCCCGACGGCGAAAGCCCCGCCGGCCGGCGACCCTCTCGCCGAGCGGCTCTGCGAAGCGCTCCAGGCGCTGCCGCAGAAGCGCAAGGCGGAGTGCTGCGCGACGTCCCCTGCGGGCGGCCTCGCCGGCGAATGCACCCGCATGCTGTCGGCCTCGCTGCGGGACGGCGCGATCGCGCTCGACGCGGCCGACGTCGAGGCGTGCGAGCGCGCGTCCGCGCGCGACCTCGAGGGCTGCGGCTGGGTGACGCCCCTCATGCCGCGCACGCCCGATGGCTGCCGCGACATCGTCCACGGCCGGGTCGCGAGCGGCGCGGCCTGCCGCTCCTCGGTCGAATGCGCCGACGGCCTCTTCTGCCGCGGCGCGGGGGCGGGAGCGCCGGGGCTCTGCCTTCCGCCCGCGCCCCCGGGCGCGACGTGCGGCGGCGCGCCCGACATCCTCGCGACCTACGCGCGCCAGACCGACGTCGCCGCGCGCCATCCCGAGTGCGCGGGCTCCTGCCTCCGCGGCCGGTGCGTCGCGCCGGTCGCGATCGGCGGAGCCTGCTCGTCGAACGCGCAGTGCGCGGCTGGAGCGCACTGCGCGGCGGGCAAGTGCGCGGCGGGCGGCCCGCCGACGCTCGGAGAGGAATGTCGCGGCACGAGCTGCGACGACGGCCTCGCGTGCATCGCCGGAAGATGCGCGCCGCGGAAGAAGGCGGGCGAGCCGTGCGACGGTGCGTCGGAGTGCGAGGCGGCGTGCGTTCGCGCGGCGGACGGTGGCGCCGGCACGTGCGGGATGAAGTGCAGCGACTGGCCGCCCGCCGGCTACACGCCGCCGCTCTATGCGTCCCCCAAGTCCTCCGCAGCCGGCCAGAAGTCGAATTGACGCGATCGGGTCGACACAGATCCGTTCGCGCACCGCGAACGTAATCGAGGCAGCCGGCTTCTTTTCGCGCATGCGTTCATCGAACCAGCGGCCCATCGCGGCCAGGGAGAGCTGAGGAGCATCAGATGAAGAGAAACTCCATTGCGGTCGGCACCGCGGCAGCCCTGCTCGCCGTGCTCGCGGCGCCGCAGGCGCACGCATCGAGCCATCGCGAGACCTACGCGACGCGCATCGACCCGTGCATCGACAACACCGACACCTATGCCTGGGTCGAGCCCGGAACGCACGACAAGCTGTACGTCGTGTTCAACTTCCTCCCGCTGCACGAGCCCGGTCAGGGGAACCAGCAGATCGGCCCGTGCGAGGACGTCCTGTACGAGGTGCACATCGCGCGCGGCACGGGCCTGCTGCGCGACGCCGTCACGTACCAGATCAAGTTCGATACGACGCCGGCGCCGCGCGTCGACCCGTCGGATCCGTCGAAGCCGCTCACCCTGATGGACGGGCGCGAGCTGCTCGACCAGATCTCCGGCCGCGTACAGCACTACACGGTCACGAAGGTCGAGCACGGCACCCGGCAGGTGATCGGCCGCGACCTCTCGCTTTCGCCCGCGAACGTCGGCCCGCAGACCGACCGCCTCGCCTACGGCATCCCGGCGCTCGACCCGAGCTGCTCGGCGTTCCAGGGCTACGACTCCGGCGACCCGACGAGCCGGACCGTCGGCTGCTACAACGAGGCGTTCTCGGCGCGCTTCATCCACCCGCTCGGCAACAACGGCTCCGAGGGTCGCGTCTGGGCCGGCCAGGCGGCCGACTTCTACTACCTCGACGAGAAGGGGATCTTCGACGTCATCAACCTCGCCGGCGACCCCGCGTCGAGCTTCGTCAAGATCAACGGCACCCGCGTCCAGGTCCCGGGCGCGCGCCAGACGCCGCAGGCGGAGAACGTCTTCACCGGCTTCAACCTCTTCTCGATCGCGCTCGAGCTCCCGACGCCGAAGCTCACCGGCACCGGCGCGCTGCCCGCGCACGACGGCACCCCGGGCGACGACACGCTGCTCGCAATCCACGTCTCCGAGTCGCGCCCGCTGATCCGCATCCTGAGCAAGGAGCGCTACGAGAAGGACCGCGAGTTCGGGAAGTACGTCCGGGTCGGCCGGAACGCGCTGCCGCTCTTCAACGCCGGGCTCGTCGGCGTGCAGGACCAGGAGAAGTACCTCCGGAGCGACCCCGTCGACGACTTCGCCAACTTCGGCACGTACGTCCTGAACCCGATCCTCGTGCGCGACGTCGAGGCGCTCGGCATCTACAAGGCGCTCGGCGTCGACGAGGTGCCGGACTCGCTCAAGTTCAACCGCCTCGACCTGCTCCGCATCGTGAACCTCGACGACATCCCGTTCCCTGGCGCCCATCACGTGCCGCTCGAGCCGGGGAAGGTCGGCGACGTGCTGCGCGTCGACATGGCGATCGACTCGAGCTTCCCGAACGGCCGCCCGATCATCGGCGGCATCGATCTCAACCACGAGCAGGCGGACGTGAGCGACGTGATCCTGACGCTCATCCTGTCGCCCGACCCGAGCACCGTCCAGATCGGCGACGGCGTCGACTACAGCGCCGCGCAGCGCCGCACCGCGTTCCCGTGGATCCCGGTCGCGCTCCAGGGCCTCACGCAGGGGCACGGCGCGCCCGCGAACTAGGTGGACGCGATTCCATCCAGCGCGGACGACCTCCCGGGACAGCTCGGGAGGTCGTCGCGCTCCCGCTCGGGGGCTCTCATGTCGAGAACGCGGATCGTCTGCGCGGTGATCGTGATCGTCGCGGTGGCGAGTGTCCTCTTCGTCCGGCGTGCCGAGCGCATCGGCGCCATGCCGACTGCGTCGAGCGCGACCACGGTCACGGCGAGCGCGGCGGGACCCGCGCCGACGTCGGGCGAGGCGCGCGAGCTCTGCCTCGCCGACCCGGGCGGCGAGTCCGCGATCGACCTCCAGATCCGGACGCACGCCGAGCTGCCGCGAAGGCTCCCGACCAAGAGCGACGCGTGGGCTCGCGTCGGCTGGGACTGGGTGCGAAAGGCGCGGCTCTCGGGCGATCCCGGCTTCTACGTGCACGTCGACGGCTGCGTCGACGCGGCGCTGGGCGCGGCGCCGGGCGATCCGGGCGCCCTCGAGCTGCGCGCGCTCGTCCTCATGAACGGCCACCGCTTCGCGGACGCCGAGCGGGTCTCGCAGGAAGTGCTGCGCTCCGATCCCGGGAACGCGGTCGCGCTCGGGACGCTGAGCGATGCGCTCCTCGAGCAGGGCCGCTTCGACGAGGCCGTGAGCGCGGCGCAGCGGCGCGCCGACGTCCAGCCCGACTCCGCATCGTACGTCCGCGCCTCGTACTTCCGCTGGCTCGTCGGCGATCGCGAGGCAGCGAAGCGCTTCATCCGCTCCGCGCTCGGCGGCCGCGACGCGCGTGACCCCGAGCCGACCGCGTGGACGTTCGTCGAGGCGGCCAAGATCTTCTGGCACGAGGCCGACTACGACGGCGCCGACGCCGTGCTCGCGGAGGCGCTCCGGTGGGTGCCCGGCTACGCGCCCGCGCTCGCCGCGCGCGGGCGGGTCGCCCTCGCCCGCGGCGACGCCGAGCGGGCCGTCGAGGACTTGACGGCCGCGCTGCGGGTCCAGCCGCTGCCCGAGACCGCGTGGCTTCTCGCCGACGCGCGCGAGATGCTCGGCGACGCGGACGGGGCGCGCGCGGAAGCGGAGCGCGTCGTGCAGCTCGGCCGGCGCGGCGATCGCCTGACCCTCGCGCTCTTCTACGCGACCAAGAACCGCGACGTCGACGAGGCGCTCCGGCTGATCGAGGACGAGCGCGCGAGCCGGGGCGGCGTCTACGTCGACGACGCGTACGCGTGGATCCTCTATCGCGCGGGGCGCCTCACCGAGGCGCGCCGTGCGAGCGACCGCGCGCTTCGCCTCGGCACGCCCGACGCCCGGCTCCTCTACCACGCGGGCGCCATCCGGCTGAAGGCGGGCGACGCGGGCGGCCGCGCGCTGGTCGAGAAGGCGCTCGCGCTCAATCCCGCATTCGACCGGACCGGCGCGGCCGAGGCGCGGAAGCTGCTCGCCGAAGCGGCGGGCTCCCCCGCCTCGCCCGCCGCGTCCACGACGGCGTCCCGCCGAGCGCGCGGCATCGGCAACGCTCGCGATGCGCGCGGCTAGCGCGAGCGCCGCGCGCCCGGCGGCGCCGAACGCCGCGCGCCGCGCTCTCATGCTCGTCTGCGCGCTCGTCCTGACGCGCGCGACGCCCACGCACGCGCACGCCGTCGGCGTTTCGCGCGGCTCGTACGCCGCCGACGGCAGCGACGTGCGAAGCGACATCGTGCTCGCGCGCGGCGAGCTGATCGCGTCCCTACCTGGGCTCGACCGGGATCGCGATGGGACGCTGTCGGCGAAGGACATCGCGGACGGACGCGCGCTGCTGTCCGACTGGGCGGCGCACGGCGTTCGCGTCGGCGTGCCAGGTGGGCCGTGTGTCGGAACGCTCGAAGGCGCGGAGCTCACCGAGCAGGACGGCGTGGAGCTGCACCTCGTCCACCGCTGCCCGGAGCGCGCGCAGACGTTCGCGGTCGAGCTCGCGCTGCTCGCGGACCTCTCGCTCGGGCATCGGCATCTCGCGGCCGCCATCGCCGCGGCCGGCAGCGTGCAGGCCGTCCTCTACGAGGCGCACCCGACGCTCGATCTCGCGACGGCGAGCCCGGCCGCACCGTCGGACGCCGCTTCCGGACCGTCGCAGGCGCGCGACGGCCGTGCCGGGCCGAAGCCCCCGCAGACCGCGGCCGGACCCTTCGCCGCCCGGCTCGGCGCCGTCGCCGGCGAGCTCGCGACGGTCGCGCGGCCGCTCTTCCGCCTCGGGGTCGAGCACATCCTGACCGGCTACGATCACCTGCTCTTCCTCCTGGCGCTGGTGCTCGTGGGCGGCCCCCTCCAGTCGCTCCTCGGGGTCGTGACGGCGTTCACGGTCGCGCACTCGATCACGCTCGCGATCGCGGCGCTGGGCCTCTGGACGCCGCCGGCTGCGATCGTGGAGCCCGCGATCGCGGGGTCGATCGTCTACGTCGGCCTCGAGAACTTCGTCGTGCGCGACATCGGCCGGCGCTGGCGGCTCACGTTCCTCTTCGGCCTGCTGCACGGCTTCGGCTTCGCCGGGGCGCTGCGCGAGATCGAGCTCCCGGCGCGGCAGCTGCCGCTCGCGCTCGCGTCGTTCAACGTCGGCGTCGAGACGGGACAGCTCGCGGTGCTCGCGGTCGTGCTCCCGGTCGTCACGTGGCTCGGCGGCCGAGCCTGGTTCGCCCGGCGCGGCGTCCATGCGGCGAACGCCGCGATCTCCGCGGCGGGCCTCTGGTGGCTCGTGACGCGGATTGCGCTGCCGTAGCCCGCGAGAGACCGTCGTCGTCAACGCTTCGTGACGACGGCGGCGATCGTGCAGGCGACCCCGGTGCTCGTCCCGGGGAACGCTTTCCGAGCGTGCGGCCGTTCGGCATGGTGAGGCCCGCATGCGGGCCGCGCTCGTCTGTCTGGTCCTCGTCGGCGCCGTCTGCGCGATCTACGGGCAGTCGACGCGCTTCGACTTCTCGTTCTACGACGACCCCGACTACGTCACCGAGAACGAGCACGTCCGGAGCGGCCTCACGTGGGCGAACGTCGAATGGGCGCTCACGACGAGCACCGCCGCGAACTGGCATCCGCTCACGTGGATGTCGCACATGCTGGACGTCGAGCTCTTCGGGCTCGATGCCGGCCGCCACCACGCGATCAACGTCGCGCTGCACGCCGCCAACGCGCTGCTGCTCTTCGCGGCCCTGCGAGCGTCGACGGGCGCCTTCTGGCGGAGCGCCGTCGTCGCGGGCGTCTTCGCCGTGCACCCGGTGAACGTCGAATCGGTCGCGTGGATCTCCGAGCGGAAGACGGAGCTGTGCGCGCTGTTCGGGTTCCTCGCGCTCTGGGCGTACGCCGGCTTCGCGCGACGGGGCGGCGTCGCGCGCTATCTCGCGGTCGCCGGAGCGTTCGCGCTGAGCCTCCTGGCGAAGCCGATGCTCGTCACGTTGCCGCTCCTCTTCCTGGTGCTCGACTTCTGGCCGCTCGCGCGCTTCCGCCTCCGGGGAGCGCCGATCGACTCGGCGTCGCCGCCGGCCGCGGGCGAGCCGCCGTCCCGGCCCGGGACCATCGCGTGGCTGGTGCTCGAGAAGGTCCCCCTTCTGCTCCTCGTCGCGGCCTCTTCCGCCGCCGCCGTGCTCGCCCAGCGAGCGGGGATCGCGCTCATGCCGAGCGCCGCGCTGCCGCTCGGCGCGCGGCTCGCGAACGCGGCCGTCTCGTATGTGGACTACGTCCGCATCGCGCTCTGGCCGGCGCGGTTCTCGGTCCTCTACCCGCACCCCGATCTCGCCGGCGGCACGCCGCTCGGCGGATGGCAGGTCGCCGGGGCGGTCGCGCTGCTCGTCGCGGTCTCGTGCGCGGCGGTCGCGCTCGCCGCGCGCCGCCCGTACGTGCTCGTCGGATGGCTCTGGTTCGTCGGCACGCTGGTGCCGATGATCGGCCTCGTCCAGGTCGGCGTCCAGGCGAGGGCGGATCGCTACCTCTACGTGCCGCTCGTCGGGCTCGCGATCGTCGCGGTCTGGGGCGGCGCGGATCTCCTGCGCGCCGCGCTCCCGTCGGCGAGCGCGCGTCGCGCGATCTCTGCCGCGATCGCGGCGGGCCTTCTCCTCGCGCTCTCGGTGCGCGCCTTCCTCCAGACGCGCGTCTGGCGCGACTCGATCAGCCTCTGCGAGACGTCGCTCGCGACCACGCCGACGGCGATCCCGCTGCTCGACCGCCTCGCGACCCTCTACGTCGACGCCGGACGCTGGGACGACGCGATCGCGGTCAGCCATCGCGCGCTCGCGCTCTCTCCGGGCTCGTTCATGTCGCGGCTCGCCCTCGGAAATGCGCTCCGGATGTCCGGACGCGGCGCGGAAGCGGTCGATGTCGCCGGGTCGCTCGTCCGCGAAGCTCCCGACGGGCCGGATGCGAACGTCGCGATGGGGCTCGCGCTCGAGAGCGCGGGCCGCGCCGCGGAAGCGGTCCCGTATTACCGCACCGCGCTCCGGGCGCGGCCGGGGGACGCCGCGATCCACTACAACCTCGGGAACGCGCTCCTCGCCGCCGGCCGGCCGGCGGAGGCGATCCCGGAGTTCGCGGCGGCGATCGCCGCGCGGCCGGATCTCGCCGAGGCGCACGTGAACCTGGGCGCGGCGCTCGTCCGGCTCGGTCACACCGACGAGGCCAGCGAGCAGTTCCGGCAAGCCGTGCGGATCGACCCGCAGCTCGTCGTGGCGCAGTTCAACCTGGCGGCGATCCTCGCCTACCAGGGGCGCCTCGACGAGGCGCGCGAGCGGCTCGCCGCGCTGATCGCAGCGAAGCCGGATCTGGCACAGGCCCGATCGCTCCTCGTGCAAGTGCTCGAACGTCAGGGAAAGGACGCGGAGGCGCGCCGGGTGGAGCGGGGCGGACGCTGAGCGCACCGGCTTCGGCCGGAACGACGATCTCGCTTCGATCAGTACGACCGCGGCAGACCGAGGACGTGCTCGCCGATGTAGTTGAGCACCATCTCCTGCGACACGGGCGCGATCCGGAAGAGCCGCGCCTCGCGCCAGTAGCGCTCGACGTCGTAGTCCTTGATGTAGCCGTAGCCGCCGTGCGTCTGGACGGCGCGGTCGGTCGCCTCGTCGGCCGCCTGCGCGGCCATGTACTTGGCGATGTTCGCCTCCTTCGCGCACGGCAAGCCGCGGTCGAAGAGCGAGGCGGCCTTGTAGACCATGAGCTCGGCGGTCTCGACCTTGGCGGCCGCGTCGGCGAGCGGAAATTGGATGCCCTGGTTCATGCCGATCGGCCGTCCGAACACGATCCGCTCGTTCGCGTAGCGGACGGCCTTCTCGATCGCGCGCCGCGCCATGCCGATCGCCTCGGCGGCGATCAGGATGCGCTCGGGGTTGAGACCGTCGAGGATGTAGCGGAAGCCCTTCCCTTCCTCGCCGACCAGGTCCTCGCCTGCGACGCGGAGGCCGTCGATGAAGAGCATGTTGGTGTCGACCGACTTCCGCGCGCACTTCTCGAGCTCCCGCACCTCGACCGTGCCGGGATCGATGTCGGCGAAGAAGAGCGACATGCCGTCCGTCTTCTTCGCGACCTTCTCGATCGGCGTCGTGCGCGTGAGGATCAGCATCTTCCTCGACTCGCGCGCCTTGGTGATGAAGACCTTCCGGCCGTGGATGACCCAGTCGTCGCCGTCGCGGCGGGCCGTGGTCGTGATCTCGGTCGTGTTGGTGCCGGCGTCGGGCTCGGTCACGGCGAACGACACGTGGATCTCGCCCGAGAGGATCCGTGGCAGGTGCTTCCGCTTCGCCGACTCGGTGCCGTACTTGATGAGCGGCTCGAGGCCGAACATGCCGAGGTGGATCGACGAGCACGCCTGCGTCCCGCCGCCCGACTCGCCGACCGTCTGCATCACGAGCGCCGCTTCCGTGATCCCGAGGCCGCTCCCGCCGTACTCGCGCGGGATCGCGACGCCGAGCCAGCCGGCGTCGGCGACCGCGCGGTAGAACTCGTCCGGGAAGACGCCGCTCTCGTCGCGCTCGCGCCAGTAGTCGTCGGGGAAGCGAGCGCAGAGGGCGCGGACCTGGCGGCGGATCTCCTGCTGATCTTCGCTGAGCTCGAAGTCCATGGACCGTCTTGGTCGCTCTCGGGCCCGCTCTGCAAGCGGCCACTCAGCGGCCCGATCGACCGACCGCCGCCGCGGGGGTGCCGGCTTCCGCGCGCGTGCGCGGCAGGCCGCGCTCGAGGAGACCTTCGGCGACGCGCTCGGCGAGCCATCGATTGCCGGCGGGTCGGAGGTGGATGTCCTCCTGGTAGAAGAGGGGCGCGAGCGCCGGCCGACCGGCCCGCAGGTCGGCGCTCGCGTCGACCGTCGCGACGCCGGCTCCCGTCAGCCGCTCCGCGAGGTCCCCGTAGATCTCCTTCGACTCCCCGGTGAGGTCCTCCTTGCACGGAACGATGACGGCAACGACGTCGTCGCCGGCGCGCCGGCCGCTCGCGGCCAGCGTCGCGAGCTCGAGGACGATCTTGTCGCGCTGCCACCGCCGGAGCGCGGCCGGGTCGCGGGACGGAAGCTGTCCCAGCACGTCGGCGTGCGCGAAGTCGCCGACCAGGAGCTGGTAGAGCTGCGAGTGCCGCAGCCACGGCGGGGCGTCCGCATAGAGCGCGAACTGGATCGCGGTCCAGCTCGCCGCGGCGCGGAGCTCCGTCAGCTCTCCGCCGCGGATGTCGTAGAGAGACTGGTCCCAGTCGCCGGCGAGATCGGTGCAGTGGACGCCCGCGAGGACGAGGTCGGGCGCGACCTCGTCGATCCGGCGCAGCGCGGCGCGATACGTCTGGTCGAAGCCGTATCCGGGGACGCCCGCGTTCAGCACCGTCCCGGGGACGCCGCGCTCACGGAGGAGGCCCTCGAGCACGGCCGGGTAGGCATCGGTTTCGTCGACGCCGACCCCGTAGGTCGTGGAGTCGCCGACCGCGAGGACGAGGGGCCGGGCGTCGGCGTCCGACCGCTCCGGGCCGCGCATCCCGCGGCGATCCGTCCGGCTGTGCTCGACGTACTCCGGCGTCCGCCAGACCGCGCTCATCCCGGGGCGAAGCCGCCAGAGGAGATCGGGATCCCGCTCGCAGCACACGCCGGAGCGGACGGCGTAATGGATGCGCGCGGAAGACGCCGGATCGATCCAGGCCAGGACGCCTTCCACCGCCGCGATCGATCCGGCGAGGCCGAGGAGCACGAGCAGGAGCCGGCGCACGACCGCCATCGTAGCGCGCGAGCCCGGCGCGCGATGCCCGCGACGGCTGCTCGCCGCCCCGACCTTTCCCGGCGGCGGAAGCAGGTGCTACAGCGTGCGGGATGCCCCGCATCCGGTGGTTGCAGACGTCGGACGTGCACCTGCGCGCGGACCGGCCGGAGAGGCGTCGGGCGCTCGAGCTCGCGTTCGGGGCGGCCGAGGCGCATGCGGCCGACGGGATCCTGATCGCGGGCGACCTGTTCGACCGCGCGCACGACGCCGCCTCGGAGCGCGCTGCGGTGCGCGAGCTCATCGAGGCCTTCGCGCCGCGGCCGGTCGTCCTCGTCCCGGGGAACCACGACGCGGAGGCCTACGGCGACGAAACCGACTTCGGCGCGAACGGCGTCGTCCTCTCGCGGACGCCGTACACGCGCGCGCTCGTGAACGGTGTCGACCTCGTCGGCCTGCCGTACCAGCACGGGCGGACCGCCGCCGAGTGCTTGACGGGCCTCGCGTGCGAGCCGCGCCAGACGATCCTCGTCGGCCACGCGACGGTCATGGACGGCGGGGGCGCCTTCGCCGGCGAGGGCGAGGACGGCGCGTACATGCCAATCGCCGTCGGCGACGTGCTGAAGCGCTTCTCCTACGCCGCGCTCGGGCACCTCCACTCCGGCCGGAACCTGATCCGGCGCGACGGCGAGCGCCTCGTCGCGTACGCCGGCTCGCCCGCCGCGCACAGCCGGCGCGAGGTGGGACCGCGCGGCGTCCTCCTCGTCGACTTCGAGAGCGGCGTCGGCGTGCTCGGGCACGAGTTCCTCGCGCTCCCGATGCCGTACTACGAGAGGGTGGAGGTCTCGTGCGTGCCGGGCGGCGAGGAGGAGGCGATCGCGCAGCTCGCGCGCGAAGCGTCGGCGCTCCGGAAGCCGAACCTCCAGGTGCTGGCGCGCCTCTCCGGCGTGTCGACGGAGAGCGAGGCGGCGCTCCGCGAGGCGGCGACGACGGCCCTCGCGCGCGCGTGGAAGCGTCCCGCCGGCGCCGGTGCGCCGGCCGGCACGGCGGAGATTCCGGAGCCGGTCATCGAGCTCCACGTCGCGAGCTACGCGGCGCTCGCGCAGACGCCGGTCGTCGGCGAGTTCGTGAGCCGGCTCGTCGCGTCCGGGAAGGCGGGGGACGACCCGCGCCTCCTCGAGACCGCGCTCCGGCTCGGCCTCGGCGCGTTCCTCGAATCGCTGCCATGAGCGTTCGCCTCGCTCGGCTCTCCGTGCGCGACTTCGGCCCGCTGCGCGACCTCGTGCTCGAGCCGGCGGAGCTGACGGTCGTCCACGGCGACAACGAGGCCGGCAAGACGTCGTGCATCGACGCGCTCGTGCGCGCGCTCCGGGAGCGCGTCCGCCCCGGCAACCGGAAGCTCCTCGACCACCTGCGCGAGGGCCCGGGCTTCGAGGGCGAGATCGAGCTCGTGCTCGAGCCGTCGGACGGCGGGCCGCTGCTCGCGCTCCTGCGCGAGCATCCGTCGCTCACGCGCCTCTTCGTCGTGCGCGACGGCGACGCCGCGCTCGAGTCCGGCCGCACCTGGCTGAACTCGATCCGCGGCCGGCTGATCGGGATCGACCTCGCGCGCGTCGCGGACAAGGTGCGCGCCGCCGCCTCGCTGACCCCGACCGGCGTGCTGCGCGAGTCGCGCGCCGACGAGCGCCAGCGCCTCCTCGAGCGCCGGACGCGGGTCGAGGCGTTCCTCGCGGACCTGCCGAACATCGATCGCCTGGTCGAGGAGATCGCGACGACCGAGTCGAAGCGCGCCGCCGGGCGCGTCCGGATCGAGCGCCTGCGCGCCGCCGAGCGCTGGGACCGCTACCGGGTCGCGCAGGACGCGCTCGCGGCGGAGCGGCGCGCGCGCGCGGCGATCGCCGAGCTCGAGCGCTACGGCGACGACGACCTCGCCGCCTGGCGCGAGGCGATCTCCGCAGTGCGCGAGGCGGCCGCGCTCGCGAAGAACGCCGAGCACGAGACGCATCGGCTGCGCGAGCGGCTCGCGCTCGTGTCGGAGGAGCTCCGGAAGAAGGACGCGTTCCTCGAGCAGGCGAACGCGATCTCCGCCGAATGCGCGCGCCGCGACCTGCCCTCGCTCGTCGCGACCGCGCGCCTCGCGAAGCAGGGAGCGCGCGGGTGGTCGATCTGGCGGACGCCGCTCGCGATCGGCGGGACGATCCTGGTCCTGCTCGCGGTCGGCCTCGCGGTGCGCGGCACGGCGGCGGACATGGCGCAGCTCGGGCTGTCGGGCCTGTCGCTCGGCCTGGCCGCCGGAGCGGCGGCGGCGCTCGGGCTCCTCGCGGGGGCGTTCTCGATCTTCGCCAACGGGCGGATCCGCGCCGCGGCCGAGATCGAGGACCGCGCGTTCGCCGGCTGCGGCGCCGTGCTCCTGCAGGCCGACAGCCTCGACGAGTGCGCGACCCAGGTCGCGAACATCGAGGCGCAGGCGAAGAAGGCAGAGGCGGAGCGCACGGCGGCGTCGGACAACAAGCGCGCGACCGAGGCGGCGCTCGAGACCGCCGAGCGCGTCGAGGCCGAGCACCAGCGCGCCCTCGACGAGGCGCAGCACCGGGTCGCGGAGGTGCGCGACCGCGTCCGGCTCGCGAGCGTCGACCAGCTCGAGGGCAAGCTGAAGGCGCTCGCCGACGCCGAGTCGACCGGTCGTCAAGCACACCAGACGCTCGTGAGCCTCCTCGGCGAGGCGACCGACCACGCGGACCTGGTGGAGCGTCTGGCGGTCGAGGATCCCGGGATGCCGGCCGATCCGGCCGCGCTCACCGCCGCGGAGCGCGAGCTCGAGCAGACGGACGAAAGGCTGCTCGCCCTGCGCTCGGAGCTGACGGATCGGCGCGACCGCGCGCTGGCCGCGATCGGCCTTCCGGATCTCGGGGCGGCACAGGCGGAGTGCGAGCGGCTCACCGCCGCCGTCGAGGGGATCGACCGCGAGACCGCGGCGGCGCAGCTCTGCCTGGACACGCTGCGCGAGCTCGCGCTCGACATCGACCGGCCGCTCCGCGAGGCGCTCGGCGGCGGGCCGGGCGCCGCGGGTGCGTACCTGTCGCGCCTCACGAGCGGCCGCTACAAGGCGATCCTGCTCGACGGCGAGGGCAAGCTCGCGGTCGAGCGGCGCGACGGCACGCGCTTCGGGAGCGAGGCGCTCAGCCGCGGGGCGCGCGACCAGCTCGCGCTCGCGGTGCGGCTCGCCCTGGTGCGGCGGCTCCTCGGCGAGCCGGCGTTCCTCGTGCTCGACGACGCGTTCCTGAGCTCGGATCCCGGGCGGCGCGAGGCCCTCGCTTCCGCGGTCGCGGACCTCGCCGACGAGGGGTGGCAGATCCTCTACTTCACGTTCGACCCGGCGCTGCGCGATTACTTCGGGGACCTCGGGGCGAGGGTCGTGCAGCTCGCGACCCGGAACGAGACGCGGTAAAGCGGCGCGCGCTTCGGCGAGCCGACGCCGCCGCAGCGCACACCTCGACACGTCGTTCGCCTGAAACGCCGCCCCCCGACGCGCGTTTTTCGGTACCGCCGCTAGATTCGATGCACCGATGGTCGATCCCCGTTGCCCCCGGGAATCGGGCCGTGTTAACGCGCAATCCCAATGTTTCGCTATCTCGTCCTCGGGCTCCTTCGAGCTGAGGAGCCGCTCCACGGGTATGCGCTCATGAAGGCGTACTGCGAGCGGTCGGGGACGAAGATCAGCACGGGAAGCTTCTACCGGGAGCTCGCGCGGCTCGTTGCGGAAGGCCTGGTGGCCACCGCGGTGCGCCCGCCGGATTCGGATCCGCGGCGGGCGCCGTACCGGATCTCGGCACGCGGGGCGGCGGAGTTCGACGCGTGGCTCGCAGCCCCGCATCGCTCCACCATGGGAAGCCACGACGACGAGCTCTCGGTCGCGATCCTGTTCATCACGCGCGCCGATCCGGAGGTCGCTCGCAAGCTGTTCCGCTCGGTGCAAGAGGATCTGTGGATGCGGAGCAAGTCGCTCGAGTGGGCGCGCGAAGGCCGCACCGCCGGGCCAGGCGCGGTGAACAGGTTCCATGCGCGCGACCTCCTGCTCGCGCGACGCCAGAAGCACGTGGCCGCCGAGATCGAATTTCTGGAGGAGCTGCGCTCGGCGTACGACCAGTGGGCGACCGCAGAGGCGGCGAAGCCCGGACGGAGCGCGGCCGGCGAGCGCGCAGTGTCGCGAAAGGCGAAGACGGACACGCGATGAGGTGGCCGGGCCTCCGCCTGCCGCTTCGCTTCCTCCGCGGCCACTACGGCCGCCTGCTCCTGACGATCGTCGCGCTCGCACTCGGCGTCGCGCTCGTCTGTGCGATCGACCTCGTCAATCGCGCGGTGTTCGTCGCCTTCGCCGAAGCGATCGACGCCGTCGCGGGCCGGGCGGCGCTCCAGATCACGGCCGGGGCCGGGGGACTCTTTCCCGAGGACACCGTCGCCCGCGTGCGGGCGATCCCCGGCGTCGAGGTCGCCGTGCCGGTGGTGAGCGCAGGAGCATTCACGACCGACGGAACGGGCGAGCTGCTCACCGTGCACGGGGTCGACGTCACCGACGACGATGCCGTGCGCGTCTACCAGGTGAAGGACGAGGGCGACGAAGCGGTCGACGATCCGCTGATCTTCATCAGCCAGCCGGATTCCATCCTCGCGACGCGGCAATTCGCGGATCGGCGGCGGCTCGCGAGCGGCGACCCGATCGAGCTCGAGACGCCTGCCGGCCGACGGAGGTTCACGATCCGAGGGCTGATCGAGCCGACCGGGGTCGGAGCCGTATACGGCGGAAACGTGATCGTGATGGACCTGATGGCGGCCGAGAAGTGGTTCACGAGCCCGGGGCTGGTGAACCGGATCGACGTCGTCGTGGCGCACGACCGCGACGTCGCCACGGTGCAGGCCGCGCTCGCGGACGCACTGCCTGCCGGATTGCAGGTCACGGCTCCCGCCCAGCGCAAGGTCGACCTCCATCGCGTCATGAGATCGGTTCAGGTGCTGCTCCAGGGCGTGGGCTTGCTGTCGCTCCTGGCCGCGTTCCTCATCGTGTTCAACCGGCTCTCCGCCGTCTTCGAGAGCCGGACCTGGCAGCTCGGGATCCTGCGCGCGATGGGCGTGCGACCGGCCACGGTGTACGCGGAGCTGCTGAGCGAGAGCCTCCTCCTCGGCGGGGCCGGAGTCCTGCTCGGGCTCCCCGTCGGGATCGTCCTCGGACACGCGATGCTGCCGATCATCGCGGCCACCACGGCGATCGGAGCGAAGCTCACGGTGCCGTCCCCGCGGCTCGAGCTCGAGTGGCGCTCACTCGTCACCGCGGCGCTTCTGGGGATCGGCGCGACCATCCTGGCGGCCGCCGTGCCGGCATGGCGATCGTCCGTCGCCGACGCCGGCGTCGTCCTGCGGGCACGCGGCCGAGAGCTTCCCGCCGCGAGCCGCACCGCCGTGGTGCGCTGGGCCGGCGTCGCGGCCGCCGCCGTCGCGCTCGGTATGGAGCTCTGGCTGCGCTCGCCGGCGTGGGGGCTCGCCGCCAGCTTCTTCCTCCTGGTCAGCGTGGCGCTGCTGGCGCGACCGGTCGTCGGCGTGCTCGGCTGGACGCCCTTGAAGGCGCTCCTGTGGCGGCTCGGGCCGACGCAGCGACTGGCGGCCGCGTCGCTCGAGCGCAGCCCGCGGCGAACGTCGTTGACGGTCGCGACCGTCGGCGTCGGATTCGCCGTCGTCACGTGGCTCTGGGTGCTGGCGACGAGCGTCGAGCAGTCGGTCGTGCGCGTGATGCCGGGCATCTTCCGTGCCGACCTGGTCGTCGGCTCCCTGCTCGTTGGGAGCGGGTACGTCGAAGCGCCGGTCGACGAGGGCCTCGTCGACGAGATCGCGCGCGTCCCGGGCGTCGCCGCCGTCGCGGGCGAGCAGGTGAGCGACTGGGAATACCGCGGCGGTCCGATCGCGATCAACGCGTTCGATGCGAGCTTCTTCACCGATGGCGGCTGGGAGCGCTGGCCGCTCGTCGGTACGGCGGCGCCGGCGTGGGCGGACGTCGCGGCGGGCCGCCTCGTCATCGTGTCGACGAACTTCGCGCACAACCTCGACGTCGGCGTCGGAGACTCGCTCGACCTCGACTCGCCGAGCGGACGGGTCACCGTCCGCGTCGGGGCGTTGACGCACGATTTTCTTTCTCCGCGCGGCAGCATCCTGATGAGCCGGGAGCTGTACCGCAGCCGATGGAAGGACACGCACGTCACGCACGCGCTCGTCCGCGTGGCGCCGGGGGCCGACGTCGCTCGAGTCCGGGCGGAGATCGCGCGCGCCGTCGGCGGTAAGTACACCCTCCGGATTTTGAGCGTCGGCGAGCTCGTCGACTGGTTCACCGCGCAGGTGCGCCGCGCCTTCTCGGCGATCGATGCGCTCGGCGTGATGGTCCTGCTGGTCGTCGCGCTCGGCGTGGCCGATACGGTGGCTGCAGGTGTCGTCGAGCGGCGCCGCGAGCTCGCGGCCATGAACGCGTTCGGGATGCGCCGGGCCGCGCTCGCGCGCATGATCGTCGTCGAGGCGTCGTTCCTCGCGCTCGGCGGCGTCGCGCTCGCGATCTCGGCCGGGCTCGTGCTCGGCGTACTGTGGGTCGACGTCACGTTTCCCGACTTGGTCGGCTGGGTGCTGGAGCTGCACGTCCCGCTTCGCGCGCTCGCCGGCATCGCGGCGGTCACGGTCGCGATCTGCGTGGGGGCGGCGGCCGTCCCTGCGTTCCGCTCCGCCCGCCTCCGGGTCGCTGAGGCGCTGCGCTACGACTAGCCGTCCGCGGCCAATCCCTCGCGCCAGCGCAGCAGAAGCATCTCGCAGCTCACGCCGGGACCGAAAGCGAGCATCAGACCGAGCGCTCCGTCGCGCGGCGGTGCACGGTCCGCGAGCTGGCGCAGGATGAAGAAGACGGTGGCGGACGAGACGTTCCCGCATCGCTCCCACACGTCCCAGGATGCGCGGAGGAGACCGTCGCCGAGGTGCAGCTCGCGACCGACGGCGTCGAGGACCTTCGGACCGCCGGGATGGACGACCCAGAACTCCACGTCCGTCAAGCATAGGCCGGACGACGAGAGGAACCGGACGACCGTCTCGCGGACGCGGTCCTTCACGAGATCCGGCAGCCCGGGAGACAGGACGAAGCGGAATCCGCTCGTGGTGAGCTCCATCGCGAGGTCGCCGACGCAATCGGGCCACAGCACGCTCTGCTCCGCCAGGATCGCCGGCCCGCCGCATCGATCGGAGGAGCCGAGCACCAGGGCGGCGGCGGCGTCGCCGAAGAGAACCGCACCGAGCAGGTCGGCCGACGCGGGGCGCTCGACCTGCAAGCAAAGCGAGCACGTCTCCACGCTCACGAGCAGCACGCGATCGTCGGGATGGACGCGCTGGAGCCGACCAGCGAGCGCCAGACCGGCGACCCCGCCCGAGCACCCGAGCTCAGTGATCGGCAGGCGCCGCACGTCGGGGGCGAGACGCAGCGTCTGCACGAGCTGCGCGTCGAGCGACGGGAGCACGTAGCCGGTGCACGACACGGACACGATCGTCGCGATGCGGCTGCCCGCCGGGGCGTTGGCATCGGCAAGCGCGGCGAGCGCGTCGCTCGCGACCGTCGTCGCAAGCGCGACCGCTTCGCGTGCGTAGTCCTCGCTCCGCTCGCCGATCGTGCGGCGGCGCACGACGGCTTCGATCGGAAGAACGGCGTGGCGCCCTCGGATCCGCGACCCGTCGACCGTGGCGAGCCAGCGCTCCGCCGAAGGACCGGCGAGCGAGCGCAGGAGCTCCTTGGTCTCATCGGGCGTGACGCGGTGGCGCGGGAGCGTCGTCGCGAGGCTCAGCAGACGAGGTGCGCCGTCATCCGTCATCGCCCTGACTTTCCCCAGCGGCGATGCGTTTCTGCCGTGGCCGCACGGGATCCGCCATGGCATCCCGCCATCGATGCGCGGTACCGATCGCGGTGGATGCGGCTCGCGCTTGAAGCGCGAAGTCGCATCGCGCTAGACGCGGAATGGCGACGGCGCCGGGCGGCTGCAATCGGCTGCCGGCGCCGGGCGCATGAGGGCGCGATGGCGATCCATCCGGCGGTCGCTCTCGAGAACGTGACGAAGCTCTACGGCGAGGGCGAGAGAAGCGTCGCCGCCCTGAGCGACGTCTCGCTCACGGTCGAGCGCGGCGAGTTCATCTCCGTCATGGGACAGAGCGGCTCGGGGAAGTCGACGCTGCTGAATCTCGTCTGCGGCCTCGACGCGCCGACCACCGGACGCGTCTCGGTGGACGGCCGCGACCTGTGGGCGATCGACGAGAACGCGCGCGCCGATCTCCGGCTCTCGCACATCGCCATCGTCCTTCAAAACTTCAACTTGTTTCCCACGTTCACCGTCGAGGAGAACGTCGCTTGGCGACTCGAGTTCCAGGGTGCGAGCTGGCGCGCCGCGCGCAAGGCGGCCGGAGCGGTCCTGGAAGAGGTGAAAATTCCGTCCGCCGCCCGCCGCCGCCTGCCGGCCGAGCTGTCCGGCGGCGAGCAGCAGCGCGTCGCGATCGCGCGCGCGCTCGTCACGGGTCCCGAGCTTCTCCTGGCGGACGAGCCCACCGGCAACCTGGATTCCGGAACCGGAGAGACGATCTTGGGGTTGCTCCGCCAGCTGAACGCCGAACGCGAGCTCACCATCCTGATGGTGACGCACAACGCCTATGCGGCGACGTCCGGCCAGCGAACGATCGAGCTGCGCGACGGCCGGGTCGAGTGCGACGTCCGCGCGCCGCGCGCGCCGCTCGCGAAAGTGGTTCCGCTCCGAGACTGAAGCGAAGCGCCGGAGCGCGTCGCGAGACGCGCCTCCGGCGCGAATGAGCGGCGCCCTATTCCAGCAGCTCCACCAGAAACAGCGGCGACCCGTACTCGACCGACGTTCCGTTCTCCGCCTGCACGCTCACGATCCGCGCCGACGTCTCCGCGAGCACCTCGTTCATCATCTTCATCGCCTCGATGATGCAGACGACCTGCCCCGGGCGGACCACGTCGCCGGGCTGGACGAAGGCGGGCTGATCCGGCGCGGGCGCGCGGTAGAAGGTCCCGACCATCGGCGACGTGATCGTCGTCATGCCGGGCGGGATGCGCTCCGCGCTCTCGGAGGAGCCGGCGCCGCTTCCGCGCGACGCTCCGCCACCCCCCGAGCGCGGCAACGGCTCTTCCGGATCTCCGGCGCCGTCGCGCGACGGCGGCTCGTCGTCGAAGCGAGCCGAACCGGCGTCGCGGCCGGCCTCGCCGTCCCGGCGGGCGGCGCCGCGCGCGCCGCGCACCAGGCGGATCTTTCCCGAGCGGTCCTCGACCTCGAGCTCCGTCAGGCCCGCCTCCTCCATGAGGCGGACCAGCTTCCGGATCTCGTTCGCGTCCACGCGCGCCGCTCTCCGCCGCGCGCGCCGCTCAGCGACGCTTCGCCGCGCGACCGCGCGCAGCGACGGCGGGGCCGCGGGCCCGCGCGCGGCGCGCGGCCGCCCCGGCCGAAGTCCGGGCGCGCGACGCCGCCACCGCGAGCTGGGCGGCGACGCGCAAGCCGAGCATGTAGCTCTCCGCCCCGAAGCCCGAGATCTGCCCGACCGCGACGCCGGCGACGAGCGAGCGGTGGCGGAACTCCTCGCGCCGGTAGAGGTTGCTCAGGTGCACCTCGACGACCGGCACGCCCGACGCCGCGAGCGCGTCCCGGAGCGCGACGCTCGTGTGCGTGAAGCCGCCCGCGTTGATGACGATCGCGCCGGCGTCGCCCCGGGACTGCTGGATGCGGTCGATGAGCGCGCCCTCGTGGTTCGACTGGAACGACTCGACCGCGACGCCGAGCTCGTCGGCGAGCGCGGCGAGGCGGGCGTCGATCTCGAGGAGCGTCGTCCGGCCGTACACCTCGGGCTCGCGCTCGCCGAGGAGGTTCAGGTTCGGCCCGTGCAGCACGAGGACGACCGCCATCCGGCGTACCGTAGGTCGCATGCGCCAGGGCGTCAAACGCGTGTGGCCGTCTCCGCCGCCGTCACCGGCGACCCCTCCTCTATCGTGGAATGCGTGCTAGCCTGTCTGGTCATGCCGAACGCGCGTCAAGTACTCTTCTGGAAGATCGGGCTCTCGCTGCTCTTCGTGCTGCCGCTCCTCTTCCTCCCGCTCTCCTACTTCCCCGACATCGAGATCCCGGAGTACGACGCGGTCTCGCTGATCTTCATTCGCTTGCTCGGCGGCGCCTATGCGGCGCTGCTCCTCGCGGAGCTCTGGGGCTGCCTCGACGCCACGAGCCTCCGCGGCGCGCTCGTCGCCGCGATCGCCGAGACGGCGCTCGCCGCGCTCTGGCTCTGGCACTTCGTCTTCTACGGCTACCTCTCGAACTGGCCGCTCCTCGGGAAGATCGTCGTGCTCGCCGCCGCGACGCTGAGCACGGCGTTCGCGATCCTGCTCCTCGCGACCGGCTCCGGCGCGCTCCTTTCGCGCCGTCGCGACGTCGTCGTCGCCGACGTTCCGCCGGTCACGCCTCCGTCGCCCGGCCTCTGACGCCAGGAAAAAGCAGGGCCCCGGCCGGCGATGCCGGCCGGGGCCCTCCATCCGCCGCGATTCCCCCCGGTCTACGGCGTCGGCGTGGGCGTGAACGTCGGGAAGCCCGTCGGGGTCGGCGCCGGCGTGTCGGTCGGCACCGGCGTCGGCGTCGGGCCGCCGGGGAACGAGAACGCCGCCGTGCGCGAGAGCGTCGTGCCCTGAACGCTCACGTTCACGGTGCCGTTCGTGTTCTGGAGGAACGACGGGTAGACCACGCACGTCAGCGCGGTCCCCGGCTGCGGCACGATCGCGAGCCCGGTCTGCTCCTCGTACGGCGTGACGTCGCACGGCGGCAGGCCGTTGGTGAACGAGGGCGAGAACACCGTCGCGTTGGTCGGCGAGATGTTGCTCCAGTTCACCTGCACGCCGTCGGCGACCGGGTTGCCTTCGGCGTCCGTCACGAGCGCCGACAGCACGGTGACGAACGTTCCATCGTTGTTGTCGCCGAAGCCGTTCGACTTGAAGAGGGCGGCGCTCAGGCGAGCCGGCGGACCGGGCTGCCCGGTGCTCTGCGACGTCACGCCGACCTGGCCCGTGCCGGTGATCCCCTGCGCGGACGCCGTGATCACGAGGAACTGCGGCGCCGTGCCGGCGGGGACGGTCAGGAGGCTCACCGCCTGGCCCGCGCCGTTCGACACCGCGGTGAGCGGCGCGAGCGACGGGATGGTCGGCGTCGGGTTCTGCTGCCCCTCGAGCGTGAAGAGCACCGTCACGCCCGCGATCGGCTGGTTGTTCTGGTCGAGCACGTTAGCGACGATGTTCGACGTCCCGCCCTGCACGCCGTTGATGCTTCCCGGGTTCGGCTGCACGACGATCGTCGTGACCGTCTGCGGAGACGGCGTCGGGCTCCCCGGCACCCCGCTCCCCGACGGCGCCGGGCTGATCGTGACGCTCGCGGTCGCGATCTGACCCGAGACGTCGGTGCAGATGATCGTGAACGTGGTCGACGTCGGGACGTCGCCGGCGGTGAACGTCGTCGTCCCGCCGCGCTCGAGGATGGTCGTCGGGTCGAGCGTGCCGCCGCTCGGCGTGCAGGTGTACGGCGGAACGCCTCCGGTGAGCGCGAAGACCTGCGTCTGACCGGCGGCAATGGTCGCGCTCGCCGGCAGGATCTGGAGCTGCGTGAACGTGACCATCACGGTCGCGGTCACGGAGTTGCCCGCGGCGTCGACGACGCTGAAGACGTGCGCGCCCGCCGCCATGCCGCTCACGGTGTAGCGGATCACGACCGGGAACTGGCCGTCGTCGAGCAGCTCGGCGACGCCGATCCCGCTCGCGGGGTTCTCGAGTCGGTACGGCGCTGCCGGCGGCGGGAACGGACGTCCGCCGGTCACGAGAAACTCGATGACCGTCCCCGGCGACGGGTCGGTCAAGTCGATCTCCTGCGGGATCACCTGCAGGTCGCCCGAGATGAAGCCGACGTCGGTCAGCTGGAGGAAGATCGCGCCGCCGAGGTTCATGTTCACGTTGGTCGTGAACCCCTGGATGATGAGGCGACCGGGCGTCCCGCCGGCACGCACCGTGGCGATGGCGGTGCCGGTCGCGTCCGTGATCGTCTCCGTCGTCGGGAGCGTGCCGCTCGTGCAGTCGCTGATCGTGCCCTCGACGAACGTCACGTCGCAGAAGCTCGCCTGGAACGTGACCCCGACTCCGCCGAGCGGTCGCCCGGAGGGCGAGATCACGCGCGCGAAGACCTGAACGGTGTCCGCGTTGTTCGCGTCGATGCTGTCGCGCTCGACGCCGATCAGGAACGTGCCGGAGTTGCTCGACGTCCCGACTGGCCGCAGCACGAATTGCGGGCTGCGCGGCGCCGGGCCGCCGCCCGTGCCCCCGCCGCAGTTCGCGAGCGCTCCGGCGACGAGCGCCGTAAGCAGCGCCGTGCCCAGCAGGCTGAGAGAATTCTTCATACCAACCTCCGCGAGGCGATCGCGTCCGGCGCCGTCCGAGCGGTTCCCGCGGCTTCCTGCCGCAGCGCTCGGCGCGCCGCGCGCGCCCTCCCGCTCCTCGAGCGGATCCTCCGACCCCGTCTGTCCGTCTCTCGACGCCTCAGGGAACGATCGTCAGCTGATAGCCGATCTCGTTCGTCTCGTATTTCGTACCGTTGTCCGACTGGCCGCGCGCCACCGCGAAGACGTTCATCAGGTAGGGCGTCGCCGGCAGCCGATCGACGTTCTGGTTCAGGAACACGATGATGGTCCGCGGAACGAGCTGACCGACGAGCTGCGCGAAGATGATGTTGGGCTGCCCGCTGGGAGAATCCTCCGTCGAGTTCGCCGACGGAATGTTCTGGCCGAACGAGATCGAATTCGGTCCCGGGACCGGAATCGACGCACCCGGAATCTCGTAGCGGATGGAGATCTCCTGCACGTTGATGGATTCCTGCGCGAGGTTGTTCTGCAGGCCGATGAAGCCGCCGCACGGATCGCCGAATGGATCATTCGGATCCGGAAAGAACCGGGCCGTCGACATCGACAGGTTGAACGACGCGTCGACGATCGAGTTCGTGACCGAAAGCGGCTGGGTGCAGGTGATGCGGTCCTGCTCGATCTGCGCCAGGGTCTGGAAGAACCCGTTCGCCCGGAACACGATTCCCTGGTCGTTGCTGCCAGTGCCGCCGCCGCCACACCCTGCGACCGCCGCCAACGCCGCCGCAGCGAGCCACCCCGCCGCAGAGCCTCGAAGCTTCATGAGTCTCATCCCCCACCCCATTCTCGAACGGCGCTGCGGGCGCCGCCCGCGTCACTCTACGACGTCGTCCAGCAAACCCGCCAGGGAATTCTCGAGCTGTTTGGTCGTCAGCATCTCGAAACGCGTGCGCCCGATGTCCTCGAGGCACACGAACTTCACCTTCCCGTGGCTGCGCTTCTTGTCCGCTTCGGCCGCGAGCGCGAGCGCCGCGGGCGAGAGGCCCGCCGGGATCGCGGTCGGAAGCCCGAGGCGGTCGAGCAGATCGATGACGCGGCGTCCCGTCTCGGGAGCGAGGCCGCTGCGATCGATCGACAGGCGGATCGCCGCCGTCATGCCGATCGCGACCGCCTCGCCGTGCAGCACGCGCTTGTACTCGGTCAGGGTCTCGACCGCGTGCCCGAGCGTGTGCCCGAAGTTCAGGATCGCGCGATAGTCGCTCTCGGTCTCGTCGGCCGCGACGACCAGCGCCTTTAGCTGCGCGCACTCGCGGACGCAGGCCGTCAGCAGCGTCGCGTCGCGCGCCAGGAGGTCGCGCCAGCGGTCGTCGATCACGTCGAAGAGCTCGCGCGACAGGATCACCGCCGTCTTCACGACCTCCGACAGGCCCGCGACGTACTCGCGGTCGGGCAGGGAGCGGAGCGTCGCGGTGTCCGCGATGACGAAGCGCGGCTGGTGGAACGCGCCGATCAGGTTCTTCCCGGCGGCGAGGTTGACTGCGGTCTTGCCGCCGATCGCCGCGTCGATCTGGGCCACCAGCGTCGTCGGCACCTGGACGTAGGAGATCCCGCGCAGGTAGGTCGCGGCGGCGAAGCCGGTCAGGTCGCCGATGACGCCGCCGCCGAGCGCGATCAGCGCCGACGCGCGCTCGATCCGAGCCTCGATCAGCTTGTCGTAGACGAACGCGAGCCAGGCGAGGTTCTTGTGCTCCTCGCCGTCGGGCACCTCGACCGTGATCGGCGCGAAGCCGGCGCGCGTGAGCGCGTCGCAGGTGCGGCTCCCGTAGAGGCGATGGACCGTCGGATTGGTGACGATCGCGACGCGCTGCGCGACCTCGCCGAGCGACTTGAGGCGCGAGCCGAGCGAGTCGAGCATGCCGTCGCCGACGTGGATCGCGTACGAGCGCGAGCCGAGGCTGACGATGATGGGCGCCGCGTCGCTCATCGCGTCGCCGCCCTTCCCGGGGCACGGCCCGCGGCCACGCGCGGCGCGGGGGCCGGGGTCGACGCCGGGCCGCCAGGTCGCCGGCGCTCGCGCGCCGTGCCGCGCTCCGCGTTCGCGAGCGCCGCCACGATCTCGTCCGCGACCTGCTCCACCGTGCGCGCGCTCGTGTCGACCGCGCACGGGATGCGGGCGTAGACCGCCGCTCGCGCCGCGAGGAGCTCGCGGATGCGGGCCGTCAGGCCGAGGCGGCCCTTCAGCAGCGGCCGATCGGCGGCCGTCGCGCGGACGCGCCGCGCGATCACGCCGGGCTCGGCCGTCAAGCATACCATGAGCGCGTCGCGCGCGAGCGCGGAGAAGTTCCGGTCGTCGACGAGGGCTCCGCCGCCGGTCGCGACGACGGCGTCCGGGGTCGCGCAGGCTTCGGCGACCGCTTCGTGCTCGAGCTCGCGGAAGCGGTCCTCGCCGTCGCGCGCGAAGATCTCGCGCACCGTACGGCCGGCGCGGCGCTCGACGATCGCGTCGGTGTCGAGGAACGGGCGGGCGAGGCGCTCGGCGACCCGCTGGCCGACGACCGTCTTCCCCGTCCCCATGAAGCCCGTGAGCACGACCCGCATGCCGCCCTCACGCCTCGCGGACCTGCGAGAGGTAGCCGTCGCGATTGCGCAGCACCTCCCGCAGGGAGTCGCCGCCGAACTTCTCGAGCGCGACGCGCGCGAGCTCGAAGGCGACGACGGCCTCCGCGATCACCGCGGCCGCGGGGATCGCCATGACGTCGGAGCGCTCGATCGCGCCCTTCGCCTCCTCCTTCGTGTGGAGGTCGACCGACGCGAGCGGGCTCATCAGGGTGGAGAGCGGCTTGAACGCGACCCGCACGATCAGAGGGGCGCCGTTCGACATGCCGCCCTCGGTGCCGCCCGCGAAGTTGGTGACGCGGCGGAAGCTCCGCTCGTCGCTGTCGTAGGCGATCTCGTCCTGCGCCTGCGAGCCGCGCCGGCGCGCCGCCTCGAACCCGATCCCGATCTCGACGCCCTTCGCGGCCTGCAGCGAGAGGAGCGCTCCGCCGAGGCGGCCGTCGAGCTTGCGGTCGTAGTGGACGTGGCTGCCGAGCCCCGGCGGCAGTCCGGTCGCGACGACCTCGACCACGCCGCCGAGCGTGTCGCCCGCCTTCTTGCACTCGTCGACGAGCGCGATGATGCGCCGCTCGGCATCAAGATCGGCGAGCCGGACCTCGCTCTTCTCCGCGGCCGCGAAGATCTCGTCGTACGAGAGGCCCTCGTGGCGGGCGCGGATGTTGCCGATCTCGCTCACCCAGGCGCGCACCTCGACGCCGAGCGGCCGGAGCAGGCACTTCGCGAGCGCGCCGATCGCGACCCGCATCGTCGTCTCGCGGGCGCTCGCACGCTCGAGGACGTCGCGCACGTCGCGCCGGTCGTACTTGAGGGCGCCCGTCAGATCGGCGTGCCCGGGGCGCGGGCGCGTCACGACGTACTTCGGGTCGCGGTCGGCGGCGAGCGGCGACATCTTGCCGGTCCAGTTCCGCCAGTCGCGGTTCTCGACGACGAGCGTGATCGGCGAACCGAGGGTCTCGCCGAAGCGGATCCCGGATCGGAACTGCACCTCGTCGCGCTCGATCTTCATGCGGCCGCCGCGCCCGTAGCCCTGCTGGCGACGGGCGAGGTCGCGGTCGATGTCCTCGGCCGCGACGGCGACGCCGGCCGGAAAGCCCTCCACGATCGCGGTCAATGCGGGCCCATGCGACTCCCCGGCGGTGAAGAAGCGAAGCATGGGCAAACCGTAGCCGACCGCCGCCGGGCGCTCTACCCTTGCGGCGCGACGACCACGGTGTGCGACGCGGGCGGCTCGGCCGAGCCGACCGGCCCTGCCGGCACCGGGTCCATCCGGTAGGCGCTGAGCGCGCGCTTGTCCCAGAGCTCGGACGCCGACGGCAGCTCGTGCGGCGAAGACGCCGTCTGCCACACGACGCGCGGCGTGATGAACACGAGGAGCTCCTGGCGGTCGTCGCGGTCGTCCTGGTTCTTGAAGAGCCAGCCGAAGACCGGGATCGTGCGGAGCCACGGCAGGCCCGCCTCGGCGAAGTTGGTGCGCTGGCGGTACACGCCGCCGATCACGACCGTCTCGCCCTCGCGGACCAGCACCTGCGACGTCGCCTGGCGGCTGATCTCGTTCGGGATGTTGTCGGTCGACTGCTGGCTCGGGACGCTCGACTTCACGAACATCTGCATGAGCACGTAGCCGTCCGACGACACCTGGGGCGTGACCCGGAGGATGATGCCGGTGTCGATCGCCTGCGTCGCGACGGTCTGCGCGCCGGCCGTGCCGCCCGCGCCCGTGTTGATCACCGTGCCGCTCGACGGGAGGCGGACGCGCAGGATCTCGAGGCTCTGGATCGTCGCCTCGGTGTTGTTCAGCGTCACGACCTTCGGGCGCGAGATGACCTTTCCCTTGCCGGCAGTCTCGAGCGCGGTGAGCTGCGCGTCGATCTGCGCCGATCCCGACAGCGATCCCAGGAGGAGGCCGAGCGTGCTGCCCGAGCCCGGGATGACGCCGGGAGCCGGGAAGTCGACGAGGATCGGCGACACGACGCCGTCCGCGTTCGTGTTGGTCGTCGGCCCGGCGCCGCCGACGGACACGCGGCCCGGGAAGTTCTTGCCGGTCGGGTTCCCGGTCTCGGGGCTCGCGTTGTAGACGGCGCCCCACCGGATGCCGAGGCTCCGGTCGCTGTTGACGTCGGCCTCGAAGATCAGGCCCTGGATCGCCACCTGCGGCGTCTGGACGTCGAGCCGCCGGACGAGCTCGCGCGCGTTCGCGAGGCCGTCGGCGATGTCGCGCACGATCAGCGTGTTCGTCGCCTCGTTCACCTGGACGCTGCCGCGGCCCGAAAGAAGGCCGCGCCGCTGGCCCGCCGCATCCCCGATCGGCGCCTGGTTCGCGATCTCCTGCGCGGCGACGGCCGCGGCGCCCGAGGTGCCCGCGCCGCCCTGGAGGATGTTCGCCAGGTCGCCGGCCTTCACGTAGTTGACGCGGATGTACTCGGTGCGGAGCGGCTCGAGCTGCTGGCCGGCCTGACGCGCGGCGAGGCGCGCCTTCCGCTCCTCCTCGAGGCGCTTCGCGGTCGACACCGTGATCACGTCGTCGAACTCGACCTGCTCGAGCCCGGTCGACTTGAGGAGGATGTCGAGCGCCTGGTCCCACGGGACGTCGCGCAGGACGATCGTGACGCGACCCTTCACGTCGTCGGTCGCGACGATGTTCTTGTTCGCGACGTCGGCGATGATGCGGAGCACGTTCAGGATGTCCGCGTCCTTGAACTCCAGCGAGATGCGACGGCCCGTGTACTTTCGAACCGGCGCACCGGGCGGCACGTCGGGCGCGAGCGCGGTGCCGAGCGGAGGAGCCGGCGGCGCGCTCGCGATCTGATGCTTCTTCTCCGCGGGCGGTTCCGGCGGCGGCGGCGATGCGGCGGCTTGCGAAGCCGGCGGATCGGTCGGCGGCGCCGGCTGCGCGGCGGTGCCGGCGGACGACGCGCTCGTGACGTCGGCGGATGCGCTCCCGCCGAGCGCGCGCGCCATGACCTCGCTCGCGTGCGCGCGCGAGCCGTCGGGCAGCGCGCTCGCGAGCCAGACGATCTCGGGCTCGGTCCCGACCGGCGGGGCGCCGATCCCGATGACGACCGCGCTTCCCGCGAGGCGCGCCTCGCACGGCGCGGACGCCCCGGACTCGACGTCGAGCACGAGGCGGAGGTGATCCGGATAGCTTCCGACGCGCAGGCGGGGCGCGACCGGGTCCTGCGTCGCCACGACTTGCTGCTGGCGCGACGCGATCGCCGGCCCGTCGACGTCGACGACGCAGCGCCGCGGGCCGTGCAGCTCCATCGACCGGACGGCGCTCGGCTCGCGCGAGAGCTGCGCGACGAGGCGGAGGCCGTCGCCCGCGCTCGCCTTCTCGACGAGCACGACCCGGAGCGTCGGCTCGGGGTCGACCGCGGTCGAGGCGGCGGTCGCGGTTGCGGTCGCGCCGGGGTCGGCGGCGGCCGCGGCTGGTGCGGCTGCGGCACCGGGCTCGAGCGGCGTCACGGCAGGCGCAGAGCCGCTCACGTGGGTCTGGTGCTCGACGCCCACGACCTCCGGCTCGCTCTTCCGTGCCGCGCAGCTCGTCGCGCACAGCGCGGCGAGCACGGCACACGCGAGCCGTCGGCCCACCATCAACGAAGTCCCGCCAGGGGCTCGTCCGCCGGCAACTCCAGGACGTACTCCTTGCGATGCTTCTCGCCAATGACGTCGGTTTGCCATTCCACCACCACCACCTGCCTGGGCTTGATCGCGGTCACGATGCCGCCGTTCGGGCCCACCGGCGTACCCGGTGTCAAAATGAAGCCCAGGCCCTGGTCGTCCTCGACCATCGCCCGCGGCGGCGTCACGTTGAGGACGATGCCGACCAGCTTGAGCTGCCCGACCTCGTAGCGCTGGAGCGGGGAGAGCGGCTCGGCGTTCGCCTGCGGCTCCGCCTGCAGGGCGAAGGGACGGAAGGGATCGCGCTTGCCCTCGGGCTCGTAGCGATAGTCGTTTCCGGCCGCCGGGTCCGGCGCGTGTGCGGGGATCTCGGCGGACGCCGGGGCGCCCGCGACGAGCGACGCGAGCGTCGCCGCGAGGACGATCTCGATCGCGCGGCGAGTCGTCATTGCGGCTCTCCCTTGATCTTCTTCTCCTTGATCAGCTTCTGGCGCTCGGCCTCGGAGAGGAAGCGGAACGTGATGATCTGTGCGCTCGCCTGAAGGATGAGGTCGCCTTCGACGACCTTCGGGTCCTTCATGGTGATGTCGGAGACGTTGACGATGCGGTCGAGCTTGCCGACCGCGTCGAAGAAGGTCGCGACCTGGTGGTACGTGCCGCGTACCTGCATCTCGACGGGGACCTCGGCGTAGAACTCCTGGTAGGACTCGGGCTTCTGCCGGAACACGAGGATGTCGAGGCCCGAGTCGCGTCCGAGGTTCGAGATCGAGCTCAGGAGCTCGGGGATCTCCTTCTCGTCGGGCAGGCGGGTGATCGCGAGCTTGAGCTGCTGCTCGAGGTCGCCGACCTCCTTCTTGCGGTCGGGCATCTGCCCGGCCTCGACGATCTTGCGGTCCTTCTCTTGAAGGAGCGTGTCGATGTGCTCGCGGAGCCCCTGCGTGCGCGTGAGGCGCGGGCTCAGGATGAGGAAGTGGTAGCCGAAGATCAGGAGCAGCGGCGCCCCGATCATGAACGCGATCTTGCGCTTCGGGTCGAGGTTCTCGAGGAATTCCCAGAGCTGGCTCACGGCAGCCCTCCGAGCGAGCCCGGCGCCGCGACGGCCGCCTCGCCGGCTTCCGCGGCCTGATGCCGCTCGGTCACCGCGGCCGCGCCGCGTGCGGCGTCGCGCGCCGCGACCGCGCCCGCGAGCGGACCCGCGGTCTCGACCGACCCCGCGCCGCCCGCGAACGTCCGCGGCTGCGCCGGCGCCTGGTTGGAGCCCCCCGGATCGCCGGCAGCGCCGCCGTTCGACGGAGGCGTGCCGGCCGTGCCGCCTGCCGGCGGAACGTCGGCGTGCGCCGCGCCGGACTCCGATCCGCCGGCGCCGCCTTCCATCGCGTGCGCGGACTCCGCCATCCGGCCCGCGTAGTTGACGCGCGCGCTGACCGTGAACTGCTTGAGCTTCGCCTGGCCTTCCTCGACCTGCTTCGTCTCGACGAGGTCGACGTTCTCGAAGTAGCGCGACGCGCCGAGCTTCCGCATGAACTGCGCGATCGTCTGGTTGTCGAGTCCCTTCCCGGTGAGCGTCATGCCGCCGCCCGTCTCGCGCACGTCGGTCAGCCAGAGCTTCTCGGGCGTCGCGATGCTGAGGTCGTCGAGCACGTGGACCGGGCCCTGGCGCTGGCGCTCGAGGACGTCGATGGTCGCGAGCTTCGAGCGGAGCTGCGCGCGGCGCTTGTCGAGGAGGGTCGCCTGCTGGTGGCGCTTGGTGAGGTCGGCGAGCTCGGCCTGGTAGGCGTCGGCCTCCTCCTGGACGCGATTCGATTCGCGCCGCGTGAAGAACTCGCAGCTCAAGAGCGCCAGCACGAGACCCGCCGCGAGGAGCGTGACGATCTGCTTGTCGCGCTGGCGAGCCGCCTGCCGGCGCGCCTCGGCGCGCGGCATGAGGTTGATGCGGATCATGCGTCACCCGGCCGTCGGGTCCCGAGCCCGACCGCGACCGCCAGCGAAGGAGCCATGGTCTCGAGCGCGACCGAATCCACGCTGCGACCGAGATGGACGCGCGCGAACGGGTTCGCGAGCTCGACCGGCGCCTCGAGCTTCTCGCCGAGGCGCTCGATCACGCCCGGCACGCGCGCGCCGCCGCCCGCGACGTAGATCGCCCGCAGCGGCTCGTCGCTCGCCGTCCTCCAGAGGAAGCGCAGCGACTGGTTGATCGCGTCCGCGAGCTCCCCGGCTCCGGTCGCGATGATCTCGCGGATCTTCTGGTCGGGGTGGCCGGGGATCGGCTCGCCCGCCTGCGCGCGCTCGGCGTCGTCGGCCGTGAGGCCTCCGAGCCGCATGAGGGCGTCGGTGATCTCGCCGCCGCCCGCCTGCACGTCGCCGGTCGTGCTCGAGACGCCGCCCTTCACGATGTTGATCGACGAGTAGCGGGCGCCGATGTTGATGAGCCCCACGACCTCCTCGGGCGCGGTCTCGTAGTTCAGCTCGTACATGTTCTCGAGCGCGAAGTAGTCGACGTCGACGATCGTCGGCTCGAGGCCGGCGTCGGCGATCGCCATCGTGAAGCCGGAGAGGATGTCCTTCCGGACGGCGACGAGGAGGACCTCGACGTCCGAGTCCTCGGCGCGGATGACCTGGTAGTCGAGGCTCACGTTGTCGAGGCTCTCGGGGATGAAGTTCGCCGCCTCGATCATGAGGAGCGTCTCCAGGTCGTCCTCGGGGCGGAGCGTGAGGCGCGCCTTCTTGATGATGACGGCGGGCCCGGGGACCGCGGTCACGACGTGGCGCGCGCGCACCCCGAGGCTGTCGACCAGCCCTCGGATGACGTGCGCGACGGAGACGACGTCCTGAACGGTGTTGTTCTGGAGCGCGCCTTCCGGAACCGGCGCGATCCCGGCACGCAAGATCTCGGGGCTACCCGAAGCGCCGCGCACCTCGAGCAGCTTGATCGCGCTCGACCCGATGTCGAGCGCGACGTACGTGCCCGCTCCACCGCCCGTCGCCCTGGCCCACAGCTCCCTGACGCGACGGAGCCCACCGGTCCTCTGAGACGCGCTTGCAGCCAACTCAACCCCACCTCACCGCCTGCCACGTCAGCGTCAGAGAACCGGATGGAGGAGTGGCAGACGATCCACAGACCGCCCCCTCGAACGGTCTTCCACTGGCTGCGAGCCCGCTACCACGGTTCCGAGCGGCGCTGCAACAAGTTCCGACCGACGTCGGGGCTCGTTTGTCATCGCTATCGGTGCTCGCGCGCGACCGCTTTAGGGCATCGCACCGCAACGTCTGTCAATCTCGACGGGACGTGCCCCAGGGCCTACTCTCGGACGCGATGGCAGCCGGCGTGGAGCGCGACGAAGCGAGCCGCGACACGCCCTCGGAGCGCGTCGAAGTCGCGCTCGCCGACGCGGGCGGCCTGCCCGCGAGCCTCACCTACGCCCTTCCCCCGCACCTCGTGGGCGCGGTCGGCCCGGGCTCGTTCGTGTCGGTGCCGCTCGGTCCCCGCCGCGTCACGGGCGTCGTCCTCGGGCCCGCGGCGGGAGAGCCGCCGCGCGGCCTGAAGGCGATCGCGAGCGTCGTCCCGGGCGTCCACGTGCCCGCCGAGCTGCTCGAGCTCGCGCGCTGGGCGGCGCGCTACTACCGCGCGCCGCTCGCTTCGCTCCTGCGTGCCGCGATGCCGCCGGCGGTGCGGCGCGCGACGCGCCGGCGCGTTCGGCTCATCGAGCCTCCGGCCGCGGCCGCCATCGAGTCCGCTGCCCGCGCGTCCCGGACGGGGGCGCGCGGTCCCACGCTCGAGGAGCGCGTCCTCGCGCGCTTGACGCCGGCCGGGCTCGACGTCGCGCAGCTCGGCCAGGAGCTCGGCGCGTCGGCGGTCGCGGCCGCGCGGCGGCTCGCGGCGCGGGGGCTGGTCGCGATCGAGGAGGTCGACATCGCCCGCCGTCCGGAGGCCCCGCCCCTGCGCGCGGCCGCCGGTGCGACCCCCGACGACCCGGCGCTCGCGCGCTCGCCGCGCCAGCGCGCGGTGCTCGACTACGTGCGGGCCCGAGCGCCCCACCCGGTCCTTCCCTCGGAGATCGAGGAGCGGGTCGAGGGCGGCCGGAGAGCGGCGGAGGCGCTCCTCCGGCGCGGCCTCCTGGTGCGCGATTCGGCCGACCCGGCCGACGCATCGAACCGCCTCGGCGATCTCGGCGACGGCGAGGCGGCGGAGCGCCCGCGGTCGGTCGCGCTCCACCCCGAGCAGGCGAGCGCGCTCGAGCGCATCGACGCCGCCGCCGGGACGTTCCGGCCGCTCCTCCTCCTCGGCGTCACGGGGAGCGGGAAGACCGAGGTCTACCTGCGCGCGGCCGAGCGCGCGCTCGCGCGGGGCGCGGGCGTGCTGCTCCTGGTGCCGGAGATCGGCCTCACGCACCAGCTCGTCGTCCAGGTCGCTCGGCGCTTCGGCGCGCGCGCCGCGGTCCTCCACAGCGGCCTCGCCGACGGCGAGCGCGCGGCCGCGTGGCGCGACCTCGCGACCGGCCGGAAGCCGATCGCCGTCGGCGCGCGCTCGGCGATCTTCGCTCCGGTGCGCGACCTCGGCCTCGTCGTCGTCGACGAGGAGCACGACGCGGCCTACAAGCAGGAGGAGTCGCCGCGCTACAACGCCCGCGATCTCGCCGTGATGCGGGCGAAGCTCGCCGGCTGCCCGGCGGTGCTCGCGTCGGCGACGCCTTCGCTCGAGAGCTACCACGCGGCGCGCTCCGGGCGGTACGAGCTGATCGAGCTGCGCGAGCGCGCGAACCGCGCGGCGATGCCGATCGTCGAGATCGTCGACCTCCGCCGCGAGGCGCCGGCGCGCGGGCCCGACGCGCGGGCCCGGCCCGGCGGAGCGCCCGAGGAGGCGACCGGCGCCGCGCCGCGCCCCGCGCCGGTGCTCCTCTCGCGAACGCTCGAGGACGCGCTCCTCGCGACCTACCGCTCGGGCGACCAGTCGGTCCTCTTCCTGAACCGCCGCGGCTACGCGCGCTTCCTCCAGTGCGAGGCGTGCGGCCACGTCGAGACCTGTCCCGATTGCAGCGTGAGCTTGACGGTCCACCGCTCGCGGCGCGCCGCCGTCTGCCACCACTGCGGCTACGCGCGCCCGCCGGCGACGGCATGTCGCCAGTGCGACGCGCTGCTCGCGGCGCGGAGCTTCGGGACGGAGCAGATCGAGGCGGCAGTCCGCCGGCTCCTTCCGGCGGCGCGCGTCGCGCGGCTCGATCGCGACACGGCGAGCCACCCGGCGTTCGTCCGGAGCACGCTCGCCGCCTGGCGCGCCGGGGAGCTCGACGTCCTCGTCGGCACGCAGATGGTCGCGAAGGGGCACGACGCGCCCGGCGTCACGCTGATCGGAGTCGTGCTCGCGGACGCGTCGCTCAACTTCCCCGACTTCCGCGCCGCCGAGCGGACCTTCCAGCTCCTCGCGCAGGTCGCGGGCCGTGCGGGACGCGGCGCGAAGCCGGGACGCGTCGTCGTCCAGACGCGGCAGCCCGAGCACCCGAGCCTCGTCGCCGCGAGCCGCCACGACTTCGAGGGGTTCGCCGCGGAGGAGATGCGGGCCCGACGCGAGCTCGGCTATCCGCCGTTCGGCCGCCTCGCGCGCATCGTGCTCGAGGGCGAGGCGCGCGCGGCGGAGCGCGCCGCGGAGGCCGCCGGCACTCGCCTCCGCGCGGCCGCGCGCGCGGCCGGCGCGCACGCGACCGGCGGCGCCGTCATCCTCGGCCCGGCGCCCGCGCCGCTCGAGAAGCTGCGCGGGCGACATCGCCACCAGGTGCTCGTGAAGGCGCCCGACAGCCGAACGATCGCGCGCGTGCTGTCGGCCGCGCGCCTCGACGCGGAGCGGCTCGAGCGCGCCGCGCCGGCGTCCGACCGCGGCGTCCGGACGGTCGTTGATGTCGATCCGATCAGCATGTTATGAGGTTGATTGACGCGTCGCGCGCTCGTCCGCTCCGCCCGCGTCGCTCGCCATGTCGATTCGCCGCATCCTGACGTTCCCCGAGCCGTCTTTGCGCGGGAAGGCGGAGGCGGTCGACAACATCGACGGCAAGACCGTCGCTGCGATCGACGACATGGTGCAGACCATGTACGCCGCGCCCGGAGTCGGCCTCGCGGCGCCGCAGATCGGCGTCGACCAGCGCATCATCGTGCTCGACGTCGCGGACGACGAGGACCAGCCCGGCGAGCGCGGCAAGCACCTGCTGCGCATCGTGAACCCGGTCATCGCCGAGAGCGAGGGAGAGATCACCTGGGAGGAGGGCTGCCTCTCGGTCGTCGACTTCCGCGCCGAGGTGCAGCGCGCCGCCCGCGTCCTCGTGAAGGGATACGATCCCGATCAGAAGGAGATCGCGATCGAGGCCGACGGCCTGCTCGCGGTCGCGCTGCAGCACGAGATCGACCATCTCGACGGCACGCTCTTCATCGACCACCTGAGCCGCCTGAAGCGCGACATGTACGTGCGGCGCGTCAAGAAGGCCCTGAAGGAAGGAAAGCCGATCGCGCAGGGCCGGGACGCCGGCGGGGCGATCTGACGGGAGATCTGCTCGCGCCGCTCCCCGCGCCGCCGCTCCGCGTGGTCTTCATGGGAACGCCGGAGCTGGCCGCGACGATCCTGCGCTCGCTCCTCGAAGGTCCCGACCGCGTGGTCGGCGTCTTCACCCGGCCGGACGCGCCGCGCGGGCGCGGCCTCGCGGCGGCGGCGCCCCCGGTCAAGCAGATGGCGGAGGAGCTCGGGATCCCGGTCGCGCAGCCCGAGCGCTGGAAGGACGGCAGCGCGACGGCGGCGCTCCGCGACATGGCGCCCGACCTCGTCGTCGTCGCCGCCTACGGCCGCATCCTGCCCCAGGCGGCGCTCGACGTCCCGGTCCACGGCCCGATCAACGTGCACGCTTCGCTTCTCCCGCGCTGGCGCGGCGCGGACCCGATCACGCGCGCGATCCTCGCCGGCGACCGCGAGACCGGCGTCACCATCATGCGGATGGTGCGCGAGATGGACGCGGGCGACGTCCTGTGGCAGCGCGCGACGCCGATCGCCCCGGACGACACCGGCGCGACGCTCGAGGCGCGCCTCGCCGAGCTCGGAGCCGAAGCGCTCGCCGAGGCGATCGCGGGGTGGCGCGCCGGTCGTCTCGCGGCGACGCCGCAGGATCCCGCGCTCGTGACGATGGCCCCGATGATCTCGAAGGACGACGGCCGCATCGACTGGGCGCGGCCTGCGGACGAGATCGCGCGCGCCGTGCGCGCGTTCGACCCGTGGCCGGGATCGTTCACGACGCGCGCCGGTGCGCTCCTGAAGGTGTGGCGAGCCGAGCCGGCCGGCGCGGCAGCCGCGAATCCGACGGGCGCTGCGTCGCCCGGGGCGGTGATCGCGGTCGAGCGCGACGCGGTCGCCGTCGCGACCGGGAATGGGGTGCTGCGGCTCCTCGAGGTGCAGGCGGCCGGCAAGCGCCGCATGGCGGCGGGAGAGTTCGCGCGCGGCGCGCGCCTGGCGGCCGGCGAGACGCTCGGACCGTGAGCGGCGCCGCGGACGCGCGCCGGCTCGCGTTCGACGTGATCGAGCGCGTCGAGGGCGGCGCCTTCTGCGACGTGCTGGTCGGCGAGACGCTCACGCGCCACGACCTGCCGACGCGCGAGGCCGCGCTCTTCACGCGCCTCGTCTACGGCACGATCACGTGGCAGGGCCGCCTCGACTGGACGATCGCCGGCCTCGCGCGCCGCCCGCTCGCGGAGATCGATCCGCCCGTGCGCGCCGCCCTTCGGCTCGCGCTCTTCCAGCTCGTGATGCTCGAGCGCGTCCCGCCGCACGCCGCCGTGCACACCGCGGTCGAGATCGCGAAGGCGCGCGCGGGCGGCGCGGCGGCGCGCTTCGCGAACGCCGTCCTGCGCGCGGCACTGCGCGCCGGCGGCGAGCTGCCGCCTCCCGCCGCCGAGGAAGGGCTCGCTCGCGCGCTCGCGGTGCGCTGGTCGCACCCGGAGTGGCTGGTCGCGCGCTGGCTCGACGAGCTCGGCGCCGAGCGGGTGCCCGCGCTCCTCGCCGCGAACAACGAGCCGGCCCCGACCGTGCTCCGCATCGACTTGCGACGCAGCTCGCGCGCGGACGCGATCGCCGAGCTGGCCGAGCGCGGCGTGACCGCGCGCCCGGGCGAGCTCTCGCCCGCGGCGGTCGTCGTCGAGTCCGGCGCCCGCGCCGCGCTCGACCTCCCGTGGGCGATGCCACAAGGCGAAGCCTCGCAGCTGGTCGCCGCCATGGTCGCTCCGGAGCCCGGCGACCGCATCGCCGACGTCTGCGCCGCCCCCGGCGGCAAGGCGGGAGCGATCGCCGAAGCGCTTCCGCGCGACGCGTCCGGCTGGATCGCCGCGGCCGACCGCTCGCGCCCCGGCATGCGACGCGTCCGCGCCCTCGCCGCACCGGAGGCCGGCCGCCGCATCGCCCCTCTGCGCGCCGACGCGGCCCGGCCGCCCTTCCCGCCCGCGAGCTTCGACGCCGTCCTGCTCGACGCCCCCTGCTCCGGCCTCGGCACGCTGCGCGCGCACCCCGAGATCCGCTGGCGGCGCTCTGCGGAAGACGTCGCGCGCCTGGCGGAGCTGCAATCCCGCATCCTCCGCACGGCGGCCGCCCTCGTCCGCGCCGGCGGATCCCTCGTCTACGCGACCTGCACCATGCTCGCCGCCGAGAACGAAGGCGTGATCGACCCCTTCGTCGCCGAGCACCCCGGCTGGACCCGCACCGACGCCCGGACCGTGCTGCCGCCGTCGGCCGCCGCGGTGGTGGACGACCGGGGCGCGCTCCGGACGGCCCCGGACCACTTCGCGCTCGACGGCTTCTACGCCGTCCGGCTGCGGCGCTCCGAGGGTTGACGCGCCGATCGTCGGTTGCGCGAGGGGACCGCTGTGCTAGTTCCCGCCGGGTCCGGCGCCCGTTCGCGGGCGGGAGCGGTCGGCCGCGCCGGCCACCGATCCTCATCGGGGTGTAGCTCAGACTGGTAGAGCACTGCGTTCGGGACGCAGGGGCCGCAGGTTCAAATCCTGTCACCCCGACTTCGGCCGGCCGCGCGCGTCACCGGACGGCGCGGCTCCGGGCCGTGGCGCGGGCCGCCCGCGGCCGCGCGCGCTGACGAGGGCGCTGATGTCGCACGAGGGGGAGCCGCCGGGGTCCGAGGAGAGGCCGCTCTCGGGCGTCGTCGTCGTCGACCTGACGCGCGTGCTCGCCGGCCCATTCTGCACGCTCGTGCTCGCTCAGCTCGGAGCGCGCGTGATCAAGGTCGAGTCGCCCGACGGCGGTGACGACGCGCGCGCCTTCGGGCCGATCGTGAACGGCCGGTCGCTCTACTTCTCCGCCGTCAACTACGACAAGCAAAGCATCGCGCTCGATCTCAAATCGGCCGCCGACCGCGCGACCTTCGAGGCGCTGCTCGCGGTCGCGGACGTCGTCGCGGAGAACTTCCGGCCGGGCACCATGGAGCGCCTCGGCTACGGCTGGGAGTCGCTCCACGCGCGCCATCCGCGGCTCATCTACGCGGCGCTGTCGGGCTTCGGACAGACCGGGCCGCTCGCGGCGCGCCCGGCCTACGACATGGTCGTCCAGGGCATGGGCGGCGTGATGAGCGTCACCGGGCACCCCGGCGCGCCGCCGACGCGGGTCGGCGTGTCGATCGGCGACCTGGTCGCCGGCCTCTACCTCGCGACCGGCGTCTCGGCCGCGCTCTTCGAGCGCGCGCGCACCGGCGTCGGCGCGATGGTGGACGTCGCGATGCTCGACTGCCAGGTCGCGATCCTCGAGGAGGCGCTCGCCGCGTACCTCGCGACCGGCGAGGTCGCGCGGCCGCTCGGCGACCGCCACCCCCGGATCGCGCCGTTCGGCGTCTTTCGAACCGCGAGCGGGCACGTCGTCGTCGCGGCCGGCAACGATCGCCAGTTCGCGGTGCTGTGCGACGCGATCGGCCGCCCCGAGCTCGCCCGCGACGCGCGCTACGCGACGAACGCGTCGCGGCTCGCGCACGTCGACGTGCTGCGCGGCGACCTCGAGCGCTCGCTCGCGAGCGCGTCGACCGAGCGCTGGCTCGCGGTCCTCGAGGCGGCAGGCGTCGCGTGCGGGCCGGTGAACGACGTCGCGGCGGTCGCGCGCCACCCGCAGGTCGCGGCGCGGAACATGATCCTCTCGATCGCCGATCCGGCGCTCGGCGAGCTCCGCGTCGCCGGCAGCCCGATCAAGCTCGCGGGACGCGCGGAGCCGCGCTCGCATCGCGCCCCGCCCGCGCTCGACGGCGATCGCGCCGACGTGCTCGCGATGCTCGCGCGCCGCCGCCCGTGATGGTGCGGCGCGCGCGCCGTGCTATAGGCGCCGCACCTTGGCTCGCGGAGGCACCTGCGCTCGCCTGACGCTCGTCGCGTGGGCGGCTCTCGCGTTTCTCGCCGAGCCGGCGCGCGGCGCGCCGCCCGATCCCCCGCACGGCGTGCCCGCCGACTCCGCGCGCGGCGTCGCGCCCGCCGCACCGCCGCTCGAGCCCGGAGAGACCGCGCCACCCGGACTCCAGTGGGGGCCGCCGGCTCCGCATGGCGACGTGGCGTTGCGCGATGCGGTCGCCGTCCTCGCGGGCCGCGTCGACGACCTCGCGTCCGGTCGCACGCCGCCGCCCTGGGCGCTCGCCCTCAAGAACGACGTCGACGGACGCGTCGAGCGCCTGATGGAGATGCAGGAGCGGCTCGCGGCGCGCATCGAGACCCCGCTCCCGCGCCTCGACGAGCCGATCATCCTCTTCACCGTCGCCGGCAGCACGCTCGTGCTCGGGTTCGTGATCGGGCGCGGCCTCCAGCGACGGCGCGACCGGCGCGACGGGCGACTGCGGCTGTGATCGCGGAGCTCGGGCTCGTCGCGGTCGCGTCGTATCTGGTCGGCTCGATCCCGAGCGGGTACCTGCTCGCGCGCTGGAAGCGCGTCGACGTCCGCACGACCGGAAGCGGCAACATCGGCGCGACCAACGTCGCGCGCTCCGTCGGAAAGGGTCTCGGCGCGGCGACGCTCGTGCTCGACGCGGCCAAGGGGGCGATCCCGGCGCTCGTCGTGGCCGGCATCGACTGGGAGGCGCGCGCGAACCCGGCGCTCGCGGCAACGGCGCCCGTCGTCGCCGGGGTGGCCGCGCTCGTCGGCCACTGCTTCCCGGTGACGCTCGGCTTCCGGGGCGGAAAGGGCGTCGCGACGGCGCTCGGTGTCCTGATCGCGCTCGCGCCCGGAACGCTGCCGATCGCCCTCGCGGCGTTCGCGGCGGTCTTCGCGGCCTTCCGCCGCGTCTCGCTCGCGTCGATCGCGGCCGCGGTCGCCGCCCCGGCGACCGCGAGCTGGCTCGGCTACCCGTCGCCCGTCGTGACCGGGATCTGCGCGATGGCCCTCCTCATCATCTATCGCCACCGGTCGAACATCGCGCGGCTGCTCGCCGGGACGGAGCCGAGGTTCGAGAGCTCGCGGTCTTCGAGCCCGAGCTGACGCTGCGTCCGGACGCGGCCCACGCCTTGCCGTGTGCCGCTAAATTCGGCATTGCCCATTCGTTGGGCATGGCCCGTGCCCAACGCACAAGCAATTCGGTGCATTTCTCGTTCCTGATGGCGGCACCCCCCTTGCTGCGCCGGGAGGCCCCCAGGAGGGAACACACATGCGGGGATCTGGAATCGGAATCCAACGTCGCGGCCTGGCGTGCGCGCTGGGCCTGGCCGCGATCGCCTGCCTAGCCAGCGCAGCCGGCGCGCAGGAGGCGGCAGCGGCGACCCCGAAGGTCGACACCGGCGACACGGCCTGGATGCTCACCTCGTCCGCGCTCGTCTTGATGATGACCATCCCCGGTCTCGCGCTCTTCTACGGCGGGCTGGTGCGGAGCCAGAACGTCCTCAGCGTTCTGATGCAGAACTTCTTTTGCGCCGCCGCGATCAGCATCCAGTGGATCCTGCTCGGGTACACGCTGGCCTTCGGGACGAGCCACGGCGGTCTCGTCGGCGGGCTCAACTTCCTCGGCCTGGACGGAGTCGGCCAGGACCCGAACGCCGACTACGCCGGCACGATCCCGCACCTCGCGTACATGGTCTACCAGGGCATGTTCGCGGTGATCACGCCGGCGCTGATCATCGGGGCGTACGCCGAGCGCATCAAGTTCAGCGCGTTCGCGATCTTCACGCTCCTCTGGGCGACCTTGATCTACGACCCGCTCGCGCACTGGGTCTGGGGTGTCGGCGGTTGGCTGCGCGGCATGGGCGCGCTCGACTTCGCGGGCGGCACGGTCGTCCACATCAGCTCCGGCATCTCGGCCTTCGCGGCGGCAATGGTGATCGGCAAGCGCCTCGGCCATGGCCGGGAGCCGATGCCGCCGCACAACCTGCCCTTCACCGTGGCCGGTGCAGCGCTGCTCTGGGTCGGGTGGTTCGGGTTCAACGCCGGGAGCGCGCTCACTTCGGGCGGCCTCGCGGCCAGCGCCTTCGTCGCGACCAACACCGGCGCCGCCGCCGCGACGCTCGGCTGGATGGTCGCGGAGTGGATCACGCGCGGCAAGCCGACGGTCCTCGGTGCGGCATCCGGCGCGGTGGCAGGCCTGGTCGCCATCACGCCCGGCTCGGGCTTCGTGACGCCGATGGGCGCGATCGCGATCGGCTTCTCGGGCGGCATCGTCTGCTTCTACGGCATCCGCATCAAGGAGATGCTCGACCTCGACGACGCGCTCGACGTGGTGGGAGTGCACTGCGTCGGCGGCACGTGGGGCGCGATCCTCACGGGCGTGTTCGCGAGCAAGGCGGTCAACTCTGCCGGCGCCGACGGCCTCTTGTACGGCAACCCGGGCCAGGTGGTGACGCAGCTCATCGGCGTCGTCGCGACTTTGGTCTTCTGTTTCGTCGGAGCCTTCATCCTTCTCAAGGTCACGGACGCGCTTGTCGGGCTACGACCCGACGAGGAGGAAGAGCTCACGGGACTCGATCTCAGCCAGCACAGCGAGCGCGCCTACGTGCTCGGTGCGATGCCGGAGTGACGGCCATGGAGCCGCGACATCGCCGGCTCGGGCGCCATCGTCGAGTTGATCCGCGAGAGGGAACTCCGTACGGAGGACATCCATGAAGAAGGTGGAAGCGATCATCAAGCCGTTCAAGCTCGACGAGGTCAAGGAGAGTTTGAGCTCGATCGGCACGCAGGGTTTGACGGTGACCGAGGTGAAGGGCTTCGGACGACAGAAGGGGCACACGGAGCTCTACCGCGGTGCCGAGTACGTCGTCGACTTCCTCCCGAAGGTGAAGCTCGAGATCATCGTGTCGGACGAGAACGTCGCGCGCGTCGTCGAGACGATCGAGAAGGCGGCGAAGACGGGCCGCATCGGCGACGGAAAGATCTTCGTGCTGCCGGTGGAAGAGATCGTGCGCATCCGCACCGGGGAGCGCGGCTCCGAAGCTCTCTGAGCCGCCGCGCGCGGCAAATCGGAAAATCGAAAAGACGATCACACGACGTCGCCGCCGCGCTGCGTGGGCAGCGCGGCGGCGGCGCGATGCAATCGCGGGCGCTCGGGCGGGTTCCGGGCGCCGGAGTCGGAGCCACGCGCGAAAGATCGCCGTCGGGCGCCGGCCCGTTCGAACAACCCGGCAAGCGAAAGGAATGAGGGAGAACCGAGTATGACTCCAAAGGAAGCAGTCGCGTTCGCGAAGAAGAACGAGGCCGCGTGCGCGGACCTCAAGTTCCTCGACTTTCTCGGGATCTGGCAGCACTTCACGATCCCGATGAGCGAGGTCGACGAGGCTTTGTTCGAGGACGGGAACGGCTTCGACGGCAGCTCCATCCGCGGCTGGCAGCCCATCAACGCGTCCGACATGCTCGTGATGCCCGATCCGGCGACCACGGTGATGGATCCCTTCACCGCCGTGCCGACGGTGTCGTGGATCTGCAACATCGTCGATCCGATCACGAAGGAAGACTACTCGCGCGACCCGCGGAACATCGCGCGCAAGGCCGAGGCGTACCTGAAGTCGACCGGCATCGGCGAGGTCGCGTACTTCGGTCCCGAGCCGGAGTTCTTCGTGCTCGACGAGATCCGCTACGAGCAGAACCAGCACACCGGCTACTACTTCATCGACTCGGCGGAAGGTCAGTGGAACACCGGCCGCGCGAGCGACGCCTCGAACAAGGACGGCGCGATCGTCCAGTCGAAGAACCTCGGCTACAAGCCGCGCTACAAGGAAGGCTACTTCCCGGTTCCGCCGACCGACACCCAGCAGGACATCCGCCAGGAGATGGTCGCGATCATGGAGAAGGTCGGGATCCGCGTGGAGAAGCAGCACCACGAGGTCGCGACCGCGGGCCAGGCGGAGATCGACATGCGCTTCATGCCCCTCGTCAAGATGGGCGACGCGCTCATGTGGTACAAGTACATCGTCAAGAACGTCGCCCGGAAGCACGGCAAGACCGCGACGTTCATGCCCAAGCCGATCTTCGGCGACAACGGCAGCGGCATGCACACCCACCAGTCGATCTGGAAGGGCGACAAGCCGCTCTTCGCGGGCGACGGCTACGGCGGCATGTCGGACCTCGCGATGCACTACATCGCGGGCATCCTGCACCACGCGCCGGCGCTCGCCGCGTTCACCAACCCGACCACGAACTCCTACCGCCGCCTCGTTCCCGGCTTCGAGGCGCCGGTGAACCTCGCGTACTCGTCGCGCAACCGCTCGGCGGCGGTCCGCATCCCGATGTACTCGCCGTCGCCGAAGGCGAAGCGCATCGAGGTGCGCTTCCCCGACCCGACCTGCAACGGCTACATGGCCTTCGCCGCCATGCTGATGGCCGGGCTCGACGGCGTGCAGCGGAAGCTCGATCCCAAGCAGCCGCTCGACAAGGACATCTACTCGCTCACGCCCGAGGAGCTGAAGGACGTCCCGTCGATGCCGGCGTCGCTCGAGAACGCGCTCAACAACCTCGCCAAAGACCACGAGTTCTTGCTGAAGGGCGACGTCTTCACCGAGGACGTCGTCGAGACCTGGATCGACTACAAGATGTCGAGCGAGGTCAACGCGATGCGGCTCCGCCCGCATCCGCACGAGTTCAACCTGTACTTCGACGCCTGATCTCGGGGGTGGCGCCCGGGCGCGGCGCTCGCTCGGCGTGAGCCGGCGGAACATTCGCGCCGCGCCTCAACACGGAACGCCCTCGGCGAAAGCCGAGGGCGTTTTCGTTTCCGCGGCCTCGCATCTTGTAGAAGGGCTCGCGCGCCTTCTCTGTAAAGTTTCCAGGGTCGCGGGCCTCGCCCGGGTCGGCACGCGCGTGGGCCTCGATCGGACGCGGATCTCGCATGCGACGCGGCGGTGGCACGAGGCATGCACTGCTGCCGTGCCGACCGCGCGGACACACCGAACGGTCACGGAGGAGTGGAAACATGCGAACGAAGAGCATCGGGCGCGCAAAGCGTGTCGTCGTGACGCTGCCGTTCGGCGCACGTCGCAGCGCATGGGATTGCAGGCCGTTCGGATTCGGCCGCATCATCGCACCGCGGTTGGATACGGAGCTGAAGCTCGCGGCGGACACGGTGCTCGACCTCGCGCGCGGCGAGGTGCGGCGGGTGTCGTCGCCGGGGGCGACGATCGCGGCCTGAAGCGCGGGCGTTACGACGGTCGCGGCTTCGCGACCGCGTCGCGCAGCTCGCGACGCTTGACCTTTCCCGAGCTCGTCTTCGGCAGCTCTTCCACCACCACGATCGCGCGCGGGAGCTTGAAGCCCGCCAGATGCGGCCGCGCGAAATCGACGAGCTCCTCCTGCGACACGGGCGCGCGCACCACCAGCGCCGCGGTCACCTGCTCGCCCCAGCGCGGGTGCGGCGTCCCGAACACGGCCGCTTCGACCACCCCGGGGTGCCGGACGAGCACCGCCTCGACCTCCTCGGGGCTCACGTTCTCGCCGCCCGAGATGATGATCTCCTTGAGCCGCCCGGTGATGTAGAGGTAGCCGTCGCCGTCGAGGCGCCCGAGGTCGCCGGTGTGGAGCCAGCCGTCGCGGACGGCGGCGGCGGTCGCGGCCTCGTCGTCGAGGTAGCCGCGCATGACGGTCGGGCCGCGGGCGAGGATCTCGCCCGATCCGTCCGCCGGGGGCGCTCCGCCGTCCGGCGCGGCGATCGCGAGCGCGAAGATCGCGTGCGGCCGGCCGACCGTCCCGGGGCGCTCGAGCGCCTCGCGGCCGACCGTCATCGTGAGCCCGTCGGTGCTCTCGGTCTGGCCATAGGCCTCGAGGATCTCGGCGTTCGGAAAGCGCCCCGCGAGCTCGCTCTTCACCTCCATCGGCGTGAGGGCGCTTCCGACCGTCACCTTCGCCAGGCGATCGACCGCCGCCGTCGGCACGGCCTCGAGGAGCGGTCCGACCATCGCCGGCACGAGCGGGAGGTCCGTGACGCCCTGCTCGCCGAGCGCCCAGGCGAGGCGGTCGCGGTCGAAGGCCCCCAGGACGACCGTGCCGCCGCTCAGGAGGCGCGCGAGGTAGTGCGAGACGAAGATCGGGTTGTGGCAGAGCGGGCTCACGACCGCCGCCACCGCGCGCGCAGTGTCGCGGCGCGTGTGCATCACGGCCGCCGCCGCCCACAGCATGTTGGCGTGCGTCAGGACGACGCCCTTCGGCCGGCCGGTCGTGCCCGACGTGTACGCGATGACGGCCTCGTCTTCGGACCCGACCGCGCCGGAGCGATCGGCGCGCGAGCTCGTCGCGGCGCCGGGCCCGCCCGCATCGGAGCGGGCGCGCGGCGCGACCCGCACGCCGCCGTCGCGGTCGTCCACCTCGAGGGTCGCGCCGGCGCGCGCGTGCGCGAGGAGCGCCTCGACCTCGCCGCCCGTGAGGCGTGGGTTCAGCGGGACGAGCGCCGCGCCGGCGCGCCACACGCCGAACATCGCCGCGATGTGCGGCGCCGAGTTCCGGACGACGAGGCCGATCCGCGATCCGCGCCCGACGCCGTGCCGGGCGATCTCCGACGCCGCCGCCGAGGCCGCCGCGTCGAGCTCGAGGACGGTCGTCCGGCGCGACTCCTCGACGATCGCCGCCCAGCGCTCGCCGCGCAGGCGCGCGGTCGCGAGCGCGTCGCCGAGCGTGAAGCCGGATGCGCGGGGCGTGTCGCCCGCGCCGCCGCTCACGGGCGCCGCTCGGGCGACGCCGCCGGCGCGACCGCATCGCGCGGCGCGCCGCCGACGACGGCCAGCTCACCGGACGCGTAGCGCGCGCGCAGGACCTTCTTGTCGAACTTCCCGACGCTCGTCTTCGGGATCTCGGGGACGACGCTCCAGCGCTCGGGGATCCACCAGCGCGCGACCCGCGGCTCGAGGAAGCGCGCGAGGTCGTCCGCGGTCGCCTTCGACCCCTCGCGCAGCACGACGCAGGCGAGCGGGCGCTCCTGCCAGCGGTCGTCCGCGACCGCGATCACGGCCGCCTCCGTCACGTCGGGGTGCGCCATGAGCTCGTTCTCGAGCTCGACCGACGAGATCCACTCGCCGCCCGACTTGATCACGTCCTTTGCGCGATCGGTGATCTGCACGAAGCCGCGCTCGTCGACCCAGCCGACGTCTCCGGTCCGGAGCCAGCCGTCGTGGAACTTCTCGGGAGCCGGGTCGCGGTAGTAGCCGGCGGTGATCCACGGCCCGCGCACCTCGATCTCGCCGACCGCCTGGCCGTCCCACGCAAGCGGCCGGCCCGCGTCGTCGACGATCCGGAGCTCGACGCCCGGGAGCACCCGGCCGGTGCGCGCCCGCCAGTCGATCTCGTCGGCCGGCGCGCAGCCGCGCGGCGGCCGCGCGATCGCCGCGAGCGGGCTCGTCTCGGTCATGCCCCAGCCCTGCACGATGCGGAGCCCGTGGCGCTCCTCGAAGCGCTCCATGAGCGCGCGCGGGACCGCCGACCCGCCGCACATGACCATGCGGAACGACGACAGGTCGACGGGGTGGTCCTCGGCGAAGCGCAGGATGTCGTTCCAGATCGTCGGCACCGCGCCCGAGACGGTCGGCCGCGTGAGGGCGATCATGCGGCAGAGGGGCTCCGCCTGGAGGAATCGCCCCGGCATCACGAAGTCCGCACCGACGAGCCAGCCGGCGTACGGGAGGCCCCACGCGTTCGCGTGGAACATCGGTACGATGAGGAGGATGCGATCGCCCTCGCAGATCGCGAGCGACGCGGTCGAGGTGACGGCGAAGGAATGCAGGACCGTCGAGCGGTGGCTGTAGACGACCCCCTTCGGGTTTCCCGTCGTGCCGCTCGTGTAGCACATCGCCGCCGCCGAGCGTTCGTCGAGATCCGGCCACGGGTACGCGTCGGACTCGGCGGCGAGGAGCTCCTCGTAGCGGAGGACGGAGCCGAGCGGGGTCGCGTCGCCGTCGCCGACGACGACGAAGCGCTCGACGGTCTTGAGCTGGTCGGCCACGCGCGCGAGGACCGGGACGAGCGTGTCGTCGACCAGGATCACGCGATCCTCGGCGTGGTTCACGACCCAGGCGAGCTGCTCGGGGAAGAGGCGGATGTTGAGCGTGTGGAGGACGGCGCCCATCGTCGGGACCGCGAGGTAGGCCTCGAGATGACGCTGCGTGTTCCAGGCGAAGGTGGCGACGCGATCGCCGGAGCGGATCCCGAGGCGGCGGAGCGCGTTCGCGAGCCGACCGGCGCGCGCGGCGACGTCGGCGTACGAGGCCCGCTCGACGCGATCGCCCGTGAACGTCGCGACCTCGCCGTCGGCGTGCACGACCCGGCCGTGCTCGACGATCGAGCGCGTCGTGAGCGGGAAATCCTGCATGGTGCTGAGCATCGCGTCCCCTTTTTCCCGCGAGATATAGCCGCTCTCCGCCCGGGGTCCCAGCGCCCGGCGTCCCACGAGACCTCCACGCGTTCGCCGCGGCACCGGCTCCCTTGCACCCGAAGACGGGCCTGTGACATAAGGCGGACTCGTTCGTCGGCCTTCGACCCGCGCGGACCCCGTGCCCTCGGCACGGCGGCGTCGGCGGGCCGGTCCAGTTCCAAAGATCGCCTTCCCTGACAAAGGCCGTGCCGCCGTGGATGCACCGCCGCTCGGCCAGGGGAAACGAACCCGTAGATGGGCCTTCTCGCTTCCGTCGAAGGTGACCGTTCGGCGCGCGCCCGCGTGAGGGCGGCGCGTCAGCTTCGCCCTCGCCTGCGTCTCGGCGGCTGGCTTGCGATCGCGCTCGGCGTCGCCGGCGAGGTCGCCGCGCTCGGGTCGGGCGGGCTCGCCGACGCGCACGCTTCGCGCGGGAACCTCCTGCTCGTGGCCGTCGGGTGCCTCGTCCTCGCGGCGCTCCGCTGGCCGCCGCTCCGGGCACGGGCGCGCGAGGTCGCGCTCGCGGGCGGCTGCGGGTTCGCGATCGCGCTCGCCCTCCGCGCCGGCGCCGGGGACGTCGGCGACGGATTCCGGCTCGCCGGAGAGGCGTCCGCTCTTCTCCTCGGGTTCGCGGCGCTCATCCCGATCGGCTGGCGGCCCCAGGTCGTGCTCGGCGCGGTGACGCTCGGGGCCGCGAGCACCGCGATCGTCGGAGCCGGCGGGCTTCCGGGCACCGCGCTTCGGGGCGCGGTGACGGTCGCGGTCGCGGCGACGGCCGCCACGTTGATCGCCGGCACGGTCGAGGCGACGCAGAAGAAGATGCTGGCTCGGCTCGAGCGCCTGCGGCGGCGGTCGCAGCGCGCTCCCCAGGCGCCCGTCCACGATGAGCGCATCGCGCACCTGAGCCACGACCTCCGGAACCCGCTCGCGGTCGCGTTCGGGTACTCCGAGATGGCGGGCGACCACGAGCTGCCCGAGGAGGAGCGGACGCGTGCGCTCGGCCGCGTGAAGCGCTCGCTCTGGGAGCTGACCCAGATGGTCGAGAACGTGCTCGAGAGCTCGGCCGACGAGGCCGGGTCGCTCGTGCTGGCGGCCGGACCGGTCGAGGCGAGCGCGCTGTGCGAGGAGCTCTGCGCGTCGGTCCAGGTGCTGACGCGCGGGAAGCCGCTGCACGTCCAGGCGCTCGCCGAGCCGGGGCTCGTCGTGATGGCGGACCGCCAGCGCCTGATGCGCGTGCTGTCGAACCTCCTCGGAAACGCGATCAAGTACACCGACGCCGGCGAGGTGACCCTGCGCGCGACGCGCTCCGGCGACCGGGCGCTCTTCGAGGTCTGCGACACGGGGCCCGGCATCGCGCCCGACCAGATCTCGCAGATCTTCGACCGCTATCGGCAGGTGCCCGGGACGGCGCGCGGCGGCGTGGGCCTCGGGCTCGCGATCTCGCGCATGCTGACCGAGCGCATGGGCGGCTCGCTCGACGCGGCGAGCGTTCCCGGGCGCGGCTCGCGCTTCACGGTTTCGCTGCCGACGGCCGAGGCCGCACGGCGCGCCGCGCACTCCGCCGCCGCCTGAGCGTGACCGCGCGACGGTCGCGCTACACGCGGAGCACGACCTTCCCGAAGTGCCCGCTCTCCGCGACCAGGCGATGCGCCTCGCCGGCGCGCTCGAGCGGCAGCACGCGGTCCACGACGACCCGGAGTCGCCCCGCGGCGACCGCCGCGCCGAAGCGCTCCTCGAAGCCGCGCACGATCGCCGCCTTCTCGGCCGCCGAGCGCACCCGCAGCGTCGATCCGGTGAGCTGCAGCCGTCGCATGAGCATGACCGCGAGGTTGATCGGCGCCGACGCTCCGCCCGTGAGCCCGATGACCACGAGGCGACCGCCGATGGCGAGGCTCTGCACGTTGCGCTCGAGGTACGCTCCGCCGATCGGGTCCAGGATCACGTCGACGCCCTTCCCTTCGGTGAGCTCGGCGATCTGCTCGGCGAAGTCGTCCTCGCGGTAGTTGATCGCGGCGTCGGCGCCGAGCTCGAGGCACCGGGCGCACTTCTCGGCGCTGCCCGCGGTCACGAAGCAGCGGATCCCGGCTTCGCGCGCGAGCTGGATGGCCGCCGTCCCGACCCCGCTTCCGCCGCCGTGCACGAGAAGCGTCGAGCCCTTCTCGGCGCGCGCGATCTGGAAGACGTTCAGGAAGACGGTGAGGTAGACCTCGGGAAATCCGCCCGCCTCGACGAGATCGAGCGCCGGCGGCACGCGCAGCACCGAGCCGTGGTGGACCGCGACGTCTTCCGCGTAGCCGCCCCCGGCCAGCAGCGCCATGACGGGGTCGCCGGCCGCGAATCCGGGCGGCACGCGCGCTCCGACCTCGGCGATCTCGCCCGAGCACTCGAGGCCGAGGATCGGAGAAGCGCCCGGCGGCGGCGGGTAGAGCCCGCGGCGCTGCAGCAGGTCGGCGCGATTGACGGCCGTCGCTCGCACGCGGATCCGGACGTCTTCGGGTCCGAGCGCGGGGGCCGGCACCTCGGCGAGGTGCATCGAATCCTCGTCTCCGGGCGGCTCGACGACGATGGCCTTCATCCGTCCCTCCTCCGGCGATTGCGCGCGCCGTCTCGCCGACCTTATAGGACACGGCGATGATCAATCGACCCCACCGACCCGACCCGGCCGTCCACCCCTTGGTCGCGATCGCCGCCGGTCTCGCGCTCCTCTCCGGAATCGCCGGCTGCGGCAACTCCTCGAGCTCCGGGTCGCCGACCGAGGCGATCTCGAACGAGCTCCGCGCGAGCGGCTTCGCCGACTACCTCGACGTCCAGTCGCCCAGCCGCGAGACCCAGACGGGCGCCTGGAAGAACGTCTTCTTCGATCCGGCGAGCGAGCAGGCGATCTGCCTGAACGGCAGCGAGTACGAGGTGAGCGTGCACCGCGGGACGTCGAAGGACGTCATGCTGTACCTGCAGGGCGGCGGCGCGTGCTGGGACTACCTCACCTGCCACGTCGTCAAGACCGCGACCACGAACGCCAACGGCGCCGTCGAGACCGGCATCATCGACCTCTCCGACCCGCGCAATCCCTTCCGCGACTTCAACATCGTCTACGGAGCCTACTGCGACGGCTCCGTCTTCACCGGCGACGCCACGGTCGACTACAACGGCATCCGGACCTTCCACCACGGCCTCTGGAACCTCTCGGTCGCGGTCGACGCGGTGAAGCGGGAGTTCCCGGATGCGGCCCGGATCGTCGTCGCCGGCAGCAGCGCAGGCGGGTACGGGACGTTCGCCGGCTACGGCGTCATGCGCGCCGCATTCCCCGACACCGAGATCATCGTCTTCAACGACTCGGGTCCCGGCGTGCAGAATCCCGCCGCCGAGGAGGACGTCCTGAACCGGATCAAGAACTGGGACTTCACGAAGCGCATCCCGGCGAGCTGCACCGAGTGCGACCCGCAGTACACGTTCCTCCTCGACTGGGCGATGGTGCGCGACCCGTCGCTCCGGGTCGCGATGTACTCGTACCAGCGCGACGGCACGATCAGCGGCTTCCTCGACATGGACGGCCCGTCGTACCAGGCGCTCCTGCTCGACGTGACGGGCGAGGTGCACCGCCGCAACCCGGATCGCTTCGAGCGCTTCTTCCCGCTCGGGACGAAGCACACGATCCTCCAGTACCCGGAGTTCTACACCCAGACGATCGACGGCGTCTCGGTGCGCGACTGGACCGCCTCGTTCCTGGACGAAGGTCCCGGCTGGACCGAGGTCATCGAGTAGGACTCGTCAAGCGCCGCGCGCGCGCCGGAGCGACACGCCGGCCTCGCGCACGCAGAGCGACGCGGCCTCCTCGGGGGTTTCCGCGGTCGCGAGGGCCTGGATCGCCGGGTCCTCGCGCTCGACCGCGCGCGCGAAGTATGCCGCCTCCGGCGCCGCCTTCAGGTCCTCGAACACGGTGACGCGGAACCAGCCGCGCGCCTCGGGTCCGAAATCGATGACGATCTCCGACTCGCCGACGACGCGGGCGGCCTCGGTCACGTGCTCGCCGAGCGGGATGCGTCGCCAGTCCAAGGAACCTCCCGTTGCTCACCCATCCGCGCGCCAGGCGGCGCGGTCGACGTGCTCGATGAGGAGCGTCGGAACTCCCTCGGTGCGCGAGCGCACGGTCGCGACGCGCGTGCCGCGCTTGTTGCCGTCGCGCACGCCGCTCACGTCGAGGCCGGCCGCGAGCAGCCGGGCGCGGCACGCCGCGAGGTCGGCGACCTCGTAGGCGACGCCGTTCAGCAGGTCGCGCGCGCTCGCGTCCGCAGCGCCGATCGCGGTCACGATCTCGAGCGTCACGCCGCCCGTCCGGAAGAAGAGCATCCGGAGGCCGCGCTCCGGGAACTCGCGATCGAGCGCCTGGCGAAGGCCGAGCCGGTCGCGCCAGAGCGCGATCGCGCGCTCGGCGTGCGACGACGCGATGACGACGTGGTCGATCGCGCGGATCGCGTCCGGCGCGGGCGAGGTGTCGCGGACGCTGCCGCCGCGGTCGGGGGTCGGCTCTCCGGCCGCTTCCGGGGCGCCGCGCCCCATCGAAGGGTGCGGAGCGACGACCGGCGTCGTGCGGACGTCGAGGCCGTGGAAGTCGACGCCGGCGACGTCGCCTTCCGCGCACGCGAAGGAGAGCGACCGGAGGCCGGGGGCGCCGGCCACGACGTCGACCGCGCCGCGATCGAGCTGGAAGCGGAGCGCGCCCGAGTGCAGCCGGACCGGCTCGAGGCCGAGGAGGAGCGCGTACGCACGCGCGGTCGCGTCGGGATCGGCGCCGCCGATCTGGACGCTGTCGAAGCGCAGGCGCTCGGGCCGGACCTCCTCCGCCATGGCCGGATCGTGACCGTTCGGCCGCGGCTCGACAAGCCGCGGCGCGGGCGGCAAGCCTCGTGCGTGCCGCGCGTGTCGGTCCTCCTCCCCGCCTTCGACGCGGAGGCGACGCTTCCCGCCGCGCTGCGGAGCGTCGCGCGCCAGCGCGCCGCCGACTTCGAGTGCGTCGTCGTCGACGACGGGTCGAGGGACGGCACGCTCGCGTGCGCGCGGTCCTTCGCGGAGCGCGATGCGCGCTTCCGGGTCGTCGCGCGAGCGCACCGCGGCCTCGTCGACGCCCTGAACGCCGGGCTCGAGTGCTGCCGGGGCGACGTCGTCGCGCGCCTGGACGCCGACGACGTGATGCACCGCGACCGCCTGCGGCTCCAGCTCGCGGCGCTCGATGGAGATCCGTCGCTCGCGGCGGTCGGCGCGCACGTCCGCCTTTTCCCGCGGGCAGGCCTCCGCGAGGGGCTCCGCGACTACGAGCACTGGCTGAACGAGATCGACACGCCGGAGCGCGTCCGCGCCGAGGCGTTCGTCGAGTGCCCGATCGCGCACCCGACGCTCGCGATCCGCCGCGACGCGCTGCGCGGCGCGGGCGGGTATCGCGATCTCGGCTGGCCGGAGGACTACGATCTCGTCCTGCGCCTGCTCGCGGCCGGACACCGGCTCGGGGTCGTCCCGCGTCGCCTCGTCCTCTGGCGCGACCACCCGCGGCGATTGACGCGCGTCGCCGCGAGCTGCCGGCCGGAGCAGTTCCCGCGCCTCAAGGCACATTTTCTCGCGCGCGGGCTTCTCGCGTCCTCGGAGGAGTACGTGCTCTGGGGCTACGGGCAGACCGGCCGCGCCCTTCGCCGCGCGCTCCTCGCGCACGGGAAGCGCCCTTCGCACGTCGTGGAGGTCCACCCGGGACGGCTCGGGAACACGATCCACGGCGCGCCCGTCGTCCCGCCCGAGGAGATCCCGCGCCTGCCGCGGCGGCCGATCGTCGCGTCCGTCGCGGGCGAGGCACCGCGGCGGCTCATCCGCGCGGCGCTCGCGCGCATGGGCCTCGTCGAGACCGTCGATTTCGTCTGCGCGGCCTAGGAGTCTGCCGCTTGCCGGTGTCTCGACAGGGAGCGAGAATCGGACGAACCCAAGCCTCCCGGAGGACGACCGTGGCGCAAACCGCACAACTCCGCCGCATCGACACCCAGCACATCGAGAACGACGCCGAGCGCATCTTCGCGCTGCAGCGCGCGGCCTACCTCGCGCACCCGTACCCGAGCTTGGAGGAGCGGCGCGACGCGCTCCGGAAGCTCGATCGCCTCCTCGTCGAAAACGCGGACGCGATCGCGCAGGCGATCAATGCCGACTTCGGCCATCGCTCCTACGAGGAGACGATGATGGCCGAGGTCCTCGGCACGGTGGACGGGATCCGCGACACCCAGAAGCGCCTCAAGAAGTGGATGCGCCCGCAGCGCCGGCACGTGTCGATCCTGTTCGCGACGGCCGCCAATCGCGTGATCCCGCAGCCGAAGGGCGTCGTCGGCATCGTGTCGCCGTGGAATTACCCGCTGTTCCTGACGATCGGTCCGCTCGCGAGCATCGTCGCCGCGGGAAATCGCGCGATGATCAAGATGGCGACCAACTCGCAGAACCTCTGCCGCCTGCTCGCCGAGAAATTCCGCGAGGTCTTCCCGGAGGACCAGATCGCGATCCTCCCCGGCGTGCGCGCGCAGGACTTCTCGACGCTGCCGTTCGACCATCTGATCTTCACCGGCTCCGCGGACGCGGGCCGCACGGTGATGCGCTCCGCCGCCGAGAACCTGACGCCGGTGACGCTCGAGCTCGGCGGCAAGTCGCCGACGATCGTGTGCGAGGACTTCGACGTCGACGAGGCGGCGTCGCGCATCCTGTACGCGAAGTACCTGAACGCGGGGCAGACCTGCCTCGCGCCCGACTACGTGCTCGTGCCCGAGGCCAAGCGCGACGCCTTCGTCGCGGCCGCGCAGCGCATCATGCCGAAGCGCTACCCCGACACCGACGCGCCGAGCTACACGTCGGTGATCGACGAGAAGTCGTATCGGCGGCTGCGGCGCACGCTCGACGACGCGCAGGCGAAGGGCGCGAAGGTCGTCCCGCTCGTGCCGGGCGCGACCTTCAACGACCAGCTCCGGAAGATCCCGCCCCACATCATCGTCGGCCCGACCGACCAGATGACGGTCATGCAGGAGGAGATCTTCGGACCGCTGCTGCCGGTGAAGACCTATCGCTCGCTCGACGAGGTCATCGACTACGTGAACTCGAAGGACCGGCCGCTCGGCTTCTACGTCTTCACCAACGATCGCGCGACCGAGGACAAGCTCCTCTACTCGACGATCTCCGGCGGCGTGACGATCAACAACTGCATGTTCCACGTCGCGCAGCACGACTTGCCGTTCGGAGGCATCGGCGCGAGCGGCATGGGCCACTATCACGGGTACGAGGGATTCCTCGAGTTCAGCAAGCTGCGGCCGGTGTTCCGGAACCCGCGCGTCTCGCTGCTGAGCCTGTTCTACCCGCCGTACCGGGCCCGGCACCGCCGGCTGCTGAACGTGCTCATCAAGTACAAGCGGTAGCTCGGGCGGCCGACGGAGAGCGCTTCAGCGCAGCTCGCGGACGAAGGCGTCGGGGCGACCGTTGGTGTCGTTGGGCACGAGGTCTGCGGCGTTGCTCTTGAACGCGACGACCCGACCGTCGTCGCTCATCCCCGCGGCGAGCCCGTAGATGTGCGGGGTCGTCCGGCCCGTCCGGTTGACGCTGACCAGCGTCGTCGTTCCCGTGCGAAGGTCGCGGACGAACGCGTCGTTCGCGTCGTTCGCGACGAGATCGCTCGCGTGGCTTCCGAAGAGGACGTAGCGGCCGTTGGCGCTCAGGGCGCAGCGGACGCCGGGGCGCCGGTATGCCGTGCGCGTGGACCTCGGGCGTCTCGAGAGCTCCGGAACGGAAGGCGGACGGTTGCGCGGCCCCGCCCGGGGCACAAGGATCGCGTTGAATCGGCCGATCATCTCTCCGTCTGACCGTTCCGGCGGGGGCCTCGAGCTTTGCGCAACGCGTTGACGATTGCTGTGTTCGCGGTCTGGATCACGATGGTGGTCCTGCTCGTGCGAAAGCAGGCGCCGCTCGACGCGACGCCGCTCTCGGACGCGACCGCGCTCGACCTGCCGCCCACGAGCGACGTGACCGCCGAGGCATCCGCCACCTCCGGCGACGCGACCGCTCCCCAAGCGGGCGCCGGCGCGCGCGAGGAGTGGTTCAGCGTCCGGCAGTCGGGGAAGAAGATCGGCTGGGCACGCCGGTCGACCGAGCGCACCGCGGAAGGCCGGGTCCTGCGCGAGGACGCGAGCTTCACGCTCGCGATGCTGGGCGTCCCGCAGACGATCCGCACCGCGATGGTCGCGCACACCGACGAGGCGTGGGCGCTCCGGAGCTTCGAGTTCACGCTCCTCTCGCCCGCGACCCGCTTCAAGGCGAGCGGTACGACCGACGGACGGACGCTCCACGTCCGCTACGGCGCGGACGGCACGGACAAGACGAGCGACCTGCCGCTCACGGAGCCGATCCACCTGCCGACGACTCTCCGCCCGCGCATCGCGCAGAGGCATCCCGCCGACGGAGCCCGCTTCACCGCGAACGTGTTCAGCCCCCTCACGCTCGAGAACGAGCCGCTCACGCTCGTCGTCGAGGGCCACGAGACGATCGCGGGACCGGACGGGCCGACCGACGTCCTCCGGATCGCCGAGGAGCACCAGGGCGTTCGCGCGCGCGCCTGGCTCGCCGCCGACGGCTCGGTCGTGCGCGAGGAGGCGACGCTCGGCTTCACGCTCGAGCGCGCGACCGCGGAGACCGCGTACGCCGGCATCGATCGCGACACGCCGGTCGACATCACCCTCGCGAGCCGGATTCCCGTCGCGGGCGAGATCCGAAACCCGCGCGACGCGAGCTCGCTCAGCCTGCGCGTGAGCGGCGCGGCGGCGTCGCGCATCCCGGACGACCCGCCGCGCCAGACCGTGCGCGACGGCCGGCTTCGCATCGCGCGCGAAACGCTCCCCGACGGGCTTCCTCCGGGGCTGCCGCCGAGCGGCGCGGACGACGCCGCGGTCGCGACGTATCTCGACCCCTCGCCGTTCATCGAGTCGGACGACCCCGCGATCGTCGGCACCGCGCGCGCGATCGTCGGCCGCGAGCGCGATCCGGTGCGAGCGGCACAGAAGCTCCTCGACTGGGTTTCGCAGAACCTCGTGCAGGAGCCGACGATGACCGTCCCGAGCGCGCGCGCGGTGCTCGCCGCCCGGCGCGGCGACTGCAACGAGCACGCCGTGCTCTTGACGGCGCTCGCGCGCGCCGCCGGCATTCCGGCGCGCGTCGCCGCGGGCGCGATGTACGGCGACGACGGTTTCTTCTACCATGCCTGGAGCGAGCTCTGGCTCGGCCGCTGGGTGAGCGCCGATGCCGTGTTCCGGCAGATGCCGGCCGACGTGACGCACGTGAAGCTGATCGAGGGCGGACCCGATCGCCATCTCGCGCTCGCCGACGTCGTCGGGCAGCTTTCGTTCACCGCCGAGGAGGGCGGCTCGTGATCGAGATCCGCGCGCTCAAGAAGAGCTATGGCCCGATCGTCGCCGTCGACGAGCTGACGCTGGAGATCCCGGCGGGCTGCGTCTTCGGGTTCCTCGGCCGGAACGGCGCCGGGAAGACGACCACGATCCGCATGATGATGGGCCTCCTCGAGCCGACGGCCGGCACGGTGTTGCTCGGCGGCCACGACATCCGCCGCGCCCCCGAGGCCGCGAAGGCGATCACCGGCTACCTGCCGGACCATCCCTACCTCTACGACAAGCTGACGGCGGAGGAGTTCCTGCGCTTCGTCTCCGGCCTCTACGGCATCGCGGCGCGCGACGGCGAGTCGCGCGCGCGCTCGCTGCTGGGCGACTTCGCGCTCGCCGAGCGGGCGGACGAGCTCGTCGAGACCTTCTCGCACGGCATGAAGCAGCGCCTGGCCCTGGCGGGCGCGCTCATCCATCGGCCGCGCATCCTCGTGCTCGACGAGCCGATGGTCGGCCTCGATCCGCAGGGCGCGCTCGACTTCCGCCGCCTGCTCGCGCAGCTCGCGGCGAGCGGCGTGACGATCTTCCTCTCGACCCACAGCCTCGCGGTCGCCGAGGAACTCTGCACGCGGATCGGCGTGCTGGACCGCGGCCGGCTGGTCGCGCTCGGGTCGCTCGCCGAGCTGCGCGCGCGCGCCGGGATGAGCGCGCGGACGAACGGCGACGGAGCGCTCGCGAACGGCGGCGCGCACGGCGCGCACGGCGGGCCGTCGCTCGAGCAGGTGTTCCTCGATCTCGTGGGCGCGGCGGACGGGCAATGGTGACGACGGACGTCCCGGCCCACCGCGTCGCGATGGCAGCCGGCGGCGCCCTGCCGCCGCGTCCGGCGTCGCTCGCCGCGCTGCTCGCGCCGCGCTGGCTGGCGACCCGGAACGCGGTCCGCGCGGGCCGGGCGCGGCCGTTCGTGCTGGGCGGGCTGACCGCGCTCTTCTGGGCCGCCTGCTTCGCCTTCTTCACGCGCGTGCTGACGTACTTCCAGACGATCGGCGACTTCGGCCCGCTCCTCACCCAGCGGCTGCTCGTGCTCCTCTTCGTGACGTTCTTCGCGGTCCTGCTCCTGTCGAACACGGTGACCGCGCTCACGACCTTCTACCTCGCCGGCGACGTGAACCTCCTCCTGGCAGCGCCGGTCTCGTGGCGGCGCATCCACCACGCGCGCTTCGTCGAGACCGCGGTGTCGTCGTCGTGGATGGTGCTGCTCTTCGGCCTGCCGGCGTTCCTCGCCTACGGAGTCGTCTACGGCGCCGGGCCGGCGTTCTACTGCGGCACCGTGGTCGCGCTGGTCGCGTTCGTCGCGATCCCGGCGGCGATCGGAGTCCTCGTCGCGACCGGCCTCGTCCTCGTCTTTCCGGCGCGGCGCGCCCGCGACGCGCTCCTCGTGCTGGTCGGCGTCCTGGTCGCGCTCGCGTTCCTGGGGGCGCGCCTGGTGCGCCCCGAGCGACTCGCCGAACCTTCGGGCCTGGCGGGCTTCGCGGCGTTTCTCGTCGGGTTCGGCGCGACGCCGTCGGCGTTCCTGCCCACGACGTGGATGACCGAGGTCCTCCTACCGCTCCTCCGCGTGCGCGACGGCGACCCGGTCTTCTTCCTCGCGATGCTCTACAGCACCGCGGCGATGCTCTTCGTCGCCAGCGCCGAGGTGTCGCAGCGGGTCTTCCTGCGCGCTTGGACGAGCGCCCAGGAAGGCCGCGTGAGCGGGCGCGGAGAGCGCTCGCTGTCGCGCTGGCTCCGGGTGCTCGCATCGCCGCTCCCCCGCCTGCCGCGGCTTCTCCTCGTCAAGGACCTGACGATCTTCCTCCGGGACGCGAGCCAGTGGTCTCAGCTCGTCCTCCTGCTCGCGCTGATCGTGATCTACGTCTACAACTTCAGCGCACTGCCGGTCGCCGACGGGACGGCGCTCGGCGCGGTGCTGCGCGACATCGCCGCGTTCTGCAACCTCGGCCTCGCGGCGTTCGTCACGACCGCCGTCGCGGTCCGGTTCGTCTACCCGGTCGTGAGCCTGGAGGGGCGATCGTGGTGGATCCTGCGGAGCGCGCCGGTCGCGCTGTCGCAGCTGTGGTGGAGCAAGTTCGGGATCGGGTTCCTGCCGCTGATCGTGCTCGGCGAGCTGCTCGTCGCCGCCACGAACTACTTCCTCGGCGTCGGCCTCGGCCTCACCCTCGTCTTCGCGGCGACGCTGCTGCCGCTCGTCGCCGCGATCGTGAGCCTCGGCCTCGCGTTCAGCGCCGCGTACCCGAGGCTCGACACGCAGAACGCAGCCCAGATCGCGACCGGCTTCGGCGCGATCGTCTACATGGTGACGTGCCTCGGCCTGATCGCCGTCATCGTCGCGATCGAGGCGTGGCCGGTGTCGCGCCTCTTCTGGCAGGCGCACGCGCACGTGCCGCTCGCGCGCGTCGAGTGGGTGGGCGTCGCGCTCGCGTTCGCGCTCGTCGGCGCGGTGTGCGCGACGGTGTTCACCACCGCGCGCCGGCGCGGCCTCCGCTCGCTCGCGCAGCTCCCGGCGTAGCGCCGTCGCGCGCGCCGCGCGCTCAGGGCCCGACTTCGACCGCGCCGATGTCGCAGCGCTCGCCGGCCGGGCGCACGACCCCGCGCTGGTCGCGCGCGACGCATGCCGTCGGCCCGCTGCCCGGCGGCGCGGGATTGCCGGCGTCGATCGCCGGGCTGGCCGGGAGCGGCAGGCGGGTGCGCGTGGGGCCGCCGTTGTCCTCGAGCTCGTCGAGCATGGGATCGACGCCGGTCGTCACGCCGGTCAGGTCGCCGCCGACCGTACACTCGCTGCCGGCGAGGACGTAGCCCTGCGAGACGATCGGCGTCAGGCACGAGCCGATGATGCTGTTCCGCACGGTGTACGAGCCGCCCTCGAACGCGCGGATCCTGAACGAGACGACGTCCGCGGTGACGTTGGCGAGAACGACGTCGTTCCCCGGGCTGCAGAAGAAGTCGGGCGGCGGATTGCAGTAGGCGAGGTTTCCGATCTCTCCCGCGATCGTGCTGTTGACGATCACGAGCCTTCCGCCTCCGTTCGCCAGGATGTCGCTGCCGCCGACCGGCGGACCGGAGCCCTCGAGCGTGTTGCCGGCGAACGTGCTGTCGCGGACGCGAGCCGGACCGCTCGCGACGGCGAGCCCGGGCGCGATCGTCGCGACGTTGTCCTGCACGCTGCTCGAGAAGATCCGGAGCCGCCCGAACCCCGCGACGCCGCCCGCGACGTAGGCGTGGTTCGATTCGACGACCACGCGCTTCAGGACGAGCGGCGAGGGCGCGTACACGGCGCCGCCGTACGACGCCTCGCCGTGCCGCAGGCGGAGACCGACGAGCGCGAGGCGCGGCGTGGCCGTCGCATCGAACAGACGGCTCATGCGGTTGCCATCGACGATGGTCGCGTCGGGGCCGTCGCCGATCACGCGCAGCCGATCGTGCACGTCGAGATCGCCCGTCGCGCCGACGTCGTCCTCGACGTCCTGCCGCGTCAGGAGGTACGTTCCGGCGGGCACGCGGATCTCGTCCTCGCCCGCGAGCGCGTTCGTCTCCTGCACGGCGGCCCGTAGCGTGCATGCGCCGGCCGCGGTCCGGCAGAGACCGTCGCCGGGCGCGGCGTCGACGTCGTCTTCGGTGCTGTCGACGCCGAACCGCGCCGCGAGCGCCGCCGGAGGAGAAGGCGCGAGAACGACGCCTGCGACCGCGGTCGCCACGACGATCGTCCAGGCCCTCACGCGGAATGCCGACACGGCGGCACCTCCTCGAGACGCGCTCGGTCGCTCCCGAGCGACGCCCCGAAGCTACGCCCGCGCGCGCCGGGAGTCGATGGCGGAAGCCGCCGCTCGGGTCCGGAGCGGGGTCACGACGCGCGCGCGATCGCTCGGCTCCGCATCGCCGCGGCGCGCCGCTCGTGCTCCTCGGCCGCGTCCGCCGGCGGCAGCTCGACGCAGAAGATCGTCCCGTGCGGCTCGGCCGCAGTCGCCCACAGCCGGCCGGCATGCGCCTCCACGATCGAGCGGCTGATCGCGAGGCCCATCCCCATGCCGCTCGCCTTGGTCGTGAAGAACGGCTCGAAGATGCGGGGCGCGACGTCTTCCGGGATGCCCGGTCCGCTGTCGCGGACGCTGATGGCGACGCCGCCCGCTGCGCTCGCGGCGGTCCGGATCGAGACCAGGCGGGTCGGCGCCGGCTGCATGCGAAGGGCGTCGAACGCGTTCCGGAGGAGGTTCAGGATGACCTGCTCGATCTGGATCCGATCCATCACCGCGACAAGCGGCCCGTCGCCGAGATCGACGTCGAGCGTGATGCCGCAGCGCCTCGCCTCCGGGCTCACGAGGCGGACGAGCCCCTCGATGAGCGCGTTCACGTCGCCGCGCTCGCGCGACGGCTGCTCCTTCGCGATGAATTCGCGCATGTGGCGGATGAACTCGCCGGCGCGGAGCGCTTCGGCGGAGATCTGGTCGACCACCGGGACGATCTGGTCGGGAGTCGCGGCGCCGGTGCGAAGGCGGCGGGCGCAGCCGCGCGCGTAGCTCACGATCGCCGCGAGCGGCTGGTTCAGCTCGTGCGCGAGCCCTGCCGCCATCTCGCCCAGGGTCGACACCCGCAGCACGTGCGCGAGCTCCGCGTCGTGCTCGCGCGCGAGCTCGTCCGCGCGCTTTCGCTCCGTGATGTCCTGAGCGGTGCCGAGGACCTGGCGCGGCTTTCCGTCGACGTCGCGCGCGAAGACGATGTTCCGGCTGTGGATCCAGTGCCACTCGCCCGCCGCGTCCTTCGCGCGCAGCTCGATCTCGATCACCTGGTGATCGGCGACGCCGGCGAACCAGCCGCGCGCGGACACGGGAAGCTGGGCGACGTCGTCGGGATGGAGCTGACTCCGTACCGCCTCGAGCGTCGTGTCGGCGCCCACCGTCGTCTCCCAGCCGAGGATGCGCGTGACCTGGCGATTGACGTACAGCAGGCGCTCCTCCTGCACGTCGAAGAGGTACAGGATGTGCGGCGTGGCGTCGGCGACGCGCGCGATGAAGCGCTGCGTGTCGCGCAGCGCGTCCTCCGCTCGACGGCGCGCCTCTGCCTCCCGCACGGCCTGCTCCGCCTGCTTCCTCTCGGTGAGATCGCGCAGGTGCGCCGAGAGGATCGTGCGGTCGCCGCGCTCGATCGCGCGCAGCGCCAGCTCCACCGGGAACTCGGTGCCGTCGCTTCGAAGCGCCGTGAGCTCGATACGGCGGTCGAGGAGGCGGCTCTTTCCGGTGTCGCGGTAGCGCTGGAGGCCGGCGACGAACGCGTCGCGCGCGGACGGCGGGATGATCGTTTCCGAAAGAGCTCGGCCGATGACGTCGGCGCGCGACCATCCGAAGGTCCGCTCCGCCGAGGGGTTGAACTCGAGGATGCGACCCTGGACGTCGGCGGTGATGATGCAGTCGAGCGCCTCGTCGACGATCGCGCGGTTCAGCGCCGCGCTCTCGCGCTCGCGCCGCTCGGCGAGCAGCATGCGGCGCGACAGGAGGACGCCGAAAACGACCAGCAGACCGGCCGCGAGGTAGGTCGCGGACGTGAGCCAGGCGCGCGCCCAGCGCGAGCCGTCGCCGAGATTCTTGGAGAAGCCGTCCTCGAGCGGGGTGAGCCGCGCGTCGAGCGCGGCGATCTGATCCACGATGGCGTCGATGCGCGCGCGGTCGGGACGAGCGGAGCGGATCTCGGCGCGAAGCTCGTCCGCGAGGCGCTGGATCTCCTCGATCAGGCCGTCGGCCTCGGCCCAGATCGCGATCGCGCGGTCCATGTAGCTGACCTTCCGGAAGCGTCGGAACAGGGTCTCCATCCCGGGAATGTCTTCCGGGTGGTTCCGGCCGCGCACGAATCCCTCGTGCACGACCGCCGGATCCGGGTTCGGCTTCTCGAGCTCGAGGCGGGCCTGCCGATCGCCGAGCGGCACCTCCATCGCCTCCCGGTAGAGGTCCCAGTCCGCATCGCGCGCGGACTCCGCGTAGCGCGTCAGGTGGTAGACCGACGCCTTCTGGGCCTTCGACCAGAGGCCCTCGCCGGTCACGTAGCCCCGGACGGCGTTCAGGATCGCCGTGCGGACGTCGGCCGCGACGACGGTGCAGAACACGATCGTGACGAACAGCGCGACGAGGAGGACGATCCGGTCCCCGGCCGCGACCCTTCGCGCCAGCTTCCGGGGTGCGAGCATCGGCCGAGGATTCTATAGCGCAGCAGCCGGCGTCCCGGCGAGAACAATCGCGCGGACGGAAACGCGGCGAGTGCACGGCTCGACGCGCGGCGCGGCCGCGTTGACAAGGGCACGCGCGCCGGCGAAACCTCGCGCGCCCGCCATGGATGCGAGCTCGCGGAAGGTGAGGATCGTCGGCAGCTACCTGTCGCCGTACGTGCGGAAGGTGCTCGTCTGCCTGCAGCTGAAGGGCCTCTCGTACGAGATCGACCCGATCGTGCCCTTCCTCGGCGACGATCGCTTCTCGGAGCTGAGCCCGCTTCGCCGCATCCCGGTCCTGACCGACGACCGCGTGACGCTCTGCGACTCGACGGTCATCTGCGAGTACCTCGACGAGCGCCATCCCGCGCCCGCGATCTACCCGAGGGAGGTCGCCGAGCGCGCCCGGGCGCGCTGGCTCGAGGAGTTCGCCGACACGCGCCTCGGCGAGGTGCTCATCTGGCGCCTCTTCAACCAGGTCGCGATCCGGCGCGCCGTGTGGGGCGAGAAGACCGACGACGCGGTCGTCGCGAGGACGCTCGCCGAGGACGTGCCCCAGGTGCTCGACTACCTGGAGGGCGAGCTTCCTTCGGATGGCTTCTCGTTCGGCGACGTCTCGGTCGCCGACATCGCGATCGCCTGCTTCTTCCGGAACGCCGCCTTCGCGCGCCTCCGCATCGACCCGACGCGCTGGCCCCGGAGCGCGGCGTTCGTCGAGCGCGTGCTCGGCCTCGCCCCGTTCCGCGCGCTCGCGCCTTTCGAGGAGCGCTGCATCCGGACGCCGATCGCGGAGCATCGCGCGGCGCTCGCGGAGATGGGGGCGCCGCTCACGGCGGAGACGTTCGGGACGACGTCGCCCAGGCGGGGGGTGATGCAGATCTGACCGTAGCCTCGTGGCGCGTGGCGGTAGTGTCCCGGTTCGCCCGCCGGGCGCACGTCGGTTGGCGGGCCAGGGCGCGCCATCGGGCTCTCGAGCAGGAGCGCAACGACATCGTGAGCAACGCGATGAGTAGACTATTCCTCGGCTTCGGGCTCCTGGCGCTCCTCTCCTCGGCCGCGCTCGCCTTCTCCGACGACGAGCTGCGGGCGATCTACGTGGAGATGAAGCAGGCGGGCGGGATCCAGTGCGGGATGACGCTCGAGCACCTGATCGGAAGGTACCGCAACTGCGCTCCGCTCGGCGGCACGACGTGCGACGGCTCGCTGATCGTGGTGACCGAGAAGGGCCAGTGCGTCGATTCGCTCCAGTTCCAGGGGCTCGACGGACCCGACGCGGTCGTCGTCCTGAACGGCGAGCAGTACCCCAAGCGGGCGTCGTCCGTCCCGGCGTCCCGTAAGAAGCCCGCGGATGTCGACTCGTGACGCGACGCCCTCAGCCCGCGAGGCGCGGCAGGATCGCCTTTCCGTAGAGCTCGATCTGCGGGACGAGCTCGCCCGTCCCCGCGATCGGGAACAGGATGAACTTCCGGCAGCCCTCCGCGACGTAGCGGCCGATGCGCTCCACCGCCTCCTCGGGCGTGCCGAAGATGCAGCGCTCCGCGAGCGCCTCCGCCGGGAGCGGCGAGCGCGCGAAGAACTCGGCGGCGCGGGCGCGGGCGCGCGCGCCGTCGGCGTCGACGTGGGTCAACGCCAGAACGCCGGCCTCGTCGGCGTCGAAGGCGCGGCCGTGCTCCTCGGCGAAGCGCGCGATGGTCGCGAGCCCCTTGCCGAACTCCTCGGGCGTCACGAAGGACGGCATCCAGCCGTCGCCCCATCGCGCCACGCGGCGCATCGCGGCCTCGCTGTTGCCGCCGATCCAGACGTCGAGCGGGCCGCCGACGGGGCGCGGCTCGATGGTCACGTCGGCGAACCGATAGAACTTCCCCTCGAACGACACGCGTGGCCCGGACCAGAGCCGCCGCATCACCTCGACGCCTTCGCGCATGCGCGCGGCGCGCTCGCCGGGCGCGATGCCGGACACGACGGTGTCGCGCGCGTCGCCACCGAGGCCGACGGCCATGATGACGCGACGGCGCCCACCCGAGAGGTGATCGAGCGTCGCGAACGCCTTCGCGACCTGAACCGGGTCGCGCGGCGGCAGGATGAGCACGCTCGGCCCCATCTTGATGCGCTCGGTGCGCGCCGCGAAGAGCGCCATGAGGCACGCGACGTCGAGGCTCGGCTGCCGCGTCACGATGTGGTCCGAGGGCCAGATCGAGTCGAGCCCGACGTCCTCGACGCGCTCCGCGAACTCGCAGATCTCCTTCCCCGAGACGATCCCCGACCGCACCAGGCTGAAGCCGACTCCGACCTTGATGGATCCCATCGGAAGAACCTCCGTCAGCCGACGATGTCGGCGACGCGATCGACCTCGTCGGGGTCGGAGGTCGTCGGCACCAGGACCAGCTCGTCGGCGCCGACGTCCGCGATCCGCCCGATCGAATCGCGGAGAGCGGACGCGGACGTGGCGCGGCACGCCTTCGCCATCCTGGCCGCGGCGTCGGCACCGAAGACGCCGAGGTAGCGCTTCACGTAGACGTCCATCGCCTCGCGGCCGCGATCGCCGAGAGCGAACCAGAAGCTCGTCACGAGGCGCGGCGGCGCGCTCCGGCCGGCGTCCCGCCAGGCGGCACGCGCGGTCTCGAACGCCGTGCCGATCTCTCCGACGTCCGGGCCGAAGCTGAACCCCGACACGCCGTCCGCCCAGCGCGCCGCCCGCCGGATCGAGCCGGCCTGGAGCGCGCCGACCAGCACCTCGGGGCCGCCCTTCTGGACCGGCGGCGGACCGACGGGGGCCGCTCCCTCGCACGGCGGCTCGCCGGCCCACGCCCGCCGCATCGCGGCCACCTGCTCCTCCATCCGCTTCTGGCGGCGCTCGAAGCTCGCGCCGACCGCGCGGTAGTCCTCCTCGCGCCCCCCCACGCCGACGCCGACCGACACGCGCCCGCCCGACAGCACGTCCAGCGTCGCGACCTTCTTCGCCACGAGCGCCGCGCTGTGGAGCGGCAGCACGATGACGGTGAACGCGATCCGGACGCGCTCCGTGACCGCGGCCGCCGCCGCGAGCGCCACCAGGATCTCGTGATTCGGAAACGTGATGCGCTCCCCCGCGGCCACGCTCGAGTACGGGCCGGCGTCGATCCGCCGCGACCATTCGAGGATGTGGCGGCGCTCGAGCCCGGGCACCATCGTCGGAAGCGTCATCCCGATCTTCATCGCGGCACATCAGACACGAAATCCCCGAGCGAAGCGAATTTTCCCACGCCGTTGGGAGACGCCTCCCGCGCGCGCCGGCGACGCGCTATGCTCGGCGGCTTCATGCCCGCCGCGCCCGCCATGCCGACGCCCCGCGCGCCCACCGCGGCGCGCGCGCGCGATGCGCTCCGCGCCGAGCTGCGCCCGCTGCTCGCGCTCGCCGGGCCGGTCGCGCTCGCCGAGGTCGCGTGGATGACGATGGGCCTCGTCGATACGATGATGGTCGGGCGCGTCAGCGCCGAAGCGATCGGCGCGGTCAGCATCGGCTCGAACGTCTTCTTCGGGATCGCGACGGTCGGCGGGGGCATGCTGCTCGGCCTCGACTACGTCGTCGCGCACGCGTACGGCGGACGGCGGATCGCGGAGGTCGGCCGCTCCGTCGTGCAGGGCTTGTACTTGGCGGGCGCGCTCGCGATCGCGTTGACGGCCGTGCTCACGCTCGCGACGCGCGAGCTGCCGCTCATCGGCATCGAGCCGCGCGTCCTCGCGCTCGCGATGCCGTTCCTCGACGTCGCGCGCTGGGGCCTCCTGCCGCTGCTCCTCTTCTTCGCGCTCCGCCGCTACCTGCAAGCGATCGGCGCGGTGCGCCCGATCCTCCTCGCCGCGATCACGGCCAACGTCGTGAACGCGATCGGCAACTGGATCTTCGTCTTCGGGCACCTCGGCGCGCCGGCGCTCGGCGCGATCGGCTCGGCATGGGCGACGACCATCTCGCGCTTCTACATGCTCGCCTTCATCGTCGCGTTCGCGATCGCGCATGCGCGCCGGGAGAATCCCGAGGTGCTGCGAGTGTCGCTCCGCCCCGACCCCGCGATCCTCCGCGCGATCGTCCGGCTGGGCGTCCCGGCCGCCAGCCAGACCTTGGCGGAGGCAGGCGTCTTCACCGCCGCGACGCTCCTCGCCGGACGCCTCGACGCCGTCTCCCTCGCGGCGCACCAGATCGCGCTCGGCGCTGCCGCGCTCGCATTCATGGTCCCGCTCGGCGTTTCGTCGGCCGCAGCCGTGCGCGTCGGGCAGGCGCTGGGACGGAAGCAGCCGAGCGAGGCCGCACGCGCGGGCTGGACCGCGCTGCTCTTGGGGGGCGGCTTCATGTCGCTCTCGGCGTCGGCGTTCGTCTTCCTGCCGCACGCGATCGTCCGCGTCTTCACCAACGAGCCGGCCGTCATCTCGACGGCCGTCTCCCTGCTCCTCGTCGCAGCGGTGTTCCAGCTCTTCGACGGCCTGCAGGTCGTCGCGACCGGCGTGCTGCGCGGCTCGGGCGACACGCGAACCGGCATGGTCGCCGGCCTGGTCGGTTTCTGGGCCGTCGGCCTTCCGGTCGGCGCCGTGCTGGCCTTCCGCGCCGGCCTCGGCGTCGTCGGCCTCTGGATCGGGCTCTCGACCGGTCTCATCCTGGTCGCGAGCGCGCTCGTCGCGGTGTGGGCGCGGCGGTCGCGGAGGCTCGCCGGCTGACGCGTTGACAGGGGTCGGCGAGGCCCCGCAACATGCCCTTCGACCCGCGATGAGCCCTTCCGAGCCGACGGCGCCGGACGCGCCTCACTCCGCTGGACCGCACGTCGCGCTGGAGCTGCCGGTGGTCCTCCCGCACGTCGACGACGCGCGCGATCAGTGCGTCGACCGGCTCGTCGAGCGGATCCGGCTCGTGCGCGGGATCACCGAGGCGCACCTCGACGAGAGCGACACCGCGGCGCGCCTCTGCCTGCACTACGACGCGAACCTCGTGACGCTCGCCCAGGTCGAGCGCCTCGTACGAGGCGTCGGGGCGCAGGTGAGCGCGCGCTACCGGCACGCGACGCTCCGCATCCCCGACATGGACTGCGGCGACTGCGCCCAGAGCATCGAGCACGTCGTGGGCCGCATGCCGGGCGTGCTCCGGGTGGCGGTGAGCTACGCGGCCGAGTCGATGCAGATCGAGTTCGACTCGAGCCGGCTCGAGCACGAGGCGATCGTCGCCCGGCTGCGCTCGATGGGCTACAGCCCGCAGGCCCGCGAGGAGGAGCCGGACTCGTGGGCGGCGCGCCACGCCGACCTGCTGCGGGCGCTCGCGTCCGGCGTCGCGCTCGGCGCCGCGTTCGCGCTCGAGCGCTCGGCAGCGACGCCGCTTCTCTGGGCTCCGCTCTACGCCCTCGCGTACGCGCTCGGCGGCTGGGAGGTCGCGCGCCACGGGGTCGCCGCGGCGCTCCGCGCGAGCTTCACGATCGATCTCCTGATGACGCTCGCCGCGCTCGGCGCGGCCGCGCTCGGCCACTGGGCGGACGGCGGCCTCCTCCTCTTCCTCTTCGGGCTCGGGCACGCGCTCGAGGAGGAGGCATTCGCCCGCGCGCGCCGCGCCGTGGGCGCGCTCGGCGACGTCGCGCCGCGGAGCGCGCGCGTCCGGCGCGACGGGCGCACCGTCGACCTGCCGATCGCGGCGATCGAGCGCGGCGACGTCGTGATCGTGCGCGCCGGCGAGCGGATCCCGGTCGACGGGCGCGTCGAGGATGGATCGTCGCAGGTCGACGAGAGCGCGATCACGGGCGAAAGCGTCCCGGTCGAGAAGGCGCCCGGCGGCGCCGTCTTCGCGGGCACGATGAACGGCAGCGGATCGCTCGAGGTCGTCACGACCAAGCTCGCGACCGAGAGCACGCTCGCGCGCCTCGTCCGCCTCGTCGCCGAGGCGGAGACCCGGAAGGCGCCGACGGAGCTCCTCGTCGATCGCTTCGCGCGCGTCTTCGTGCCGCTCGCGCTCGCCCTCGTCGCAGCGCTCGCGGTGGGCGCGCCGCTCGCCGGCTGGCTCTCCTGGAGCGAGGCGTTCCTCCGGGCGACCGCCGTCCTCGTGGCGGCGTCGCCGTGCGCGCTCGCGATCGCGACGCCCGCCGCCGTGCTCTCCGCGATCGCGAGCGCGGGCCGCCGCGGCGTCCTCGTGAAGGGGGGCGTGCACCTGGAGAACCTCGGCCGCCTGCGCGCCCTCGCGTTCGACAAGACCGGCACGATCACCGTCGGCCGCCCCGAGGTGACCGACGTCGTTCCCGCCGACGGCGTCACGTCCGAGGCCCTGCTCGCGCTGGCCGCGGCGGTCGAGCGGCGATCGACCCACCCGCTCGCGCGCGCGATCGTCGCGCACGCGGGCGCGGCCGGCGTCGCGGTCGCGGAGGCGACCGGCATCGAGACCGTGGCCGGCATCGGCGTGCGCGGCGTGCTCGCGGGCGATGCGGTCTGGGCGGGGAACCGCGCGCTCCTCGAGCGGATCGGCGCCGCGCTGCCGGACGTGCTCGCGCGGCGAGCCGACGAGCTCGAGGCGTCGGGCCGGACCGTGATGGTCGTCGGGCGCGGCTCGCGCGCGCTCGGTCTGCTCGCCGCGGCCGACCGCCCCCGCGCGGACACCGCGGCGACGCTCGCCCGCCTGCGCTCGCTCGGGATCGGCCAGATCGCGATCCTGACCGGCGATCAGCCGCGCGTCGCGGCCGGGATCGCGCGCGAGGTCGGCGTCGCCGACGTGCGCGCCGGGCTTCTTCCCGAGCAGAAGCTCGACGCGGTCCGCGAGCTCATGCGCCGCCACGGCGCCACCGCCATGGTCGGCGACGGCGTGAACGACGCGCCCGCGCTCGCGACCGCGACCGTGGGCATCGCGATGGGCGCGGCCGGGTCGGACGTCGCGCTCGAATCCGCCGACGTCGCGCTCATGGCCGACGACCTCTCCGCCCTGCCCTTCGCGATCGCGCTCGGCCGGGACGCCGCGCGCGTCATCCGCCAGAACCTCGCGGTCGCGTTCGGCGTGATCGCGCTCCTCCTGCCGCTCGCGCTGACCGGGAGCGCCGGCATCGGGCTCGCGATCGTGCTGCACGAGGGCAGCACGCTGGTCGTCGTCGCGAACGCGCTTCGCCTGCTGCGCGTCCGGGAGTGAGCCCCGCGCCGCCGGCGCGCCCTCGTCGCGGCCGCGCGCACCGTCGAATCAGCCCGTCACGGCGTGCTCGCGGGGTCGGCGGGATCGGAGCCGGCGTCGATCTCGTCGCGGTCGAGGAAGCCGTCCTCGTCGCGGTCGATGCCGAGGCGCTCGCCCGAGCCGGGCGGGACGCAGGTGTAGGTCCGCTCCTGGCCGGCGACCTTCGCTTGCTTGACGATCGCGCCCTTGCCGATCAGCGGCTCGGAGACGCGATCGGAGCGGAACTGCCCGTTCGCGAGACGGAGCCAGCCGCGCGCTTGGCCGTTCAGGTTGCCCTTCACGACGAGGTCGCAGTCGCCGGCGGCGGCGCGCGCGACGAGCAGGTCGATGCGCTCGGCGGTCGCCGCGCCGCCGGTCGCTCCACGCGTCACCTGCTGGCCGACGATCGGCCGGAGGTTCGAGTCGAACGCGAGGACGAACTGCTCCATGTTCTCCTTCTCGGTCGCGTCGAGGCTGAAGACCACGGCGGAGAAGAAGCGGAAGAGCGTGTCGATCGAGCCGTCGTGCAGGAAGCCGAAGCCGCGCACCTGGTCGCCCTGGAACGTGTTGTTGCCCGGGAAGATGCCGGGGCCCGACGGAAAGCCGAACATCCCGATCTTCGCGTACGCGTTCCGCAGGTGCGGCACCTTGAAGAGCTGCGTCTCGGCCTCGAAGCTCGACTCGCCCTCGGTCCCGAAGTGGCCGTTCGACTCGTCGAGCGTGTGGCAGCCGTTGCAGTTGGTGACGATGTCGACGGCAGCCCCGAAGTAGCGATTCCGCCCGGCCTGCTGCTTCTCGTTCAGCACGTTGTCCAGCGAGCGCACCGGGTTCGGCGGATACGTGACCGTCAAGATGAAGTCGGCGAACGCCTGCATGTCGGCGGCCGAGAGCTGGTTCGCCCGCCCGACGAGGCCGACGAACGCGGGGTTGAAGCGCTTGAAGCCGGCGACCTCGTCCAGCGCGTTGCCGCCGGGGTCGTTCGCGCCGCTGCGGTCGCCGCGCCAGTGCATCGGCCCGTTGCCCGCCATGCCGCGCAGGCTCTGCGTCGTCATGGGTCCCTTCATCGGGTGGAACCCGGCATCCGGACCGAAGAACGGCACGAACGGGTTCAGGTTCGGGATGCGGTCGCCGTCCGGGTCGCCGAGGTCCCATGCGAGGCTGTCGAAGTCGCCGAAGACGTGGCAGCTCGAGCACGACGCCTCGCCGTTGCTCGACGTCTTGCGCGCGTCGTAGAGGAACGGCCGCCCGTCGACGATCTCGGCCGGCTCGGGGTTATGGAGCGCGAGGTGCGCGATCTCGCTCTTCGCGGCCGTATCCACGACCGAGATCGAGTTGTCGAAGCGCGTGAGCACGTAGAGCCGGCCGGCGGCCTGGTCGAGCGAGAGGCCGGTCGGGCCGCCGCCGGACACGGGAATCATGCGGCCGGCGCGCGGCGTGAACGTGTCGGCCTCGAGCTCGGCGGTCGAGTAGATGCCGACGCGCGACGAACCGAAGCCCGCGACGTAGAGCGTCTGGCCGTCGGACGTGATCGCGAGGCCGAGCGGGGTCGCGAGGCTCTTCCGCTTGACGGTGCCCGCGCTCGGCACGACGCGATAGTCGATGTGCTTGTTCAGGTGCCGCGGCACGACGTTCGCGCCGTCGAGGACCGTGATGCGCGCCTCGTGCAGGTGACCCCGCACCGTGGAGCCGCCGAACACTCCCGTCCCCTCGAAGCGCACCTCGTTCCGCGCCTCGGTGTTCGAGACGTAGACCTTCCCGCTCACCGGGTTGACGACCATGTCGAAGAGCACGGTGCCGACGCTCTGGAAGCTCTGCGTCTCCGCAGGTGTCGGCGCGTTCGCGTCGATCTCGAAGACGTCGAGGTCGGGAAGGGAGAACTTGACCGCGTTGTTCCAGTTGCGCCCGAGCTGATCGCGCCATTGGCCGGCCGCGCCGGCGAGCGGATCGAACTTCACGATGAGGCCGGTCTCGGGAGCCGGGATGTGCGCGTGGTTCTCGTTCGGCGCGGGCAGTCCGCCCTCGACGACTCCCGCGCCCATGTCGCAGGGACCCGCGCTCGCGCCGCCGTCGCAGACCGCGCCCTCGTTGATGGTCGTCGTGCGGTTGCCCGACTGGAAGACGGCCGCGTACACCTTGCTTCCGTCCGGCGTCGCGGCGAGCGCGCGCGGCGTGTCTCCGAAGAGCGTGACGATCGTGAGCGGCGTGCCGCCGAGCTGTGCGCCGAGCGCGCTCGCGTCGAAGACCCAGACGTCGGCGCGGCCAACCCGGGGCGTCGTGAAGTCGGCTTGGCCGTTCGGCCACGGCCGCGCCTGGCCGCGGTGCGCGGTCGTGATGAAGGCGCGACCGTGCCCCGGGCCCGCGAAGACGACGTCGCGCGGCTCGTCGCCGACGAGGAGCGTCCGCGTCACGCGCGGCGGCGACGACGCGACGTCGACGATGCTCACGCTGTCCGAGAGGTGGTTCACGACCCACACCTCGGAATCGCTGCGCGCCGCGACCGCCACGGGCTCCATGCCGACCGGCACCGATCCGACGTGCACGGGGGTCGGTCCGCCGAGCGAGAAGATCTCGAGCCGGGCGTCGGGGGTGTTGACCGCGAAGAGCCTGGTGCCGTCGGGCGAGAGCGCGAGCGGCCGCACCTGCCCGCTCTCGAAGTTCACGTAGGACGCGGCGGCGGGCGACCCCGCCGCGAGGGCGGCGAAGGCGGCCGCGACCACGAGGGTCGAACGGGCGGCGTGATGGCGCATCGCGGTAGCTCCCTCCATCGGCCCCCCATCCATAGTCGACGGCGACACTCGCGCGCGAGAGCGTTGTCGCACGAGAGGATCGCCCCTCGCCCCGTTCGGCAAAGCCGAACGGGGAGTTATCCGACGAGGGAAACGCTTCCCTCGCCCCGTTCGGCAAAGCCGAACGGGGAGTTATCCGACGAGGGAAACGCTTCCCTCGCCCCGTTCGGCAAAGCCGAACGGGGCCCCACTCCCTG
>DASRFA010000023.1:0-5657 GCA_035651755.1 Binatia bacterium | reverse complement strand
CGTCGAGACGGTCTCGGAGAACACCGACCAGGAAGCCGTCTCGCGCGTCTTCGCTCGCACCGGGCTCATGGCCATCCCGGTGGTCGACGCCGAGCGGCGCGTGAAGGGCATCGTCACCGTCGACGACATCGTCGAGGTGGTGAGCGAGGAAGCGACCGAGGACATCCAGAAGATCGGCGGCACCGAGGCGCTCGACGCGCCCTACCTCGAGGTCGGCCTCCCCCAGATGATCCGGAAGCGCGCCGGCTGGCTGGCGGCGCTCTTCATCGGCGAGATGCTGACGGCGACCGCGATGAGCCACTTCGAGAACGAGATCGCGCGCGCGATCGTGCTCGCGCTCTTCGTCCCGCTCATCATCTCGAGCGGCGGCAACGCCGGGTCGCAGGCGACGACGCTCGTCATTCGCGCGATGGCGCTCGAGGAGGTCCGGCTCCGCGACTGGTGGCGCGTCGTCGGGCGCGAGTTCGTCTCGGGGCTCGGCCTCGGCTGCATCCTCGGATCGATCGGCCTCGTGCGCGTGCTCGTGTGGGGCAGCGTCTTCCATCTCTACGGGCCGCACTACTGGGCGATCGCGGCGACCGTCGCGCTGAGCCTCGTCGGCGTCGTGCTCTGGGGCACGCTCGCCGGCTCGATGCTGCCGTTCGTCCTCCGGAAGCTCGGCTTCGACCCCGCGAGCGCGTCGGCGCCCTTCGTCGCGACGCTCGTCGACGTGAGCGGGATCGTCATCTACTTCACGGTCGCGAGCCTGATCCTGGCGGGCAAGCTCCTCTGACGGTAGTCGTAGCGGCGATGCCGACGACGCCGCGTGCGGAAGCCGAGAGCCGGCGCGCGGTGCGGAGCGCGGAAGCGGAGCGGCTCGGGGCCCAGCACCGCCGGATCGCACGCGTCCGCCTCGCCGTCTTCCTCGCCGGCGTGGCGATCGCGTGGCTCGCGCTCGATCGCGCCGCGATCTCCGCGTGGTGGATCGCCGTCCCGGTCGTCGGCTTCGCGGCGCTCGTCGCCGTCCACGTCCGCGTCGGCGACGCGCTCGAGCGCGCCCGCATCGCGGTCCGGCTCTACGACGACGTCCTGGCGCGCATCGACGATCGCTGGGTCGGGCGCGGCGCGCCGGGCGATGCGTACCGCGATCCGGCGCATCCCTACGCCGAGGACCTCGACGTGTTCGGCCGCGGCTCGCTCTTCGAGCGCATCTCGACCGCGCGGACGCGCGCCGGCGAGGCGACGCTCGCCGGCTGGCTCGGCGGCGCGGTCGCGGCGCGCGACCCGCAGGCGATCCGGGCGCGCCAGGCCGCGGTCGCGGAGCTCGCGCCGCTCCTCGACCTTCGCGAGGACCTCGCGATCGCCGCCGCGGACGCGGCCGGCCCGGCGGACACGGAGCGCGTGCGCGCGTGGGGAGCCGCGCCCGCGACCGGCCCATCGTGGGCTGCGGCGCTCGCGGCCGGAGCGGCGTCGCTCGCGACCCTCGCCGCGGTCGTGGCCGGCCTCGCGTTCGACCTCGGCGCGACGCCTTTCTTCGCGGCCGTCGCCGTGCAGGCCGCGATCGAGGCGTCGCAGCGCCGCCGCGTCGCGGCTGCGCTCGCCGGCATCGCGGGCGCGGCGCGCACGCTCGAGCGGATCGCGGCGCTCCTCGCACGCGCCGAGCGCGAGCCGTTCGCGGCGCCGCGCCTCCGCGCGCTCGCGGGTGAGCTCGCGTCGGAAGGGCAGAGCGCCTCGCGCGCGATCCGCGGCCTTCGCCGGCGGATCGAGCTCCTCGACTCGGCGCGGAACTTCATGTTCGCGCCGATCGCGCTCTGGCTCTCGTGGCGACTCCACCTCGCGCGCTGGATCGGCGAATGGCGGCGGCGGCACGGCCCGCGCATCGCCGACTGGATCGCGGCGCTCGGCGAGGTGGAGGCGCTCGTGTCGCTCGCTGCCTACGCCTGGGAGCGGCCCGAGGACGTCTTCCCCGACGTCGCGGACGGCGGGCCGCTCGCGTTCGCGGCGTCCGGCCTCGGGCACCCGCTCCTGCCGGCCGCCTCGTGCGTCCGGAACGACGTCTCGCTGGTCGCCCCCGTCCGGGCCCTCATGGTCAGCGGCTCCAACATGTCGGGGAAGAGCACGCTCCTGCGCGCCGTCGGAACGAACGCGATCCTCGCGTTCGCGGGCGCGCCCGTCCGCGCAGAGCGGCTCCGGCTCGCGCCGTGCGCGATCGGCGCCGTCCTCCGCGTCAACGACTCGCTCCTCGACGGCACGTCGCGCTTCCACGCCGAGCTCCTCCACCTCCGGCGCATCCTGGACCTCGCCGCACATGGTCCGGTCCTCTTCCTGCTCGACGAGATCCTGCACGGAACGAACTCGCACGATCGCCGGATCGGCGCGGAGGCGGTCGTGCGGGCGCTCCTCGCGCGCGGCGCGATCGGGCTCGTCACGACGCACGACCTGGCGCTCGCGGACATGGCGAGCGAGGGTTCGCCGATCGCGAACGTCCACTTCGTCGACCACCTGGAAGACGGCCGGATGCGCTTCGACTACCGCATGCACCCGGGCGTCGTGCGGCGGAGCAACGCGCTCGCGCTCATGCGGGCGGTCGGAATCGACGTCTGACGGCGATCGCGCTCCGCTTGCAACTTTGGCCTGGACGTCGCAGACCCGGCATGGAGGACCGCGAGCGCGCGCGTCCCGCGGGAAAGGAGTCCTGCCGTGAAGAAACCCGAACGGATCATACGGGCTGTCGCCAGCGTGCTGCTCGCCGTCGCCGTCGTCGCGGGCGCCGCCGAGGCGGCGACCTGGGACCCGCAGGGCTGGGCGGACCAGGACACGCTCGAGCTCCGGACCGACGTGCCCGACGAGGGGCCGTACTGGTTCAAGGTCTGGCTCGTCGTCATCGACGGGCAGGTCTACGTCCGGCTGGGGAACAGGGCCGCCGGCCGCGTGCAGAAGAGCCGCACGGCCCCCGAGGTCGGGGTACGCGTCGCCGGGCAGGAGTTCGAGCGCGTGCGCGGAGTTCCGGTCCCGGACATGGCCGATCGCGTCGCCGCGGCGATGGCGGACAAGTACTGGAGCGACGTCTTCGTGCGGCACTTCTCGCACCCGCTGACGCTGCGCCTCGAGCCCGAGAGCGGGTCCCCGGCGTCGGCGCCGCGTTGACACGGCCGGCGGGGGCGCGGAGAACGAGGCGGTGCACGCGAAGTACACGCCCCTGAACCCCGAGCTCTACGACTACGTCTGCAGGCATCGCAGCGAGCGCGACCCCGTGCTCGCCGCGCTCGTCGAGGAGACGGAGAAGCTCGGCGGCATCTCGATGATGCAGGTGGCGACCGAGCAGGGAGCGTTCCTCTCCTTCCTCGCGCGGGCGATCGGCGCGCGCCGCGCCGTCGAGGTCGGGACGTTCACCGGCTACAGCGCGATCTCGATCGCGCGCGGGCTCGCTCCCGGCGGGAAGCTCCTCTGCTGCGACGTGAGCGAGGAGTGGACCTCGATCGCGCGCAAGTACTTCGAGCGCGCCGGGGTCGCCGACCGGATCGAACTCAAGATCGCGCCCGGCATCGAGACCCTGCGCGCGCTCCCCGCCGAAGACCCGATCGACTTCGCGTTCATCGACGCCGACAAGTCGAGCTATCGGAGCTACTACGAGGAGATCCTGGCGCGCCTCCGCCCGAACGGCGTGATCGTGTTCGACAACGTGCTGTGGGGCGGCGCCGTCGCCGATGCGTCGAACCAGACGCCCGACACGGTCGCGATCCGCGAGCTGAACGATTTCCTCGCGACCGATCGGCGCGTCGAGTGCGTTATGATCGCGGTCGCCGACGGGCTCATGCTGGTGCGAAAGCGCGCCCCCGGCGAAGCGGCGTGAGCCGAGGGGCGCGAGCTGCCGCGCGCGCGCGCGCAGGGGAGGGCTCGAGATGATCGCAGAAGGACAGCGCGCGCCCGACGTGTCGGGCACGACGGCGGAAGGCGAGCGGCTCTCGCTCGCGGACTTCCGCGGCAACCAGCCGGTGATCCTCTACTTCTACCCGAAGGACGACACCCCGGGATGCACCAAGGAGGCGTGCAGCTTCCGCGACCACAAGCGCGACATCGAGGCGGCCGGCGGCGCGCTCATCGGCGTCAGCATGGACAGCGCCGAATCGCACAAGAAGTTCATCGCAAAGCACTCGCTCAACTTCCCGCTCCTCTCGGACCGCGACGGCGCGATCGCGAAGGCGTTCGGCGTGACTCGGCTCGGCGGCTGGATGCCGCTGATGCCGGTCAAGCGCGTCACGTTCGTGATCGATCGGGACGGCGTCGTGCGGCGCGTGATCGCGAGCGAGCTCAGCATGGACGCGCACGTCGACGGGGCGATCGCCGCACTGCGCGAGCTCGGCTCGGGGGCGGGCACCGCGCCGCGCTGAGCCGGCCCGCACGCCCGGTGCGTCTCGGCGCAGGGCGGCCGCGCGATCGGGGCGAAGAGCGGGGGCTTGTCGGAAAACGGCTCGCCCGTAGCATGGTGGGATGCACAACCACCGTCGTGAATCTCTTTGCCCCGCCCGCGTTCCGGCAGCCGCCGTGTCTGCCGTCCGCGGTCGGATATTTCCTTCGTCGATCCGCGCGTCGGCGATCGCTCTGGCGATCGCAGGCGTGCTGGCCGTCCTGAGCGCGCCGACGCCGGCTTTGGCGCAGCGCCAGTCGGGGATCCAGCTCGGGCTCGACGGCTCGACGATCCTCGTGAACAAGGACATCGGCAACGAGCGCTGGACGATCGCCTTCGACGGCGCGATCATCGTCTCGGGCAACGTCTACCCGCTCGACGGCAGCGCCCCGAGCTTCGTCTGGTGCGAGTCGATGGGCCGGAACGCGCAGGACGAGTACATGCTGGCGTGCTACGGGGCGCCGTCCTGCACGGTCGGCGGATGCGGCAAGGGGGCGTGGACGTTCATCGCGAACGTCAACCTCCCGGCGTCGTTCTTCGCGCTTCCGGAGAGCGGTACGTGACCCGCTGAGCCGGCGCACGGACGTCCGCGCGCTCGGGGGCCGAGGCCTTCCCGCGCCCGGGAGCTTCGGCCTCTCCATGCCCGGGCCTGCTTGCGAGTGTCGCCGGGACGGGCAGACTGATGGTCGTTGGGGGGTGAAAGGCACCGTCCGATGGGCGGCAGCGGTCCGGGCCCGATTCTGATCGTCGAAGACACCGAGGACCACCGCGACTTCCTCGGGGTCGCGCTCCGCGCGGCGGGGTATCGCGTCGCGTACGCGACCGACGGACAGGACGCGTTCAACCGGCTCGAGAGCGGGCTCCGGCCGTCGCTCATCATCCTCGACGTCGCCATGCCCCGCATGGACGGCTTTGAATTTCGCGAGCGCCAGCTCGCCGATGCGCGCTTCCGGGACATCCCGGTGATCATCGTGACTGCCGTCAAGTCGGAGACGGAGGTCCAGAGGATCTTCGGCGTTCCGGGCATCCAGAAGCCCTACCTGCTCGACGCCGTGATCGATGCCGTGCGCACCCGTGTAGGCAACCCGGCCTGATCTATCCGACGAGGGAAACGCTTCCCTCGCCGCGCTCGGCAAAGCCGAACGGGGAGTTATCCGACGAGGGAAACGCTTCCCTCGCCCCGTTCGGCAAAGCCGAACGGGGAGTTATCCGACGAGGGAAACGCTTCCCTCGCCCCGTTCGGCAAAGCCGAACGGGGCCCCACTCCCTG
>DASRFA010000022.1:0-70711 GCA_035651755.1 Binatia bacterium | reverse complement strand
CTCCCCCAGGTGCCGTACCCGATCCGCGACCGCGATCGCCGCGGGCGGGGTGACGCGTACATCCTCCCCTCCCACGCCAGATGGCCGCCGCGGTTGTACTTCTCGGGCCACTTGCGCTCGAGCAGGCCCTCGGCGCTGCCGTAGCCGAGCTGCTGTCTCAGGTAGGCGCGAATCGACGGCCGCCGCCGGTGCTCGACCACGGCGGCCGGGCAGAAGCCGATCGTCTGGCCCGCGGCCTGCAGGCGCCAGCAGATGTCGACGTCGTCGCCGGCGCTCCGGAACTGCGGGTCGAAGCCGCCGACGGCCTCGAGCGCCTCCCGTCTGAACGCCATGTTGCAGCCGGGGATGTGCTCGGCGACGTCGTCGTTCAGGAGCACGTGCGTCGGGCCGCCCGGCGACACCGCGACCACCGACGGCACGAGCGCGTCCTCGGGCGGCGGGAAGTTCGGGCCGCCGACCGCGACGAAGCCGGCCTGGAACTTGTACGCGAGGTACGTGAGCCAGTCCGGATCCACGACGCAATCGGAGTCCGTATACGCGACGATCTCGCCGCGCGCGGCCTCCGCGCCGACGTTCCGCGCCGCCGACAGGCCCATGTTCGGCTGATCGATGATGCGGAGGCGAGCGCCCTCGTAGCGGCGCGCGATCCCGAGCGTGCCGTCCGTCGAGCCGTCGTTCACGACGATGACCTCGTAGTTCGGGTACGCCAGGTCCTTCAGCGACTCGAGACACGCCTCCATGGTTCGCTCGGCGTTGTACGAGCACACGACGACCGAGATCATCGGCGGATCGGGCGGGATCGCGGGGATCGGCGCGGCGAAGCTCTTCTGCACCGCAGCGAAGGCGGGCTTCGGCCGCCGCTCGCGGTCGACGAGGCCGAATGCCCAATCCTCGACCTGGAACCCGCCGCCGGTCTGCCACGAGAGCGCGAACCAGTCGTCGGTCCACGAGAAGATGACCGAACCCGCGGCGCCGAGCTCGAACGCCGCGCGCACCTGCCAGCCGAGCGTCGCGGCCTGCGCGTCCGCGCCTTCCCGGATCGAATCCATCCCGAACTCGGAGAGGACGAGCGGCTTGTCCTCGGCGAGGTTCTGGAGCCGCATGAGATAGCGGCGGAAGTCCGGCTCGCGGTGCAGGTAGACGTTGAAGGAGAGGAAATCGAGGAAGTCGAGGTCGAGGTACTCGGTCGGCGGATAGTTCGCGTAGCTGACGAGGGTCTCGGGCGCCTGCTCCTTCGCCTCCAGGTAGAGGCTTCGCAGGAAGTCCTGGACGCGCTCGGGGCGCTGCCACCGCACCACGTCGGGCGGCGTCTCGTTGCCCACGAAGAGCGCGAGCACGGCGGGGTGGCGGCCGACGTCGCGCGCGGCGGCCCGGACGCGGGCGCGGGCGTCGCGCGCGATGCGCGAGTCCTCGAGGAAGCAGATCTGCTGCGCCCACGGGATGCCGACCACGACGCGGAGACCCTCCTCCGCCGCGAGGTCGAGGATGCGATCGGGCGGCGGCGTGAAGGTCCGGAGCGTGTTCGCACCGAGCTCGCGCATCAGGCGGAAGTCGAGGCGGGCGAGCGCGGCGGCGGGGAACGGCGCGCCGTCGTCGCCGGGACGGAACGGGCCGTACGAGACGCCCTTCAGATAGAATTTCCGGTCGCCGACGAAGAAGAACTTGCCCGCGGTGCGCGCGCGCTCGAGCGTCGACGGCGCCGGCTCGGCGGTCGTTTCCTCGCGCAGCGGGGCGGCGTCGGCGCGCGCTGCGGCGGCGGTGGCAGGCGGGGTCATCGCGCCACCGCCTGCGCCCGCGCCGGCTCGGGGAGAGCAAAGTCCGCGATGAGCTCGGCGACCGCGGCGGGATCGTCCCACATCGGCAGGTGGCCGGCGCCGGGCAGGATCGCGACGCGCGCGTGCGGGATCGCGCGCGCGAAGCGCTCGGCGTGCGCGACCGGCAGGCGGCGGTCCTCGTCGCCCCAGACGACGAGCGCCGGACAGCGGACGTCCGCGAGGTGCTCCACGCGCCGGGCACAGAGGTCGCGGAGGAGCTCGCGGAAGCGCGGGCATCGTGCGAAGGCGTTCAACTTGTACGCGGTCTCCCGGGGATCGATCCGGCTCGCGTCGCGCACCGAGCCGGCCAGAACCATGCGGGCGACCAGCCGGCTGTGCGCGACGATCGGCGACAAGGCTGAAACCACGCGCGCCAGGCGATGGTTGCGCAGGACGGCCCGCTCCATGGCCCTCGCCTCTTCCGCGGTGGCGAGACCGGCGGGCGCCAGCGCCGAGACCGTGACGGCGCGGCCGCGGGCCGCGAGCTCGAGCGCGATCCAGCCGCCGAGCGAGTTGCCGGCGAGGTGGGGGCGCGCGAGGGCGAGCCGGTCGAGCTCCGTCGCGACCGCCGCGATCAGCCCGTCCACCGTGGCCGGAACGCGCGGCGCGAAGTCGGGCGCCTCGTAGTGCCCCGGGAGCGCGAGGGCGACGACGTCGAACCGGCGCTCCAGCGCGGGCAGGACGGGCTTCCAGTCGCGCCAGCTGGACGCGACGCCGTGGATCAGGACGAGCGGCTCTCCCGAGCCCGCCCGGTGGCGGAGGAGCGGCACAGCGTGCGCGTCTACCATACGTTGGAGGGACCGGCTGCCGTCCGCGGGGCGGCACCCTGCGGAAACCGCACGGGGCTGCGGATTCCGCACGTCGCGCGACGTCGAGATCACGGGAACGCGCTTGCATCCCTTCCCACCAGTCGTGGCATTGGGGTTGCTCGAACGGCAGACCCGCTCCCGGAGGATCCGATGCCGCATACGCCACGCGCGCCGCTTCACCCTGCACACGCCACCCGCATTGCCGTCGCCCTTCTGGTCGCCGCTCTCGCCGCGTCCGGAGGGGTCGCCGCCGCGATCGACCAGACGATCCTCGGATCGCAGCTGGTCGTGAAGGATCCCGGCGCCGTCGAGCGACGCTCCGTCGTCGGCACGGCGCGGGAGACCGCGAGCCCGAACGCGATCGTCGGCGATCCGGTCGCGGGCGGCGGCCAGCTCGAGGTCGCGGTCGACGGCGCAAGCTCGACCTCGCAGACGTTCGCGCTGCCGCCCGGCACGAGCAGCGCCGGCCGCGCTTTCTGGTCCACGATGGGCACGACCGGGTACCAATACCGCGATCCGAAGGGTGACAACGGTCCGGTCAGCGTCGTGAAGATCCACCGCACGGCCTCCGGGACCTTCCTCATGAGCGTGCGGCTGAAAGGCAAGTACGGCCAGCTCGACGTCGTGCCGCCGAACCCGGGTACCGGCGGCTGCCTGGCTTTGAGCCTCGCCGGCGGCGACCGCTACTCCGCGGCCTTCGGCGCGGACAGCGTCATCGCGAATCGCGGCACGCTCCTCTTCTCCGCGAAGAAGCCCCTCTCGGAAGCGTTATGCCCGGTCGTTCCGACGCCGACGCCGGCGCCAACGCCCACGCCGACCGGCGGAGCGTGCGCGGCGACGAATTTCCTCGACGTCAGCAATGCCGCGGGGCCGAGCTACAACGGGCTCATGCCGTCGCTCGCCGCGTCGTGTAGCGCAGCGACGGTCAACGTGCAGAGCAACGGGATCCCGACGTACATGTACGTCGCCCTCACGCCGAACGGTCTGCAGGCGAAGAGCTACAATTTCACGTTCCCGCGCTTCCCGACCGTCGCCGCCAACGCGACCGCCGTCCCGTTGCTCGGAAACGTCGGGGTCGCCGTGAACGGGATCCCGATCTACGGCGTGAACGAGGGACCGCAGCCCGCGTCCGACGCCTACGGCGACCCGATCGCCGCGAGCATCCTCGACGAGTGCGGCAGCCACTCGGCGCAGCAGGGAACGTTCCACTTCCACAAGCTCCAGGTGAAGTGCCTCGTCCAGAGCGCCGTTTCCGAGTCGCAGCCGTGGAACGATCCCGATCCCTCGCCCAGCGTGCCGTCCCCGATCGTCGGCTACGCGTTCGACGGCTTTCCGATCTACGGCCCGTACGAGTGCACCGACACCGGCTGCAGCTCGGTGCAGAAGATGCTGAGCGCGTGGGACAACACCGGCTATCAATCCGGGACCGTGGGCTGCACCTCGAGCGCGTCGTGCTCGAGCGGCTACTGCACGGACGTGATGATCAACGGCGCCGAGACGACGGCATGCGTCCCGCGCACGTGCGTCTGGTCCAACAACGAGTACACGGCGAAGGCCGGCTCGGCGTACCTGGACCAGTGCAACGGCCACGTCGGCCCGAACGGCGACTACCACTACCACACGACCACGACGTTCCCGTACATCCTCGGATGCTACCGCGGTGCACCGACGAACAACGGCGGCACCGGGACGCCGCCCGGCGGAACCTGTCCCTGAGCGGATCTCCGTGACGGTTGCGAGGAGGCGCGCGGGCGCCGCAGCGTTCGCGGCGCTCGCCGCATGGCTCGCGGGCGCCTGTCGCTCGACGCCCGCGGTCGCGCCGGCGCCGCACGAGGTCCGCTATCGGCTCGCGTGGGCGACGCCGAGAGGTCCCGCGTCGGCCGACGGAGCGGCCGAGATCACCAACGACCTCGGATATCGGATTCGCATCCGGCGCGGATGGGTCACGAGCTACAGCATGGAGCTCGTCGAGTGCCCGAAGACGTCGGCGACTTCGGCGGCGGCGCGAGCCGTCGGGCTCGCGTGGTCGTGGCTCGAGGGCACCGCCTGGGCGGGCCACTCGGCCGGGACCCCGAATCCTGCCGCGATCCGGCCGATGCGGGTCGAGTCGCTGCTCGAACCCGCGACGCGCGACGTCGGCGCCGTCGAGCTCGCGCCGCAGGCCTACTGTCAGGTGCACTACCTGGTCGCGCGCGCTGGGCGCGACGCGCAGGGCCTGCCCGACGATCTCGACATGGTCGACAGGACGCTGCACGTGGAGGGGACGTACGTCGCGCCCGGCGCGAGCGCGGAGATCCCCTTCACGATCCAGAGCGCGGCCGCGTACGGTCAGCTCTTCGATCGCGCCGCCGGCGCGAGCTCCGCCCTGCGCGTCGATACCGGTCGCGAATCCGTCGAGGTCACCATCCGGCGACACCTCGACCGGATGTTCGACGGCGTCGATTTCGCCCGGATGCCGGAGAAGGCGGCGGCGCTCCAGATGCTCCGCTCGCTGGTCGATCACTCGGACGCCGAGGTCGTGCCGAGCCATGCGAACGGTTGAGCGTCTGTGCTGGATGGCTCTCGTAGCCACGCTCAGCGCCGCCTGGTACGCGTCGCGACCCGCGCCCGCACCGGGGGCGAGCGGCAGCGCGAGCGCGCCGCGCGCCCGTTCCGAACCCGGCGTCCGGATCTCGATGGCGGCGCTGCACCAGCTGGGCGGCGTTCCGCTCCGCTGGGAGCCGGCGCTGCCGCCGGGGGATCGCGACGCCGGTCGGCGCGCGTTCGAAGCCCACGGCTGCGCGGCCTGCCACCGGGTCGCAGGCGAGAGCTTCACGAGCGCGTCTTCCGAGGCGCGCGGCCCCGACCTCACCGGGATGGGGAAGCTGCACCCGCCCGCCTACCTCGCGGAGGCGGTGCTCGATCCCGACGCGGTCGTGGTCGACGGGCCCGGTTGGGTCGACGCGGACGGGCGCTCGACCATGCCGGCATACGCCGACATGACGCTCGGCGACCTCGCGGACATCGTCGCGTACCTCCGCTCGCTCGACGACGCGGGCGCGGCGCCGGCGAGCTGCCACGCCCCCGGCGCACCGACCGGTGCCACGGTCCTCGAGACCGCGCACATCGACGGGACGCGCCTCCCGGCGGCGTCCCGCGGCGGCGCGTTCTTCGCGCAGACGTACGACGTCGACCCCGCAAAGATCGGCGACCTCGAGCGCTGGTTCGCGGCCAAGGGGAGAGCGCGCTTCCTCGAGTCGGAGGGCCTCGTGCGGATCGACACCTACGTCGACGCCGGCAAGCCGGCGCGCTCGCTCACGACGGTGTTCGCGTTCCGCGACGAGGCGGCGCTCCGAACCTTCCTCGGCGATCCGGCCATGGCGGACGTGTGGCGCGAGTTCGACGACCTCGTCGGTCCGCACGGCCACGTCGCGGCCGACCGGCCGCTCGCCTATCGCGCGGCGACGCTCTCGGCGACGAAGGACGGCGAGCCGTGATCGAGAGAACGCGAGAGCACGTGCCGGGAGCGGGACTCGAACCCGCACGGCCGTTTCCGGCCTGGGGATTTCAAGTCCGGGGGGCAACCAGGCTCGCGCGAGTTCGTCGCCCCGCCCGGCTGATCCAAGAGGGATGCGGGAGGGGTTTCGCGCCGACCCACGGCACGAAGCCACCATCGCGAGCCATCGAATGACAACTTTGACCACTCCGGACGTCGACTCCAAATTTCGGGCGAAAGTCCGTCACGCCTCCTGAGCCTGTCGTGGCGCCCAAATTCCCGGTGCAAGATGGGACCAAGAAAGGCGCAGAGCCCGGACTGTCGACGGTAGAATTGTCAACTATTGGAAGGTCCGTGAGACCGCCCATTGCAGGCTTGAGAATCGCGATCAGTTCTCTCTTACGCCTCCACGTGGCATGTTGAGTGCTTGCGGGGGTTGATGCGCCGGCTTGCTCGCTGCACGGTCGGCAAGCTGAACGAGACCTGTCATGGCATCGTCCGAAAGCTCAACTGACCGGCCTGGAGAGAAGGGCCTGCTGCGCGCGACGGAGTCCAGTGGCGACGTCCCGGTGCTCGGTCGCGCCTGCCCCGGAACGACGGTTGCGCCGATCGGCCACGTCCTGGTACCGCTCGACGGCTCGGCCCTCGCCGAGAGCATCCTGCCGGTCGCCGTCGCGCTGAGCCGTGCGTTCGAGGCTCGCGTGACCCTCCTGCACGTGCACGAGTTGCCGCACGGAGGAACGGTCGCCCCACGCCCCGTCGACCCGCTCGAGTGGGAAATGACGCAAACGGAGATTGCGCGCTACCTGGAACTCCGCCGCCAGGAGCTCGGCGAGGAGGGACTCGTGCCGGCCGTGGAGATCGTCCAGGGTCGGCCGGCGGAGCAGATCCTCCAGACGGCGCGGGAACGTGGCGCCGACCTGATCGCCCTGGCGAGCCATGGGGCGAGCGGGACCAACGCCTGGACGCGCAGCGCCACAGCCGATCGCGTCATTGCGCTCGCGGATACGTCCATCCTCGTCCTCCCCACGCACCACGAGTACGAGCCGACGCGGGCATGGCGCCTCGAGCGCCTGCTTTTGCCGCTCGACTGCTCGCCGCGAGCGGAGGTGGTGATTCCGATCGCGGTCGCGTTGGCGCTGCGAGGGGACGCGGAGATCATCGTCGCGCACGTGGTTCCCGCGCTCGAGCTGCCACGCCGCATCGTCGCTTCTGGTCGCGACCGTGCGATGGCAGTGGAGCTCGCCGCACGCAACCGCGAGGAAGCGGGGGACTACCTCGCCGGGGTGGTGGAACGGCTCGTCGCGCAAGGAGTCCGCGCGCGGATGCGACTGCTCGACTCCGTGCGCCTCGTGCCGTCGCTCTTGCGGCTCGCAGATGATGAGAGCGCCGACCTCACGATTCTCGCCGCGCACGGGTGCTCGGCCGATCCAGAGGAGCGGCACGGTACGGTCGCCTGCCGGTTCCTCCGGGAAAGCCGCCGCGCCGTGCTCGTTTGCCAGGACATGACGGTCGCGCTTCGTGAGTCCGCGCGCGCCCATGCGATGCGCGAGAATCTCGCGCATCACTGACGCGGGCCTTCGTGTCGGGCGTCGCGCCTGCGAGCGGCCCGCCGCTCGGGTCTCCCGAGCCGGGTGACGAAGCCGACGCCGGAAGGCTGAAGGCGCTGGCGCGTGCCGCGCTGTCCCCGCCCGTCATCGGGCGGCGACAGCGCCTCGTCGGCCGCCTCGTGGGTCCCAGCACCGCCCTGACCGCGGTGTACGAGCGCCTCACGAGAGACGGCGCGCCCGCCGGGGCCGGCGGCGGCATCGAGTGGCTACTCGACAACTACTACATCGTGCAGCGGGCGGTGCGGCACGTCCGGGAGGACTTCCCGCGCGCCTTCGAGTCTCGTCTCCCGACCTTCGCGGAAGGTGCGGAACGGGGCGTCCCGGTCGCCTGGAGCCTCGCACAGGAGGTAGGGCGCCTCGCGCGCTGCCGCATCGAGCTCGAGGCGCTGGTGGAGGCGGTGCGCGAGTTCCAGGACGTGCGGCCGCTCACCATGGCCGAGCTCTGGGCGCTGCCGACGCTCCTGCGTCTCGAGCTGCTCGAGCAGCTCGCCGGCGCCGCAGGGCGTCTCGTCGCCGAAACCGCTCGGGCGTCAGTGGACGACGAGACCGTGGCGAGCTGCGTGCGGAGCCTTCGGACACTCGAGACGCTCGACTGGAAAGACTTCTTCGAGCGGGTGAGCGAGACCGACCGCGTCCTCCGCGGGGATCCGGCAGGGGCCTACGTGCGGATGGACTTCGAGACGCGCGACCGCTACCGCCGCGCGGTCGAGGAGATCGCGGCCGGCCGCGGAAGCAGCGAGGAGGGCGTCGCGCTCGAGGCCGTTCGCTGTGCGCAGGAGGCACAGGCAGGGCGCCGGGCGCACGTGGGCTACTTCCTCCTCGACGAGGGCCGGCGCGTCCTCGAGGAGCGCGTCGGAAGCCGGGCGGCGCTCGTCGAGCGCGGGCGCCGCTGGCTGCGCGGGCACGCGACCCCGGCGTACCTCGGCGGGATCGCGCTCGTCCTCGCGCTCCAGCTGGTCTTGCTCGCCCGGGCGCTCGTCGCGTGGGAGGCGAGCGTCGGAGCCGCCCTCGCCTCGATGGTGCTGGCCGTGGTCCCGATGACGACGGTCGCGGTCGCCGCCGTGAACGCGCTGGTGACCCGGATTCTTCCGCCGACCGTGCTGCCGAAGCTCGACCTGCGGGACGGCGTGCCCGACGACTGCTTGACGCTCGTCGCCGTGCCCGTCCTCCTCACCACGCCCGACGAGATCGACTCGCTGGTGGAAGCCCTCGAGATCCGGTTTCTCGGCAACGCCGACCCGAACATCAAGTTCGCGTTGCTCGCGGACCTCCCCGATGCGATCGAGGAGACGAGACCGGGCGACGACGAGCTGCTGGCACGGACCGCGGCGGGGATCCGCGCCCTGAACGCTCGCCACGGGCGGAACGGCGTCGGGCCGTTCCACCTCCTGCACCGCGCGCGGACGTGGTGCGAGACCGAGTGCTGCTGGATGGGGTGGGAGCGCAAGCGGGGGAAGCTCGTGGAGCTGCATCGCTGGCTGCTCGGCCCCCGGGACGAAAGCCCGCTGCTGCACATCGGCGATGCTGCCTCCCTCAGCGGGGTCCGGTACGTGATCACGCTCGACGCGGACACCGGCCTTCCCCGGGACACGGCGCGCCGGTTGATCGGCACGCTCGCTCACCCCCTCAACCAGGCGGAGGTCGATCCGCAGACGCACCGGGTGGTGGCCGGCTACACCGTTCTCCAGCCGCGGATCGAGATCGATCCGACGTCACGCGAGTCGACGCGGCTGGCGAGGCTCTTCGCGAGACACGCCGCGTTCGACCCCTACGCACGCGCGGTATCCGACGTCTACCAGGACCTCTTCGGCGAGGGCATCTACGTCGGCAAGGGGATCTACGAGGTGGCGAGCTTTGAGCAGAGCCATGCGGGCCGCGTTCCAGACGGAGCCCTCTTGAGCCACGATCTCTTCGAGGGCATCCAGGGCCGCGCCGGTCTCGTCACCGACGTCATGCTCCTCGAGCGGTATCCGGAGCACTACCTCTCCTTCGCGCGCCGACTGCACCGGTGGGCGCGAGGGGACTGGCAGCTCGTCCCGTGGCTCGGGCGCGGCGTCCCCGTCGGGGGCGGGGGCCGGGCACCGAACCGCTTCTCCGCCATCTCGCGCTGGAAGATCCTCGACAATCTGCGCCGCGCTCTCCTCCAGCCGACGCTCTTCGGGCTTCTCCTGGTCGCCTGGCTCTGGCTTCCCGCGCCGGCGCTCCTCTGGACGGCTCCCATCCTGCTGTCGCTTCTCGTGCCGGCATTCATCGACGTCCTGAGCCCCATGGTCTCCTCGTTGCGCCGCGGGCTCCGCCCGGTGTCGTCCGGCGGCGGCCAAACGCCATGGTCGGCGCTGGCAATCTGGGCGCTGCAACTCGCCGTTCTCCCGTACGAGGCCGCACTCCTCGTCGACGCCGCCTTTCGCACGCTGGTGCGCGTCGCGCTCACGCGGCGCCACCTCCTCGAATGGACGCCGGCAGCACAGGAGCACCAGGCCCTCGCCGAGGTCGAGACGCACGGCCTCGTGTGGCGGGAGATGGTGGCCGCTCCGCTCTGCGCCGGAGCCGTGGTGGCGGCCGTGAGCGTCCTGAATCCCGTCGCACTGCCCGTGGCGCTGCCGCTGGCGGTGCTGTGGGCGTTCTCGCCCGAGATCGCCTGGCGCCTCGGCCGTCCCACCGCTGATCGGGGCCTCGGACTCGCGCCTGGCGACGTCCGGGACCTGCGCCTTCTGGCGCGACGGACGTGGCGGTTCTTCGAGACCTTCGTCGGCCCCGAGGACCAATGGCTTCCTCCGGACCACTTTCAGGAAGACCCAAAGGGGCAGGTCGCGCACCGCACGTCGCCGACGAACGTGGGCCTCCTGCAGCTCGCCACGATCGCCGCGCAGGATCTCGGCTACGTCGGCCTCGTCGACGCGGCGCTACGGCTGCGGAGCACGCTCGAAACGCTCGAGCGGCTCGAGCGCCACCGCGGCCACTTCCTCAACTGGTACGACACGCGTCACCTGACGCCCCTGCTCCCGCGGTACGTCTCCACGGTCGACAGCGGCAACCTCGCCGCGTGTCTCCTCGTGGTGAAGCAGGCCTGCCTCGGTTGGACGGCCGCGCCGGTTCTCGGCCCCCAGCGCTGGGACGGCCTCGTCGACGTGCTTGCGGGCCTCGACGCTTCGATCGGGGCGTGCGCGCAAGGGACGGCGGATGCCGAGCGCGGGCCGGTCGACGCCCTGCGCGCCGACGTCAGAGCGGCCGAAGCGCGCGTCGCGGCGGTCCGAGACACCCCGGACGAGTGGCGCGCCGCATTGGACGAGCTGCTCGAGAAGCGCTGCCCCTCGCTCGAGCGCGAGACGGTGGACGCGATTCGCGGTCTCTCGATCGCGACCGACCCGGGGCTGGTCGCCGAGCTGCGCGCTTGGTCACGCCACCTGATCCAGCAGCTCGAGAGCATGCGTCGCGACGCGGACCTGCTTCTGCCTTGGCTCGACGCGTTCCGGCGGCTTCCGGACTCGCTACGCGATGGCGCCCGCGAGCGTCCGGACGTGGGCCTCCTCCTCGAACGGCTCCGCCATCGGCTGCGCGCGGACGTCGCACTCGATGACATCGAGCCCCTCGCCGAGGCGACTCGGGCGGACATCGAGGCGCTCGTCGCGCTCGCGACCTCGTCCGCGGAGCCCGCAGCCGACGTCGCGTGGGCGCGAAGGCTCGGGGTCGGGCTCGCGGCGTGCCGGGATCTGGCGGTCGAGCGGCTGCGCGATCTGGCGGAGAACGCGGCACGCGCCGAGCGGCTCGTCACGGACATGGACTTCGGGTTCCTCTACGACCGACGGCGACATCTCTTCTACCTGGGCTTCAACGTCACGGCCGACGCGCTCGACGCACACCACTACGATCTGCTCGCCTCCGAGGCGCGGCTTGCGAGCTTCGTCGCCATCGCGAAAGGCGACGTCCCCGTCGAGCACTGGGTTTTCCTCGGTCGTCCGGTGGGCCGCGCGGCGGGCCGGCTGGCGCTCCTCTCGTGGAGCGCGACCATGTTCGAGTACCTGATGCCGCCGCTCCTTCTCCGCGAGGGGCGGCGAACGCTCCTCGGGACGAGCTGCGCCGCGGCGGTCCGGGCGCAGATCGACCACGCCGCCCGGCGCCGCGTGCCCTGGGGCATCTCGGAGTCCGGCTACTACGCATTCGACGCCCAGCGGAACTACCAGTACCGGGCGTTCGGCCTGCCCGCGCTCGGGTTCAAGCGCTCGCTCGACGACGAGCTCGTCATCGCGCCGTATGCCTCGCTTCTCGCCCTCCCGTTCGCACCGCGGGACGTGGTCCGGAACCTCGCGCGTCTCGAGGAGGTGGGTGCGCTCGGGACATACGGACTCTACGAGGCGGTCGACTTCACGGCGTCGCGCGTGCCGTCGGCGCGGCAGGGCGCCGTCGTGCGGTCGTACATGGCCCACCACGAGGGCATGATCCTCGCCGCGCTCGACAACGCGCTCTGCGACGAGGCGATCGTCCGGCGGTTCCACGCCGATCCGCTCGCCCGGGTGGCCGAGATGCTCCTCTTCGAGCGCGTGCCTGTGGGCGCACCGATCGAGCGTTCCCAGCCTGCCGCCGAGCCGGCGGTGGCGCGAGCGCCACGCCAGCGCCCGCTCGAGGCGTGGACGCCGTCGGGCGCCGGCGCGGTGCCGCAGGTCCACCTGCTGTCGAACGGCCGCCTCACCGTCCTCGTCACCGAGGGCGGCGGCGGCTTCGGACAGTGGCAGGACGTCGCGCTCACCCGCTGGGAGCCGGACCCGACGCTCGATCGGCTCGGGGTCCGGATCTACGTCGAGGAGCCGGCACGGAAGCGTCTGTGGTCGACGGTCGACGACGGCGGCGCCGAGCCCCACCGCCAGGTGGTCTTCCATCCGCACTGCGCGGAGTTTCGCTTCCACGACGGCGATCTCGTCGTGCGACAGCGGGTGGTCGTCGCGCCGGACGCGGATGCGGAGCTCCGCGAGATTCTCGTCACCAACGAGGGGCGCGGGCGACGCCGGCTCGTCCTCACGAGCTACGGCGAGGTGGTCCTCGGCGACATCGCGGCCGACCGGCGCCATCCGGCGTTCAGCAAGCTCTTCGTCGAGAGCGAGGTGCTGGACGCTGGGCTGACGTTGGTCTTCCGGCGCCGGCCCCGCACCACGACGGACAAGTCGCCGTGCCTGGTCCACCGGCTCGTTCTGCCGCGGGACGGGGCGAAGTTGACGGGGTGGGAAACCGACCGGGAACGCTTTCTGGGCCGCGGCCATGTCGTCGACCGTCCCGGGTGGCTCGCCACCGAGCGCCGCCCTGCCGGGCGGCGTGACCGACACGCGCCGCTCGACCCCGTCTTCGCGCTATCCGCCGCGGTGGACCTGCCACCCGGACGCACCGTGCGATGCGCCTGGATCACGGCAGTCGCGGAGTCCCGGGAGCGCGCGCTCGTCGTCGCCCGGCGCTATACCTCACCGACCACGATCGGGTGGACGTTCGAGGCGGCGGCCTCGATCGTCGAGCGCGATCTCCTGGCGCTCGGAGTCGACTCGCCGCGGCTCCAGGGAGCCATGCGCCTGCTCGCGCCCGCGCTCCAGCCGCACGCCTCGCTGCGGGCACCCGCCGGCGTCCTGTCCGGGAATCGGCTCGGGCAGTCCGCCCTCTGGCGCCACGGGATCTCCGGCGATCACCCCATCATGCTCGTACGACTGCACGACGTGCACGAGTTCGGGCTCGTGGAGGAGGTGGTCCGCGCACACGAGCTCTGGCGCCGGGCCGGCCTTCGCGTCGACCTCGTGGTGCTGAGCGAGTGGCCGTCGAGCTATCGCGCGGACGTAGAGGAGCGGTTCTCTGGCGCACTGGCAGACGCGGGTTTTCGCGGCCTCGTCGGCGCACCGGCCGGGCTCTTCGTGATCCATGCCGACCAGGTGAGCGAGGCGGAGCGGACGCTCTTGTTCGCCGCCGCCCGCGTCGTGCTCCGCTCCGATGCAGGCAGCATCGCGGCACAGCTCGACGTGGTCCGGCCTCCCCCGGTGCCGCTCCCGCCGTTGGTGCCGAGCCTCCCCCAGGTGCCGCCGTCCCTGCCGCTCGCCCGTCCGGACTGGCTCCTGTTCGACAACGGCATCGGAGGCTTCGGCCCCGGAGGAAGCGAGTATGTGATCCATCTCGATCCCGGGCAGACGACGCCGGCGCCCTGGGTGAACGTGATCGCCAACCGGCGGTTGGGGTTCGTCGTCTCCGAGTCCGGTGGGGGCTACACGTGGGCCGAGAACAGCTACGAAAATCGGCTGACGCCGTGGCGTAACGACCCGATCGCCGACGAGCCCGGCGAGACGATCTACCTGCGCGACGAGGAAACCGCAGCGGTGTGGTCGGCCACCCCGCTGCCGGCTCCTGGCCCTGCCCCCTACCAGGTGGTCCATGGTGCAGGCCTGACGAGCTTCACGCACACGAGCCACGGGCTTCACCAGCATCTGCAGATGTTCGTGCCCGTGGCCGACCCGGTGAAGATCCTGCACCTCCGCGTGACCAACGGCCTCGACCGTCCGCGCCGGCTCACGGTGACGTACTACGCCGAGTGGCTCCTCGGAACGCTCCGCGACGCGAACCAGGCCTTCGTCGTCCCCGAGTTCGACGCGGCGGCGGAGGTGCTGCTGGCGCAGAATCCGTGGAACGAGGGCTTCGCCGACCGGGTCGCCTTCGCGGCCGCGAGCACCCGGCTGCACGGGCTCACGGCCGATCGCGCCGAGTTCGTCGGGCGGCGCGGGACCCGCGCCGCGCCGGCCGCGCTCACGCGCATCGGGCTCGCGCGCGCCGTGGAGGCCGGCCTCGATCCGTGCGCAGCGCTGCAGGTGCACGTGGATCTGGCCCCTGGTGAGACGAAGGACGTGCACTTCCTTCTCGGCCAGGCGGCGAGCCGACGTGAGGCGATCGAGGTCGTCGCGCGATACCGAGAGCCAGGCGTCGTTGAGACGACGCTCGCAGCAGTAGAGCGGCATTGGGATGAGCTGCTCGGCGCGGTTCAAGTACGGACGCCCGACCCCGCCATCGACGTGATGCTGAATCGCTGGCTCATCTATCAGGCCGTGAGCAGTCGGATCCTCGCCCGCACCGGCTACTACCAGTCGAGCGGGGCGTTCGGGTTCCGCGATCAGCTCCAGGACGTGGCGGCGCTCGTGCACGCGGCGCCCGAGATGACGCGTGCCCACCTCCTGGAGTCGGCGCAGCGCCAGTTTGCCGAGGGCGATGTGCTGCACTGGTGGCACGCGCCGCTCGACACGGGGATTCGCACCCGTTGCGCGGACGATCTCGTCTGGCTCCCGTTTGTGACGGCGCTTTACGTCGAGGCGACGGGCGACGTCGCGGTGCTCGCAGAGGAGGTACCCTTCGTCGCCGGAGCACCGCTTGGCCCCGGGGATCTCGAGCGCTACGACCGGTACCGCGTCGGGAGCGAGCACGCCTCGCTCTACGGCCACTGCCTGCGAGCGCTCGCCCGGGCGTCAACTTCCGGGGAGCACGGGCTTCCACTCTTCGGCTCCGGAGACTGGAACGACGGGATGAACCGAGTGGGCGCGGCCGGTCACGGCGAGAGCGTGTGGCTCGGCTGGTTCCTCTGCGCCACGCTGCGGCGCTTCGCCCCGCTCTGCGAGCGTATGGGCGAGCCGGCGCAGGCGGCCGCGTTCCGCGACGAGGCCGCCGAGATCGCGGCGCGCATCGACGCCAGCGCGTGGGACGGGCGCTGGTACCGGCGCGGCTGGTACGACGACGGCCGGCCGCTCGGGTCGAGCCAGAGCGCCGAGTGCAAGATGGACTCCGTCGCGCAATCGTGGGCCGTGCTCTCGGGAGCCGCGGACCCCGTGCGCGCCGCGACGGCCATGCGCGCGGTCATCGAGCGTCTGGTGAGCGAGGAAGAAGGCCTGGTTCTCCTGCTCGCGCCGCCGTTCGACGGCGCCGCGGAGGACCCTGGCTACATCCGTGCGTACCCGCCGGGCATACGAGAGAACGGTGGTCAGTACACGCACGCCGCCATGTGGGTGCTGTGGGCGCTCGCGGACATCGGCGAGGGGAATCTCGCCATGACGCTGTTCCAGCGGCTGCTCCCTGTCCGTCACGCCGGCGGGGCAGAGCAGTGTAGGCACTATCGGGTCGAGCCCTATGCGATCGCAGCTGACATCTGCGGCGCGTCCCCGCATCGCGGGCGCGGCGGCTGGACGTGGTACACCGGCGCGGCCGGCTGGGCCTGGCGCCTCGGGGTCGAGCGGCTCCTCGGCCTTCGCCGCGAGGCAACGGGCTGGCGGCTCGATCCGTGCGTCCCGCATACCTGGGCGGACTTCCAGATCGTTGTGCGCGATGGCGGCACGACCTACCGCATCGAGGTGGACAACCCGCTTCATGTGAGCCGAGGCGTCGCCCGTGTGTTGTTCGACGGGCGCCCGTTGCCGGATGGCCTCATCCCCCGCCGTCACGATGGGCGGACGCACGAGGTCCGCGTCACGCTCGGGGGACCGGCTGCGCAGCAGGGAGCGCCGCACGGGCTGCCGGTAGCGGATTGATCATGCTCGCTCCGCAGCCGGGACGGCCTCGGCAGGCGGGCAGGTGGAGTTCCTGTCCCCGGCAGCGTCACGTGGACCCGGGACGCCGACAACCGGCGCTCCATTTTCGACCGGTACAACGTCGTCTCCGAGGCCGATCTGCGCGAGGCCGCTCGGCGCGTGTGCCATCGAGAAATGGTGGCGAAATGGGGATCACCTCGGCGCCGCGACGAGAGGGCGGGGATGGCTAAATCATCGAAACAGCTGTGCCGGGCGCGGGACTCGAACCCGCACGCCCGTTTCCGGCCTGGGGATTTTAAGTCCGGGGAGCACCACATCGCCCAACAACCGGAAGCAACGAATCTGCGCATTTGCAGCAACCTGGACGCCCGGGGCGGAGCATACCACCGCAACGCGTTGTCGGGGGAGAATCGGGGGTCAAGTAGCGACGCGCACCCCTGCCCGGCCGGCACCCCGCTCCATCGCCTCTGCGCTGAAACGAGGGGGAATTCCTGATCCCGCGTGGAGCAAAACCCGAGCCTTGGCATTTGCTTACAAGCGTCTCCCCGATTTCTCCCAATTCGGTGGCACCGCATGATTCCCGATTCCGAGCCGCGAGGAGCGTCTCGCACCGAACCCACCCACGCCACGAAGGGGGCTCAGGCGGGCCATGCAGACCGTGGGTGATCAGGCTCTCGACCAGCGAACAACGGTCGCGAAGGCCCTCGCCGCCTGGCGATCGGACCGAACCATGCTCGCCAAGTCGACAGGGTGGAACGCCGGCAACCTCCGAAGAGTCCTGGTCCTCGAACGGGTCGGTGATCACTCCTACCCGCTACGAGGTGCGGTGGGGATCGTGAAGAAGAACGTGCTGCCGTGTCCGGGCGTGCTCTCCACCCAGATGCGACCGCCGTGGGCCTCGACGATACCCTTGGCGATGGGAAGCCCGAGCCCCGCGCCGCGCCGCTGCGCCTGGCGAGCTTGCCAGAACCGCTCGAACAGATGTGGCAGATGGTCCTCGGTGATCCCCGCGCCGGTATCCGCGACCCAGAACCGGACTCCGCCATCGCTCGGTTCCGCTCCGACCGTGATGCGGCCGCCGGAACCCGCGAACTTGATCGCGTTGCCGATGAGATTCTCAAAAACTTGGAGGAGTCGGTCGCGGTCGCCCCAGACTTCCGGAAGCTCCCGCGCCACGTCGACGCGAAGCTCGAGCGCGGCGGCGGCGGCAAGGCTCTTCTGGGCTTCCACGGACTGCGCGACCAGCTCGACTGGGGACAGCCCGGCCAGCTCGATGAAGAGCTGGCCGGCCTCCATGCGCGTCACGTCGAGCAGGTCCTGGATGAGACGGTTCATCCGCTTCGCGGCACGCTCGATCGTGTCCGCGGGCCGCGGAGAGCACCGCTCCGATTCGGACCCGCCGGACCGAAGCAGCGCCGCTTGCATGACGATCGCCGAGAGCGGGTTGCGGAGGTCGTGAGCGACGATGCCGAGCACGTCGTCCCTCGCCTGGATGGCTCGCTGGGCCGCTCGATAGAGCCGTGCGTTCTCGATCGAGAGTGCCGCTCGCAAGGCGAGCTCCTCGGCCAATCGCAGATCGAGCGGGCCATACACCCGCGATGGCGTCGAGGACACGAAGGCGATCGCGCCCAGGAGCTTCCCGTGTGCCGAGAGCGGCACGGCCATGACGGATTGGATGTCCATGGCGCGATTCGCCCGAAGGTGCTCCTCGCTCTGCGAAAACGACGCGATGACCTCCGGCGACGGGTGCTGCACGAGGAGCGGCTGCACGGTCTTCAGGACCGACCAGACGAGGTGGGGGCGCCTTCGATCGAGCGGAATCTGCACGAGCAGATCGCAGAGCCAGGCCTGCGCCGGGTCGCGCGAGGCCACCTTCAGCCGACGTACCTCGCCGTGCTCATCGACGATGTCGACGATGCACAGGTCCGCGAGACTGTTCACCGCCAGCTGGGCGACCTTCGTCAACGTGTCGGTGTAGTCGAGCGTAGAGACCAGAATCGATCCGGCCTCTGCTAGGAACTCTTGCGCGCTCTCGTGACGCCTTTCCTCGCTGACGTCCCGGATGGTGACTGTGAGGAGCCGCTTGCCGCTCACCTCGAGCTTCGAGATGGCTGCGTCGGCGGGAAACTCCTCGCCGTTCTTTCGCAGGCCGAAGATCGGCGAGCCTCGCTCGCCCATCCGACGTGCGCTGTCCCCACCGGCCGCGAACCTCTCGACGTGTTGGCGGTGCAGGGCCCGGAAACGCTCGGGGATCAAGATGTCGAGCGAAGCTCCGATCGCCTCTCCCTTCGGGTAGCCGAAGATCTTCTCGGCGCCCTCGTTGAAGATCGTGATGCGGTAGTCGTCGTCGACGACGATGATGGCGTCCGCGGAGATGGAGAGGATCCCCGACGACTTCGCCTCGGCGAGGCGAAGTTCGTCATCGAGTCGCTTTCGTTCGGTGATGTCGAGCTCGGTCCCGACCATGCGCGTGGCTCGTCCCCGTTCGTCCCTCGCAAAGACCTTTCCCCGATCGAGGACCCAGATCCACCTCCCGGACTTGGTCTGAGCGCGATGCTCGACCTCATATTCGGGAGTGACGCCCTGCAAGTATTCGGTCAGTACCCGCTGTACACGCGGCCAGTCGTCCGGGTGCACGCCGGAAATCCAGGAGTCGACGTGCGGCCGGATCTCTTCGGGACGAAAGCCGCGCATCTCGGCCCAGCGCGGGGTGAAGACGACCTCGCCGGTCGCGATGTTCCAATCCCACGCGCCGAGGTCCGCACCGCGAAGTGCGAGCTCGAAGCGCTCCTGCTGTCGACCAGCGCTCTCGTAGAGTCGAGTGATTTCGTCGTTGGCAGCATGCGCTTGTTCCAGCGCCTTGGCGGCCTGCCGGTTCAAGCTCGTCAGGCGGGCATGGAAGGCACCGAACAGGATGCCCGTCCCGAAGAGAACGGCGGCTGGGAAGTAGTGCCAGGGGTTTACGGCAATGAAATGCTCGGGCGGATCGAAGAACCAGGAGACCAGCACGATGGAGATGATGGTCGCGAGCCCGCCCGAGCGCAGGCCTCCGATCCAGAAGCTGACGAAGACCGCTGGATAGAAGAGACACCACACGTGAGGTCGCAGGAACGGCCAGAGCCCAGCTTGAACCATCAGCGCGAGAAATGGCGTGAGCACGGCGAGGACCGACCATAGTAGGCGATTCGCGTCCGAAGGAGCTCTTGCCATGGTGTCATTCAGTTCCGTCATGGCAGGTGCTTCCGCTCAGGCGCAGAGCGCCCGTCGTCATCGAGATCCTCGGCCACGAAACCCGCTCGTCTTCGACCGGTCCAACGTCGTCTCCGAGGCCGATCTGGGGGGAAGCCGCTCGGCGCGTGCCGCCGTCGAGAAATCGGGAGGCGGTCCCCTCTGGACGCAGCGAGGGCGCGGCGATTGGCTAGTGCCTGAAGAACCTGTGCCGGGAGCGGGACTCGAACCCGCACGGCCGTTTCCGGCCTGGGGATTTTAAGTCCCCTGTGTCTGCCAGTTTCACCATCCCGGCCTCAATCCCGACGTCGCGTCCCGCGGAGCGCCGCGCACCGCGTACGGCGGTAACGTCGGAGCATCGAGCGGCCAAGCGGAGCACGCGGCGCCTTCGGAAGCCCATCCAAGGCGGCGGTGAGAATCGAACTCACGAATAAAGGTTTTGCAGACCTTCCCCTTAGCCACTTGGGTACGCCGCCAGCGAGGGATGGAGCGACGGCCTCGAGCGCGGCCGCCGGAGCCCGGGAACCTAGCACACCGCGCGAACGGCGCGCTAGGATCGTTCGGCCTTGGCGCCGGAGCGCGCTCGCTCCGCCCGAAGCTTCGCCGTGGCGTCCTCCAGGTGCGAGCGGGCGACGGCGGCCCAGTCGCTCCGGGGCTCCAGGTCGAGGAACCGCCGCCAGTGCCGGCGCGCGAGGTCCCAGCTCTCGAGCTTCTCCGCGACGAGCGCGAGGTTGAAGTGGGCGTCGGCGTATCCCGGCCAGAGGCCGATGGCGTGGCGATAGGCGCGGAGCGCGCCGAGCAGATCGCCGAGCTCGTCGCAGGCGTTCCCGAGGTTGAAGTGGGTGCGCGGGTTCTCGCCGTCGACGACGGCGGCGCGCGCGTAGAGCTCGCGCGCGCGCCCGAACTCGCCGAGCTCGTAGTGGACGTTCCCGAGGTTGATCAGCGACGGCACGTGGTGCGGGTCGACCTCGAGCGCGCGCTGGTACGCGGCGATCGCGGTCGGGAAGCTCGCCCGGTCGCGATCGGCGCAGGCGCCCATGTCGAACCACGCCTCGGCGGTGGTCGGCGCCGCGCCCAGGTCCACGCGCCGCGGGCGCGGCGCGATCCGCACCTTCGGGAAGCGGAGCTCGAGCTGTCCGCGCAGGCGCGGCGCGACCCGGTCGATCGCCTGCGCGAGCGAGAGGCCGGTCGCGATCAGCTCGTCGATCGTCCGGAAGACGCGCAGGTCGGAGAACCGGTAGCCGATGCCGTTCGCGAGCGCGACGGGACGGACGAGGCCGTGGCGCGCGAGGCTGCGCCGCCGTGACCACGTGATGCGCGGGTAGAGGCGCGCGGCTTCGCTCGCCGGCACGAGGCGCTCGAGCTCCGCGAGCCCGCCGACGCCCTCGGCGCGCATCGCGGAGCGCACGAGGTCGAGGAACTGCGCCTCGGTGAGCGTCCGAGTCGCCCTGCCCGCGGGCGCCCGCCCGCCCTTCCCGAGCACCACGACGTCGACGGCGACTCCGCGCCCGACGCGTCCGCCCGCGCTCTGCACGAGGCGTCGCGCGGCTTGACGATCGCACGTGAGGAGACGCCCGGCGAAACCGATCCGCTTGCCCGTCAGCGACGAAAGCGACTCATCCACGCCGCCACCCCCGGCGCGCGCGGCGTCGCGCGCGCCCGTCGAGCCGTCACTCGACTCGAACCGATCCGTTTCGCATCGAGCCGCGTCTGTCAAGTGACAAGGGCGCGACCGGAAACTAGCGAAGGGGCTGATCGTCGTCGTCGGACAGCGGCGCGGGGCGGGCCTGGTCGGCGCGCGCGCGCGCCTCGCGCACCGCCGCGTCGATCGTCGGCGCCTGCGCGCTCACGTCGAGGTCGGGGACGGACGCGAGGTACGACGCCGAGTCCTCGAGCCAGTCGATCACGATCCGATGGCGGAACGGCGGCTCGTGACGCGGTGCGGACGGCTCTGCGCCTCCGCCGCTCGCCGCCTCGCCGGCGCGCGCGGGCGCGCGCGCCGGCCGTGGCTCCGGCGCACCGGCGCGGCCGCGCGCCTTGCTGACCGCGAGGCGGCGGCCCTTGAGCTCGGTCCCGTCGAGGGCCTCGATCACGCCGTCGACGGCGTTGGTGTCGACCAGCTCGACGAACGCGAAGCCGCGCGACCGGCCGCTCTCGCGGTCGACGATGATGCGGACGCTGCGCACGGCGGCGAGGTGCTCGAAGCGCTCGCGGAGCTCATCCTCCGTCGTGGCGAACGGGAAATTGCTGACGAAGACCGTGCTCGACGCCATGGATGACGCCGTAGCACGACGACGGGGCGACAGGCGAGAAAAATCGACGCCCTGCGCCGCGAAGCGGCTCCGCCGCGACCTGCGAGGCCGCGGCGAAACACCCCGTGAAACGGGCGCGAGACGCGCCCCCGCGAAGGGGCGCGAGAGCGGGTGACCGGGGTCGAACCGGCGACCTCAACCTTGGCAAGGTTGCGCTCTAGCCAGCTGAGCTACACCCGCGCGACGCCTCGAAGCCCGTTCGTTACTGGACCGGCTGCCGGAGAGCAACCGGCGGAGGAAGCGGAGAGGGTGGGATTCGAACCCACGGTACCCCTCTCGAGGTACACGCGATTTCCAGTCGCGCCCATTCGACCACTCTGGCACCTCTCCCAATTTCGCCCCCGTGCGGTGCTCGCCTGGCGAGCTTCGCTCGCCAGGCTGCGCTCCTCCGATGGGCCTCGTCGCCGCGGCAAAGCCGCGGCTCCTCGCTCCCACGGCTCCGCAACGGGTGTGGAGCGCTGCGCGTCGCATTTATGGAGCGCGGGAGGAAACAGCGGAGAGGGTGGGATTTGAACCCACGGTGCCCTTTTGGGGCACACACGATTTCGAGTCGTGCGCCTTCAACCGGGCTCGGCCACCTCTCCCGTTCGGGCGGTCTAACCGTCCCCTCGTAGGGCCGCAAGCAACGCGGCACGGGTCAGCGCTTGGAGTCGGCGGGAAGACGCGCCGCTGCGCGGCGGCCGCGGAAGAAGGTCTGGAGCAGGTCGGCGGCCTCGTCCGCACCGACGCCGCACGTCACCTCGATGCGGTGGTTGAAGCCGCGCGCCGCGGGCAGGTCGACGACCGACCCCAGTGCGCCCGCCTTCGGGTCGCGCGCGCCGTACACGAGGCGAGCGACGCGCGCGTGCAGGGCGGCGCCCCAGCAGAGCGGACACGGCTCGATGGTCGCGTAGAGGGTCGCGCCCGGCAGTCGATACTCGGCGCAGACGAGGGCCGCGCGCCGGAGCGCCAGCACCTCGGCGTGCGCCGTGGGATCGCAGAGGCCGATCGGCGCGTTGTGCGCGCGCGCGAGCTCCCGGCCGTCGCGCACGACGACGGCCCCGATCGGCACCTCGCCGCTCGCGCCGCCGCGCCTCGCCTCCTCGAGCGCGATCGCCATCCAGCGGTGATCTTCGTCGGACCCGCCGCGCGGCTCGGCCATGCTCGGTGTTGCCACAGCGCGACCGCGCACGCGAAGCGACGTCGCGCGGCACCTCAGCGGCGCGCCGGCGGTAGCGCCTGCGGGGCCGGGATGCTACGCGAAATCCGCGATTCTGCGAGAAAAAGGATGATTCCGAGATGACGAGCCTGCCCGAGCCGAAGCACGCCAAGCACCCGCTCGCGGGAACGCAGATGACGGGCGCCGACATGATCGTCCAGGTGCTCGCGGACGAGGGCGTCGGCACGGTCTTCGGGTACAGCGGCGGCGCGATCCTCCCCACCTACGACGCGATCTTCCGGCACAACGCCGGTCGCCCGAAGTCGGAGGAGGTCCGGCTCGTCGTCCCGGCGACCGAGCAGGGCGCCGGCTTCATGGCGGCGGGCTACGCGCGCGCGAGCGGGAAGGTCGGCGTCTTCATCGTCACGTCCGGGCCGGGCGCGACGAACTCGGTCACGCCGATCCGCGACTGCCACGCCGACTCCGTGCCGGTCGTCCTGGTCTGCGGGCAGGTGCCGCGCGCCGCCATGGGAACCGACGCGTTCCAGGAGGCGCCGGTCTTCAACATCATGTCGGCGTGCGCCAAGCACGTCTTCCTCGTGACCGACGAGACCAAGGTCGAGCAGACGATGCGGACGGCCTTCGAGCTGGCGCGGAGCGGGCGGCCCGGGCCGGTCGTCGTCGACATCCCGCGCGACGTCCAGCTCGCTCCCGGCACGTTCCAGGGCTCCGGGCTCCTCCACCTCCGCGGCTACGACGAGCGGCTCGCCGCGCTGAACCGCGCGTCGCTCCCCGACGACGCCGCGAAGGAGTTCTACCGCCTGCTCGGGGAGAGCGAGCGGCCGCTCATCTACGCCGGCGGCGGCGTCCACAACGCCAACGCCGCGAGCGAGCTGCGGGCGTTCGCGCAGCGCTTCCGCATCCCGGTCGTGACGACGCTCCTCGGCATCGGCGCCATGGACACGACGAGCGACCTCTCGCTCCACATGCTCGGCATGCACGGCACCGCCTACGCGAACTACGCCGTCGAGGACTGCGACTTCCTCTTCGCCGTCGGATCGCGCTTCGACGATCGCGTCGCCGGCAAGGTGAAGGAGTTCGCTCCGAACGCGAAGATCGCGCACCTCGACGTCGACGCGTCGGAGATCGGCAAGGTGAAGGGCGTCGACTGGGCGTACGTGTGCGACGCGAAGCGCGGCCTCGCCCAGCTCACGCGCGCCGGCAAGGGCTTCCGCAAGGACTTCGGCCGCTGGCTGAAGCACGTGTCCGAGCTCCGGCGCGCGCACCCGCTCGACTTCAACCGCGAGTCGACCGCCGTACAGTCCGAGGAGGTGCTCTCGCAGCTGAACGAGATCACGCGCGGCGAGGCGATCGTGACGACGGGCGTCGGCCAGCACCAGATGTGGGCCGCCCAGTACCTCGACTTCGTCCACCCGCGGAGCTTCCTCACCTCGGGCAGCATGGGGACGATGGGCTTCGGCCTCCCGGCGGCGATCGGCGCGCAGCTCGCCAACCCCGGGAAGCTCGTGATCGACGTCGACGGCGACGGCTCGATCCGCATGAACCTGGGCGAGCTGGAGACGCTCACGACCTACGACATCCCGGTGAAGGTCCTCCTCCTGAACAACTACGGCGATGGGATGGTCCGGCAGTGGCAGGACCTCTTCTACGCCAACCGCTACTCGGGGTCCGACAAGACGCTCCACAAGAAGGACTTCGTGCGCGCCGTCGAAGCGGACGGCTTCCCGTTCGTGCGCCGCGTGACCAAGCGCGACGAGCTCCGCCCCGCGCTCGAGGAGTTCGTGCGCTCCGCCGGCCCCGCCTTCCTCGAGGTCGTCGTCGACCAGACCGCCCACGTGTACCCGATGATCGGCCCCGGCATGGGCTACAAGGACATGATCACCGGGAAGCACATCAAACCCCGCACCAAGAAAGACGTCACCGTCGACCGCAACGCCGGGTTCTAAAATCGTTCGGCGCGCTCCGCCCCCCTCGAACGAGACCCGGACTGAGCGCCCGCACAACGGCTTCGGCGGACCACGCCCACCGTGTGACGCGCCCGCGCACACGGCGCCGGCGGCCCACCGGCACGAAGCCACGCGCCCGACGTGCCATCACACGCGCCGCCCACCCGGAGTCGGCCCGGCGCGCGTGGTATCCTCGGCTCTCATGGACATCGAGCCGCAGCCGGACCGAGATCCGGAAACGACGCGCGCCTGGGAGGACTCGTTCGGAAAGCTGCTGCACGGCGACGGGCAGTCGCGCGCGCGTCTCGTGCTGTCGCGCCTCGTCGAGCAGGGCCAGCGGAACGGCGTCCTCATGCCGTTCACCGCGAACACACCCTACGTCAACACCATCCCGGTCGAGGACCAGCCGGTCTATCCCGGCGACCGCGAGATCGAACGCCGGATCAAGAACCTCATCCGCTGGAACGCGATGGCGATGGTCGTCCGGGCGAACGTTCACTCGGGCGGAATCGGCGGCCACATCTCGACCTACGCCTCGCTCGCGACGCTCCTCGAGGTCGGCTTCCACCACTTCTTCCGCGCCCACACGCCGGAAGCGGCGGGCGACTTCGTCTACTTCCAGGGGCACGCCGCGCCCGGGATCTACGCGCGCGCGTTCCTGGAAGGTCGGCTCAGCCAGACCCAGCTCGAGAACTTCCGCCGCGAGCTCGCTCCGGGCGGCGGGCTCAGCTCGTACCCGCATCCATGGCTGATGCCCGACTTCTGGGAGTTCCCGACCGTCTCGATGGGCCTCTCGGCGATCTCGTCGATCTACCAGGCGCGCTTCAACCGCTACCTGCAGGCGCGCGGGCTCGCCGACACCGAGAGCTCCCGCGTCTGGGCCTTCCTCGGCGACGGCGAGATGGACGAGCCCGAGAGCATGGGCGCGATCACGCTCGCGTCGCGCGAGCACCTCGGGAACCTGATCTGGGTCGTCAATTGCAACCTCCAGCGGCTCGACGGACCGGTGCGCGGCAACGGGAAGATCATCCAGGAGCTCGAGGCGGCATTCCGCGGCGCGGGCTGGAACGTGATCAAGGTCGTCTGGGGCGACGACTGGGATCCGCTTCTCGCGCGCGACGACAGCGGCCTCCTAGTGCGGCGGATGGGCGAGGTCGTCGACGGGCAGTACCAGAAGTACACCGTCGAGTCGGGCGCCTACATCCGGGCCGACTTCTTCGGGAAGTACCCGGAGCTGCTGCGGCTCGTGGAGGACCTGACCGACGCGAAGCTCAGCAAGCTGCGGCGCGGCGGCCACGACCCGGAGAAGGTCTACGCGGCCTACAAGGCGGCGATCGAGTACACCGACGCGCCGACCGTCGTCCTCGCGAAGACGATCAAGGGCTACGGCCTCGGCGCCGCCGGCGAAGGGCGGAACTTCTCACACCAGGCGAAGAAGCTGAAGGACCGCGAGCTGCGCGGCTTCCGCGACCGCCTCGGCATCCCGATCGGTGACGCCCAGCTCGAGGACGTGCCCTTCTACCGTCCCGCCGACGACACCGAGGAGGTCGCGTACCTGCGCGAGCGTCGCGCGGCGCTCGGCGGCCCGGTGCCGCGCCGCACGGTGCGGTCGAAGCCGCTGCCCGCGCTGCCGGCCGGCGTCTTCGAGCAGTTCAAGCACCCCAAGGGCGGCCGCGAGGTCGCGACGACGCAGGTCTTCGTCGCCCTCCTCCGCCACCTGATGAGCGATCCGACGATCGGGAAGCTGATCGTGCCGATCGCCCCGGACGAGGCGCGCACCTTCGGCATGGACTCCCTCTTCCGGAAGTTCGGCATCTACTCGCAGCAGGGACAGCGCTACGAGCCGGTCGACTCGGACGTCGTCGCCTTCTACCGCGAGGTCGAGGACGGTCAGCTCCTCGAGGAGGGGATCACCGAGGCGGGCGCGATGGCGTCGTTCACCGCGGCGGGAACCGCGTACGCCGCGAACGGCGTCAACGCGATCCCGTTCTTCCTCTTCTACTCGATGTTCGGCTTCCAGCGGATCGGCGACCTCATCTGGGCGCACGCCGACGCGCGCGGCAAGGGCTTCCTCGTCGGGGCGACCGCCGGCCGCACGACGCTCGCCGGCGAGGGCCTGCAGCACCAGGACGGCCACAGCCACGTGCTCGCGAGCGCGGTCCCGACCGTCCGCGCGTACGATCCCGCCTACGCCTACGAGATCGCCGTCATCGTCGAGGACGGCCTCCGGCGCATGTACGTCGAGCGCGAGGACGTCTTCTACTACTTGACGGTCATGAACGAGGCCTGGGCGCAGCCGCCGATGCCGGACGGCGCCGAGGCCGGCATCCTGCGCGGCCTCTACAAGGTCCGGCCCGCGCCCGAGATGGCGGGTCCGCGCATCCACCTCTTCGGCAGCGGCGCGATCCTCCACGAGGCGATCCGCGCGCAGGCGCTGCTCGAGGCGCGCGGCATCGCGGCCGCCGTCTGGAGCGTCACGAGCTACAACGAGCTGCGACGCGACGCCGTCGCCTGCGAGCGCTGGAACATGCTTCACCCGGAAGCCGAGCCGCAGCGACCCTGGCTCCAGCAGGCGCTGGCCGAGGAGCCCTGGACGGTCGTCGCCGCCAGCGACAACGTGAAGACGCTCGCGAACATGATCGCCCCCTGGGTCCCGGACGGCATCCACGCCCTCGGCACCGACGGCTTCGGCCGCAGCGAGTCGCGCGAGGCGCTCCGCCGTTTCTTCGAGGTCGACGCCGAGTCGATCGCGGTGGCGGCGCTCTACGAGCTCGCCCGCCGGGAGGAGATCGAGCTCTCCGTCGTGCAGCAGGCGATCTCCGACCTCGGCCTCGACCCCGACAAGCCCGACCCCGCCCGCGCCTGAGCGCCGCAACGGTGACGACATGGTGAAGCTCGTCTTCTGCCTGCACCGCCTCCCCGAGCTGTCGCGGGAGGAATTCCAGCGCTACTGGCGCGAGCGCCACGCGCCGCTCGTCCGGAGCCATGCGGCCGCGCTCCGCATCCGGCGGTACGTGCAGCTGCACTCGCTCACGACGCCGCTGAACGACGCGCTCCGCGCGTCGCGCGAAGCGCCCGAGGGCTACGACGGGATCGCCGAGCTCTGGTGGGACAGCGTCGACGACATCGTGGCCGCGACGTCGAGCGAGGAGGGCCGGCGCGCCGGCGAGGCGCTCCTCGCCGACGAGCGCCGCTTCATCGACCTCGCGCGCTCGCCGCTCTGGCTCGCGAACGAGGTGCCGATCCTGCCCGGCTGAGCCGGCCGCTGAACCGGTTCGTTCAGCTCCGCCGACCCCAGGCGTTCCAGGACGTGAGCTCGCGCGCCGAAAGGCGCTTCGCGGGCTTGAAGTCGCCGCCGGTGTAGTAGGCGACCGGCAGGAGCGCCGCCTGCGTCACGTGCGGCGGGATCCCGAGCACCTCGGCCGCCTCCTTCTCGAAGATGAGGTGGATCGTCGTCCACGCAGAGCCGACGCCGCGCGCGCGGAGCGCGAGCATGAGCGACCAAACGGCGGGCAGGATGGAGCCGTAGAGCGAGGCCTGCGCGAACTGCGGCTGGGTCTCGAATCGCCCTTCGATGCAGGGAACGATCATGGCCGGCGCCTCGTGGAAATGATCGGTCAGGTACTGCGCCGACGAGATCACGCGCGGCAGCTGCCCGGCGCGCGGATCGCTCGCGGGAAGCTGCTCGCGCGGCATGCTCGTGTAGATCTCCCAGCCCTTCCGGTAGAGGTCGGCCAGCGCCCGCCGCTTGTCCGCGTCCGTGACGACGACGAAGTGCCAGCCCTGGTTGTTGCCGCCGGTCGGCGCCTGGACCGCGATCTCGATCGCGCGCTCGATGACGTCGCGCGGAACCGGGCGGGAGAAGTCGAGGCGCTTCCGCACGGAGCGCGTCGTCGTCAGGAGGTGATCGACCGTCTTCAGATCCATTGCCGTATCCTCTCGGGCGCGGACGTCCCCCGCGCGCTTCACTCGTTCGATGTCGGGCGGGTCTCGGAAGATCGAGCCGGCGCGGCGCGCTCGCTCAGCGCCGCTGGGCGTACGAGATCACGAGGTGAGCGAGCGTCGGCTCGGGGGTGGGGTTCTCGTAGCTGTGCGGCAGGTCGGCGCGGAAGAAGATCGTGTCGCCCGCCTTGAGATGCGCGCGCGCGTCGCCCGACACGACGACCAGCTCGCCGCGGACGACGACGATGTGCTCGAACGTCTCGGCAGCGTGCGGTTCCGCCTTCTCGAAGCACCCGGGCGCGAGCGTGAGCTCGTAGACCTCGGGAGCGCGCGGGTCGCCTTCGCGGAAGAGCACGCGCGATCGGAACTTCGCGTCGGCGGAGAGCAGCACCCGGCCGCGATCGGCTCGCTGCACCCGGAAGTCCGGGTCGGCGGCCTCGGAGAAGAGCGTGTGCGCGAGCAGGTCGCCGAAGGGCACCTCGAGCGCGGTCGCGAGGTGCCAGACCGCGCGCAGGCTCGGGACGGCCTGACCTCCCTCGAGCGCGCGCAGGAGGTCGACGCGGATGCCGCTGCGAGCGGCGACCGCCTCGAGGCCGAGCCCGTGCTCGCGGCGGCGAGCCGCGACGTTCTCGCCCACGGCGCGCCCGAGCGCGCGCCCCTCCGGGCTGTCGGGACCGCGCAGCGTGTCGAGGCGCTCTTCCCGGACCTCGTCGAAGACGGCGTCGGCGAGGGATGCCGACGCGAGTGGCACCACCTTCTCCGCCATGGGCGCGAGAGTGGCAATTCGCGCCATCCGATGCAACGACTCACTCGCGGCGCGCGACCACGGCGGCGGCGACGCCGCCGTCCCGGTAGAGCGCGTCGATCTCGGCCGCGAACGCCGCGACGACCGCGTTGCGCTTGACCTTCGCGGTGGCGGTCAGCTCGCCCGCGTCGACCGAGAGGTCGCGCGGGAGGACCGCGAACGCCTTCAGCGTCTCGTGCCGCTGGAGCTGCGCGTTGACGACGGCCACCGTCGCGGCGATGCGGTCGCGCACGCGCGGGTCGCGCCGCAGGTCCGCGTCGTCCCCGGGCAGAGCGCCCTGCCCCGCCAGCCACTCGCGGGCAGCTGCCAGGTCGACCTGCACGAGGACGACGCAGTAGGGCCGGCCGTCGCCGACCACGACCGCCTGCGCGACGAGCGGATCGCGCTTCAGGGCGTTCTCGATCGGCAGCGGCGCGATCGCCTTCCCGCCCGCGGTCTTCAGGATGTCCTTCTTGCGCCCGGTAATGCGCAGGTAGCCGTCGCCGTCGATCTCGCCCAGGTCGCCGGTGTGGAGCCAGCCGTCGCGCCACGTCTCCGCGGTCTCGGCGGGGCGCTTGAAGTATCGCCCGTTCGAGACGGTCGGGCCGCGCGCGAGGACCTCGCCGTCGTCCGCGATGCGGAGCTCGATGCCGCGGATCGCGCGGCCGACGGTGCCCGGGCGCGCGGCCCCCGGCGGGCTTTGCGTCAGGACGCCGCCGTCGACCTCGCTCATGCCGAACGCGTCGAGGAGCTCGATTCCGGCCCGGTGATGGAGCTCGACGACGCTCGCTGCGATCGTGGCGCCGCCGGTGTTCGCGCGCCGGAGACGCCCGCCGTAGATCGCGCGCAGGCGCTCCTCCGCGCCTGCCGGCCCGGCGGCGAGCGCCGCCGAGTACGCCTTCTCGAACACGCGCGGAACGGAGAACAGCATGTGCGGCCGGATCTCGCGCACGTCCGCGAAAACGCCGTCGAAGCTCGAGATCGCGGTCGTCGTGCCCCACTGCACGCCGAAGTAGTCGACGAAGCGCGCGAAGTTGTGGGCGAACGGAAGGAAGTTCACGTCGCGCTCGCCTTCGGCCGCGGGCCGGGTCTCGAACTGCCAGCGGATCGAGTACGCGATGCCGCCGTGCGTGTGCTCCGCGCCCTTCGGCGTCCCGGTCGTCCCCGACGTGTAGGTGATCGTCGCCAGGCGCGCGCCGTCGACGCGATCGATCTCGCGGTCGAGGTCGCGGCGGCGCGGACGCAGCGTGGGCAGCGCGGCCGCGAGCGCAGCCGCCCAGTCGTCCCCGCCGCGCGCCGCCGGGGTCAAGCCAAAGGACGCATGCCAGGCGCGCCCCGCGAGGTCGCCGGCGCGCGCCGCGCCCTCGTCGTCGACGAAGAGCCAGCGCGCCTCGCTCTCGTCGACAATCTGCTCGACGTCGGCGAGGCGCGCGCGCGGCGGGATCGGGACGTTGACGCCGCCCGCGATCCAGACCGACCAGTGCGCGATCAGCGTCGCGGCGCGCGTCCCGGCGAGGAACGCGACCGTCTCGCCCGGCCGGAAGCCGCGGTCCCGGAGGGCGAGCGCGCCGGCGAGAGCGCGCTCCCACGCCTCCTCCCAGACGATCGCGGCGAAGCGCCCGTCGCGGCGCTCGAGGTAGCGCGGCCGGCGCGCCAGCCGGAGCGCGAGGTCGCGAAAGCGATGGAGGAGCAGCGCCGCGGGTTCCACGCGCGCGGGCTCAGCCGGCGACGCGGCGACGGCGCAGCAGCTCCGCCGGAACGAGCGCGATCGCGAGCAGCGCGGTGTGCGTCTTCCACACCGTGTCGTAGCTGCCGAAGCGATCGAACATCCCGGCGGCGAAGAAGTTGCCAGCGATCGTGCCCGCCATGCAGAAGGTGATCGCGACGCCCATCAGCCGGCCGATCTGCCCGGACCCGAAGAGCTCGTTCAGGACGAGCGCCAGGAGCGCGACCGCGCCCGCGTTCACGACGCCGTAGCCGACCGCCCACGCGTAGTACGCACCGAGGCCGGTCGCGGTCCACAGCACGACCGAGCTCGCCAGCAGCCCGGCGACGACCACCGAGAGCGTCGCGCGCGCCGAGCTCCGTTCGGCGATCCAGCCGCAGGCGACCGACCCGAACGCGCCGATGAAGGTCGTGAGGCCGTACACGTACGCGGCGACGTCGGCGGAGCGGCCGAGGTCGCGCTGGAAGGCCGGGAAATGGATCCCGACGGTGGTGATGTAGGCGTAGATGAGCACGTACGACGCGACGAGGAGCCAGAGCGACGGATCGCCCCACGGCAGGTCGCGGAGGCTCGCGCCCGGCGGCGATCCGGGCTCGTCGCCTCGCGCCGGGCCCATAGCCCCGTCCGGATCGCGCGTGCCGGCCGCGGTGGTCGCGGGAGCGCCCGCGGCGCCGTCGCCGTCGGCTGCGTCGGCTTCGCCGTCGCGCGACCGCAGCACCGCGAGCACCAGGACCGCCAGCGCGACGTAGCCCGCGGCGAGCGCTGCGATCGCGCCCCGCCAGCCCGCGCTCACGAGCAGCGCCGCCGACGCGACGTGCACGCCGCCCGTGATGAAGTTGTCGCCGCCGTTCAGGATGCCGATCGCGAGCCCGCGCCGGCGACGGAAGAGCCGCAGCACGAGCGCCGACCCGGCGACCGATCCGATGCACGCCTGCCCCGGCCCGATCACGAGGTTCCAGCCGTAGAGTCCGCGGATCGACTGGATGCCGGCGATGCCGAGGGTCCCCATCCCCATGAGCAGCGCGCCCGCCGCGAGCACGAGGCGCGCGCCGATCCGGTCGACGAGCTGGCCCGCGAAGGGCGACAGCATCATCAAGACCAACATCCTGAGGTTCATCGCCGTCGCGTACTCGGTGCGCGACCAGCCGAGCTCGTCGGTGATCGGCTTCATGAGCGGCGACATGCCGTAGGAGAGCGCCGAGTGCGCGCTCACCGCGAGCACGCCGATCGCGAGCGCGGCCCACGCGTGCCAGGTCTCACCGAGCGGGCCGCGCGCGCGCCCGGGCTCGTCGTTCGCGCGCGCTTTGGCGAGCGGCTGCATCGCGCCCGATCCTATAGGAAGCGCGTGCCGCGAATGCGAGGCGCGGAGCCCGACGCGCGAGAGCGGCGCGCGTCGCTGCGCGCGACGGGAAGCTCGCGCGCCCGACCGCTGTTGCGCGCCAGGGGGAATCGGGCGATAGAACTCCATGCGCGAGATCGTGCCGCAGGTGCTCCTGTGGTCGCGGCTCTCCGAGCCGCACGGCTACGATTTCAACGGCTTCCTGGTCCTCGCCGACGGCGGAAACCTGTGCATCGACCCGGTCGATCCCGACGCCGATGCCGCGCGCGAGCTCGTCGATCGCGGCGTCGCGCGAATTCTCCTCACCAACCGAAACCACGTGCGCGCGGCGAGCCGAGTGCGCGAGCTGACCGGCGCGCCGATCGCGATCCATCCCGACGACGCGGCGTACGCCCGCTCGCAGGGCGCGGACATCGCCGACGAGCTTCACCCGGGCCATCGCATCGGGCCGCTGGTGGTCGTCGGGGTTCCGGGGAAGTCGCCCGGAGAGGTCGCGTTCCACTGGCCGGAGCGGCGCGTCCTCATCGTCGGCGACGCCGTCATCGGAAACCCGCCGGGCCATTGCTCGCTGCTGCGCGAACGCGTCCTCGACGATCCGCCGCGGCTGCAAGCGAGCGTCGAGGCCCTCCTCGCGCTCGACTTCGACGTGCTCTTGACGGGCGACGGCGCGCCCATCACGGCGGGCGCGCACGATCGCATGGAAGAGCTCGTCGCGCGCTTCCCGGCGCGCCCGTGAAGCGAGGAGCGCGCTGCGCCGTCCGGCTCAGTGGAAGTGGTATCCCCCGTTCACGTCCAGCGCCTGCCCCGTGACGACGCGCGACAGGTCCGACGCGAAGAAGACGACCGTGTCGGCGATCTCCTTCGACGTCGGGATGTGATCGAGCGCCGCGCGTGAGGCGATGTCCGCATAGACCGCCTCCGGGGTCGTCCCTTGCTGCTTCGCGAGGAGCTTGAAGTAGCCCTCGAGCGCAGGCCCCCAGATGTACCCGGGCACGACGGAGTTCACCCGGATCTTGTAGCGGCCGAGCTCCTTGGCGAGCGTCTGCGCCGCGATCAGGAGCGCGCCCTTGGACGACGCGTAGCCGCCGTGCGTCGGCTCGATCACGCGAGTCGACATGGTGTTGATGAAGACGATCGAGCCGCCGCCCTGCTCCTTCATGTGCGGGACGACGGCCTGCGTGAGCTGCAGCGACCCGAAGACGTTCACGTCGAAGACCTTCCGCCAGGCGTCGAGGTCCTCGTCCTCGAAGCGCTTGAAGCTCGGGCCCTTGAATGCGTTGTTCACGAGCACGTCGATCCGGCCGAGCTCCTCGTGCGCGCGGCGCACGAGCCGGTCGCAGTCGGCCCGCTGGGCGATGTCGGTGGGCACCGCGATCGCCCGCCGGCCGAGTGCGCGCACCTCCGCGGCGAGCTCGTCCACCGCCGCCGGCGTACGCGCCGCGAGCACGACGTGCGCGCCCTCGCGCGCGAACGCGAGCGCGATGTCGCGCCCCATGCCCGGCCCGATGCCCGACACGATCGCGACCCGATTCTCGAGCAGCATGGCGGTGGCTTCCTTTCGTCCGGCGACGCGCGCCGGTCAGTCGTTCAAGAGCGGTCCAACGGCCGCCCCGAATGCGTCGATCTGCTCGATCAGCTCGTCGCACGAGCGCGCGCGGAATCGCACCCCGCAGTGGCTCACGCCGAGCGCCTTCAGCCCGCGCAGGTGCTCGGCGAGCTCGGCGGGCTCGCCCGACCGCGTTCCGGGCGCAAGCTCGAAGGTCGGGCGGCCGACGTAGAGCCACTCGCTCATCGTTCCGATCTCGATCGGCCGATCGCCGACGGTCTTCCGGCGATGCGAGCGAATGGTCTCGATCGCGGCCGGCAGGTCGGCGCGCGGCGTTCCCTGCGGCAGCCAGCCGTCGCCGCGCTCGGCCGCGCGTCGCAGCGCGGCCGGCGTCGAGCCGCCGATCCAGATCGGCGGGCGGGGCTGCTGCACGGGGCGGGGTGCGAGGCCGACGTCGTCGACCTTCCACGTCGCGCCTTCGAAGCGCACGAACTCCTCGCGGAAGGCCGTCTTCACGAGGTCGATCGCCTCGTCGAGGAGCTTGCCGCGGCGCTTGAAGTCGACGCCGAGGGTCGCGAACTCGCCCTCGAGGTGCCCGGCGCCGACGCCCAGGATGACGCGCCCGCCGGAGAGGGCGTCGAGCGTCGCGAACGCCTTCGCCGAGACGAGCGGGTGGCGATACGGCAGGATGAAGACGTGCGAGAGGAGGCGCACGCGGCGCGTCGCCGCGGCGAGGAAGCCGAGGGTCGCGACCGTGTCGTACCAGGTCGTCCGCATCGCGGCCGCGCGCTCGCGCGGAACGACGACGTGGTCGCAGACGGCGACGTAGAAGAAGCCGCTGCGGTCGCATGCCTCGGCGATGCGCAGCAGCTCGGCCGCACCCGCGCCGCCCTCCCACGGCGCGGCGAACATCGTGCTCTGCGCCTGCACCGGGAGCTGCATCCCGTAGACGAGTCGGCCGCTCGGCACGATTTGGACGGAGCCGGCGTCGGACACCATGTTTCTGCCTCCTCGTCGCGCCCGAGCGAGCGCGCCGCGCCCTGCACAGCCGAGCTCCATCGCGCTTTCCCTGCGTGCGCCGGCGCCGGCGGTCGAGGGCTGTAAGCGCGGCCACCCGCGCTTGTCAATGCGGGTTCGGTCCGGCGAACCGGTCTGGACAGGCCGAGCGCGGTCGGCGATGACAGCGTGCCGATGGACTTCGCGTTCTCGCCCGCGGAGGAGCGCTTTCGCGCCGAGCTGCGGGCGTGGCTGGCCGACCATCCGCCGCCGCGGCTGCAGGCGCCCGACCACGCCGCCACCTCGTCGCAGCACGCGGCCGCCGAGGCGATGATCGCCTGGGCGCGACTTCTCGCGAGCGGCCGCTGGCTCGGCCTGACGTGGCCGGTCGAGCTCGGCGGGCGCGGCCTCGGGATGATCGAGCAGCTCCTCTTCTACGACGAGACGGCGGCCTGCGACCCGCCACAGCTCGGGCAGATGGTGAGCCTGGGCGTCGTCGGGCCGACGCTCCTCCGCTACGGCTCCGAGGAGCAGAGGAAGCGGTTCATCCCGCGCATCCTCGCCGTCGACGATCTCTGGTGCCTCGGCTTCTCCGAGCCGAACTCCGGGTCGGATCTCGCGTCGCTCCGGACCACGGCCATCGCCGACGGCGACCACTACGTCGTCACCGGGCAGAAGATCTGGACGAGCCACGCGCCGCTCGCCGACTGGTGCCTTCTCCTCGCACGCGCGGACGCCACCTCGCGGCATCACGGGCTCGTCGTGCTGCTCCTTCCGCTCGCGTCGCCCGGCGTCGAGATCCGGCCGATCCACAACCTCGTCGGCGAGCCGCACTTCGCGCAGCTCTTCCTGAACGAGGTCCGCGTGCCGCGCGACCTCGCGGTCGGCGCCGTCGGCGCCGGCTGGCGCGTCGTGAACGGCGCGCTCGCCGCAGAGCGCGACCTCTGGGTCTTCGAGATGTACGGCGAGCTCCGGGGCTCGCTCGCGCGCGCGCTCGCGACGGCGCGCCGGATCGCACGCGGCGAGGTCGCCGGAGCGTACGACGCGAGCCGCCGCGCCGGCCTCGCGCAAGCCTGGATCGACCTCGAGATCCTGCGCTTGTCGGGGCTCCGCAGCATCACCGCCGCGCTCCGCGGTCGCGCCGATCCCCTGGACGCCTCGCGCCACAAGGTGCAAGGCAGCGAGCTCGCACAGCGCCTGGCGGCGCTCGCGGTCGAGCTGCAGGGCCCGTTCGCGCAATGCGTGGCGCGCGATCCGCGCTCGCCCGACGCGGGGCTCGCGTCGTACTGGTATCTCACGCGGCGGTCGTCGACGCTGATCTCCGGCACGTCGGAGGTCCAGCGGAACATCCTGGCGCAGCGCGCGCTCGGGCTGCCGCGATCGTAGGAGAAGCGATGCTCTTTCTCGACAACCTCGCGCGCAACCGCCGCGACCGCCCCGACCGGCCGTACCTGCTGCACGAGGGGCGCACGGTCACGTTCGAGGAGTTCGACGTCGCGACCAACCGCTTCGCGCACGCGCTCCGCTCGCTCGGCGTCGCCAAAGGCGACCGCGTCACGATCGGTCTCGCGAACTCGATCGAGTGGGTCGTCGCAGCGTTCGGCGCGCTGAAGGCGGGCGGCATCCTGAACCCGGTGAACCCCGCGCTCGGCGCGAAGGAGCTCGGCTACGTGCTGCGCCACGCCGAGCCGCGCGTCATCGTGACGAGCGCCGACACGCCCGGGAACCTGCTGGCGGACGAGGTCGAGCGGCCGCCGTCGTCGGTGATCGCGGCGTTCGGCGGCGTCCCCGGAGCGGTCGCGCTCGAGGACGCGGTCGCGGCGTCGTCGGCGGAGCCGGTGGAGGTCGAGCTCACGCCGGACGACGGCTCGACGCTCCTCTACACGTCGGGGACGACCGGAAACCCGAAGGGCGTGCTGTTCACCCACTCGCGCACCGGCGGCAGCGGCTCGTTCTTCGTCGGCGGCATGGAGCTCACGCCCGACGACGTCATCCTGACGGTCGGACCCCTGTTCCACGGAAACGCGTGGTCGACGGTCGCGGTCGCGCAGCAGACGGGATGTGCGGCGGCGTTTCCGCGCGCGTTCAGCGCGTCCGACTTCTGGCCGCTCGCGCATCGCACGCAGGCGACCGCGCTCTTCACGCTCGGAACGATCCTCGCGATCCTGCTCGCGCAGGAGCCGAGCGAGCTCGAGCGCACGAGCCGCATCCGCGTCGTGCTCGGGCTCGGCAGCGCCCCGATCCGCGATCGCCTGCGCGAGCGGTTCGGCTTCCGCCACGTGCTGGAATGCTTCGGTTCGACGGACGCGGGCGTCGTCACGCTCGAGCCGCTCGGCGCGACGCCGCGCGCCGGCTCGGCGGGGCCCGCGATCCCCGGCGTCAAGGTCCACATCCTCGACGACGAAGGGCGGGAGGTGCAGGCGCGGCAGGTCGGCGAGATCGCGGTCGAGTCGCCGTACCGCATGGCGGCGTACTTCCGCGATCCCGAGCAGACGCAGGCCGCCCTGCACGGCGACTGGTTTCTGACCGGCGACCTCGGCTGGGTCGACGAGGACGGCTGGCTGTACTTCGTCGACCGCAAGCGCGACGTGATCCGACGCGGCGGCGAGAACATCTCGTCGGTCCTGGTCGAGAAGGCGCTGCGCGAGCACCCCCGGGTCGCCGACGTCGCCGTCGTCGGCATCCGGCACCCCGTCCTCGGCCAGGAGGTGAAGGCCTTCATCGTCCCGCGCGGCGACGTGACCATCGAGGACCTCCGCTCGCACGCCGCCGCCCGCCTGGCGAAGTTCCAGGTCCCGACGCAGTGGGAGCTGCGGGACTCCCTGCCCAAGACCCCTACGCAGCGCGTCGAGAAGTACAAGCTCCGGGGCGAAAACCCCGGCTCCAGCGGCCTCCTCGGCTAGGAGCGCTCGGGCGTCCGCTCCCGGGCCGCGCGCTCCCACGGCGCGCCGCTCGCCCCGGTGACGTAGCCGATCCGGGCATCCGCCCCGGGCCGGCGCCCGTACCGCATCGCGGAAAGGCGTCGTCGGACGCCCGCGCGGTCGCCCTCGGGAATTTCCCGGTCGGCGCTCGGGAATCACCCGATGGTTCGGGCGCATCCCAATGCCGATAGCTGGAGCCACGAAAGCGACTGTGCAAATGCGCACGACTCGACGTCACCTCCGCCGCCTCGCGAAGGCCCTCTGGATACGCCCCCTCTCTCCGTCCGATCGCCGCCTGCGCCGGCTCGCTTTCCCCGCGCCTCCCGCCGGCGTCCCGTCTCTCCGGGCCGCCATCGCCGTTCCGCATCCCCACCTCGTGCGCGACCGCGCGTTTCACCGCGGTCGCGTGCCCGACGCTCTCCGACCGCGCTGAAGGAGACCCTCATGCTCGCGACCGACGGCGGCCTCGACTGGCCGGACACCACCCTTCTACCCGTCCAGCTGACCGCTCCCGGAGACCCGGTCGCGCGGAGCGGCGTGAAGGCGCTCATGATCGCCGTCCTCGAGGACGCGATTGCGTGCCTCGGCACCGTGTGCCGCACGTCGAGCGTGCACGCACGCATGCAGGCGGTCGCGGCCGTCAAGTGGATCCGATCGACCGACCGCTCGTGGCCGTTCGCGTTCGAGTCGATCTGCGACGTGCTCGCCGTCGATTGCGAGCGCCTGCGAGACCACCTGCTCGCCTCGTACGCGAATCGCGTGCACCCCGCCGCCATGCCGTATGCGAGCGCGCGCCGGATGGAGGCGAGCGTGCGCAAGATCGTGGTCGCGCGGCGGCGGCGCCGCCGCCGCCCCGCAGCGGCGCCCGCCCAGGCCTGACGCTTGCTTCAGCGGCGGTTGCGGGCGGCCCAGTCGGAGCAGGTCTCGCCGTCGATCGCCGCGTCCTCCCACTTCTCGACGAGCTCGACCTGAACCGACGTCGTCCGCCCGAGGTCGTGCTTGACGATGCGGGTGAGCGCCTCGACGGCCGCCGCGAAGTGCTCGCGCGGCCGCCGGATCCAGCTCACCTGGATGATCGTCGGCAGCGGGGACTCCACGCCGTCGCGGAAGAGGATCGCGTCGCGCAGGAAGACGTACACCGACTGGCGCGGCGTCCCGAGCCGCTTCTCGAAGAAGTCGGAGGCCAGGCGGCTGAAGCGGGCGCCCTCCTCGGGCGTGAGCCCGGTCACATAGAGGTTCGGCATTCCAGCCTCCGCGCGGCGCCGGACGCCGCGCTCAGGACCCGCCCGCGGCGGCGGCGATCGCGACCGCCGGCGGAACGGCTTCCGCGCGACCGAGGCGGCGATCGCGCAGCCAGAAGAGATAGCGCTCGACGCCGTCGATCACGTGCTGGGAGCGCAGCGACGGGAAGATCTCGAACGCGTGCTGCGCACCCGGCAGCTCCGCGTACAGGACGGGCTCGCGCGACACCGCGCGCAGCGCCTCCACGAAGTGGCGCGCGTCGCCGACCGGCACGAGGGTGTCGCGGTCGCCGTGGATGACGAAGAAAGGCGGAGCGTCGGCAGACACGCGGTAGAGCGGTGAGGCCCGCTCGTAGCGCTCGCGCGCGTCGTCGAGGCGGGCCTTCATGACCCAGCGCTCGAGCAGCCGACGTAGGCCGGCGTTCCGGTAGACACCGTTCTTGTTCGTGAAGTCGTACACGCCGTAGAACGAGACGCAGCCCTGGACCGTCGTGTCCTTCGATTCGAAGCCGGGCTGGAAGTCGGGGTCGTTGGGCGAGAGCGCCGCGAGCGACGCGAGATGGCCGCCGGCGGAGCCTCCGGTGATCACGATGAAGTCGGGATCGCCGCCGTATTCGGACGCGTGCTCGCGCAGCCACGCGATTCCCTGCTTCACGTCGACGACGTGGTCGGGGAAGGTGGCGCGCGGGCTCAGGCGATAATCGATGCTCGCGCACAGCCAGCCGTGCGAGGCGAGCTGCAGCATGAGCGGCATGCCCTGCTCGTTCTTGCTGCCGACGGCCCAGCCGCCGCCGTGCACCTGGAGGAGCACCGGCATCTTCGGCGGCCGCGCCGACCGCTCGCGCGGCCGATACAGGTCGAGGCGCAGGTGGCGCTCGCCGGCGCGCGCGTACGGCAGGTCGCGGATGCGCTCGACGGCTGCGTCGCGCATCGGGAACGGCAGCGCGAGCTGCCGCCAGCGGAGCGCGGTCGGCAGGAGGTCGGTCGATTCGGCGCGCAGCTCGTCGCGATAGGCGGCTCCCAGGGCCGACGCGAGAGCGTCCTCGACGACGTGCCGGGCATCGCGCGCGCGGAGGTACCAAGCGACCAGCGCGCACCACGAGACGAAGTCGATCGCGAGCGCGACCCATCCCGGCCATGCGGCGAGCGCGCCGAGAGCGACGAACGCCACCGTCGCGACCGCTTGCCAGGCGACGTGGTGGAGCGCGAGCTCGCCGGTCAGCCACCCCGCGAAGAAGCTCACGAAGCCGCGCCGGCTGCCGCCGACCATCGGGCGGTAGACGTTCCAGGTGAACCAGGCGCCGCCGAGGCTCGCGAGCAGGAAGAGGGTCGGGATTCCGGGCATGCTCAATCTTCGCTCGCGACCCGGCGCGTGCAAGCCGACCCGCCGGACGCGCCCCGCACGGCGTCGCGCGAGGCGGACGCCGCGACGCCGTCGTTCGCCGCCGGTTGCGCCAGATTCGGGAAGAACCGCCCGTGAGCCCGTGCGAGCAGCTCGCCGGTCGCGGCGTCCTCGATCGCGCCCTCGATGAGGAGGCTCCTCCCCTTCCGCCCGGCGATCCGGCCGCGGACGCAGAGCTTCCGGCCGGTCGGCGCGGGGAGGAGATAGCGGACGGTGAGCTCGCCCGTCACGACCCGCGTTCCGGCCTTGGCGTACGCGGTCACGCACATCACCTCGTCGAGCAGGGTCGCCTGGATGCCGCCGTGGACGACGCCCGGCGCGCCGCCGAGGTGCGCTGGCACGACGACGTCGGTCTCCGCGCCGTCGTCGGTCTCGTGGAACGAGAGGCCGAGCCCGGCGGGGTTGTCGGGACCGCAGCCGAAGCAGGCGTTCGGGCGGGTGTCGAGGACGATCGGGCGGCGCATGCGGGACGTCGGCGGTCGGGATTGCGTGGCTCTTCGATCACGCCGCGAGGAAGCGCGCGACCGCTTCCGCGGTCTCCTCGGGCCGCTCGGCCGCGAGCAGGTGGCCGGCGCGCGCGATCGCCTCGAGACGAGCGCGCGGGATCTTCTGGGCGAACAATCGTCCGTACAGCGGCGCGACGAAGCGGTCGTCGTCGCCCCAGAGGAGAAGCGTCGGCGCCTCGATGCGCCAGAGCCGGCGCTCGAGGCCGCTCTCGGGGATCGGGAAGAGAAATTTCGCCGCCGTACGGAACCCGCGGATGAGGCCGATCAGCATCTCGACCTGCTCGGGCGTGCGGTCGTCGCGCTCGCTGAACATGCCGGTCAGCGCCAGCATGCGCTGCGCGGCCTCGCAGCCCTGGTCATGGAAGAGGTACGGCACGAGCTCGTGCGTCATGTGCCCGAACATGTCGACGACGGGCGCCTCGTCGCGCCAGAGCCCGACCGGCGCGAGCAGCACGAGCTTCCCGACGTCGCGCGGCCGGAGCGCCGCCATCTCGGCCGCCATCCATCCGCCCATCGACTCGCCGACGACGGCCGGGCGCTCGAGGCCGAGCGCGGCCATCACGTCGAAGCCGTGGAGGAAGAGATCGAGCTGGTCCTCGAGGACGTCGAGGCCCTCCGACCGTCCGAAGCCAGGGAGGAGCGGTGCCAGGACGCGATGCCGCGCGGCGAGGCGCGGGAGAGCGCCTTCCCAGACCGGGATCCCGCCGGCGCCGTGGAGCCACAGGACCGGCTCGCCGCGGCCAGCCTCGAGCACCTCGATCGTCGGCCGACCCGCGCCCAGGTCGAGGACGCGCGAGCGCACGTCCGGACCGGGCGAAGCGGCGACCGCGCTCACGCCCGCGCCTCGGCGGCAGGTCGCGTCGAACCCGCGCGCTCGGCGCCGTTTCCGGCACCGTTGCCGGGGCCGTGCGGCAGGCCCGCGCCCGGCGCCATGCGGCGGCCCGGAGGAAGCGGCCGCGCCGACCAGCGGTCCTCGTACTCCGCGTAGATCGGACGGAGGTGCGGCATGACCTCGCGCGCGAACAGCTCGGTCGAGCGGTTGGTCAAGTCGAGCGGCGCCGAGCCGATGTGCAGGCCGAGCGCCAGGTGGCCGACGCGGAGCGAGCGCGCGAGCTCCTCGAGCTGCTGGCGCACCGTCGCGGGCGAGCCGGCGACGATGTAGCGCTGCTCGCAGAGCTCCTTCCAGGTCTTGTTCATGCCCATGTTCTGGGTCGTGTTGCCGACCTGTGAGACGATCCCCGCGCGCATCGACGCCTCGCTCATGTAGCCGGGAGCCGCCGAGGTGCCCGGGTAGAGGTGGAGGCACTTGTTGAAGAAGTAATCGACGTGCGGCCACCACTCGCGCTCGCAGGCGGCGTCGCTGTCGCTGACGCACACCTGCTGGAAGAAGGCCGCGCTGTACGGGTTGTCGGACGCGCCGACCTTCGCGCGCCGCTCCCAGTAGCCGTCCATCATCTTCTGCGCGCGCTTGTACCCGCTGAAGGAGAGGTAGCTGTAGTTGTAGTCGTGCTCGACGCAGAAGTCCCAGGTCTCGATCGAGCCGAGGCCGGGGATCCAGATCGGCGGATGCGGCTGCTGGATCGGGCGCGGCCAGAGGTTGACGTAGCGGAGCTTCGTGTACTTCCCGTTCCACGCGAAGGGCTCGCGCTCGCGCCACGCCTTGATGATGAGGTCGTGCGCCTCGCGATACTTGTCGCGCACCGTCGCGGGGTTCTGGCCGTAGCAGTAGTTGATGTCCATCGACGTACCGACCGGAAAGCCGCCGATGAGGCGGCCGCCCGTGATCACGTCGAGCATCGCGAACTCCTCGGCGACGCGCACCGGCGGATTGTAGAGAGCGATCGAGTTCCCGAGCACGAGGATGTTCGCGCGGCTCGTCCGGCGCGCGAGCGCCGCCGCCATGATGTTCGGCGACGGCATCATCCCGTACGCGTTCTGGTGGTGCTCGTTCACGCCGATCGCGTCGAATCCGAGCTCGTCGGCGTACTCGAGCATGTCGAGGTACTCGTTGTAGAGCACGTGCCCGGCCTCGGGCTCGTAGATGGCGTTCGGAACGTCGACCCAGACGCTGTGGTAGCGGTCGCGGAAGTCGTCCGGCAGCCACCGGTACGGCATCAGGTGGAACCAGGTGAACTTCATGGCTTCCTCCCGTGCGCGACGCGTGCGAGCGACGCGGCAGCGTCCGTCCTAGTCGACCCCCGCTGCCGCCTCAAGCAGGCTCGCACGGTTCCGACGCGGTGCGCGTCCGGCGCGTGTCCTGCCGCGCACGGAAAACCACCGAGCGCCCGGCCGCACTTCTCGACACGGACCGGCCGTGCCTCTAACCTCGAAGAGGAGGAAGGCGATGCGTTGCGCGTGCGCCATCCTGTTCGTCCTCACGACCGCATCCGCCGCCGAGGCGACCGTCTACGCGCTCGAGTCCGCGGACGGCGGCTTGGTGGTGACGAACGACGCGACCCGCCTCCCGGCGGGGAGCGGCGGTCGCGTCATCACGTACGAGACGTCGGATCGCGCGTCCGAGCCGCCGGGAGCGCCGTCGGCGGGCAGCGTGCCGGGCACGGCCCCAGCTCGGCCGGCGGAACGCGTGCCTGCGCCCGCCGGCCCGGCGCCTGCCGCGGGCTCCGGGCGCCCCCAATCGCCGCCCGCCTCGGCGCAGAGCTCCTCCCCGCCGCCTCCCACGAGCGCCGGATCGGCGAGACCGAACCCCGCCGCGCGCGAGGGCACCGCCTCGAGCGAAGGGGCGCCGGCGTCCTCGATGCGCGGCTGGCTCCGCAACCCGCGCTCGCTGCCACCAGCGAGCGAGCCGCCGCGTGTGACCGTGAGCATCGTGCCGCGATCGGCGACGCGTCAGCTTTCGTCCGGCTCGTCGTCTCTCGGCGGCGGCTCCATGCTCGCCGGCGGATCCGCGATGCGCGCCGCGCCCGGCACGTCCACCGGATCCGGCGCAACCCTGGGCATGCAGGGCGCCGACATGTCCGCGATCCGCTGAACGAAGGGCGAGAAGCGCGCGCGCCGTGCGGCGGCGCCGCGTTGACCCATCGCGCGCGCGGCACTACGCTTTCGATCGCAGCGCCGGTCGGCACGCCGTCGACCGCGCAGGAGGGACACGATCATGGCAGGCGCAGCAGTCGCGATCGCCCCCGCAGTCGAGAAGTTCGTCCGCGCCCCGTCGCGCCGCATGCTCATCGACGGCAAGTGGGTCGAGTCGGCGTCCGGCAAGACCTTCGACACGATGAATCCCGCGACCGGGGAGGTGCTCGCGCGCGTCGCGGAGGGCGACGCCGAGGACGTCGACCGCGCGGTGCGCGCGGCGCGGCGCGCGTTCGACGAGTCGCCCTGGCCCACCAGCGCGCCTTCCGAGCGCGCGCGCGTCCTCTTCCGCGTCGCCGAGCTGATCGAAAAGAACGCGGACGAGCTCGCGCAGCTCGAGACGCTCGACAACGGCAAGTCGATCGCCGAGAGCCGGAACGTCGACGTGCCGGGCGCGGCCGCCACCTTCCGATACTTTGCGGGCTGGGCCGACAAGCACTACGGCGAGACGATCCCGTCCGACCCGGCGTTCTTCAACTTCACGCTGCGCGAGCCGATCGGCGTGTGCGGCCAGATCATCCCGTGGAACTTCCCGCTCCTGATGGCGTCGTGGAAGCTCGCGCCCGGCCTCGCGTGCGGGAACACGCTGGTGCTGAAGCCCGCCGAGCAGACGCCGCTCTCGGCGCTCCGCCTCGGCGAGCTCCTGCTCGAGGCCGGCGTGCCGGCGGGCGTCGTCAACATCGTGCCGGGCTTCGGCCCGACCGCCGGCCGCGCGATCGTCACCCACCCGATGGTCGACAAGGTCGCGTTCACCGGATCGACCGAGGTCGGGAAGGAGATCCACCGCCTGACGGCCGACGGGCTGAAACGCGTCTCGCTCGAGCTCGGCGGAAAGTCGCCCAACATCGTGTTCGCGGACGCCGACGTCGAGGAAGCGGTCAAGGGCGCGCTGCTCGGCGTCTTCTTCAACCAGGGCCAGGTCTGCTGCGCGGGCACGCGCCTCTTCGTGGAAGACAAGCTCCACGACGAGTTCGCCGACGCGCTCGCGTCGCACGCCTCGCAGATGCCGCAGGGGCACGGCCTCGACCCGGGCACGGCGGTCGGCCCGCTCGTGAGCGAGGAGCAGCTCAAGCGCGTCACCGGCTACCTCGAGCTCGGCAAGAAGGAGGGCGCGAAGGCGATCACCGGCGGCGAGCGGAACGTCGCGAGCGGCCTCGAGAAGGGCTACTTCGTCAAGCCGACGGTCTTCACCGGCGTCAAGAACGACATGCGGATCGCGCAGGAGGAGATCTTCGGCCCGGTCGTGTCGGTCATCCCGTTCCGCGACGAAAGCGACGCCGTCCTGCAGGGAAACGACACGCTCTACGGGCTCGCGGCCGGCGTGTGGACGCGCGACGTGAGCAAGGCGCACCGCGTGGCGCGCGCGATCCGGGCCGGGACCGTGTGGGTCAACTGCTACAACGTCTTCAGCGAGGCGGCGCCGTTCGGCGGATACAAGGGGAGCGGCTACGGCCGCGAGCAGGGCCGCTACTCGCTCGAGCTGTACACGCAGGTGAAGACGGTCTGGATGAGGATCTGAGGCGCGAGCGGTGGCGGCGGGGCGGCGACACTCACCGGGGTTCGAGCGGCTGTGCGCCGAGGCGCGCGCGAGGGTGCGCGAGGTGAGCGTCGCCGAAGCCGCGCGCATGGCCGCCGAGCCCGGCACGCTCCTCGTCGACGTGCGCGAGGAGAGCGAGTGGGCGGCCGGGCACGCCGCCGGCGCGATCCACCTCGGCAAGGGCATCATCGAGCGCGACATCGAGGAGCGCGTCCCCGACCCGCGGACGCGGCTCGTCTGCTACTGCGGCGGCGGCTATCGCTCGGCGCTCGTCGCCGAGAGCCTCCAACGCATGGGATACGACAACGTCCTTTCGGTCGCCGGCGGATGGCGCGCCTGGTGCGCCGAAGGCCTGCCGGTGACCCGCAACTGACGGATGGCCGCCACCGCCACCCGCGTCGCCCAGCCTGCCTACGGCGACGACCTCACCGTGCGAGCCGCGCGCGCCCTCTACTTCCAGCGGAACGGCTTCGGCGACGGCGGCTACGACGCGCGCTGGGTGAAGCTCGAGGCGGGCCCGATCCCGCTCTGGTTCCCGAACACCAAGGCGCGCGTCGCCGCCGTCAAGCTGCACGACGTGCACCACGCCGCGACCGGCTACGACACCACCTGGACCGGCGAAGCGGAGATCGGCGCGTGGGAGATCGCGTCGGGCTGCGCGCACCACTACGCGGCCTGGCTCCTGAACCTGCAGGCGATGGGCATCGGCCTCGCGATCGCGCCGCGCGCCGTGCTGCGCGCGTTCGTGCGCGGGCGCCACTCGGAGAACCTCTACCGCTCCGAGCTCGACGACGCGCTCCTCGACGCTCCGCTCGGAGCGGTCCGCCGCCGTCTCGGCCTCGCTTCCGAGACGCCGCCGCCGGGCGCCCGCGAGCTGGTCGCGTTCGCGGCTTGGGGCGCGGCGAGCGTCGCGACGCTCGCCGCCACGATCGCCCTCACGGTGGCGCCCGTGGTCGCGACCGCGTGGGCCGTGAGGCGCGCTTTCGGCGCATGAAGCGCGTCGGCGAGTGCGCCTGGCTGCTGCCGCTCGACACGCCGGAAGGCGTTCTCGCGGCGCTCTCCCGCCTCTCCCGAGACGCGCCCGCCGCGGTCCGCGACCTCGTGCCCGGAGCGTCGACCGTGCTCGTCGCCTTCCACGACCCGCCGGAGGACGCGGAGGAGCGCTGGCTCGCCGCCGCATGGCAGGACGTCGCGGGCGCGCAGCTCGCCGCGTCCTCCGCCGATGCGCGCTCGCACGCGGTCCCGGTCCGCTACGACGGCGAGGATCTCGCTTTGCTGGCGCGCCACGCGGGGCTGTCGGTCGCGGACGCGATCGCGTTGCACGCGGGTGCGAGCTACCGGGTCGCCTTCGTCGGCTTCCAGCCCGGCTTCGCGTACCTCGCCGGGCTTCCGGACGCCCTCCGCATGCCGCGCCGGGCGTCGCCGCGCCCGCGCGTGCCGGCGGGGAGCGTCGCGATCGGGGGCGAGTGGACGGGCATCTATCCCGCCGCGTCGCCGGGCGGCTGGCACCTGCTCGGTCACACCGACGTCGCGCTCTTCGATCCGAACGCCGAGCGCCCCGCCCTGCTCCAGCCTGGCGACGTCGTCCGGATGGTCCCCGCTTGACGCGCATCGCGGTGCTGCGTCCCGGCTCGCGAACGACGGTCGAGGATCTCGGGCGGACGAACGCCGCGCGCTGGGGAGTCCCGCCCGGCGGCGCCTTCGACGCGGTCGCGCTCGTCGCGGCGAATCGCCTCGTCGGGAACCGCGACGACGACGCGGGGCTCGAGCTGACGCTCGCGGGCCCGGACCTGCGAAACGACGGGCCGCGCGAGGTCGCGGTCGCGGTCGTCGGGGCGGAGGGCGAGGTGCGGAGCCACGGCGGCGCGACGCGCCGGTGCCGCTCGGGCGAGCCGGCGGCGCTCCGCGCGGGCGAGTCGCTGCACGTCGGCGCGCTCGGCGGCGCTCGCGCCTGGCTCGCGCTCGCCGGCGGGATCGCCGTGCCGCCGAAGCTCGGAAGCCGCTCCACCTGCGCGCACGCCGGGTTCGGGGGGTTCGCCGGGCGCCCGCTCCGCGCGGGCGACGTCCTGGACGTCGGCGACCCGATCGGGACGCCGGCGTCGCGCCGCCCATGGAAGTACCCGAGCCGCGGAGACGCGCGTGACCAGGTCGCGACCCTCCGCATCGTCGCGGGCCCGCAGGCCGATCTGCATCCGGGCGACACGCTCGCGCTGCTCGCCGCGACGCTCTGGACGGTCGCGCCGGAATCCGACCGCGTCGGCGTGCGCTTGACGGCGCTCGACCCGGCGATCCCGGACCGCGTCGGGCGGGTCGCGGGAATCCCGCCCGAGGGAACGACGCTCGGCGCCGTGCAGATGCCGCCGTCGGGCGACGCGATCGTGCTCGGGCCCGATCGCCCGGTGACCGGCGGGTACGCCAAGCCCGCGCTCGTGATCCGCGCGGACATCGGCGAGATCGCGCGCCTCGTCCCGGGTCGGCGCGTCCGATTCGCGCCGGTGCCGCTCGCCGATGCGGTCGCCGCCGACCGGCAGCGCCGCGACGAGCTGCCGCCGGCGTCGCTCGGGGCGCCGCGCGAGGCTCGCTCGTGAGCGGGACCGCGCGTGCGGCGCCGCCGCAGCGAACCGCGGTGCGCGCGACCATCGACCTCAACGCCGACGTCGGCGAGGGCTTCGACGACGCCGCCCTCTTCCCGTACCTGACGTCGGCGAGCGTCGCGTGCGGCGGCCACGCCGGCGACGACGACGTCATCCGGCGGACGCTCGAGGCCGCGCGCGCCCGCTCGGTCGCCGTGGGCGCGCACCCCGGGTTCGCGGACCGCGCGTCGTTCGGCCGCCGCGTCGCGACGCGCGACCCCGCTGCGATCGCAGGGCTCGTGCGGGAGCAGGTCGAGCACCTCGTGCAGCTCGCCGCGGAGGCCGGCGTCCGCGTCTCCTTCGTGAAGCCGCACGGCGCTCTCTACAACCTGGCGGCGGAGGACGACGGCGTCGCCGCGGCGATCGCCGGAGCGGTACGCGGGGCACTCCCGGGAGTGCCGCTCGTGCTCCTCGCCGGCTCCCGCGCGCTCGCGGTCGCGTCCCGCGAGGGCGTGCGCGCCGTCGCGGAGGGCTTCGTCGACCGCGCGCTGCTCGCCTCCGGCGCGCTCGCGCCGCGCGACCGTCCGGGCGCGTGCCTCTCGGATCCCGAGGAGGCGGCGCGGCGCGCGGTCGCGATCGCATGCCACGGCCGCGCGCCGACCGTGGACGGCGGAACGATCGCGATCGCCGCGGAGACGCTCTGCCTCCACGGCGACGGGCCGGCCGCGCTCGCGATCGCGCGCACGACGCACGAGCGCCTCGCGGCGGCCGGGATCGCGGTCGCGCCCTTCGTGGAGGGAACGTGAGCAATCGCTACCGGATCGTGAACGGCGCGCGCTTCCGGATCGCCGACGTCGATCCCGACGACACCGGCGAATACGCCCACCACGACGACGCCGAGCCGAAGCTGGAAGAGGACGTGAAGCGCCTCGCGCGCCTGCAGGAGCGGTTCTACGTCGATCGCCGCCACGGGCTTCTCGTCGTCCTGCAGGGAATGGACACGTGCGGCAAGGACGGCACGATCGAGCACGTGTTCTCGGGAGTGAACCCGCAGGGCGTGTCCGTCACTCCCTTCAAGAAGCCCACGGCGGACGAGCTCGATCACCCGTACCTCTGGCGCGCGTGGCGCGGCGTGCCGGCGCGTGGCCACGTCGCGATCTTCAACCGCTCGCACTACGAGGACGTGCTGGTCGTCCGGGTGCACGGCCTCGTCCCTCCGGCGGTCTGGAAGCGGCGATTCGACGAGATCAACGCGTTCGAGCGCTACCTCGCCGACAACGGCGTGATCGTGCTCAAGTTCTTCCTCCACATCAGCAAGGCGGAGCAGCAGGAGCGCATGCGCGCGCGCGTGCGCGATCCCGAGAAGCAGTGGAAGTTCAACCCCGGCGATCTCGCGGAGCGTGCGCGCTGGTCGCAGTACATGCGCGCGTATCAGGACGTCGTCCGTCGCTGCAGCGCGCCGTGGGCGCCCTGGTACGTCATCCCGGCCGACAGGAAGTGGTACCGGAACCTCGTCATCGCCGACGCGATCGTGCGCACGCTCTCGGGCCTGCGCCTCCGCTACCCCAAGCCGGACTACGATCCGAAGCGCGTCAGGATCCCGTGACGTCGGCGGTGAGGCGCTTCCAGTCGCCTTCGCCGACCTCCCGCCGCAGGCGCTCGACGATCCGCCAGCCCGCCGATTCGCGCCGGAGCCGCCAGCGGTTCACGCCGAGGGTGTGGTGCGTCCACGCGCCGTCGCGCTTGACGTGCACGCAGGCGTAGCCCCACGCGCGCGCCTCGTCGCTGCCCGGACCGAGCTCGACCACGAGGTTCGAGTACGAGTGCTGGCTTCCGTCGCGGATCGCGTCGAGGTGCTCGGCGCGCGTGAACCGGCGCTCGATCTCTGCGAGCCCGCGCGACGTGCCGAGCTTCCCGGCCTCCATCTCGACGTCGGCGCTGAACACGGAAGCCCAGTCGGGAGGATCGCCGCAGTCCACCTGGAATGCGTAGCGGGCGATGCACTCGCGGATCGCCTCGCGGTCCTCGAGCGCCCGGACCCGGCGCGCCAGATCGTCCACGTTCACGCCCGACTCCCTTCTCGCCGCCGGACGCGGCGCGCGCGCCGGAGCGGCCGGCGCGCCGTCAATCCGTTCGGACCGCGTCGCCGGCGCCGCCGGCCGTCGGCTCGGCGCGCTGGAGGTACGCGTGCAGCGTCCCGCGCGCGCCCTCGAGATCGAGCCGAAGCGGGACCGGCGCGGCGCCGGGAAGCGGCGGGCCGAGCCACGCGCTCACGCCGTGCGGCGCCTCCCCGGCGCCTTCCCCCGACACGAGAAAGCCGCCGATCGGCCGGACCGACGCCTTGCAGAGCCGCGCCGGTCCGCCGAAGCCGTCGCCGCTCGCGGGCTCGAGCTCGACCATGCCGAGGTCCTCGTACTGGAGGTCGTAGCGGCGAACGCCGTCGAAGACCCGGCGGGTGACCGCACACGTGCCCGTGCGCTCCAGCTCGTGGCTGAGCGACACCGCGGCGCTCAGCGGGTCGAGCGTGTTCTCGCGCTCCTCCTCGGGGATCGGTGCCCGCTCGCCCGTCCCGAGATCTCCGCCGAGGCGCTCCACGACGCGCCCGCCGTCGGCGTAGCGAAGATCGACCTCGATGTTCCGGCCGCGGAACAGGCTCCGCAGGCGGTACTCGCCGGGGACGAAACGCGAGCCGTCGATCGACCCGAAGGCGGACGAGCGCGACTCCCACGGGAACAGCGTTCCGATGAACCCGACCGTCTGCATGAAGCTGTTCGTCCGATAGCCGGCGGGCTCGACCACGGTCGTCGACTCGACCGAGAGCACGCGGAACGCGAGGTAGTAGACGTCGTACGCGAGCGAGAGGCCGGTCGGGCCCGTCGCCGCGCGCGCCGCGCACGGATGCGCTGCGCCGACGAGGACGGCGAGAGCGACGGCCGCAGCCCGCGCTTCCCTTCGGAGCAAGACGGCGATCACCCGGCGCAGCATCTCCACCTCGTCGCGATGATCTCTCTTAACTGCCGAACGGCGGTCGCACCCGCAAGGGTGCACCGCGGCACGCGGCCGCCGAGCGATGTGCTACCAGGTGCGATGTTGCGCCGGTCGCGACTCGTGCCGGCGAGCAGTCATGGCGAAGCCGGTACGATCAGGCGGGGGATGGGCGGCCGTCCGCTACACGCTCGCGCGTGCGCGCGAGGCGGGCGGAGCCGTGCGCCTCACCCGTCGCCTCGCCACGCACAACGCCTGCAAGACGTGCGCGGTCGGCATGGGCGGCCAGCGCGGCGGGATGCGGAACGAGCACGGCAGCTTCCCCGAGGTCTGCAAGAAGTCGGTGCAGGCGCAGGCCGCCGACATGCAGCCGCCGATCGACGAGGATTTCTTCGCGCGCCATCCCGTGGCTGACCTCGAGCGCATGACGGCGCGGGAGCTGGAGCACGCCGGAAGGCTCGGCTTCCCGGTCGTCTGGCGCGAGGGCGACGAGCGCTTCCGCCGGATCGATTGGCGCGAGGCGTACGACGTCGCCTCGTCGGCGCTCGCGGCGTGCCGGCCGGAGCGCGCGTTCTTCTACTCCTCGGGGCGGAGCAGCAACGAGGCGGCGTTCCTCCTGCAGTGCGTCGCGCGCGTCTTCGGCACGAACAACGTCAACAACTGCTCGTACTACTGCCACCAGGCGTCGAGCGTCGCGCTGCAGCGCGCGCTCGGAACCGCCACGGCGACCGTCCGGCTCGACGACCTCGCGCAGGCCGACCTCGCGGTCGTGATCGGCGCCAACCCGGCGTCGAACCACCCCCGCCTGATCACCCAGCTGGTCGAGTTGCGCCGGCGCGGCGGCAAGGTGATCGTCGTGAACCCGCTGCGCGAGATCGGGCTCGTGCGCTTCCGCGTGCCGTCGGACTGGAAGAGCATGCTCTTCGGCTCGGAGGTGAGCGACCTCTACCTCCAGCCGCACGTCGGCGGCGACATCGCGCTGCTGAAGCTCCTGCTCCGCGGCTGCCTCGAGCGCGGCGCGCTCGACCGCGCGTTCCTCGCGACGTACGTCGACGGCTGGGATTCCGTCGCAGCCGACGTGCGCGCGGAGCCGCGCGAGCGCCTCCTCGATGCCGCGGGCGTGCTGGCCGAGGACGTCGAGCGCGCGGTCGAGCTGCTCGCCGCCTCGCGCGCGACCGTCTTCGCGTGGGCGATGGGCATCACCCAGCACGCGCACGGCGTCGCCAACGTGCAGGCGATCGTGAACCTCGCGCTGGCGCGCGGGATGGTCGGACGACCGGGCGCCGGCCTGCTGCCGATCCGCGGCCACAGCAACGTCCAGGGCGTCGGATCGGTCGGCGTGAGCCCGGCGTTGAAGGAGGAGTTCGCGCGCCGGCTCGAATCGCTCTACGGCGTCTCCCTGCCGGCGGCGCCGGGCTTGCACACGCTCGCCTCGGTGGAGGCGGCGGGGCGCGGCGAGATCGACGTCGCGCTCCTCCTCGGCGGCAATCTCTTCGCCGCGACCCCGGATCGCGCCTGGGCCGGTCCCGCGCTCCGCCGGATCGGCACGACGATCTACGTCGCGACCAAGCTCAACGAGGGCCACGTCCACGGGCGCGGCCGCACCTGCCTCGTCCTCCCGGCCCTCGCGCGCGACGAGGAGCGCCAGTGCACGACCCAGGAGAGCATGTTCAACTACGTGCGGCTCTCCGACGGCGGCGCCCCGCCGCCGACGAGCGAGGTCGTCGCGGAGACCGAGATCATCGCGACGATCGCGGGCCGCGTGCTGCCGGCCGGACCGGTCGATTTCGGCGCGCTGCGCGACCACGCGGCGATCCGCGCCGCGATTGCGGCCGTCGTGCCGGGATACGACGCGATCGGCGAGATCGACCGGACGCGCGCGGAGTTCGAGATCGCCGGGCGAACGATCCACCGCCCCGCCTTCGCGACCTCGTCGGGGAAGGCCCGCGCCGCCCCGACGGCCGTGCCGGACTTCCCGCTCGCCGACGGCGAGCTTCGCCTCATGACGATCCGCTCGGAAGGTCAGTTCAATACCGTCGTCTACGAGGAAGAGGACGTCTACCGCGGGAACGAGCGCCGCGACGTGGTGATGATGAACGAGCAGGACGCGACCGCGCGCGGGCTCGCGCGCGATCGCCGCGTGGTGGTCTCGAACGCGACCGGCGCGCTGAACGCGGTCGTCCGGTTCGCCCCGCTCCCGGCCGGCAACGTCGCGATGTACTATCCGGAGGCCAACGTGCTCGTTCCGCGCCGGAGCGATCCCGACTCGGCGACGCCGGAATTCAAGTCGACCGCGGTGTCGATCGCCCCCGCATGAGACCGCGCCACGCCGCTGCGCCGGTCCGGGCGCGCGACTGCTCGCGCCGCGAAAGCCGAGCCGGCCAGGAGGCAGCATGGAGACGTGGGAGCTGATCGCGCGCGAGCAGATCCGGGACCTGGTCGCGTCCTACGCGCACTTCGCCGACGGCGGCCGCTTCGACGAGCTCCTCGACCTCTTCACGGAGGACGGCGTGCTCCACGGAGGCGACGCTCCGGAGGCGCGCGGCCGGGAAGCGATCCGCGGCTTCCTGACGGGCACCGGCTCGGACCTCAAGTCGGTGACGCCGGTCGCGCTCATCCGCCATCACGTCTCGAACCACCGGATCGACGTCGTGAACCGCGACGAGGCGCGCGGCGTCGCCTACTTCTTCGTCGTCACCGACCGCGGCCCGGACCACTGGGGCCGCTACCGCGACGTCTACGCGCGCGTCGGCGACCGCTGGCTCTTCCGCCACCGGCGCGCGCGCCTCGACGGCTGGGCCGCGAACTCCTGGACCGCCGAGCGCAGGGCGCGCGCCGCGCAGGCCGGCCGTCCGCAGAGCTGAAGCGCCCAGCCGAAGCCAGCCCTAGCGGGACCCGCGGCCTCCGGCGCGTCCCGCGTAGCGGGCGCGATCGCCCAGCTGCTCCTCGATGCGCAGCAGCTGGTTGTACTTCGCGACGCGCTCGGAGCGCGCGGGCGCGCCCGTCTTGATGCGCGCCGCCGCGGTCGCGACCGCGAGGTCCGCGATGAAGACGTCCTCGGTCTCGCCCGACCGGTGCGACACCATGAGGCCGTAGCCGGCTCTCCGCGCGGTCGCGATCGTCTCCAGTGTCTCGCTCACCGAGCCGACTTGGTTCAGCTTGATGAGGATCGCGTTGGCGACCTTCTCCGCGATGCCGCGCTCGAGGCGCGACCTCTGCGTCACGAAAAGATCGTCGCCGACGAGCAGCGTCCGCTCGCCGAGCCGCTGCGTCAGCTTCGCCCAGCCGGCCCAGTCGTCCTCGGCGAGCCCGTCCTCGATCGACACGATCGGGAACCGCCCGCACCAGCTCTCCCAGAGCGCGACCATCTCGTCGCTCGACTTCCGCTCGCCGGTCGTGCGTGCGAGCGCGTACGCGCCGTCGTCGTAGAGCTCGGTGGTGGCGGGGTCGAGCGCGAGGACGACGTCCTCGCCGGGGCGGTAGCCGGCGCTCTCGATCGCGCGCAGGAGGAGCTCCGGCGCGTCCTCGTTGCGCGCGAGAGCGGGCGCGAATCCGCCCTCGTCGCCGACGCCGACCGAGAGGCCGCGCTCGTGCAGGATGTCCTTCAGCGCGTGGTAGCACTCGCTGCCCGCGCGCACGGCGCCGGAGAAGGTCGGGAGGCCGATCGGCGCGAGCATGAACTCCTGGAAGTCGACGCCGCCGACGGCGTGCTGCCCTCCGTTCAGGACGTTCATGAACGGCACCGGGAGGAGCGTCGCGTCGCTTCCGTCCTGATCGCCGAGCCAGCGATACAAGGGCACCCGCTCGTGCGCGGCGGCCGCGCGCGCGGTCGCCATCGACACGGCGAGGATCGCGTTCGCCCCGAGGGTCTTCTTGAGCGGGGACCCGTCGGCCGCGAGCATCGCGCCGTCGACGGCCTTCTGATCGCGCGCGTCGAGGCCGGCGACCGCGCGCGCCAGCGGACCGCGCACGTTCTCGACCGCACGCCGGACGCCCGCGCCGCGATAGCGCTTCTGATCGCCGTCACGCAGCTCCAGCGCCTCGTGTGCGCCGGTGGACGCGCCGCTCGGAACGATCGCGGTGCCGACGGCGCCGCCGGCGAGGTGCACCTCCGCTTCGACGGTCGGCTTGCCACGCGAGTCGAGCACCTCGCGCGCTCGCACGCTCGCTATCGCCGTCGCACCGCTCATGAACACCTCCCGAAAAGGGCGGCGCGCACTTTAGACGTGCGTACCGGGCGAGTCGAGCCATTCCGCGTCGCGAGCGCCGCCCGCGACGCCCGGCTCCCGACGTTCGCCCGTTTTCTACAAACCTTCCGAGGACCGCGAGCGCCGCGCACCGCGGACCGGCGCGCTTCGCGACGACGGTGCGGCATCGCGCCTGGCATGATCGATGCGTCGGCCTTCCCCATGCCGCCGGCGGACGGCGCGGCGCTCGCGGAGCGCGGGGAGGGTCGATGGCACTCGGCAACCTGACAACGTGGCGCCAGAGCGCCGTCGAGCGGCGGTCGGACTCGCTCGCGTCTCTGCGGGAGGAGATGGGCGAGCTCTTCGAGCGGCTCTTCGCGGGCCGCGAGCGCGCGGGATCGCCGGGCGGTTTCCAGCCCGATCTCGACGTCACCGAGGACGAGACCGCGATCCGCGTCACCGCGGAGATCCCCGGCATGAAGGAGAGCGACGTCGAGGTCTCGCTGTGCGGCGACTGCCTGACGATCGCGGGCGAGAAGCGCTCCGAGAGCGAGCGGCGCGTCGAGAACGCGCACGTCGTCGAGCGGACGTTCGGCCGCTTCGAGCGCTCGGTCCGCCTCCCCGTTCCCGTCAAGGACGACGATGTCCAGGCGACGTACCGGAACGGCGTCCTCTCGATCGTGCTGCCGAAGGCGGCGGCGGGACCGCGGAAGCGCCAGATCTCCGTGTCGGCCGGCGAGGCACCGCCGTCCGCAGCCGGCGAAGCGGCCGCGACCGGCTCCTCCGGCGGGCAGCCGCCGCAGCGCGCGGACGTGAACTCCGGCCTTCCCACCACCGAGACGACCGGCGGCGTCGTGGCCGGGGTCGCCGCCGGGGCTCCGCGGCGCGTCGTCGCGCGCGAGGAGTCGTCACCGGAGCCGTCGGCCGCCGCGCGTCGCCGCTGACGATCGCCGCGCCCGCGGTGCGCAGCGGCGCGCTCGCGAATCGACGGCCGCGACTCAGCGATCAGCGGGCCAGTCGACGACGCGATCGGTGCGCAGGCGCTCGATCGCGTCGTCCGAGAAGCCGGCCTCGCGCAGGACCTCGCGCGTGTCCTCGCCCACGCGCGGCACCGACCGCGTCGCGTGCGGCGCCGCGCCGTCGAACCGGACGAAGCCGCCGAGCTGGCGGAGCCGCCCGAGGGTCGGGTGGTCGGTCTCCACGACGCGCCCCGCGGCGATCATCTCCGGGTCGGCGAGAAGAGCGTCGCCCGCGAACGGGCGCACCGCCTCGCACGGCACGTCGGCCGACCCGAGCCGCGCCAGCGCGTCGTCGACGGAGACCGCTTCGAAGAGCGAGCTGCCGCCATTGCCCGCCATGCCGGCGAAGCGCGCGCGGGCGTCGTCGTCGGGACAGCAGACGAAGAGCCAGCCGCCGCGCGCGCGATAGAGCCGATACGCGGGACCGTAGCCCGTGCCGTCGCGATCGAGGCGGAAGGGTCGCGACAAACCGGCCGCGCTCTCGAAGACGTCCGACATCGCGAAGAGGCCGGCCGCGAGCTGCGGGCACTCGAGGCGCTGCCCGCGCCCGGTCCGCTCGCGCGCGTGGAGAGCCATCAGGACGGCCGCGGCGGAGAGGAGCGCGTTTCCATAGTCGAGCGGCGCGCCGGTCACCTGACGCGGCGGGTTTCGCTCGCCCGCCTGGAAGGTCTCCATGCCGCAGAACGCCTGGTACATCTGGTCGAAGCCGGCGCGCGACGCCATGGGCCCGCGGCTGCCGTAGGCGGTGTTGTGGCAGTAGACGAGCGCCGGCTCGATCGCCGACAGCCGCTCCCACCCGATTCCAAGACGCTCGGCGACCCCCGGCCGGAGGTTGTGGATCACGACGTCGGTTCCCGGGACGATGCGTTCCACCACCGCGCGCGCGCCCGGCGCCTTCAGGTCGAGAGCGAGGCCGCGCTTGCCGCGGTGGAGCCCGAGGAAGTTACGCGTGGCCGGGCGCATCGTGTCGCCCTCGAGAGGCTCGACCTTGACCACGTCGGCGCCGAGATCGGCGAGGAGCATCGCCGCGTACGGACCGGCCGCGAACATCCCGAAGTCGAGCACGCGGATCCCCGCCAGCGGCGGAGCCGATGCGCCGTCCGCTTCTCCCTGCGCGAGCGCCGCGCGCGGCTCGCGCCGATCGCGTCGCCCGGAGGACGCCGATGCGGCCGACCCCGCGACGGCAGGCGATGCCGCGAGCTCCTCCGCGGTCGGCCATCCCGAGTGGCGGAGCGCCGCCTCGGGGTTCGGCGTGAAGCCGCGCCGGACTGCGGCACCGCGGCACGCCCCGGGCGTCGTTTCGAACTGCATCGGAAGCCCGACCTGAAGGGTCGGGCCGTGGAGCGGATCGGCGACCTCGATCGCCATCCCGATCGCCGCCGTCTGCGGGTGGCGGAGCGCCTCCCCGATCTCCAGGCAGGGCGCGACCGCGACGTCGGCGCTCATCAGCACCTCGACCCACTCGTCGCGCGGGCGCGTGGCGAGCGCGCTCGCGACGACGTTGCCGAAGCGCTCGGCTCCGGCGGGGTCGCCGCGGAAGTGCCGCGCCGTCGCCGGACCGGCGAACGGGCTCGGATCGATTCCGGTCGCGTGGCAGAGCCGCTCGAACGCGCCGCGGGCACCGGTGTGGAGGTGGAGGTAGCGGCCGTCGCCGCAGCGGTAGATCGCCATCGTGGGCGCAACGCCTGAAAGGCGCGCCGGTCCCGCCATCTCGGCCGGCGGATGGTCGGCGTCCACGACGTACATCGTCGACTGTGCGAGGACGCCGTCGAGCAGCGACGTGTCGACCACGCCTCCGCGTCCCGTGCGGCCCCGCCGGAGCAGCGCCGCCATCCCGCCCAGCACGCCGAGCAGCGCGGCGCCGAAGCTCGGCCACGGGTGCGTGCAGAAGACTGGACGGCCCGCTTCGCCGCCCTGGCGCGCGAGGCCGCCGGTACGCGCCTGCACGAGCGCGTCGAACCCGGGACGGTCGCGATCCGGGCCTTCCTGTCCGTATCCCGAGATCGACACGGTGACGAGCCCGGGCGCGACCGCCGACAGCTGCGAAGGCACGAGGCCGAAGCGCGCGAGGGTACCGGGCGCGAAGCTCTCGAGAAGGATGTCGGTCGCCGGCAGGCGGGCCACGATGGCGCTCCGCGACCGCGGGTCGCGGAGGTCCATCTCGACGACCTGCTTCCCGCGGTGCCACACCGCGTATCCCGGGTGCTCGTCCCAGAGCGGGTCGCCGCCCGGCGGCTCGATCCGCAGGACGTCGGCTCCGTAGTCCGAGAAGAGCATCCCCGCGACGGCGCCCGCGACCCCACGCGTGAGGTCGAGAACGCGCAGCCCGGAGAGGGGTCCGCCCTCGAGAGCCGTCATTGGACTTCCCGCCCGCCTTAGCGGAACGCCGGCCGCGGATCGAAGCGAGCACCGCTTCCCGCGGGTTCCCCGCGCGCGACATGGCATGTGCCGTATCCACCGTCGCGGACCGCGGCACGCGGCGCGCGGGCGCACTTTCTATGTTGTCCCCAACCCGACGCCCGTGGTACCCGCGGGAGAGAGTTCATTCGGCCCGAGCTGGTCGCCGCTCGCTGCCCGCGGGAAGTCCTTCCCGCGAGCGCTGGCGCGGCCCCCAACATCTCACACATCCCGACCGCGCCTCGCTCGCACCGGACGGACAGAGCCATAGAGCTCCTTGGAGGTCATCGTGACAGGTGGGTCGCAATCGAGAGAGGACGCACTTCGCAGCTCGCGCCGCGAGCGGAGGGGCGGCGCGCAGTCGACGCGGATTTTTGGCGTGGCACGGGGTGGGGTCGCCATGGCCGCGGCCGCAGTTGCGCTCGCAATCCCGGGATGGGCGCACGCGACGGCGCCGAGCGATCTCTGCACCGGAAATCCGTGCAACGTCACGGCGTCGATCACGGTCGACCCGAATTCCGATCTCGACTTCGGCGACGGGACGCAGCTCGTCTTGAAGGCGACCGCGATCGTGACGCTCGGGGGGAGCGGGCCGCGCTCGCTCACGATGCGCGCCGGCTCGATCGTCATGGAGCCTGGCGCCCGCATCCTCGGGAACGGCGACGGCGCCCAGATCACCCTCCAGGCGACGATGGGCAACCTCGTCCTCCAGTCGTCGGGCGCGACCCTGTCGCGGATCGTCGTCGCATCCGACAACGCGGGCGGGATCGACCTCTCGGCGAGCGGGAACATCGACGTATCCGGCCTGCTGGACGCGACCAGCACCAGCGACGATTCGGTCGGCGGCAGCATCAGCATCACCGCCGGCGGCACGGTGGCGATCAACCGCGACATCGACTTCGACGCGACCGGCAGCTTCGCCTCGGGCGGCGACCTGACGGTCAGCGCGGGCACCGGCGCCACCGTGAACGGCATCCTCGACGGGACCGGCGTCGGAGACGGCGGCTCCGTCGACGTCAGCACCACCACCGGCGACCTCGTCGTGAACAAGAAGATCGACGTGAGCGGCGGCGCGCCCGAAGGCCTCGGCGGCTCGATCGACCTCACGGCGACCGCCGGCAACGTGCTCGTCAACGGCCCGCTCGTCGGCACGGGAGGTACCGGAGCGGAGGAGGCGTGCGGTGACGGCGCCGAGGTCGACATCACGGCCGGCCTCGCGGTGACGCTCTCGCAGCCCATGAGCCTCACCGCTGGAACCCAGTGCTTCGGCGGATCCGTGACGATCGTCGCCGGCACCACCTTCACGCAGCAGACGGGCGCCGACATCGTCGCGCGCGGCCCGGGCTCCTTCGGCGGCGGCGGGTTCTTCACCCTCCAGACCGGCGGCGACGCGACGATCCGGAACGTCGACCTCGGATCGCCGGGTGTCGGCGGCTTCTCGGACATCCGCGCCTCGAGCGGCACGCTCTCCTTCCAGGGCGCGATCAACATGCAGGGCACGGGCACGTTCGGGATCGGCGGCGCGGCCGACGTGACCGGCTGCACGGTCGTCGTCGCGTCGACCGGCAAGATCGACACGCGCGGCAACTTCGCCATCCCGCAGACCGGGCAGAACGTCGTGCGCGCCTCCGGATCGATGAACATCGCCGGGCAGCTGCTCGCGCTCTCCAAGAACGAGCTGCGCGTCAAGTCGGGCGCGCCCACGATCACCGGAACGGTCACGCCGGCCGCGATGATCATCGTGGACGACACCCTCCCGACGTGCATCCAGCTCGCGGCCTGCGGCAACGGCGTCGTCGAAGCCCCCGAGGTGTGCGACGACGACAACACCGCGAGCTGCGACGGCTGCAAGAACGACTGCACGCGTGCCGACGACGTCTGCGGCGACGGGATCGCCGAGTGTGGCGAGCAGTGCGACGACGGCAACGACGTCGACGACGACGGCTGCAAGAACGACTGCACCCTGCCCGGCAGCGAGGGCGTCCGCTTCGCGGGCAGCCTGCTGCAGCCGGCCGGCTGCCTGGCGGAGTGGGAGCTCAACATCGACGATCCGAAGATCAAGTCGAACGGCTTCCCCGACATCAGCCAGACCTGCGTCGACGGCGACTCGACCTGCGACTTCGACGAGCAGAACAACGACCAGTGCATCTTCCACGCGCGCATCTGCCTGCGGGTTCCCGATCCGCGGCTGCTCGGCTGTACGCCGGAGTCGATCGCCTCGGTGACGCTGCGCGGGCCGGATTCGCTCACGACCGGCGCGGCCAATGACCGCGCGAACGCGAAGGCGATCACCGACGCGCTGAAGGCGCTCGGCGGGACCGTCAAGCTCGGAACCCAGACGCTCCAGAGCGGTCCCGCGCTCGCGGCCTTCGACAACTGCACCACGCCGTTCGAGCTGCTCGTGCCGCACGCGCCGAGCAGCCTCGGCCGCGAGCTCTTCAACATCCGGGCCGACGATACCAACGGCCTCATCATGAGCTCGAACCAGATGCGCCTGCAGTGCGCCGTGAACACGTCGGTCTGCGGCAACGGCGTCACCGAGCCGACCGAGCAGTGCGACGACGGCAACAACAACGCGTGCGACGGCTGCTCGCCGACGTGCCGCAGCGAGTTCTGCGGCGACGGAATCGTGCAGTGCAGCGAGCAGTGCGACGAAGGGCTCGCGAACGGGACGCCGGGAAGCCGCTGCAACACCCAGTGCCAGGAGCTTCCGCCGGAGCTCCGGATTCCGGGCGGCGGCTCGAAGGTCCTCGATTGCCTGAGCGAGTTCTCCGCCGAGCTGAATCCGGCGCAGGTGGCGCTCGATCAGAAGGACCTGCCGAAGACGCAGCAGCGCTGCGTCGACAACGATCCCGAGTGCGACCTCGACCCGACCGCCGGCACGTGCCGGATCCGCGTCTGGGAGTGCCTCGGCGGCGGCGACGGTCGCTTCGGCTGCGCGGCGGCGCCGGTCCTCGAGCGTCAGGTGCTGACGCCGAATGCGCGCGCGACCGGGTCACCGCTCGCCGCGCGGAACGCGCTCAGCCAGGCGCTCAACGCCCTGCCGTTCCCGGCAGGCCCGGGCGAGGCGTGCACGACGCGCTTCGACGTCGACGTCCCGGTCGGCCCCAGGGGCTTGACGCTGAAGACGAAGGTGAAGCTGAGCGGGTCGAACAAGGCCGACACCGACGCGCTGAAGCTCCGCTGCGTGTCGCCGCCGGCGCCCTGAGCGACGAGGCGCGCCGGACCGAGCTCGCGATCGCGCGTGGGAGGGAGGGCCCTCCCTCCCACGCCCGCGATCCGCGAAGCTCGGATGCGAGCGAAGCGAGCCCGCGGGGAGTGGGGCCCCATTTGGCTTTGCCAAACGGGGCGAGGGGAGCGATCCCCTCGTGCGACAACTTGGGGCCCCATTTGGCTTTGCCAAACGGGGCGAGGGGAGCGATCCCCTCGTGCGACAACTTGGGGCCCCGTTTGGCTTTGCCGAACGGGCGAGGGGAGCGATCCCCTCGTTGAACAGATCTATAACCCGATCATCTTCCCCATGTAGTGGATCATCGTCTCGTCGGACCCGCCCCCGATCGAGATGAGGCGCGAGTCGACGAACGCGCGCCCCGCCGCGCTCTCGGTCATGTAGCCGAACCCGCCGTGGAGCTGGATGCACTCGTCGGCGACATAGCGCGAGGTCCGCCCCACGAGCAGCTTCGCCATCGAGATCTCGAGCGTCGCGTCCTCGCCGCGGATCCGCTTCCGGATGCACGCGTGCACCATCTCGCGGTCGGCAGTGATGCGCGTCAGCATGTCGACCAGCTTGAACTGCGTCACCTGCATCTTGCTGAGCGGCTTCCCGAAGAGGACGCGCTGCTCGCAGTGCTTGCGGGTGATCTCCCACAGCTCGCGCGACGACGCGTTCGAGCTGACGCAGGCCACCAGGCGCTCGTCCTGGAACTGCATCATCTGCTGCTGGAACCCGCGGCCGATCGCGCCGATCGTGTTCGAGACCGGCACTCGCACGTCCTCGAAGAAGAGGAGCCCCGTGTCCGAGCCCTTGTTCCCGATCTTGTCGAGCAGGCGGTGGCTGAAGCCGGGCGCATCGCTCGGGACGATGATCTGCGAGAAGCCCTGATGTCCGGCGGCGGGATCGGTGACCGCGAGCAGGCAGAAGAAGTCCGCCGTCGCCGCGTTGGTGATGTAGACCTTGGAGCCGTTGATCACCCAGTGGTCGCCGTCGCGCACCGCGCGCGTCTTGATGCCCGCGACGTCCGACCCCGCTCCGGGCTCGGTCACCGCGATCGCGCCGACCAGCTCGCCGCGGATCGCGGGGACGAGCCAGCGGCGGCGGAGCTCGTCCGAGCCGAACTGGTGGAGCGACGGCGTCGCCATGTCGGTGTGCACGCTGATGCCCATGCACACTCCGGCGTTGTCGCAGCGCGCGATCTCCTCGAACATGACCGCGGTGTACGACCAGTCGAGCCCGGCACCGCCCCACTTCGGGTCGTAGCGGATGCCGAGCATCCCGAGCTCTCCCATGGTGCGGTAGAGCGACTTGTCGATGCGCCCCATCTGGTCGAACTCGCGCGCGCGTGGCGCCAGCTCGTCCTGCACGAACTTGCGCACGACCGATCGAAACGCCTCGTGCTCCGGGCTCGCGTAGATCTCGCCTGACATCGCCTTTCCCTCCCGGAGCCGGCGGTCGCCCGAGTCGACCGCGCCGCGCTACCCGGCTGCGTGCGTGTTACCGGGGTCGGCGGCGCCGCGCCAGGCCCGGCGATCCGCCCACGCCGCGAACCGCGCGAGCGAGCCGGGGGCGAGCGCGCCCCAGAGGAAGAGAACGCGCGCGAGCGGCGTGAGGACGAGCCGCGCCTGTCCGCGGTCGCTGGCGGCGAGGATGCGCCGCGCCGCGCGCTCGCGCCCGATCGACGCGAGCGACGAGCGCGCGGCGAGCGCCACCCAGCGCGGCATCGGGGTCGCCGGAGCGCCCCCCGCCTCGGATCGCGGCGGCCGGATGAAGCCCGGGCAGACGAGCGTGACCCGGATCCCGAGCCCGCGCCATTCGGCCGCGAGGCTCTGGGAGACCCCGACGAGCGCGAACTTCCCGGCGACGGTCGCCGCGAGGCGCGGCACGCCGATCAGCCCTTCGATGGCCGCGACGTTGACGATCCGACCCCTGCCCGCCCGGACGAGAGCGTCGCGCGCCGCGATCATGAGCGCGAGCGGGCCGTACAGGTGCACGGCGAGCGAGGCCTCGAAGTCCGCGCGCGCCTGGCGCTCGATCGGCGCGACGCCGATCGTCCCGGCGCAGTTCGCGAGGAGGTCGAGCCGCCCGAACGTCTCGACCACGCGCTCGACCGCCTCACGGCATTGCGCGGCGTCGCCGACGTCGCACGGCCAGGCGGCGACCCGTCCGGGCGCGCCGCGAGCGAGCTCGCGCTCGGCCGTCGCGAGCGCCTCCCTCCCCCGCGCCACGATCGCGACCGCGAAGCCGCGCGCGAGGAGCGCGCGCGCCAGCTCCCGGCCGAGGCCGCGCGAGCCGCCGGTCACGAGCGCGACGCCCTGGACCCGACCGGGCGGCGATGACATCCTCTCGACGTGATCGATCTCCACGACTGGCCCACGCCGAACGGCTGGAAGGTCACGACCTTCCTCGACGGGGTCGCCCTCCCCTACCGCATCGTGCCCGTCGACATCGGCCGCGGCCAGCCATTCGTGTCGCCGTTTCTCCGCTTCGGCCAACGCGCCTGGCGCTGAGCGTGCCGCCCCTCGTCCCGCCATGCCGCTGACCGACAAGGTGTGCATCGTCACCGGCGCGACGTCCGGCGTCGGCCGCGCGACCGCGATCGAGCTCGCGCGCCGCGGAGCGACGGTCGCGATCGTCGCGCGCGATCCCGAGCGGGCGCGTGCGACCGCGCAGGAGGTCGCCGCCGCGGGCGGCGGCCGCCAGCCGGACGTCTTCCTCGCCGACCTCGGACGCCAAGGCGACGTGCGCCGCGTCGCGCAGGAGATCTCCGCCCGCTTCCCGGCGATCCACCTGCTCGTGAACAACGCCGGTGTCGTGAACCTGAAGCGCACGACGACCGAGGACGGCATCGAGGCGACGTTCGCGGTGAACCACCTCGCCTATTTCCTCTTGACGATCCTGCTCCTCGATCGGCTGCGCGCCGGGGCCCCCGCGCGCGTCGTCAACGTCGCGTCCGACGCGCACAAGTTCGTCCGCGGCATGAATTTCGACGACCTCGGCTTCGAGCGCGATTATCGCGCGATGCGGGTGTACGGGCACTCGAAGCTCGCGAACATCCTGTTCACGCAGGAGCTCGCGCGGCGCCTCGCGGGAAGCGGCGTGACCGTGAACAGCGTCCACCCGGGCGCCGTCGCGACCGGCCTCGGAAAGAACAATGGCCGCCTCGCGCAGCTCGCGATCCGCGCGCTCGCCCCGTTCTTCCGCTCGCCCGAGCAGGGGGCCGCGACGTCGCTCCACGTCGCGACCGCGCCCGAGCTCGCGTCCGTCACGGGCCGGTACTTCAAGAACTGCCGCGAAGCCGAGCCGTCGCGGGCGGCGCGCGACCCGGAGGCCGCCCGCCGCCTGTGGCAGATCAGCGAGCAGCTCGTCGGCGGCGCGCCGTCGACCGGGGACTGACGTGTCCGAACAGACCATCCTCGTCGTCGTGCAGGTCGTCGCCCTCGTGCTCGCGGTGAGCTTCCACGAGTCGGCGCACGGGCTGGTCGCCCTCGCCTGCGGCGACCCGACGGCGCGCGACCTCGGCCGAATCAGCTTGAACCCGCTTCGCCACATCGACCCCGTCGGGAGCCTGCTCCTTCCGGCTTTGCTGGCGTTCGCCGGAGCGCCCGTGTTCGGCTGGGCGAAGCCCGTTCCGGTGATGCTCGCGCGGACGCGCGCGCCGCGGCGCGCTCATTTCCTCATCTCCGCCGCCGGGCCGGTCTCGAACCTGCTCCTCGCAGGCTGCTCCGCTGCCGCCGTCGCGTGGCTCCGGCCGCAGCTCGAGGACGGCGGTCTGGTCCTTCACCTCGCGCTGTCCCTCGCCGTCTTCTCGGTCGTCGTGAACGTCGTCCTGGCGGTGTTCAACCTGCTCCCGATCCCGCCGCTCGACGGGTTCGGCGTCCTCGAGAGCCTCCTGCCGCGCTCGCTCGCGCCGCTCGCCGCGTTCCTGCGGCGATTCGGGATGGCGATCCTGCTGCTCGCGATCTTCACGGGCGCGCTACGCTCGGTCCTCGCGCCGGCGCAGCGGCTCGTGCTCGGCTGGCTGCTCGGCCGGGGTTAGCTCGACGAGGGGATCCCTCCCCTCGCCCCGTTGGTCAGGCGCGGCGGAGGATCGGGACGGCGGCGTCCCAGCGCGGGTCGGACACGAGAAGCTGGCGCGCCACGCGGCGGCGGCGATCGATCGCGATCGGCGCCACGAGGTCGATCGTCATCCGTCGAACGTCTTTCGGGATGGCGACCAGGGCGAGGAACTCGACGTCGTCGACGTCGGCGTGCAGCGCGACGGCGGCTTCCGCTCTCGGCGCCTCGTAGCCCCGAACCAGCCGCGACGGATCTCCAACGGCGAACGCGAGCTCGGGGTCCTCGAGCGACAGGAGCCACTCGAACGGCGACCCCGCGCGACACTCGAGCCGAGCGAACCGGCGGTGCTGCGGGAAGCCGACCAATCCCTCAGGGACCTCGAGGATGCGGTCCGCGGGCACCTCGCGGTCTCCAAAGCGCTGCGACGAAACCCGGGCCGAGCCCTCGTTCCGCCGCGTCCGGCGCGCCGGGGCGAGCTTTTCAGCCGTCCTCGGCATCGGCCTCATCTTCCCATATGCGCGCCGCCTCCGCGAGGCGCCCGGGATCCGTGACGACCGCTTCCAGGTTCTGCTTTTCGATCGATCGGACGACCTCTTCCCGGAAGATGCGGACGTTCGCAGGCGCCACGAAGCCGAGGCTCACCTGGCCGCCGCGGACGCCGAGCACCCGGACCGTGATCTCGTCGCCGATCCGGATCGTCTCGCCGATCTTGCGAGTCAAGACCAACATCGTCAGTCGCGCCCCGGCGCCGCGGACGCCACGGCCGTCCACTCCACGAGCGACCGGATCGCCCGGTCGGCGAGCGCGGCCGCGTTCCCGCCCGCGCCCGCGGCGCGGCGCGCAGCCGCGATCGCGCGCGGGCCGCTGACGGAGACGGCGAGCTCGGCCGCCGACGCTCCGCAGAAGAGGTCCGCCGCGACGTGCCCGTCCTGGTCGCTCGCAGCGGGATGGCCGTGCTCCGCGTTGATCGCATCCCGGAGCGCCGCCGCGCGCCGGTCGACCTCGGCGCACCAGCGCGCGATCGCCGCGTCCGGCGGTAGCGGGCTCCCTTGCACCGAGCGCGCCGCCCGGCGGAGACCGGCGACGGCGCGCGCGAGCCCGCGGACGCTCGCCGCGAGGTCCTCGGCCGCGCCGATGAGGTCGAGGCGCCGCTCCGTGCTGTCCGGCTCACGCGCGAGCGCGCGAGCCGCTTCCGCGAGGCGCTCCAGCTCGCCTGCGATCGCAATGCAGCCCGCGGACGTCGTCTCGCCGAGGACCTCCCGCGGCGCGCCTGCGCTCGAGTCGGCGCGCTCCGCCGCGATTGCGGCGCCGTCCAGCGCCTTCGCCAGGGCATCCGCTGCACGCGGCTCGGGTGAAGCCTCCCGTCGTGCGGGCTCGTGGCGCAGGCTCGCGAGCAGGCGCGGGTCCAGCGCGCCGTTCGGCTCGCGCGGCGCGGGCGATGGCGGCGGGAGCGCCGCCGCTGGCGGTACGTCGCCCGGCATTCGGCGAGAGGTCGCTATGGCGTCCATGTTCGCTGCCGCGCGACGCACGCCGTCGGCGGAGCGCGCGCGGACATCCGTGTTTGAAATGTTGTCGGTCGCGGGTGCTGGAAGCTTGAGGCGGAGTGATTCGTGCGGGTTGGACGGAAGCGGCGGTGGACGGCGGCCCGATCCGGCGCCGGGCGGACTGCGGTGCGACGCCGCGCGGCCTTCCAACGAGCTTGGAACGCGCCTCGCGCCGTCCGCCCTGTCGGGCTACTCAGGCGGCATGCTGCGGCTCTACGATTACCTCTCGTCCGGCAATGGGTACAAGATCCGAATTCTGCTTTCCCTGCTCGGCATCCCGTTCGAGAGGATCGAGCTCGACATCGTCGCCGGCGAGACCCGAACGCCCGACTTCCTCGCGCGCAACCCGAACGGCCGCATTCCGGTGCTCGAGCTCGAGGACGGGACGGCGCTCGCGGAATCCAACGCGATCCTCTTCTACCTGGCCGACGGGACCCCGTACCTGCCCGAAGGGCGTCTCCAGCGCGCCCAGGTCCTGCAGTGGATGTTCTTCGAGCAGTACAGCCACGAGCCCAACATCGCGACGTCCCGGTTCTGGCTCACGCACGGGCTCCTGACCGACGAGCGCCGGCCGCTCCTGGCCCAGAAGCACGCGCTCGGCGTCGCCGCGCTCGGCGTCATGGAGAGGCATCTCGCCGGGCGCGACTTCTTCGTCGGCCAGCGCTATTCGATCGCCGACATTGCGCTTTACGCCTACACGCACGTCGCCGGCGAAGGCGGATTCGACCTCGCGCCACACCCGAACGTCCGCGCCTGGCTCGCCCGCGTCGCGGACCGCCCGGGCCACGTGCCGATCACGCGCGGCTGAGCGCCCGCGCTCAGACCCGCAGCTCCACCTCGGGGTGGCGCGCCGCGACCATGCGCCGCATGCCGTCGCGCCATTTGACGCGCGTCGCGCCCGCAATGGCGTGCAGGCGCGACGTGTCGACGGCGACGCTCCCGATGGTCCGGTCGGTCGCGAAGAAGCGCGGCGGCGCGCCCACGAGGTCGCCGAGGTGGCTACACCACTCCTCGAGCGCGACGGTCTCGTCGCCTGCCCAGTTGAAGACGGTGGCCGGCACCGACGCCGCGCCCAGGAGGTGGGGGATCTGGGCTGCGATGTCGTCCTCGTGGATCGGGTTGTAGAGGCTCGGACCCGAGGGATGGACGGGAATGGGCTGGCCGGCGAGCATCCAGTCGAGGTGCAGCGCCGGCCACCCGCCGTTGTCGCCGTATGGGACGTTCAAACGCGCGATCGTCACCGGGACGTTCCACTCGCGCGCGCCGAAGCGAGCGATCGCCTCCGCCGCGATCTTCGAGATGCTGTACGTCGGCAGGATCGCGCGATGGTTGTCGCCGAGCGGGTCGGTCTCGCGCAGCCGGCGGTCGCCGGCGGCCTCGTAGACCCCGGTCGACGAGCAGTGGAGGAACGCGCGGGCGCGCCGGCAGCGGTGGAGCAGCCGGCCCGTGCCGCCGGCGTTCGCGTCGAGGTCCGCGTCGAAGCTCGCGTCGCGGCTCTTCGCGACGGCGAAGTGCAGCACGTAGTCGACGTCGTCCGGGACGTCGTCGAGCGACCCGTCGCCGAGGTCGGCCGCGACGCACCGCACGCCCAGCGCCGCAATGCGCTCGCGGTCCTCCGCGCGGCGGAAGCGCGCGAGGCCGAAGACCTCGTTCGCCGGCGCCAGCGCGCGCGCTACGGGCAGCGCGACCTGGCCCCCGACGCCTGTGATCAGGATGCGCTTTCCCTCGAGCTTTGCCATCGTTCCTCCCGCAAACGGTTCGTCGCTGGCTCGGGGACTGCGATCGCCATCGCGCGCCGTCACGGTCGTTCTCCGGCCGCCGCGACGAGACGTCAAGCGCAGCGCGCCAGCGCGCGCCCCGCGCGCGCTGGACATCCCGACGCACGTGCGCGAAGCCTCCGGCGTGAGCGCGCGATCGCCGTCCGAGCTCGTCGATCTCGAGCGCTATCCGCTCCTCGATCTCGCCGCGCCGCGCGGGGGCCGCCTCGTGAGCGAGTGCCGCTCGCAGCTCGGCGCGACCGGCTGCTGCGAGCTGCCGGCGTTCCTCACGGCGGCGGCCGTGGAGCGCGCGATCGCCGACACCGAGCCCCTGCTCCGGCTCGCCCACCATTCCGAGGGGCCCATCCAGCCGTACCTCGAGCCGGCCGATCCGTCGCTTCCGAACGACGACCCGCGCCGCCACCTCGGGAGATCCGCGCTTTCGGCGATCGCGTACGACCTTTTTCCGCCCGCGCACTCCCTGCGCCGGCTCTACGAGTGGGATCCGCTCATGCGCTTCCTCGCGGCGGCGCTCGGCGAGCCGGAGCTCCATCGCTACGCCGACCCGCTCGGGGCGCTCAACGTCGCGGTCATGGAGGACGGCGACGAGCTCGGCTGGCACTTCGACCAGACCGACTTCGTCACGTCGATCGCGCTCCGGAGCGCCGAGCGCGGCGGCGATTTCGAGTACGCGCCGAACGTCCGCCGGCGCGACGACGAGGACTACCCGGCGGTGCACGCGGTGCTCTCGGGCGACCGGTCGCGGGTGCGGCGGCTCGGGATGGCGCCGGGGACGCTGCTTCTCTTCCAGGGCCGGTACTCGATCCACCGCGTCACCGAGATCGGCGGCGGCGTCCCGCGGCTGGTCGCGCTCCTCGCGTACGACACGAAGCCCGGCACCGTGAGCAGCGACCTTCTGCGCTATGCTCGCTACGGTCTCGGCGGCTGACGGCGGCCGACGCCGCACGCGATCGATTTCATCGGAAGGAGCACGAGAGATGCAGGACGTTCTGGCAGGCGTGCGCGTCGTCGAGGTCGCGCAGTGGTGGTTCGTCCCGGCGGCCG
>DASRFA010000021.1:0-21836 GCA_035651755.1 Binatia bacterium | reverse complement strand
CGGCCTCGCGCGCCGCGATGTCGACGGCTTCGCGACCTACTCCGTCGAGAAGCTCGACCCGAGCGTGCTCGCTCCGGCGCTCGGGATCCCGAGCGTGAACTGGTCCAACATGGTCCACGGCGGCGGCGGCGGCGGAACGTGCGGCGCGATCGCGAACGCGGCCGCGGCGGTCGCGGCGGGTCAGGCGTCGGTCGTGATGGTCTACAAGGTCATCACGCAGCCGCCGCACGCGCGCTTCGGCGCGTCCTACGGCTCGGCGCAGATCGCGGCCGACCCGGCGAGCGACTTCCACCGGCCGTTCGGTCTCATCTCGCCCGCGCAGTTCTTCGCCCTCCTCTTCCGCCGACACATGCACCGCTACGGGACGACGCCGCGCCACCTCGCGGAGGTCGCGGTCGCCACGCGACGGCACGCCGAGCGGAACCCGCGCGCGCTGAAGCGGACCCCGCTCACGATCGACCAGCACCAGTCGTCGCGCATGATCGCGGATCCGTTCCGCCTCTTCGACTGCTGCCAGGAGAACGACGGCGGCGCCGTCGTCCTGGTCACGTCGGCCGAGCGCGCGCGCGACCTCGCGCAGAGGCCGGTCTACGTCATGGCGGGCGCGCAGGGCGGCGACGCGCTCTGGGGCGCCGGGCTCACGTCGCAGAACCAGCCCGAGGAGCTCTACGTCTCGGCGGGGCACGCCCACCTCGCGAAGCGCCTGTGGGCGCAGGCCGGCGTCGGGCCGGAGGACGTCGACGTCGCGCTCCTCTACGATCACTTCAGCGGCATGGTCCTCCTCCAGCTCGAGGACTACGGCTTCTGCGGGCGCGGCGAGTCGGGCGCGTTCGTCGAGGACGGCGGCCTCCACTTCGAGGGCGGCCGCCTTCCGGTGAACACGCACGGCGGCAATCTGTCGGAGGTCTACCTGCTCGGCATGACGCACGTCATCGAAGGCGTCCGCCAGCTGCGCGGCACCGCGCACTGCCAGGTGAAGGACGCCGAGATCGCGCTCGTGACCGCCGGTCCGAGCAACCTCCCGACGAGCTCGCTCGTCCTCCGGAGATGACGCGATGACCGACGAGCGAGAGCAGGCCGGCGACGGGCGCGACGGCGGCAGCGGGCTCCTCTCGGCGCTGGCCGACGTTCACCCCGACCGCGAGACGAGCCCCTTCTGGGAGGCGTGCCGGCGGCGCGAGCTCCGCGTGCAGCGCTGCTGCGATTGCGGGCGGTTCCGCCATCCGCCGCTCCCGGGCTGCCCGCGCTGCGGCTCCGCGCGCAGCGAGTGGCCCGTCGTGTCCGGGCGCGGGCGCGTCTTCAGCTACACGGTCGTCCACCACGCCGCCGTCCCCGCCCTCGCGCGCGACGTCCCGTACAACGTCGCGGTGGTCGAGCTCGACGACGCGCCGGGCGCGCGGCTGATCACGAACCTCCTCGACGTGCCGGCCGACGCGATCGCCGTCGGCGTCGCGGTCGAGGTGGCGTGGGACGAGCCGTCGCCCGGCGTCGTCCTGCCGCGCTTCCGGCCGGCGCGCGCGCGATGAGCGCCGTGCCCGAGCCCGCGCCGCCGCTCGCCGGCCTGCGCGTCGTCGACCTGTCGCGCGCCCTTCCCGGCGCGCTCGCGACGCTGGTGCTCGCGGACTACGGCGCCGACGTCCTCCACGTCGAGCCGCCGGGCGGCGACGCGCTCCGCCGCGAGCCCGCCTTCCCGTTCTGGCTGCGCGGCAAGCGGAGCGCCGTCCTCGACCTCCGGAAGGCGGGCGACCGCGACGCCGCCCGGCGGCTCGCGGAGCGGGCCGACGTGCTGGTCGAGTCGTTCCGGCCGGGCGTCGCCGATCGCCTCGGCCTCGGCTGGCCGGCGCTCGCGGAGCGCAATCCACGCCTGGTCCACGTGTCGATCACCGGCTTCGGAAGCCGTGGGCCGTTCGCGTCGCGGAAGGGGTACGAGGGGGTCGTGCTCGCGAAGCTCGGCGCGATGTCGCACGTCGCGGGGATGGCGCCGCGCGCGGGCCCGGCGTTCCCCGCCGCGCGCTACGCGAGCTTCAGCGCCGCCCACACGGCGCTCCACGGCGCTCTCGCCGCGCTCTGGGAGCGCGAGCGAAGCGGCCGCGGCCAGCACGTCGAATCGTCGCTCGTGCAGGGCCTCGCCGCGCACGACCCGTGGGAGTGGTTCCTCCGCATCGTGTGCGAGCGCTACCCGACGGCGTACACGCCGCAGGCGCCGTATTCCGAGCGCGGCGTGCCGACCCAGGGCTTCGCGTTCCGCCTCCTCGTTTGCTTGACGAAGGACGGTCGCTGGCTCCAGTTCTCGCAGACATCGCCGCACCTCTTCCGGGAGTTCATGGAGGTCCTCGGCCTCGCGTGGATGTTCGACGACCCGGAGTGGCGGTCGGCGCCCGACTTCGAGACCGAGGAGAAGCGCGAGCGCTTCTGGGAGATCCTGCTCGAGGCTGCGCGCGGGCGAACCGTCGCGGAGTGGCAGGAGGTCTTCGACGCCCACCCGAACGTGTGGGCCGAGGTCTTCCGGCAGACGCGCGAGGTGCTCGACCACCCGCAGATGCGGCACAACCGCCACGTCGTCGAGCTCGACGACCCGCGCGCCGGACGCACGCGTCAGCTCGCGCCGTTCGCGCGCTTCGCCGCGACCCCGATCGCGCCGCGCGGCCCTGCGCCGGAGCTCGGCGCGCACACCGCGGCCGCGCTCGCGGAGATCGAGGACGCGCCGGCCGCGCCCGTCACGGCGGCGCCCGTGGCCGCACCGCAGCCGGCGGACGCACTGGACGAGGCGGATCGTGCGCACGCCGGGGCGCGGCCCGGCCCGCTCGCCGGCGTCACGATCCTCGAGCTCGGCCTCTGGTACGCCGCGCCCTACGGCACCGCGATCCTGGCCGACCTGGGCGCGCGCGTCGTCAAGATCGAGCCGATTGCCGGCGAGCCGATGCGCCACGTGATGCCGTTCCCCGACGCGGGCGCCGTCAAGGTCCTCCAGGGGAAGGAGAGCGTGGCGCTCGACCTCGAGCGCGAGGAGGCGCGCGAGGTCGTCCACCGGCTCGCGCGGCGGAGCGATGTCGTCCTCATGAGCTACCGCGCGGGCGTCGCGGAGCGGCTCGGCGTCGACGCGGCGTCGCTTCGGCGCGAGAACCCGCGCCTCGTCTACCTCTCCGCTCCCGGCTACGGCGTCGACGGACCGTGCGCGCGGAAGCCCGCGTTCGCGCCGACGATCGGGGTCGCGAGCGGGGCAGCGCTGCTGCAGGCGGGGCCGTCGATCCCGCACGGCCCGGATCTCGCGCTCGCCGACATCAAGCCGGCGTCGATCCGCCTCAACCTGGCCGCCCAGGCGCCCGGCAACGCCGACGGCTGCGCGGCGCTCGGCGTCGCGACCGCCCTTCTCCTCGGCCTGCTGGGCCGCGCGCGGAGCGGTGTCTCCGACGACATCCTGACGTCGATGCTGTGCACGACGGCGTACGCGGTCGGCGGCGACTGCATCGACTACGACGGGCGCGCGGATTGCCGCTCGCCCGACGCGCTCCTCTACGGCCACTCGGCGCTCTACCGCCTGTACGAGGCGGCGTCGGGCTGGATCTTCCTCGCCGCGCCGAAGCCGAAGGAGTGGGATGCACTCTGCCGGGCGCTCGCCCCCTGGGGCGATCTCGCGGGCGATCGCCGGTTCGCGACGCCGGCCGACCGCGCGTCGAACGACGGCGCGCTCGCCGACGCGCTCGGCCGGATCCTCGCGCGCCGGAGCGCCGCCGACTGGGAGCGCGACCTCGTCGCGGCCGACCTCGGGTGCGCCGAGCTCGCCCCGGGGCCGGTCGCGCGCGCGATCGTCCACGACCCGATCGCCCGCGACGCGGGCTTCCTCGCGGAGGTCGAGCACCCGAGCTTCGGCCGCCATCGCCGGCTCGCCCCGCTCGCGCGCCTGTCGCGGACGCCGGGGGCGGCACACCCGGCGCCGACCCTCGGACAGCACACGCGGGCGGTCCTCGCAGAGGTCGGATACTCGGCCGAGGAGATCGATCGCTTCGTCGCCGAGGGCGTCGCCGTCACGGGCTGACCCTCTCGGGCCGGCGCGCTGCTTCTCGACGTACCGCCGGCGCCGCCTCGCTCTCCAAGGAGGGCGCTCGCCATGGCGGTCGCTCGCTCGACGCGTCCGTCCGGTCTGCCGGTGGCCGGCCGGCGCGCGCTTTTGGCTTGCGGAGTCCGGGCGCGCGGCCGCATCATCGCGACGCGGGCCCTGCCGCCCCCCTCTGGAGGATCCTCGTGCCGCACCCGAGCTTCATGCCGGCCCCCGTTCGCTACCGCTTCGCGTACCGCCCGCGCCCGGTCGCCTGGGCGGCCGCTTGCGCGCTCCTCGCGCTCGCGAGCGCCGCGCGCGCGCAGTCCGGCGCGCTCGACCCGACGTTCGGGACCGGCGGCATCGTGAAGACGCCGGTCGGGACCCTCGCCGACGTCGGGCGGGCGGTCGCGATCCAGGCCGACGACCGCATCGTCGTCGCCGGCTACTCGACGACCAACGCGACCGGCGACGACTTCAGCGTCGCGCGCTACCTCCTGAACGGCACGCTCGACTCGTCGTTCAACGGCACCGGCAAGGTGATCACGCCCGTCGGGCCGACGAACGCGATCGACCGCGCGTTCGCCGTCGCCGTCCAGGACGATCAGAAGATCGTCGTCGCCGGCTTCAGCCGGAACGGCGGCAACGAGGACTTCGCGCTCGTCCGCTACCTCCCCGACGGGACGCTCGACGGCGACTTCGGGAGCGGCGGCATCGTCACGACCGCGATCGGGACGGTGAACGACGAGGCGCTCGCGGTCGCCATCCAGAGCGACGGGAGGATCGTCGCCGCGGGCTACAGCCACAACGGCGCGAACCGCGACCTCGCGCTGGCGCGCTATCTGCCCGACGGCACGCTCGACACGACGTTCAGCGGCGACGGCAAGGTGTCCGTCCCGATCGGCACCGGCGGGAACGCCGGCGACGACGAGGCACGCGCGATCGCCATCCAGCCGGACGGCAAGATCGTGATCGCCGGGCTGAGCGCGTTCGGCTCGTCAGAGGACATGCTGGTCGCGCGCTTCACCACGGCCGGCGCGCTCGACACGACCTTCGGCGGCGGCACCGGCTGGAAGCGGATCCACTTCGGCCTCGGCAACGACGACGCGCGCGCGCTCGCGCTTCAGCCCGATGGCATGATTCTGATCGCGGGACAGGCGCGCTTTGGACCCGGCACGCAGCGCCACATCGGCGTCGCGCGCGTCGACTCGACCGGAACGCTCGACCCGGGGTTGAACGGCACCGGCATCCTCACCACGCAGATCGGAACCGGCTCCGAGGCCGACGGGATCGCGCTCTTCGACAGCGGCCGCTTCGTCGTCGCCGGGAAGGCGACGAATTCCGGGAGCAACGACTGGGAGGTCGTGCGCTACAACGCGAACGGCAGCCTCGACACGAACTTCGGCGGCACCGGCATCGTGACGACGGTCGTCGGGACCGGACCCGAGACGGCGGCGAACGGCGTCGCGATCCAGACCGATCGCAAGATCGTCGCCGCCGGTGCGAGCCGGACCGCGAGCGACGACAACTTCACCGTCGCCCGCTACCTGCTCGACGACTGCGGCAACGGAACGCTGGATCCGGGCGAGCAATGCGACGGCGGCGCCGTGATCGGCGGTGACTGCTGCACCGACACCTGCACGGTCGTCTCGGCGGGCACCGTGTGCCGGCCCGCGGTCGACGTGTGCGACATCACCGAGTCGTGCGACGGCGCGAGCGGCTCGTGCCCGAGCGACCAGAAGCTCCCGGACGGCGACGGCGACACCGTGTGCGACCTGATCGACATCTGCCCGGTCGATCCCGATCCCCAGCAGCTCGACGGCGACCTGGACGGCCTCGGCGACGCGTGCGATCCGTGCACGAACGGCGTCGCCGTCTCGACCGCGCGCCTCAAGCTCACGAAGTACACGACCGGCGGCGGCGACGACACGTTCAGCTTCACCGGCGCGCTCGACTTCGCATCCCCGCCGACCCTCTTGCCCGAGGCGCAGGGCGTCCGCGTGATCGTCGAGGACGAGGCCGGAGCGCCGCTCTTCGACGTCGAGGTCCCGGGCGGAGCGTACGACCCGCTCACGCGGACGGGCTGGACGGCGAACAAGGCCGGGACGAGCCACACCTTCCGGAGCCACGACGCGATCGACGGCGTCGTGAACAAGGTGAAGCTCAGCACGAGCGGCGCGCACCCCGACGTCGTCAAGTTCAACGTGTCCGGCCGGGGCGGAAGCTACGCGACACTCCCCGTCGACGTGCCGCTGTCGGCGACCATGGTCCTCGACGCGCCCACCGCCGCGACCGGCCTCTGCGGCGAGGTGACCTTCTCGGGCGCCCCGCCGTTGGGCTGCCTCTTCAACACCCCCGGCAGCACGCTGGGCTGCAAGTAATCGCACGCGGGCCGGCCGGCATGTCGCCGCGCCGGCCCGTCTGTCCCGCGCGCCCTCCGGCGGGGGCCTTGAGAGCCCGCGACGGGGGTGGCACAGTTCGCGTGCGGGCCGAGTCGCCCGGGGCCCGCGGCCAGTGGCCTTCCGAAAGGAGGCAGCCATGAATACGGTCCGCGAAGTGCTGGAGGGAAAAGGACACCACGTGTGGTCGGTGTCGCCCGACGACACCGTGTACGAGGCGCTCCGTCTCATGGCGGAGAAGGACGTCGGGGCCGTCCTCGTCATGGACGGCACGCAGCAAGTGATCGGCGTCCTCTCCGAGCGCGACTACGCGCGCCAGGTGATCCTGAAGGGAAAGGCGTCGCGCGAGACCCCGGTGCGCGAGATCATGACGTCGCGCGTGGTCTACGTCCGCCCGGAGCAGTCGCTCGACGACTGCATGGCGCTCATGACCGACAAACGCATCCGCCACCTCCCCGTGCTCGAGAGCGGGCGTCTGCTCGGGCTCCTGTCGATCGGCGACGTCGTGAAGGCCGTGATTCACGAGAAGCAGTTCCTGATCGAGCAGCTCGAGAACTACATCACGCGCAGCTGACGGTGCGACTCCGAAGCGGCGAGGCGAGGTCCCGTGTCGGCGCGGGAGCCCGCCGCTTCCCGAGGCCCCGCTCAGCGCATCTCCGCGACGATCTCCGGGAAGCCGCCGCCCGGCGTGGTGCCGTTGCAGAGGCCGCGGAACTTCTTCGCGCTGCCGGTGAAGGTGATGTTGAACTGGAGCCGCGTACCTACGGTCGGGTCCGCGCTCGCCCCGATCGAGCAGCTCTGATGGGGAGGAAGCGTCCTCGGGAACGCGCCACCGCAGGTCGAGAACGCACCGGCCGAGCTGCCGTCGCTCCGGAACACGGTCGGAACCTGCATGAGGATGGCCGTGTCGCCCAGATTGGCCACCGTGCAGATGACGGTCCCGCCGTTGCCGACGGTGATCGCCGGGCTCGCGATCGTGCCGGCGCGAGCCGAGCTCGCGAGAGCGAGCGCGCCGACCAGGGCAGCGATGGAAGCGATGGATCGCATGAGTCTTCTCCTCGGTTCGCGGCGTCGGCGTCGCAGCGGATCGACGTGAGCCGGAGCGCCGCCGCGCCGAGCTGATCTGCCGAGTGCGATATGGCGACCGGTCGGGACAGTCATGACGATCCGGTCACGATCCGGTCACGATGCGGTTACGATCGCTTCGCCGGACGCGCGGGCCGCGACCGGCCGGCGTTGCCGGCGGCCGTGGACCCGGGCTAAGGCACGGCGTGCCGCGCTCGCTGCGACGCCTTCCTCTCGCGGTCGCTCTGCCGCTGGCGCTCCTCGCCGCGTGCGGCGACGCGCCGCCCGGCGACGCGCCGACGAGCGCCCTCGTCGTCGTGTCGCCTCACCCCGACGACGAGTCGATCCTCGCGGCCGAGACGATCCACCGCCTCGCCGCCGAGCCCCGCCGCCTCGTACGCGTCGTCTACGTCTCGGGCGGCGACCGCGCGACCGTGCCGGGCGATTGCAACGGCATCCCGGAGGCCGAGAAGACCGAGCGCATCGTCGCGCTGCGCGAGGACGAGACGCGCGCGGCGTGGGACGTCATGGCCCCGGGCCGCGACGTGCCGATCGCGTTCGTCCGCGGCCCCGACATGGGCCTCGTCGCCTCGTCGCGCCTGGTCGACGGACGGCGCGAGGACGTCCTGACGCCGGCGGGCCAGGGCGCGCTCGAGCGCGCGGTCGCCGCTGCGAGCGACGTTCCCGCGACCGTGCGATCGGCGATCGTGATCACGGCGTCGCTCTACGACGCGCACCCCGATCACCGGACCGCCTATCACGCCGCGCGCCGCGCGGCGGAATCTCTCGCGCGCGACCGCGGCGTCGCCGTGCGGCTCTGGAGCTGGATCGTCCACGACGAGATCCGGCAGCCCGATCCACCGATCTGCTGCGCCGGCGACGTCCACTGGCCGGCCCCCGGCCCGCGTACCGACCTCGCCGCCCTCGTCGACACCTCCGAGCGCCCGCGCCCGCCGGCACCCGACCTCGTCGAAGACGTGCCTTCCGGCAGCGCCATCCGCAGCGACGCGCTTTCGCGCCACGTGAGCCAGGTCGTCGGCTGGCCACCCCTCTGCATGCCGGTCTACGTCCCGGCGTTCTACGACCGCTGGATCGAGAAGATCGAAGAGCCGTTCTACGAGGAGCTGTTTTAGGCCGCTGCCTTGTTGCTGCCGCCCAGCATGCGGATCCGCAGCGCCGTCTCGTCGCGGATCGCGGCCTCCATCTCGCCCATGAGCTCGTAGAGGTTGAACAGGTCGGGGCGCTCCGTCAGCACCTGGCGCAGCCGCCCAAGCGCCGCCAGGCGGAGATCGGAGTCGGTGTTCACCTTGGCGATGCCGCGGGCGATCGCCTGCCGGATCAGGTCTTCGGGGATGCCCTGCGCGTGCGGCAGCCGGGCACCCCAGCGCTCCGCGAACGCGACCGCTTCCGGCGGCATCGAGGACGCGCCGTGCAGGACGAGCGGCTGCAGCACGCGGCGCGCGATCTCCTCGAGGCGCTCGAGGTCGAGGTGCGGCGCGCCCTTGAACTTGTAGGCGCCATGCGACGTGCCGATCGCGATCGCCAGCGCATCGACGCCGGTCTCGCGCGCGAAGCGCACCGCCTGCTCGGGGTCGGTCAGCATCGAGCGAGCGGCGGTCTCGCCGAGGTCCTCGATGCCGCCGAGCGTGCCGAGCTCGGCCTCGACGTGCACGCCGCGCGCGTGCGCGTACGCGACGACGTCGGCGGTGGCGTGCAGGTTCTCGTCGTAGCTCTCGCGCGAGGCGTCGATCATGACCGACGTGTAGCCCGCGTCGACCGCGGCGCGCGCGAGCTCCTCGCTCTTGCCGTGGTCGAGGTGCAGCGCGACCGGCGTCGGACTGCCCTCGGTGAGGCGTCGCACGATGCCGACCGCCTGGTCGAGCCCCATGTGCTTGACGGCGCCCTCAGAGGTCTGCACGAGGAGCGGCGCGCGCTCCGCCTCGCCGGCGCGGATGACCGCGCGCGCCGACTCGAGGTCGAAGACGTTGAAGCCGCCCAGGGCCCAACCTTCGCGCCGGGCGCGCGCCAGATGCTCGCGCGGGTTCACCAGCATGGTCGGTCCTCCTGCCTCCGCCCTACCGCGGCGCGGAAGGCGTCGCCAGACCGCCAACGCCATCGAATGGACCCTTCTGCGAGAAGTCGAACGCCGGCAGCAGGTTCGCCGCCTTCGCGTCGCGCGTGCCGAGCGGCTCGAGGCCCCACCGCCACTCGATGAAGCGCAGGATCGAGACGGTCTCGTACTGCGTCGAGTCGACGAACCCGCGCTTCGCCCACGGCGACACGACGATCGCCGGCACGCGGCTCGAGAGCCCCCAGCGATCGACCGCCGGCGGCCCGACGTGGTCGAAGAAGCCGCCGTAGTCGTCCCAGGTGATGAAGATCGCGGTGCGCCCCCACGCGGGCGACGCCTTCACGGCATCGAGCAGCGCGACGATGCGGCGCTCGGCGACGAGCATGCTGCCCTCGCCCGCGTTGTCGGTGTAGACGTCGATCGGCTTGAACCACGCGACCGCGGGCAGCGTGCCGGTCCGGATCGCCTGCCAGAGGTCCTTCTCGTCCTTCAGGTGCTCGGCGCGCGCCGCGGTGCCGGGCGCGTACGCCGCGAAGTACACGAACGGCTGGTGGTGGAACGTGAACGACGGCGCCGGGCGCCCGGCGACCGCGTCGTCCCACCCCTCGGAGTACCACGCCCACGAGACCCCGGCGGCTCTCAGGCGGTCGCCGATCGTCGGGAAGGTCTGCGGGGGCACGCGCTCGGCGTCGGGCGTTCCCTTCTCGAACGGAGGGTTGAACGGCTGCAGGTGGTCGACGGCCCAGCCGTCGGGGGAGACCGATCCGCCCTTCTTGAGATCGACGATGCGGCCGCTCGCGTCCAGCACGGGATCGGCGACGAGCTTCGCGGGCGCGTTCGGAAAGCGCGCCGTGCACGCGCACACGAGCCACATATGATTCAGCCAGGAGCCGCCGTACGCCGACGCGAAGAAGTTGTCGGCGACCGTGTACTCGCGCGCCCACGGGTAGAGCGGGAGCTTCGTCGTGTCGAAGTAGCCCATCGCGAGCGCGCCGCTGTCGCTCCAGGCGACGAACTTGTCGTTCTTCCCGCCGTCGATCTGGAGGACGTTCTCGTAGAAGAGGTGGAGCGGCATCTCGACGACGTCGGTCAGCGGGACGTAGTCGTTGATCGGGAACGGGCGGTTCGGGAGGTCCTTCGGGAAGCGCGGGTCGGGGGTGGGCGGCCACGGGTATGCGGTCGCGATCGCGGGCAGGGTCGCGTACGGCTTCCCCTCCTTGTCGACCTGCGCCACCGCCGCCTCGGGACGCAGGACGCCGTTCGCGCCCGGGAAGAGCCCGAAGAGGTTATCGAAGGTGTGGTTCTCGAGGTAGACGACCAGGACGTGGTCGATCGGCACGTCGGCGGGCGCGACCTCGGCTGCCGGCGCGACGGACGGCGCGCAAGCGATGGCGGCCACGACCATCACCGCCGCGACGGCTGCGAGCGCGCGCGCCGTGCCCATCCGTTCTGCCTAGCGTGCGTCGGCCGGGCCGTGAAGCGCACCGCGAGCGCGGCCGCTTCTCACGGCGCGACGGCCGCCGCCGCGTAGCGCGCGATCGCGAACGAGCTCGACGAAGCGGAGGTCGCCTCGCCCGCGACGACGAGCGACCCGTCGGGCGCGAGCGCCGCGGCGTGCCCGATCGCCGAGCGTCCGACGAACTCGGTCGCGGTCGCGCCGCCGCTTCCGAAGCCGCGCTGCAGGCGACCCTCCGCGCGCAGGCGGAGCGCGACGAAGTCCGCGTCGCCGGTCGCGCGGGCGGCGAAGCTGCCGGCCGCGACGACGCCGCCATCGCGCACGAGCGCGACGCCTTCGAGGCGCGCGTCGCCGTCGCCGAGGTCGAGCGTGAAGATTCCCTTCTTGGCGAACGAGCGGTCGACGGCCCCGGTCGCGCCGAAGCGCGCGACCGTGAGGCGCGCCTTCCCGTCCGCGGCCGCGGACCACGCTCCGGCGACGACGACCGCGCCGTCGGGCGCGATCGCGAGCGCCTCCGCCGAGGCCTCGCCGTCGCCGGGCTCGGCGGTCGCGATGCCGTGATCTCCGAAGGCGCGGTCGAGCTCGCCGTCGGGCGAGAAGCGGAGCGCCGCCAACGCGCCGCGCCCCGGCGTCCCGACGGCGGCGCCGCCCGCGACCACGAGCCGGCCGGACGGGTCGCGGCCGAGCGCGGCGATGCGGCCGCCGGCCTCGGGCAGCGGCTCCTCGAAGAGGCCGTTCCGGAACGCGCGGTCGAGCGCCCCGCCGCGCCGCACCCGGGCGAGGAAGGCGAACGACCGGCCGGCATCCGGCCCCGCTCCCTCGCCCGTGCCCGCGACGGCGATCCGCCCCGCGTCGTCGACGTCGATCCCGCTCGGCCAGAGGCGCCGGTTCGCCATGCGCCGCACCACCATGCCGTCGCGCGAGAACTCCGCGTCGCGCGCGCCGTCGGCCGTCAAGCGGACGATCGCGAGGGCGACGCCGGCATCGTCCTCGAGCGATCCCGCGACGACCAGCTTCCCGTCCGGCTGCACCGCGACCGCTTCCCCGGAGACGCGCGCGCCCGGGATCGAGACTTCGGCCCAGCCGCCGCTTCCGAAGCTCCCGTCGAGCCCGCCGCCCGGGAGGAAGCGCGCGACCGCGAGCGACCGGCGCGACGTGCCGCGATCGATCCACCCCGCGACCGCGACGCGGCCGGCCGCGTCCACCGCGACGGCGCGACCGGTCGCGCGCCCGCCCGCCGGCGCCGCGAGCGCGCGGCCGTGATCCCCGAACCCGAAGTCGAGCTCCGCGGCCGGCCGGAACAGGGCGACGTCGGCGCGGGTGAGCTCGAGCGAGAGCGCGTTGTTCGCCGACGTCGGCGCGCGCTCGTCGACGCCGCACGGGATGCCCATGCAGAGCCGGTCGGGGTTCGAGAAGCGCGCGAGGCGCGGAAAGGTGTAGCTCATCACGGTGCCGAACCGGCCCGCGACGCCGTAGCCGAAGCCGAACGGATACGCGCCCTGTCCGCCGCCCTGCGCCTCGACGGTCGGCCGGTCGTGCATGCAGCCGAAGTTGTGCGAGATCTCGTGCGCGAAGGAGACGTCGTCGCAGAAGAGGCCCTGGCTCTCGCCGTCGCTCACGACCGAGTAGCCGAAGCCGTTCGCGTAGGCGACCGGCACTCCGCCCCAGCCGGCGACCCAGCCCGTGCCGCAGCCGCCGTGCGTCGCGTTGTCGAACGGGCGCAGCAGCGTGACGAGGTCCGCGCCGTACAGGTCGCGGAGGTCGTGCGCCGGCGCCAGCGCGGGGTGCGTGCCGTCGGTGAGCTGGCCGAGCGCCTGCGCGTTGCTTCCACCGTCGGGGTACGCGACCTCCTCGACGCCGACCACCCGGAGCTTCAGCTTGACGCCGCTCGCGGCGTACGCCTGGTTCGCGATCGCGACCAGGTTCTCGATGCGCGCCCGGACGCCGGTTCCCAGGCGCGCACGCAGGCCCGGCGTCGTGAGCACGAGGAGGTCGACCACGCTCCGGCGGCGGAGCGGCGGCGGCAGGGCGAGGCCTTCGACGAGGCTCTCCGCGGCCGCGGTCCGCCCGCCGGCCGAGCTCGCCGCCGACGGCGGCCGCATCGCGTCGCTCGCGCCGAGGTCCGCTGGTGCGAGCGCGGGGCCCGACAGGTCGATGAGCCACGTGCCGTCGCGATCGGTCACGATCCGGAAGTCGCCGGCGGGCGTGCGAAGCGCGCCGGCGGTCGCGCCGTCGCTCGCCGTGATCACGACCGGCAGGTCCGGATCGCCCGGTCCTTCGGCGTCCGCGATGCGCGCGATCCACGAGGTGCTCCCGCTCGCGGTGCGCTCGACGGCGTCGAGCCGGACCCGGTAGCGCTGGCCGCTCGGAAGCGCGAGCGACGCGACGTCGCCGGGCGCGAGCGCCGCGAGGCCCGCGACGTCGACGGTCGCGGCGCGGCGCTCGACGGAAGCGAGCGCCGGCACGGCGGCGACGCCCGACGCGCGCGACGCCTCGCGGTCCTCGGCGGCGACGGGCCAGGACAGAATCTCGACCTGCCGCTCGGCGGCGGTCGCGCGGCACGCGAGCCCGATGGCGATCGCCGCGACGAAGAGACGCGCCGACGCCCCGGCGCGTGGGCGCACGCGTGGCGTGGTTCGCGCGCCCCGGGCGGCACACGCCGCGCTCGCTCTCCGCTCCACCGACCTCACCGCCACCCGGCCGGCACGTGCGCCGGCATCTGGGCCCGCTCGTGACATCGGCATCGTCACGGCGGGACGTGAGCCGGACCGATCGGCCGAGCTGCGTCCCGGGCTCGCTCCGGCGCGGGCCCGGTCTCGGCTAATTCACCATGCGGGCGCGGCCGGCCCAGTAGGGAGCGCGCAGATCCTTCTTCAGAATCTTGCCGGACGGGTTCCGGGGCAGCGCCTCGACCCAATCGACCGAGGTCGGACACTTGTAGCGCGCCAGGCGCTCTCGACAAAACGCGATCACGTCGGCCTCGGTCGCGTCGGCGCCGGGCTTCCGGACGAGGAGCGCCTTCGGCGTCTCCCCCCAGCGCTCCGACGGGACGCCGATCACCGCCGCGTCCGCGATCGCCGGGTGCGACATGAGGACGTTCTCGATCTCCGCCGGGTAGACGTTCTCGCCGCCCGACACGATCATGTCCTTGACGCGATCGTGGATGTAAAGGTAGCCGTCCGCGTCGAGGTAGCCGGCGTCGCCGGTGCGGAGCCATCCGCCCTCGACGATGGTCGCGCGCGTCTCGTCGGGACGGTTCCAGTAGCCCTTCATGTTCTGGCGCGACCGCACCCAGATCTCGCCGACCTCGCCGACGGCCGCGTCGCTGCCGTCGGGCTTCACGATGCGCAGCTCGACGCCCTCGTTCGCGCGCCCGGCGGAGCGCAGCCGATGCGCGTTCGGGCCGTCGGGATCGTGGTCGGACGGCGGGAGCGTCACGATCGCGCCCGTCGTTTCGGTGAGGCCGTACGCCTGGGCGAAGCCGCATCCGAACGTCGCGATCGATTGCTTGAGGATCTGTACCGAGATCGGCGACGCGCCGTACACGATGGTGCGGAGGCTCGCGAAATCGATCTTCTCGACGCCCGGCAGCGCGAGCATGAACTGGAGGACGGCCGGGACGAGGAACGCGTGGGTGATGCGGTGGCTCGCGATCAGGCGCGCGATCGCCGCGGGGTCGACGTCGCGCACCACGATGCACTCGCAGCCGAAGACGAGGCCGACGATCGCCCAGCCGCCGCCCCCGATGTGGAAGAGCGGCATCGCGACCAGCGTCTTCGATCCCGGGCCGATCGACCACTCGCGCGCCGCGAGCGGCATGAGCGCGAACAGGCTGTCGTTCGAGATCATGATCCCCTTCGGGAGACCGGTCGTTCCCGAGGAGTAGAGCTGGAGCGCGACGTCGTCGGGCGCCCCGTCGCCGCCCGGGTCGACGGGCGACTGGCGCGCGACCCAGGCGTCGAAGTCCTCGTGGCGCGGGTGGCCGCCGACCACGAGGATCTTTTCCACCGTCGCGAGGCGGTCCTCGATCGCCTCGAGCACCGGCACGAACTCCTGCCCGACGACGAGGACCCGCGCGCGGGCATCGTCGACGATCGCGGCGACCTCGGGCGGCGCGAGCCGCCAGTTCACGGCGACGTCGACCGCATTCAGCTTCGCGCACCCGAAGAGGAGCTCGAAGTACGGCAGACCGTTCTTGTCCAGGAGCGCGACGTGCTCCTGCGCGCGCACGCCCGCAGCGGCGAGCCCATTCGCGACCCGGCTCGCGCGCTCGTCGAGCTCGCGATAGCTGACGCGCCGATCGCCGAGCGTGAGCGCGGTCTGCTCGGGGCGCTCGCGCGCGTGCGTGCGAATGAGCTGTGCCAGCGTGCCGATCGCCATGCGGTGGACCGAATCGCTCGCTCTCGATTTATCCGGCCTTGCGGCTCAGCGGCAAGCGCATCGTCGCGCCGCATGTCGTCGCGTGCCGCGGTCGCTCGCCGGGTGCCGGTGGGCCGCCGGAGCCGTGTGTGCGGGCGCGTCGCCGGTGCCGGTGGCCCGCCGGAGCCGTGTGTGCGGGCGCGTCGCCAGTGCCGGTGGGCCGCCGGAGCCGCGTGTGCGGGCGCTCGCTCCGGTCTCGGTCGCGGGGAGGAAGAGCGCCCCGAATTGTTTCATGAATCAAGGTGGGGGCGGTTGATTGTCCCGCTCGTTCGACAGTCGCTCGCTTGCCCGCAAACACGGCTCCGGCTGCGTCGCGCGGTTCGCCCGCACACAAGGCTCCGGCTGCGTCGTGCGAGTTCGCCCGCAAACACGGCTCCGGCTGCGTCGCGCTGGTTCGCCCGCGCACGCGGCTCCGGCTGCGTCGCTGATTCTCCGGCGCACGCGGCTCCGGCGGCGTCGGCGCTTGTGGTGGCGCGGTTGACCGGTGGCGGATGAGACGCGATGCCTCGGGGCGATGAGGACGGCGCGGCGCGAAGCGAGTCGGGTGCGGGTTGGATTGCCGGGTGCGGGCGTGGGCCGGCGTGCCGGGGCGTGGGTCGTGCTCGGGCTCGTCTCGGCTGTGCTCGCCGGGTGCGCGGGCGCCGCGCGCAGCGTTGGGGCCCGCGGAAGCGCTGCGAGCGGCGGCGCCGCCGCGCCGGCGAGGGAGCCCGAGGCGGTGATCACTGCGCCGGTGCTGGCGGCGCCGATCCGGTTTCTGGCGGATGACCTCCTCGAAGGCCGCGGGCCGGGGACGCGCGCGGACGCGCTGACGCGGCTCTACGTCGCGACGACGATGCAGATGCTCGGGCTCGAGCCGGGGGCCGCGGATGGGTCGTGGGAGCAGTCGTTCGAGCTCGTCGGGGTGACCAGCCATGCGCCGGCGCGCTGGCGGTTCGCGGGCGCGCGCGGCGACGTCGAGCTGCGCGACGAGCGCGACTTCGTCGCGGTGAGCGGCGCCGCGCGTCCGTCCGTGGAGCTGGCCCCATCGGAGCTCGTGTTCGTCGGCTACGGGATCGAAGCGCCCGAGTTCGACTGGGACGACTTCAAGGGGACCGACGTCCGCGGCAAGGTGCTCGTCTTCCTGAACGACGACCCGGACTGGGACCCCGCGCTCTTCGCGGGCAAGCGCCGGCTCTACTACGGGCGCTGGACCTACAAGTACGAGAACGCGGCGCGCCACGACGCGGCGGCGGCGATCGTGATCCACACCGATCCGTCGGCCGGCTATCCCTGGCAGACCGTCGTGAGGTCGTGGACCGGCGAGAACTCGCGCCTCGCGGAGGACGACGAGCCGAGCGTCGCCGTGCAGGCGTGGGTCACGGAGGACGCGGCCAAGCGGATCGCGACGCTCGGCGGGCGGAGCCTCGACGACCTCGTGAGCGCCGCCCGCCGGCGCGACTTCCGTCCAGTTCCGCTCGGCGTCACGACCGCTCTGAGGTTGCACAGCGACCTCCGGACGTACCGCAGCGCGAACGTCGCGGGCCTTCTCCGCGGCGCGGATCCCACGCGCCGCGACGAGCTCGTCGTCCTGACGGCGCACCACGACCACCTCGGCGTCAAGAGCAACGCGAGCGGCGCGCTCGAGGTCTACAACGGCGCGATGGACAACGCGTCCGGCGTCGCGCAGCTCCTCGCGCTCGCGCGCGCGTTCACGTCGCGGCCGTCGCCGCCCGCGCGCTCGATCCTCTTCCTCGCGGTCGCGGCCGAGGAGCAGGGACTCCTCGGCTCGAAGCACTACGCGCGCCATCCGACCGTGCCTCCCGGCAAGCTCGCCGCGAACTTGAACTTCGACGGCGCGAACCTGTGGGGACGGACGACCGACGTGCGCGCGGTCGGATGGGGGAAGTCGTCGCTCGACGACGCGGCGGCGCGCGCCGCCGCTCGCCAGGGGCGGACGTACGAGGACGAGGAGTTCCCCGAGAAGGGATCGTTCTATCGCTCGGACCAGTTCAGCTTCGCGAAGATCGGCGTGCCGGCCATCGAGGTGCGCGGCGGCGTCGAGTACGTCGGGCGTCCCGCCGGCTGGGGCCGCGAGCAGGTCGAGGGGTGGATCGCGCGACACTACCACCAGCCGAGCGACGATTACGATCCCTCGTGGGACCTCTCGGGCATGGTCGAGGACACCCGCCTCGCCTTCGAGGTCGCGCGCGCCGTCGCCGACGCCCCGGACATGCCCCGCTGGCGCCCGGGCGACGAGTTCGAGGCCACGCGCCTGCGCGCGCTCGCGGACGCGGCAGCGAGCCGCTGACGACCCGGCGCTACGACCCGATGAACGGCAGGCGCGGCGGGAAGGTGTCGTAGTTCCAGGTCATCTGGCCGCCGATGACGTCGGTCGACGAGTCGGTGTGGCCCGTGAAGTTGCTCCGGTCCGCGCTCTCGTTCGTCTGGTTGATGTGCCCGTTCGACACGAAGAGGTGCAGGTAGCCGAGGTCGAAGATCAGGCCCTCCGCGAGCTCGTAGCCGAAGCCGACGCCGAGGAGCACGCGGTTCGCGTCCGGCAGCTGGAGCGTCCGGTTGGCGTCGGAGACGGGTGAGCCGTCGAAGCCGGAGCCGAAGCGGAACGTCGCGCGGTCGGTGAACTTGTACTGGAAGCCGAGCGAGCCGCGGTACGAGTCGCGGAAGTCGAAGCGCTGCTGCGTGTTCGGGAGCGGGACGCCGGTGAAGTTCAGCTTCAGCACCTGGAAGCGCGACCATCGCGCCCACAGGAAGTCCGCGAGAAGGGCGAACCCCGGCAGCGCGCCCGGCATCGGCTCCCAGTAGCCGCTCAGGGTGAGGAGGTCGGGGAAGGTCGCGCCCGCGGTCGCGCCGCCGCGGAAGATCGTCGCGCCCGTGCCCGTCGAGATCGCCTGCACGAAGCCGGAGAGCTTGTGGCTCGTCTGCGAGCGATACGAGAGCCCGATGCGCGCGTGCTCGTCGAACTCGTAGAGGATGCCGGCGTTCCACCCGAACGCCCAGTCCTCGCCCGCGACCTGGACGATCACGTCCGGCGGCGCGCCGAAGAGAAGATTCCGGTTCAGGTGCGCGCGCGCGTACTGCGCGTTGAAGCCGGCTCCGATCGAAAGCCCCGGGATCCAGCGCTTGAGGCTCATCGCGAGGCCGGGATTCACGTTGATCGTGGTGACCTGCGAGAGCGTCGCGACGTAGCGCGTGACGCCGGTGTCCGGGTAGTCGGTCACGAGCCCGAAGGGCGCGGTCACACCGAGGTAGCCGACGAGGTCGTCGGTGATCCTCTGCGCGACGTGGCCGGCCGGCACCCACACGTAGCGGCTGCCGTCCGACTCGAGGCTGCCGTTGGGCCCGGTCACCGGGACGGTCCCGTCGAGCGTCGTCGCGCTGTCGGCGGTCACGTTGAGGTTCAGGAGGACGCCCGACGCGGTGCCGACGATGCTGCCGTACTTGATGCGCGTCAGGCCGGCGACGTTGAAGAAGCCGGTCGTCGCGTCGTCGGCGACCGCCGCCGTGCCCGCGAGGGCCGTGCCGAGGAACTTCGGCCCCATCTCGTTCAGCTGGAAGCCGCCCGCCAGCGAGTGCGCCGGCAGAAGCGCGACGGCGACGGCCAGCGCCGCTCCCAGGCAGCGCCGAAGCGCTGGCGTCGACGACGTGTGCATGCCCCTCTCCTTGGACCGCTCCCGGCGAAGTCGTCGACCTCGCTCGGCGCCACGCCCCGACATCGCCACAAAAGGCCGCGAGATACCAGCCCCGAGCGGCGACGTGACCGAGCAGCGCCGTGCGCAGCTACCAGCGCCGGCCGTAGCGGTCGCGAAACGCCTTGTCGCGAACCGGGATCCGCCGCGGGGCCGGGAGCGCCCGCGCCGGCCGCCCGATCGGGACGACCGCCATCGCGCGCAGGTGCGCCGGCAGCTCGAGCAGCGCCGCCAGATCGTCGTGGCGGACGGTCGGCAGCGTGCTGAGGAGCGCGCCCAGCCCGAGCGCCTGCGCCGCAAGCAAGAGGTTCTGCGTCGCGGGGTAGAGCGATGCCGCGAGCGCGCCCGGCTCCGCGGCCGAGGTATCGCCGCACACGACCACGACGACCGGCGCGCGCGCGAGCCCGCCCGTGGCCCAGCGGTCGACGTCGGCGAAGAGGCGCGCGCCGAGGCGCCCGCGCACGAAGTCGCGCGCGCCTCCCTCCCAGACGGCACGCGTGAGGTCTCCGATCGCCGCGCGCACGTCCGGGTCGCGCACGACGACGAAGGCCCACGGCTGACGGTTCTCGGCGCTCGGCGCGTGCGTCGCTGCGAGGAGGAGCCGCTCCACGACCTCGTCGGGCAGCGGATCGGGAAGGAGGTCGCGGTGGGCTCGCTGCCCGAGCACGACGTCGAAGAACTCCGGCACGGTCGGCTCTTATCGCGCCGCCGGCGAAACCGCATCCGGCCGTTCGCGCTCGAGGACGAGGATCTCGCCGTCGGGCGCGAGCCGGCGCTCGAACGGGAGGCGCGCGAGCACGCGCCACCCGTCGAGCGGACGGAGCGCGAGCTGGTAGCGGAGCTCGCCGCGGGAGACCGTGAGGTCGGGGACGAACGGACGGCCGATCGCGTCGCGCGGCGCGTTCTCGGGGTGCGCGTACTGGACCCAGCCGTTCACGACGTAGCCGCCGTCGATCTCCGACGGAGAGGCGCCGTGCTCGCGAAGCCAGGCGACACCTCCCCAGAGCGCGCGGCTCAGCGCGAGGTGATCGCGCACGCCGCCGAGGCCGGCGAGCGCCATCGCGCCGGCGAGCGCGATCGCGACGCCGCGCCGAGGCCGTGCGCCGGCGGCGAGGAGCAGCGCGATCGCGGGCGCGATCAGCACGAGCCCGTAGCGGTCGTAAAAGAGCCAGAGCAGCACGATGAGGCCGACGTGCCCCAGGAGGAGGAGCGCGAGGAACGCCCGGGCCGCGTCCCGGGGCCGGCGCGCGACCCACGCGAGCCAGACGCCCGCCGACAGGCTCGCCGCGATCGCCGCCAGCCAGGCCCAGGCGGGAACGGCGGGCGCTTCGTAGCCGGCCACGAGCGGCGCCGTCGCGCCGAGCTCGGCGATCGTCCAGGTCGCGTTTCCGAAGAGCGGCGGCGCAAGCGCCGCGAGGGCGTCGCACGCCGCGAAGAGGGCTGCGACGGCCGCGCCGAGCCCGAGAGCGCGACGGCGGATCCGACTGTCGACCGATCCGGCCGTGAGGGGGAGGAGCGCCACGCCGACGAACGTCGCGGCGAACGCGGCGCCGACCGGAAGCGTGCGGGGCGCGGCCGGAATCGCCCACGGCAGAAGCGCCCATCGCATCGTGGGCGCGGACGGAATCGACGACACATCGATCGGCGACACGACGAGCGCGCGCCCGAACAGGAGGTCGGCCGCAACCACCGCGAGGGGCGCGAGCGCGACGAGCGCGGCGAGCGGGACTCCTCGGCCGCCGTGCCGGCGGTCCCACGGCTCGCGATGCGCGACGATCGACGCCGCGAGCGCGACCGGGAGGACGACCCCGACGAGCCGGATCGCGCACGCGACCGTCGCGAGCGCGACCGCCGCGGCGAGCGCGCGCACGCGACCCGAGCGGAGCGCGCGCACGGCGGCGAGCGCGGCCCAGATCGAGACCGCGGCGAACGGAACGTCGGTCATGAACGTGAACGAGAGGACGATCCAGAGCGGGTGGCACGCGAGCGTCGCGGTCCCGAGGAGCGCCGGCTCGCGCGCGACGCCGAGCTCGCGCAGCAGGCGCTGCAGACCGACGAGCCCGGCGGCGCCCAGCGCCCAGGTCGAGAGGCGGAGCGCGGAGAACGAGAACCCGCCCGGGAGGCAGAAGAGCGCGCCCCAGACGACCTGGGCCGGGTTCCAGTTGCTCGACCACTCGAGGAGCTCGAGGCGCCCGGTCGCGAGGAGGTGCTGGACGGACCAGGCGTAGACCCAGTCGTCGACGAACGGCACGTCGGCGAGCGGACGGAGCACGACCAGCGGAAGCGCGAACGCGAGGACGATCGCGGCCGCATCCCACGCGTCCTGCGTCGCGCCGATCGGCTGTGGGGGTCGCATCCGCAGGAACGTCACGGTCGCATCCGGAACGGACCTCAGCGTCGCATCCGCAAGGGACCTCCCTCCATCGCATGACGCGGCATCCGCCGCCACGCGGCCGCGTGGGCCCGGCACAGCGGAGCGGATCAAGTGAGGCGGCAGCGCCGCCGAAGATTCCTCGGGGCGCGTGGAGCGATTCGTGAGCCTTCTTCGGCGCCTCGTGGACGGCGGCATCGGCCCGCGCGATCCGCGTCGCGAGGATGCGAGCCTGATGCGGCGCGTTCGCACGTTGCACGGCTGCGTCCTGACCCTGATCGCCGCAGCGCCGTCGACGATCGCGATGTACCTCTGGACCGGGACGACCGACCTCGC
>DASRFA010000020.1:0-24274 GCA_035651755.1 Binatia bacterium | reverse complement strand
ACGCCGACCCGGTCCGCCAGCCCCTCGTCGCGACGCGCGCCGCCGGTCGAGCGCTCGAAGACGCCCTCCGTCCCGACGACGTCGCCGACCGCGTCGACGATCGCGTCGCGGAGCCGCTCGGCGCCCGCGGTCACGATCTGGACGACGGCGTACCGCCCGTAGACGTCGGCGACGACCCCCGGAAGGCCGTCGCCCTCGCCGTTCAGCAGCCGGTATCCGCCGCCCTCGTCGAGGCGCGCGGCGACGCGCAGCGCGTGCGCCTCCGCGACCCGGCGCCGGACGAGCGCTCCGTCGATCGGCTCCTCGACGCGCGAGAGGAAGCGCACGGCGATCGAGCCGCGCGGGTTGTACGTTCCGACGCCGAGCGGCTGACCGTCGGCCGACACGACGCGCGCGAACGCACCCGGCTCCTCCGCGCCCGTCAGCTCGGCGATCGCGCCCGAGAAGATCCAGGGATGGCCGGCTCGCGCCGGACCGTCCTTTCCCGGCTTGAGCTTGACGTCGAGCTCGAAGTCCGAGCGCGGAGCGCGCGTCACGGCTCGCGCGACCAGTCGCCGCTCCGGCCGCCGCTCTTCCGGACGAGGCGCACATCGTCGAGCGACATGCCGCGGTCGATCGCCTTGCACATGTCGTAGATCGCGAGCCCGGCGACCGCGACGGCGGTGAGCGCCTCCATCTCGACGCCGGTCCGCGCGGTGATGCGGGCCTCGGCCTCGATCGCGACGCGGCCGCGACCCGGGTCGACGTCGATCCGCACGTCGACGAAGTCGAGCGGCAGCGGATGGCAGAGCGGAATGAGCGAGCCGGTGCGCTTCGCTGCCATGATGCCGGCGAGGCGCGCGGTCGCGATGACGTCGCCCTTCGCGACCGTTCCGGCCGCGATCCGCCTGGCCGTCTCCGGCTCCATCCGGACGGTCCCGCGCGCGATCGCGACCCGGTGCGTGACGTCCTTGTCGCCGACGTCGACCATGCGCGCGCGCCCGCGCGCATCGACGTGCGTCAGTCGCCTGGCGGCGCGTCCGCCCTGTCCCGTCCCGGCCATCGCGGCATCGTCGCGCACCGCGGCGCGGCGCGCATTCCGAAGCGTCGTAGCACGCGCCCACCCGTTTGCCGCCTCGCGCGCTGGGGACTAGCGTCGAACGCGATGGCGGACGCGATCGCCCGACCTCCAACCGCGACCCTCCAGTTCCTCGGCGCGGCCGGCACGGTCACGGGCTCGAAGCACCTGATCGCGACCGATCGCGCCCGCGTCCTGCTCGACTGCGGCCTCTTCCAGGGCCTGAAAGCGCTCCGCGAGCGCAACTGGTCGCCCTTCCCGTTCGATCCGGCGGGCGTCGACGCGGTGGTCCTGTCGCACGCGCACATCGACCACTCGGGGGCGCTGCCGCTGCTCGTCAAGCGCGGCTTTCGGGGCCCGATCCACTGCACGTCCGGCACGGCGGACCTCCTCGAGATCCTCCTGCTCGACTCCGCCGGCCTCCAGGAGGAGGACGCGCGCTACGCGAACCGCCATCGCGCGTCGAAGCACGTCCCCGCGCTCCCGCTCTACACGACCGACGACGCGCGGCGCGCCCTCGCGCTCGTCGACCCGCACGCCTACGGCGAGGAGTTCGAGGTCGCGCACGAGCTGCGGGTCGTGCTCCGGCGTGCGGGCCACATCCTGGGGTCGGCGACCGTCGACGCGCTCGTGCCCGGCCGCGTGCCGGTCCGCGTGCTGTTCTCCGGCGACCTCGGGCGCTACGGGCGGCCGATCCTCCGCTCGCCCGAGACCGTGCGCGAGGCCGACGTCGTCCTCGTCGAGTCGACCTACGGCGATCGTCACCACGCCGCGGACCCGAGCGACGAGCTCGCGCGCATCGTGATCGACGTCGCCGAGCGGCGCGGGACGCTCCTCGTGCCGGCGTTCGCCGTCGACCGGACGCAGGAGCTGCTCTACGTGCTCCGGAGCCTCGAGGACGCCGGCCGCATCCCGCAGCTGCCGCTCTTCATCGACAGCCCGATGGCCATCGAGGTGACCGACCTCTACGCGCGCCACGGAGAGGACCACGACCTCGACATGCGAGCGCTCGTCGACCACGGGCGCTCGCCGCTCTCCGTGCCGCGCACCCGCCTGCTGCGGACGTCGGACGACTCGAAGTCGCTGAACGACGCCTCCGGGCCGATGATCGTCATCTCGTCCAGCGGCATGGCGACCGGCGGCCGCATCCTGCACCACCTCTTCCGCCGGCTTCCCGATCCCAGCACCACGGTGCTGCTCGTGGGCTACCAGGCGGCCGGGACGCGCGGCCGCGCGCTGCAGGACGGCGCGCCGACCGTCCGCATCTTCGGCCACGAGGTTCCGGTGCGGGCGAGGGTCGCGAAGGTCGACGGGTTCTCGGCGCACGCCGACCAGTCGGAGATCCTGCGCTGGCTCGGCGAGATCGCGCGTCCGCCGCGCGCGACCTGGTGCGTGCACGGCGAGCCGCAGTCGGCCGACACGCTCGCCGCCGCGATCCGCCACCGCCTGGGTTGGGACGCGCGCGTCGCCCAGGACGGCGCGGTCGTGCCGCTGGACTGAGCTGCGATCCGCGCCTTGAAACGGCGTCAGCCGTCGGACGCGCCCGACGCCGCGAGCGCCGCGACCACCCTCTCCTTCCACGCCGGCCGGCACACGACCAGCTCGTGGTTCCGCGGGTCGGGTCGGTTGTAGCGGTGCTCCTCGCCTCGCAGGCGGCAGACCGTCCATCCGAGGGCACGCGCGATCGTCTCCGGCGCGCACGTGTCCCACTCCTTCAAGCCGACCTTGTGGACGTAGACGTCGGCCTCGCCGAGCAGGATGCGGAGCGTCTTGTAACCGGCGCTTCCCCACGGCTCGGGAGGCCCGGCGCCGAGGCGCTCGCAGAAGCGGGCGACCCACTCGGGCGTGTGGCTCCGCGACACGACGACACGCGGCACCGCGGGTCCGGGATCGTCGCCGCGGAGGAGACGGCCGCCGCCCTCGAGCGCCGCGCGCTCGCGCCCGGGGAGCGCGACGCCCCACGCGAGCCGGCCGGCCGAGGGCAGCGCGACCGCCGCGAGCGCGCACGCGCCGTCGATCGCGAGCGCGACGTGGATCGCCCAGTCGTCGCGCCACTGGCTGAACTCGCGCGTCCCGTCGAGCGGGTCGACGATCCAGCAGCGCGAACGCTCGAGTCGCTCGGGTGAGTCCGCCGTCTCCTCGCTCAGGAGACCGTCCTGCGGATGGCGCCCGCGGATGAGACCCTGCAGCAGCCCATCGGCCGCCTGGTCGCCGATGTCGGCGAGCACATCGCCCTCCCACCGCCCGCTCGTGCGAAGCGCGAGCACTCGCTCGCCCGCGCTCCGAGCCGCCGCGATGGCGAATGCGAGGTCCGCGTCCAGCGTCGAGAAAGGATCCTGCGACATCCCGCCCTGCTCCACTACCGCGATGCGCGGGTCAAGCCATTCCAATTCGCCCCCCGTGCGGTGCTCGCCTGGCGAGCGTCGCTCGCCAGTCTCCGCTCCTCCGATGGGCCCCGTCGCGCAGGCAAAGCCTGCGCTCCTCGCTCCCACTCAAGTTGACCCGCGAGACGGCCGAGGCATAACGTCGCAGGCGTGTCGGCGACGGACTACTACGCGGTCGAGGAGCTGCTGTCGCCCGAGGAGCGCGCGGTTCGCGACACGGTCCGACGCTTCGTCGACGACGAGTACCTGCCGCTCGCGCGCCGGCACTTCGCGGCCGGCACGTTCCCGATGGAGCTCGTGCCCCGGCTCGCCGAGTTGGGCGCGTTCGGCCCGACGGTCCCCTCCGAGTACGGCGGAGCCGGCCTGAACTCGGTCTGCTACGGCCTCATGGCGCAGGAGCTCGAGCGCGGCGACTCCGGGCTGCGGTCGTTCGCGAGCGTCCAGTCGTCGCTGGTCATGTACCCGATCCTGACGTTCGGGTCGGAGGCGCAGAAGCGGCACTGGCTCCCGCGCATGGCGCGCGGCGAGGCCATCGGCTGCTTCGGCTTGACGGAGCCGGACTACGGTTCGAACCCGGGTGGCATGCTGACGCGCGCGCGCCGCGAGCGCGGCGGCTTCGTCCTGAACGGCACCAAGCGCTGGATCACGAACGGCTCGGTCGCGGACGTCGCGGTCGTGTGGGCGAAGCTCGTCGCCGACGGCGACGACTCGCCGCGCGCCATCCGCGGCTTCCTCGTCGAGAAGGAGCGCGACGGGCTCGCGCGCCCGCTCATGCACGGCAAGTGGAGCCTCCGCGCATCGATCACGTCGGAGCTCATCCTCGAGGACTGCTGGATCCCCGAGGAGAACCTCCTGCCGGGAACGGGAGGGCTCAAGTCACCCCTCATGTGCCTCACGCAGGCGCGTTACGGCATCTCGTGGGGCGCGATCGGCGCGGCGCTCGCGTGCTACGAGTGCGCGCTCGACTACGCGCGCTCGCGGAAGGTGTTCGCGAAGCCGATCGGCGGCTATCAGCTCGTGCAGGCGAAGCTCGTCGCGATGCTGGCCGAGATCACCAAGGCGCAGCTCCTGGCGTGGCGGCTCGGCCGGCTCAAGGACGAGGGCCGCATGCGTCCCGAGCAGGTCTCTCTCGCGAAGATGAACAACGTCGCGCAGGCGCTCGCGATCGCGCGCGCCGCGCGCGACGTGCTGGGCGCGAACGGGATCACGGACGAGTACCCGGTGATCCGGCACATGCTGAACCTGGAGACCGTGAACACGTACGAGGGCACCGAGGACGTCCATCGGCTGACGATCGGCCGGGACATCACCGGCCTCTCCGCCTTCGAGTGAGGCGGGACCCGGCGGTGGAGGAGGCAGCGGGGTGAAGAGGTCGGCGGTCCGAGTCGCCGCGCGCGCCGCGGCGATCGCCTTCGCGGCATCTGCGATCGGGCTCGGCCGCGCAGCGCCGGAAGCGCGCGCGGATCGAGGAGCGGTCGGCGCCTGGGACGCCGCGAGCCAGCGCGGCTGGGGCTACATGATCGAGAAGCTTTCGGCCGACGGCCTCGATCGCCAGCGCGTCTCGGCCGTCTTCGCGGACCCGCGGTTCCCGGAGTTCACGGGCCTTCGCTTCTCGCTCGCGCCGCGCGAGCCGCGCGCGCTCTACCGCCGCTTCTTGACGTCGGCGAGCGTGGCGCAGGCGCGGCTCTGCCGCGCGCGCTATGCGGACGCGCTCGACGCGGCCGAGGATCGGCACGGCGTCGCCGCGAGCGTCGTCGCGGCGATCCTGCACGTCGAGACCGGGTGCGGCCGGAACACGGGCTCGAGCCGGATCCTGCCCGCGCTCGCGCGTCTCGCGATGGCCGCGGAGCCGGCCAACCTGGCGATCAACATCGAGGCGAATACGGGAAGCGTGCTGCCCGCGTCGGCGGAGGACGCGCGGCCGACCGTCGCGCGCGCGCGCCGTCTCGAGGAGATGTTCTACCCCGAGGTGCGAGCGACGCTGGAGCTCGCGGACCGCCTCGGCGTCGACCCGCTCGAGATCCGCGGCTCGGGCTCGGGCGCCTTCGGGATCCCGCAGTTCCTGCCGACGAGCTACATGCTCTTCGGCAACGACGGCAACGGCGACGGCCGCGTCAGCCTCTACGACCCCGAGGACGCGATCGCGTCGTGCGCCGCGTACCTCCAAGGCCACGGCTGGCATCGCGGCTTGACGCTCACCGAGAAGCGCCAGGTGATCTGGCACTACAACCACTCGCCCGCGTACGTCGACACGGTCCTCTCGCTCGCCAACCGCATCGATGCGCCGGCGCGAACGGTCGTCCAGGTCGCGAAGCGGACGACGTCCGGAAAGGGCAACCGAGCGGTCGCCAAGGCGCACGTCGGAACGGGCGCGAAATCCGCGCACGCGAAGTCCAAGGCGAAGGCGCAGCCCGCGCCGCGGAAGACCGCTTCGGCGGCGGCGACCGGAAAGGCGTCCGGCTCCGCCACAAATTGACTGCCCCGGGCGCGATCACTATCGACCAGGGACCGGGCCGCCGCCCGGTCTCCCGTCTCGCGCGCGGCCGGGCCGGCGCGCCACGACCGACCGCCACGTCAGGAAGGACGACCTCATGAGCAGCACCCCGACGACCCCCGAGCGCAAGGCGACGAACATCGTCTGGCATCCGGGAAACGTCACGCGCGACGATCGCCAGCAGATCACCGGCCACAAGGGCTGCACCGTGTGGTTCACCGGCCTCTCGGGGTCGGGCAAGTCGACGATTGCGGTCGCGGTCGAAAAGGCGCTCTGGGACCGCGGCGTGCGCGCGTACATCCTCGACGGCGACAACGTCCGCCACGGCCTGAACGCCGACCTCGGCTTCTCGCCCGAGGACCGGACGGAGAACATCCGCCGCATCGGCGAGGTCGCAAAGCTCTTCACCGACGCCGGCGTCGTCAACTTGACGGCCTTCATCTCGCCGTACCGGAGCGACCGCGACCGCGTGCGCTCCATCATGCAAGCGGGCGACTTCATCGAGGTCTTCGTCGACTGTCCGATCGAGGAGTGCGAGCGCCGCGACGTGAAGGGCCTGTACGCGAAGGCCCGCGCCGGGAAGATCCCCGAGTTCACCGGCATCTCGGCGCCGTACGAGGCGCCGGAGAAGCCCGAGCTCGTGCTCAGGACCGGCGAGCTCAGCGAAGACCAGAGCGTCGTGAAGGTCATCGCGTACCTCGAGATGCACGGCTACATCGCGCGGGCGTGAAGCGATGAAGGCGCCGCCGATCCCGGCCGCGATCGACGTGGACGCGATCGGCGAGGACGTGCCGCTCCTCGCGGGGATCCGGACGGCGTGCGCGATCCGCCGCCTGCGGGCCGATCCCGTGCCGCCGGCGCTCATCCGCAAGGTGTGCGAGGCCGGGACGTTCGCGCCGAGCGGCGGCAATCGCCAGCCGTGGTCGTTCATCGCGGTGACCGAGCCCGAGCGGCGTGCGTGGGTCGCGGAGCGCTACCGCCAGGTGTTCTCCGCCTACATCCGGCCGGCGATCGAGGCGGCGGCGCGCCCGGACTACCCGGCGGCGAAGCGGAGGGTGCTCGCCGGCGCCATGCACCTCGCCGAGCACCTGCACGAGGCGCCGGTGCACCTCTTCGTCGCCGGCTGGACGCGCCGCGGTCAGCCGCAGGTCCAGGCGCTCTTTCCCGCGATCCAGAACGTGCTGCTCGCGTGCCGCGCGGTCGGGCTCGGCGCGTCGCTCACGACCGTCCACCTCGCGTTCCACCGCGAGGTCGACGAGTGGCTCGGCCTGCCGCCGAGCCAGCCGACGTGCGCGATGCTGCCGATCGGGTGGCCCGCCGTCCCGTATCGGCGGCCGGTCCGCCGCAGCATCGACGATTGCCTCTCCTTCGAGCGCTGGCGCGACCCGTCGCCCGGATCACCATCCGAGCGCGACTAGAAGGGCTCGTCGCTCCCGACCGCGCCCTCGCGCGTTGTCGGAGCCGGCGGCCGTGGTTATGAGAACGTTCCCATGTCCGAGACCGAGCGAGTCGTCATTCTGGGGTCCGGCCCCGCCGGCTTGACCGCCGCGCTCTATGCGGCGCGGGCGAACCTGGGCCCCCTCGTCCTGGACGGGATGCAGCCGGGCGGCCAGCTCACGATCACGACCGACGTCGAGAACTTCCCGGGCTTCCCCGACGGCATCATGGGTCCCGACATCGTCGAGCTGTTCCGCAAGCAGGCGGAGCGCTTCGGCACGCGGTGCCACGCGGCCGAGGTGACCGCGGTCGATCTGTCCACGCGACCCTTCCGGCTCGAGCTCGCGCACGGCGACGCGATCGCGGCCGAAACGCTCATCATCGCGACCGGCGCGAGCGCGAAGCTGCTCGGGATCCCGTCGGAGACGCGCCTCATGGGCCACGGCGTGTCGGCGTGCGCGACCTGCGACGGCTTCTTCTTCCGCGGCAAGGAGCTGATCGTCGTCGGCGGCGGCGACACCGCGATGGAGGAGGCGAACTACCTGACGCGCTTCGCGACGCGCGTGACCGTCGTCCATCGCCGCGACCAGCTGCGCGCGTCGAAGATCATGCAGGAGCGCGCGCTCCGGAACCCCAAGATCGGCTTCGTGTGGGACAGCGTCGTGCAGGAGATTCACGGCGAGCCGGGGCACGGCGTCGGCGCCGTGACGCTCGCGAACCTGAAGACCGGCGTCGAGACGCGCATGAAGATCGACGGCGTCTTCGTCGCGATCGGCCACGAGCCGAACACGCAGCTCTTCCGCGGACAGCTCGAGATGGACGAGCGCGGGTACCTGATCACGCGGCTCCGCTCGACGGCGACGAACGTCCCGGGCGTCTTCGCGGCGGGCGACGTCGCGGACCCGACGTACCGCCAGGCGGTCACCGCGGCGGGGACCGGGTGCATGGCCGCGATCGACGCCGAGCGGTTCCTCGAAGCGTTGGGCTGATCGGGCGAGGGGGCCCGCTTTCGCTCGCTTCTCGTCGCAAAGCCGCGCGCCGTCGCGCAGCGCGGGGATTGCGCGACGCTCGTCCCACTGGCTATTGCGGCTCCGTGGGCGACACCGACGACGAGACGGCAAACGAGCGCGTCCGCCGCGAGCGCGACCTCTATCGCCGCCTGCTCGACCTCGGAACGCACGACGAGATCGAGCCGTTCCTGCGCGAGGCGCTCGAGCTGATCGTCGATACCATGGGCGCACGGCTCGGATACCTCGAGATCGCGGACGGGACCGACGATGCCGGCCCGCGCTTCTCGATCGCGCACGGGCTCTCGAACCAGGAACTGGCGTCGATCCGCTCGCTCGTGTCGAGCGGCATCATCGCCGAGGCGCTCGCGACCGGCGAGATCGTCGTCACCCCGTCTGCGATCCTCGACCCGCGCTTCGGCGGGCGCGAGAGCGTGCACGCGCGGCGGATCGAGGCGGTCCTCTGCGCTCCGATCGGCGTCGACCCGCCGCGCGGCGTGCTCTACCTGCAGGGTCGGAGCGGCGCCGGGCCGTTCTCGCCGAGCGACCGCACGCCCGTCGAGCTCTTCGCCCGCCACGTCGTGCCGCTCGCCGATCGGCTCCTCACGCGTCGGCGCCATCACGAGGATCCGACGGCCGAGTTCCGGCCGCGCCTCCGCGCCGACGGGCTCGTCGGCCGGAGCCAGGCGCTCGCGAACCTGCTGCGCCAGATCTCGCTGGTCGCGCCGCTCGAGGTCGACGTCCTCCTCACCGGCGATTCCGGAACCGGGAAGAGCCTCGTCGCGCGCGTCATCCACGACAGCAGCCCGCGCGCACGCGCCGCGTTCGTCGAACTGAACTGCGCCGCGCTGCCCGAGAGCCTGATCGAGAGCGAGCTCTTCGGTGCGCTCGCGGGCGCGCACTCGACCGCGACCCGGCGCATGGACGGCAAGGTGGCCGCCGCCGAGGGCGGGACGCTCTTCCTCGACGAGATCGGCGAGCTGGCGATCCCGGCGCAGGCGAAGCTCCTGCACCTGATCCACGCGAAGCAATACTACCCGCTCGGCGCGACGAAGGCGCAGAGCGCCAACGTCCGCATCGTCGCGGCGACGAACGTCGACCTGAAGGCGGCGGTCGCGGAGAAGCGCTTCCGCGAGGATCTGCTCTATCGCCTCCAGGTGCTTCCGATCCGCGTCCCGTCGCTCGCGGAGCGACCGGACGACGTCCCAGAGCTGGCGCGCTACTTCTGCGGCGCCGCGTGCCAGCGCCACGGCCTGCCGCGCACCGAGCTCTCGCGGAGCGCGTTGCGCGCGGCGCAATCGGCGGAGTGGCCGGGCAACGTCCGGCAGCTCGCGCACGCGATGGAGGCCGCCGTCATCCGCGCCGCCGGCGAGGGCTCGAGCTTCGTCGAGCGGTCGCACCTCTTCCCCGACGCCGGCGAAGACCATTCGCCGCAGGACGGCGAGGTCTCGTTCCAGGAGCGGACGCGCCGCTTCCAGAGCTCGCTCCTGCGCGAGCTGCTCGACGACGAGGACTGGAACGTCGGCAAGGTCGCCGATCGCCTCGACCTCGCTCGCTCGCACGTCTACGCGTTGATCCGCGGCTTCGGGTTGAAGCGCCGGGCCGGCTGATCGCGGCGCGAACGGGCCCCGTCGGCCGGGGCCGCGCACGGCGCCGCGGTCGCGCCTGCGCGCGTGCGGGATCCCGCACCGCCCGCGAGCCTCACCTCCGAAATTCCGCAATTCGCCGGGTGCGCGCGCCGCGGTTGCGGACGCCGCTCGCATGCTCGCCGGCATGAGCGTTGCTGCGCGGCCGCGCAACCAAAAATCGCGCGTGCCCATGCAGGGATGTCGACGGCATGGCGCCGGCTCACGCCGGCCGTTCGGCGCACGCGCCATGCCGGACTGCATGCGCCGCTCGGCGGCCACACGTCCAGTCGGAGGAGACGCGACCATGTACGACTCGAGACTTTTCTCCGGATTCCGAGCGGCGCTCGCGGCGGGAGCCGCGCTCGCCGCGCTGCTGAGCTCGACGCCGAGCACGGCCCTCGCCCTGAACGTCGGCTACTACGAGATGTGCTTGGGGCAGGGCAGCCCAAACCAGGCTCCTCCCATCACCGCCGCCGGCCACACGGCGGTGAACCTCACCGACGTGAGCGCGGCCGACCTCGCGGGCATCGACGTGCTGTTCGTCGACAACTGCGACAACGGCGTCTACGCGGCGGAGTACCTGACCCGGCTCGCCGACATCGACGCCGCGGTCGCGTCCGGCATGGTCCTCATGTTCCACGACCGCTACGTCGATCCCGCCGAGACGATCCTGCCGGGCGCTGCGTCGTTCGACATCCAGCGCTCCGCTGACGTGCCGTTCGGGACGAGGGAGATGGAGGTCCTCGACGACTCTACTTTGGTAACCCACGGCCCCGGCGGGACGATCGACGACACCAACCTGGACGGCGGCTGCGAATCGAACCACGGCTTCACCGTCGCCGGATCGCTGCCCGGCGACGCGCGCATCATCTTGACGCGCAACGACCCGACGCGCGTCGTCACGTTCGCATACGGCTACGGCGCGGGCGCGGTGATCTACTCTTCGCTGCCGCTCGACTTCTATCTCGACGGTGCCGGCTGCACGATCGGCCCGACGGTGCGGAACGTCTACGCCGTCAACGCGGTCGCCTACGCCGCGCAGCTCGCCGCCGGCACGTGCGGCAACGGCGTGGTCGACGCGGGCGAGGAGTGCGACCTCGGGGCGGGCAACAACGGCGCGACGTGCTGCGCCTTCGACTGCCGGCTGCGTCCGGCGGGCACGGTCTGCCGCCCGGGCGACGCATGCGACCCGGCGGAGATGTGCGACGGCAGCTCGCTGGCATGCCCTGCGGACGTGATCACCCCCGCGGGAACCGAGTGCCGCACGGCGGCCGACGCGTGCGACGTCGCCGAGACCTGCAACGGAACCGACCGCACCTGCCCGGCCGATGAGGTCGTGCCGGACGACGACGGCGACGGGCTTTGCAACGCGATCGACAACTGCGCCGAGGTCGCGAACCCCGGGCAGGAGAACGGCGACGGCGACAGCGAGGGCGATGCGTGCGATCCCTGCACGAACATCGTGCCCACCGCGCAGGGCCGGGGCACGAAGATCGTCGTCGGCAAGCTGAACACGGCCCCCGGCGACGACCGCCTGCTGGTCGTCGGCAGCTTCACCGGCGTGCCGACGTCGCCGACTCTCGATCCCATCGCGAACGGGGTCCGCATCCTCCTCGACAAGGCAGGCGGCCCGGTCTTCGACGCGACCATCCCGGGTACCGCGTACGATCCGGTCACGAAGGTCGGCTGGAAGGCGAACGCGGCCGGCACGAGCTTCCGCTACTCGAACGCGAGCGCGTCGCTCGTCGACGGCGTCTCCGCGATCACGATCCGGAAAACCCGCAATCCCGGCGAGATCAAGTTCGTGATCCGCGGGAAGCGCGGCAGCTATCCGCTCGCCGTATCGGACACGCCGCTGATGGCGACGCTGGTCCTCGATCCGCCGACCGCGGAGACCGGACAGTGCACGGAGACCGCGTTCACCGCGGCGAATTGCGCCTTCAATCGCCCGGGCTCGGCGGTCACCTGCAAGTGAGGCGCGCTCGGCGCGCCTGAAAGCGACGGGAGGCCGGCCCGCGCGCCGGCCTCCGTCGCGCCCTCGAAGCGAGCGCCTCCGTCCGTCGCCGGACGGGGGCGCTTCGCACTTCCGCCGTCAGTCGACGACCGCGCCGCCCCCGAGCGCGGCGCTCGATGCCGCTTGCGCCGCCCGCTCCATCTGCGCGCGCCAGAAGAGCTCGTCCGTCATCGTGGCCTCGTCGACCGTCAGCGGCGGCCTTCCGGCGAAGGACTCGCGGCGCACCGGACATTCGGGCACGTCGCACGCCGTGCACAGCGCGCGATGGCACGGATCGGTGTGGAAGACGATCTCGCCCTCGATACCGGGATGCCGGAGGACGCGCTTCTCGAAGGCGTCGATCTCGTCGTGCGCGTGGTCGACGCTCCAGTACTCCGGCACGATGACGTGCGCGTCCACGTGCGCCTCGCGCCCCGAGCGGATCGCGCGCAGGCGGTGGATGCGGATGATGCCCGCGCGACGCTCGGCCTCGCACGCATCCACCACGCGCGCGAGCAGCTCGCGGTCCTCGGCGTCCAGCAGACCGGCCGCAGCGTGGCGGACGAGCTGGAGGCCGGTCCACCCGAGGTTCAGGCCGACCGCGAGCGCGGTCAGCGGATCGAAGAACGCGCGGCCCGTCAGCCGGACGAGCAGGAGGCCGACCACGACGCCGACGCTCGTCTTGAAGTCCGACAGCACGTGCTGTCCGTCGGCGACCAGGGTGAGGGACCGCACGCGCCGCCCGGTCGCGATCAGGTACCGGCCGAGGGCCGCGTTCACGATCCCGGCGCCGAGCGTGATCGCGAGGCCGAGGTCGATCTCGTCGACGGCCGGGCCGAGCGAGAGGTCGCGCACCGCGTACCAGGCGATCATCGCGGCCGCGAACGTGATGAGCCCGCCCTCGAAGGCGGCGCTGAAGTACTCGATCTTCCCGTGGCCGTAGGGATGGCCGCGATCGGCCGGCCGGCCCGCGAAGAAGAGGACCCAGACCGCGAAGAGCGCCGCGGCGACGTTCGCGATCGACTCGAGCGCGTCCGAGAGCACCGCCGCCGACCCGGTCTGGACGTAGGCGTAGTACTTGACGCCGAGGAGCGCCGCCCCGATCGCGAGCGACAGGACAGCGGCCCGAAGCCGCACGCGTCCCTCGGCCGCATCGGAGGGCGGCGACGAGTCCGCGCGATTCGCCCGTATGGCCCGCATCGTCCTGCCGCGCCGGTCGCCGTTTCCCCGGCCGCCGGAAGCCAAATACCATAGTACGCGCCGCGCGCGGCCGCCGCCGCCCGGCGCGACGACCGTGACCGATCCGACCGAGCGAAACGGAACGCTGCCGCTGGCGGACCTCTACGAGCTGACCATGCTCCAGGCGTTCTTCGCCGAGGGCATGCGCGACACGGCGGTCTTCGACCTCTTCGTGCGGAGGCTTCCGCCGACGCGCAACTTCCTCGTCGCCTGCGGCCTCGACGCCGCCCTCGAACGTCTCGAGCGGCTCGCGTTCGCCGAGACGGCGATCGCCGACCTCGACGGCCTGAAGCTCTTCTCGGCGCCGTTCCTCGAATGGCTCGCCCGGTTTCGCTTCACGGGCGACGTGGATGCCATGCCGGAGGGAAGGATCGCGTTCGCGGGCGAGCCGCTCCTCCAGGTCGTCGCGCCCATCGGCGAGGCCCAGCTCGCCGAGACCTTCCTCTTGAACCGCATCCAGCTCGAGACGATGGCGGCGTCGAAGGCGGCGCGCGTGGTCTCGGCCGCCGGCGGGCGTCCCGTCGTCGACTTCGGCCTCCGCCGGATGCACGGGGCCGACGCCGCCCTGCACGCGACCCGCGCGTTCTGGATCGCCGGCGTCGCGGCGACCTCGAACGTCGCCGCGGCCGCCCGCTGGGGGATTCCGGCGAGCGGCACGATGGCACACAGCTACGTGCAGGCCCACGACGACGAGCTCGTCGCGTTCCGCGCCTTCACGCGCGAGTTCCCGGAAGCGACGCTGCTCGTCGACACGTACGACACGCTCGAGGGCGTCCGGAACGTCGCGCGGCTCGCGCGCGAGCTCGGCCCCGCCTTCCGCGTGCGCGCCATCCGCCTGGACTCGGGCGACCTCGCCGCGCTCGCCCGCGCGGCGCGCGCGCTCCTGGACGAAGCCGGGCTGAACGACGTCCGGATCGTCGCCAGCTCGAGCCTCGACGAGTGGGCCGTCGCCGATCTCGTCACCGCCGGTGCGCCGATCGACGGCTTCGGCGTCGGAACGCGCATGGGCGTCTCGGCGGACGCGCCGTCGCTCGACGTCGTGTACAAGCTCGCGGCCTACGGCGGCCGGGGGCGCGTGAAGCTATCGCCCGGAAAGGCGACGTGGCCCGATCGGAAGCAGGTGTTCCGCCTCGAGACCGGCGGGGTTCCGGAACGCGACGTCGTCGCGCGCTGGGACGAGGCGCTCCCGGGGCGGCCGCTCCTCGTGCCGGTCATGCGGGGCGGAGAGCGCCTCCCGGCCGGCCGTGCGACGATCGCCGACGCGCGCGAGCGCGCGCGCGAGGAGGTCGCCGCCCTGCCCGCCCGCCTGCGCGCGCTCGCGACCGCCGATCCGCCCTACCGGGTCGAGCCGAGCGCGGCGCTCGAAGCCGAGCGCGCCCGCCTGCGCGCTCAGCGCGCCGGCGCCGGGACGTAGCTCCAGCGCCGCGGCGGCTCCGCGCCCGGAGCGTGCTCGAGGCACTGGACGTCGAACCAGATCGGCAGGAGATACTTGACGTAGAACGCGTGGACGGTCACGGTCCCGAACGTCTCGTCGCGGTACTCCTTGATCCGGACGCGGTCGTCTTCCGCCCGGAGCTCACGGCAGCGCGCGAGGAGAGCGTCGACCTCGGCGCGCGTCTCGAAGAGGAGCCCCAGGTGGTCGTATCCCGGCGACTCCATCGGGCGATCCGATTCGGCGACGAGCAGGAACTGCCCGTCGTCGACGTGCAGGTAGAGCGCGCGCTGGCCGACGACGTCGACGTCCATGGCGCTCCAGCCGAAGAGCGCGCGGTAGAGCCGCCCGATGTCGGCGCGCAGCTTCTCGTCGAGCGTCCCGCGCGGGAGCGTCAGCTCCATGTGGTTGAAGCGCATCGTCGCCATCGGTCACTCCGTCCAGGGCAGCTCGCCTCGATGGTACGCGAGATGGAGCGCGGTTCCGATCGAGCCCCCGAGCGCGATCGCGAGATAGACGAGCAGGCCCGCGACGGGCGGGACCGTCGCCTCGGTGTGGCGATACCAGAAGAGCACCAGGTTGACCGGGACGTAGAACGCGTACGCGACCGAGAGCGGCAGCACCCAGCGCTTCATCCGCCAGAGCCCGTACGCGTATGCGCCGGTGACGAGGCCGACGAGCGGCCCGAGAAGGAGGTTCGTCGCGACGCCCTCCGCGCGCACGCCGAAGATCACGATGCCGCCGACCGTCGGGTTGTTCGCGTACTGGAGCGCCTTCGTGAAGTTCGACAGCGTGAGGAGCGCGAAGAGAGCCGCCACCACGGTGAGGAACGCACCTCGCTTGCGATCGTCCGCCATCGCGCACCTCCGGGCGCGCAACCTCCCGCGCCGCCGTCCGAGATGTCAAGCGCGCCCGCGGCGGGCCTTCGCACGCGTCTCGCGGCGCGGCCGGCTCGGCGCGGCTACTGGCGGACCGGGATGCCGCGGGCGCGGAGATGCTCCTTGCACTCCCGGATCGAGATCTCGCGGTAGTGGAAGATCGACGCCGCGAGGACCGCGCTCGCGTGGCCGTCGGCGATGCCCTCGTAGAGGTGCTCGAGCGTCCCGGCGCCGCCCGACGCGATGACCGGGACGTCGACGGCGTCGGCGACCGCGCGCGTCAGCGCGATGTCGTAGCCGTCCTTCGTGCCGTCGCGGTCCATGCTCGTGAGGAGCACCTCGCCGGCCCCGCCGTGCGTCAGCCGCACGGCCCATTCGACGGCGTCGAGCCCGGTCGGGCGCCGTCCGCCGTGCGTGAAGACCTGCCAGCGCTCCTCGCCGGGGACGCGCTTCGCGTCGATCGCGACGACGATGCACTGCGTGCCGAACTTCTCGGCCGCTCGCCCGACCACGTCGGGGTCCGAGACCGCCGCGGTGTTGATCGAGACCTTGTCCGCGCCGGCGCGCAGCAGCATCCGGATGTCGTCGAGCGTCCGGACGCCGCCGCCGACGGTGAGCGGCATGAAGCAGCGCTCGGCGGTCGCGCGGACGACGTCGAGGATGATCGCGCGCTCCTCGTGCGAGGCCGTGATGTCGAGGAAGCAGAGCTCGTCGGCGCCCTCGCGGTCGTAGCGCTCGGCGATCTCGACCGGGTCGCCGGCGTCGCGCAGGTCGACGAAGCCGACGCCCTTCACGACCCGTCCGCCCTTCACGTCGAGGCAGGGGATGATGCGCCGGGCGAGCACGTCAGCCCTCCCCCGCCGCGGCCGCGACGGCGTCCGCGAGGCGGACGCGACCCTCGTAGAGCGCGCGGCCGACGATCACGCCGGCCAGATTCGCGCCGCGGTCGAACGCCGCGCGCGCGCGCCGCACGTCGTCGACCGATCCGACGCCGCCGGACACGATGACCGGCGTCGGGTGGCGTGCGGCGAAGTCGACGGTCGCGTCGAGGTTCGCGCCGACGCCGGTGCCGTCGCGCCGGACGTCAGTGAGCACGATCGCCGCGGCGCCGGCGGCGTCGGCGCGCGCGGCGACCTCGTCGGCTCCGGCCGCAGCGTCGCGAAGCCAGCCCTCGATCGCGACCCGGCCGTCGCGGAGGTCGATGCCGACGGCGATCCGGCCGGGCCAGCGCGCGCACGCACGCTCCGCGATCGTCGGATCGAGCGCGGCAGCGGTGCCGAGGATCGCGCGCTCCGCGCCGGCATCGAGCACGCTCGCGAGCGCGTCGAGATCGCGCAGGCCGCCGCCGACCTGCACCGGAATCGCGAGCGCGGCACAGATGCGGGCGATCAGCGACCCCTGCGCCCGCGCGCCTCGCGCCGCGCCGTCGAGGTCGACGACATGGAGCCGCGTCGCGCCCTCGCCCGCCCAGCGCTCGGCCATCGCGACCGGATCGTCGCCGTACGCGGTCTCCGCCGCGAAGTCGCCCTGCACGAGGCGCACGCAGCGGCCGCCCCGGAGGTCGATCGCCGGGATCGCTTCGAAGCTGCGTTCGCTCACGCGGGGACGGCGACCTGGAGCGGGCGGTCGGCCGCGCGCACGAAGCTCGCGAGGATCTTCAAGCCGACGAGCTGGCTCTTCTCGGGGTGGAACTGGGTCGCGAAGAGGGCGTCGCGCGCGACCGCCGCGGTGAACTCCTCGCCGCCGTACTCCGCGGTCGCGGCGACGATCGCCGGGTCCGACGGCTCGGCGTAGTAGGAGTGCACGAAGTAGACGTACGGCTCGTCGCCCAGGCCTTCGAGCTCGCGCACGCGCTTCCGGATGCGGAGCGCGTTCCAGCCCATGTGCGGGATCTTGACGCCTTTCGCGCGGAACCGGACGACCTTACCCGGCAGCACGCCCAGCCCCGCGACGGGCCCGAACTCGCTCGACTCCTCGAACAGGATCTGCATGCCGACACAGACGCCCAGGAAGGGCCGCCCCGAGCCGGCCGCGCGCACGACGGCGTCGCGCAGGCCGGAGGCATCGAGGTTCGACATGCAGGCGCCGAACGCGCCGACGCCGGGAAGGACGACCGCGTCCGCGCGCTCGACGTCGGAGGCGGAGGTCGTCACGCGAACCTCGACGTCGCGCCCGGCGTCCGCCGCCGCGCGCTCGAGGCCCTTGGCGGCGCTCCGCAGGTTCCCGACGCCGTAGTCGACGATCGCGATCACAGGGCGCCCTTCGTCGACAGCACCCCCGTGACGCGCGGGTCGAGCGACGTCGCGTGATCGAGCGCGCGCGCGAGGCCCTTGAAGGCGGCCTCGATCATGTGGTGCGGGTTTCGCCCCCGGATGCAATCGACGTGGAGGTTCATCTTGAGCTCGTTCACGAACGCGAGCAGGAAGTCGTGCACGAGGCCCGTGTCGAACGTGCCGACGCGCTCCTGCCCCGCCTCGAGCTCGTAGACGAAGTACGGCCGGCCGCTCAGATCGACGACGACCGAGACGAGCGCCTCGTCGAGCGGCACCGACGACTGCCCGAAGCGCCGGATGCCCTCCTTGCTCCCGAGCGCGTCGCGGAACGCCAGGCCGAGCGTGAGACCGACGTCCTCGACGGTGTGGTGCGCGTCGACCTCGAGGTCGCCCTTGGCCTCGACGCGAAGGTCGAAGAACCCGTGCTTCGCGAAGAGCTCGAGCATGTGGTCGAGGAAGGGAACGCCGGTCGCGATCTCGGACTTCCCGGCGCCGTCGAGGACGAGGTCGATCGCGATGCTGGTCTCGCGCGTCGTGCGCTCGACGGTCGCGCGCCGCCGGTCGCGACCTCGCGCCGCCGATCCGATGGCGGCGACCCGCGCCGGCGCGGCCGGGGCGCCGGCCTTGCGGTCGCCCGCGGCGACCGCCCGCGGTCGCGCGCCACCCACGGCCCGCGGTCGCGCGCCTCCCTTCGATGTCGACGTCGATCGTGCCATTTCTCGGTCTCCGCCCCGCCCGAGCCGCCTGCGGAGCGCTGCGCAGGGCCCGCCTTGCGGCCACGCTCCGGCCGCGTCCGTCGGTGCCCGCGCGACTGGCTCGATCTTCGCATACCACCTCCGGGCGTGCGACCCTCGGGAGACGGCCGTGGAACCGGCGCAGCGCGCGCGCTGCAGCCGTCTCGCACGCGCCCGGCGCGGCCGCCGCGACGGCCGCGCAGAGCTTCTCGCGATCCGCACCGACTGTTAGGACGGCGGGACGATCCGGCAGTCGGGCAGCGCACGTCGCGGCGGGGTCGGCGAAGGGAGGAGCCGGAATGACGACCGATCTCAGCGGACCGAGCGTCACCGAGGTCTACGGCTTCGGCTGGTCGGAGCTGAAGCGATCGTTCCTCGAGCTGCTCCTGATCGGCGTCGTGTGGCTTCTCCTGAGCTCCGTCTCCGGGTACCTGCGCGGCGGGCTCGTCGGGCTCGCGTACGAGGTGCTCGTCCTCGGCCCGGTCACGTTCGGCGGGATGTGGGCCTTCCTTCGGGCTGCGCGCGGCGAGACTCCGGACGTCGCGGACCTCTTCGCCGCGTTTCGCATCGACTACTGGCAGGCGGTGCTCGCGAGCGTGCTCCTGCACGCGATCATTGCGATCGGGTTCGTGCTGCTCGTCGTGCCGGGCGTGATCGCGGCCGTCAGGCTGTCGTGGGTGCCGTACATCGTGATCGACGAGCGGGTCGACGCGATCACCGCCGTGCGAGAGAGCTGGGAGCGGACGCGCGGGCACGGCTGGACGATCTTCGGGATCTGGCTGCTCGCGATCCCGATCGTGCTCGTCGGGATCGCGCTGCTCGTCGTCGGCATCGTGCCCGCGCTCATGTGGGTCCAGCTCGCGTCGGCCTGCTACTACGCGGCGATCGCGACGCGCGAGCGCGCCGCCCGCGACGCCGGTCTCGCCCCCGCCTGAATGCCGGCTTGACGGCGCGGACTTCCATTCTCGCCTTTTCGCTCGCGCTCGCCGTCGCCGCTTCGGCGTGCTCCGGCGGCGCACTGCCGCTCGCCACGCCGACGGCGGTCCGGGCGACGCCGAGCGCGCCGCCGACCCGCGTCGTTCCCGGCACCCCCGGGCCGACGCCCGACTTCGCGCGCTCGCTCCCCGGCGCGGCGCCGCGCGACGCCGCCCTCGCCGCGCGCCTCGCGGACGCGTGGACGTCGCACGGCGGGGGCCATCGCCCGCGCACCCGCCACGTCGATGCGGCGGGCGCGCCGCTCTACACGAACCGCCTCCTCCTCGAGGCGAGCCCGTACCTCCTCCAGCACGCGCACAACCCGGTCGACTGGTACCCGTGGGGCGACGAGGCGTTCGCGACCGCGCGCCGCCTCGGCCGCCCGGTCCTGCTCTCGATCGGCTACTCCACGTGCCACTGGTGCCACGTGATGGAGGAGGAGTCGTTCGACGACGAGGAGATCGCGCGCTTCCTGAACGAGCACTACGTCGCGATCAAGGTCGATCGCGAGGAGCGCCCCGACCTCGACGCCGTCTACATGAGCGCCGTGCTCGCGCTCACCGGCTCGGGCGGCTGGCCCATGACGGTCTGGGTGACGCCCGACCGCGAGCCCTTCTTCGCGGGCACGTACTTCCCCGCGCGCGACGGCGACCGCGGCGTCGCGACCGGGTTCCTGAGCCTTCTCCTCCAGATGAAGGCGATCTACGAGACGGAGCCCGACCGGGTCGCCGCGGCGGCGCGCGAGCTGACGCAGGCGGTGCGCGCGCGCAGCGTCGCGTCCGAGCGCGCCGAGGAGCCGGTCGACGCGAGCGTGCTCGCCGGAGCGGTCGAGCGCGCGCGGCGGAGCTACGACCCGGTCTGGGGGGGCGCCGCGCGCGTCCCGAAGTTCCCGAGCGCGTTCCCGATCCGCCTGCTCCTGCGCTCGCACCGCCGCACCGGCGACCCCGAGACGCTCGCCATGGCGGCGACGACGCTCGAGAAGATGGCCGCGGGCGGCATGCGCGACCAGCTCGGCGGCGGCTTCCACCGCTACTCGACCGACCGCCGCTGGCTCGTCCCGCACTTCGAGAAGATGCTGTACGACAACGCCCTCCTCGCGATCGCGTACCTCGAGGGCGCGGCCGCGACCGGGCGAGCCGACCTCGCGGCGATCGCGCGCACGGTGCTGGACGACGTCGAGCGCGAGTTCGGCGCGCCCGACGGCGGCTTCTTCTCCGCGATCGACGCCGACAGCCGCGGCCCCGACGGCCGCCTCGCGGAAGGCCTCTTCTACACGTGGACGCCGGCCGAGATCGAAGCCGCGCTCGGCCGGGAGCGCGCGACGACCTTCGCCGGCGCGTACGGCATCACGACCGAAGGCAATTTCGAAGGGAGGAGCATCCTGTTCCTTCCGAAGCCGCTCGACGAGACCGCGCGCGATCTCGGCGTCGCGCGCGACGCGCTCGGGCGCGATCTCGCCGCGTCGCGCGACGCGCTGCTGGCGGCGCGCGCGCACCGGGTGCGTCCCTTCCGCGACGAGAAGGTGCTCGCGGCGTGGAACGGCCTCGCGATCTCGGCCTTCGCGCGCGCCGCGCTCGCGCTCGGCGAGCCGGCGTACGCCGAGCGCGCCGCGCGCGCCGCCGATTTCGTGCTGGGCCGCATGCAGGACGGAGCGCGCCTCCACCGCGCGTTCGTCGCCGGCCGCCCGGCGGAAGCGGGCCTGCTCGAGGACTACGCCTTCACGATCGCCGGCCTCCTCGACCTCTACGAGGCGACCGGCGACCCGCGCCGGCTCCGCGCCGCGATCGCGCTCGACGCGGTCCTCGCGGAGCACTTCGAGGACCGCGACGCCGGCGGCTTCTTCGGGACCCCGGACGACGGCGAGGCGCTCCTCACGCGCGAGAAGCCGTCGGCCGACGGCGCCGAGCCGTCGGGCAATTCCGTCGAGCTCCTCAACCTGCTCCGCCTCCACGACCTGACGGGCGACGAGCGCTATCGCGCGCGCGCCGACCGGGCGCTCGCCGCGTTCGGGAAGCCGCTCCGGTCGTCGCCGGAGGCGCTCGACGAGATGTTGCTCGCCGTCGACTGGCGGCTCGACGTCCCCAAGGAGATCGCGATCGTCGCGCCGGCCGCGCGCTCCGAGGCCGAGCCGTTCCTCGCCGAGCTCCGCCGCGCCTTCGTCCCGAACCGCGTGCTCGCGATCGCCGTCGCCGGACGCGACCTCGACCTGCAGGCGGAGGCCGTGCCGCTCCTCGCCGACAAGACGGCGCGCGGCGGCCGGGCGACCGCCTACGTGTGCGAGCACCGCGTCTGCAAGCTGCCCACGAACGACCCCGCGGTCTTCGCGCGACAGATTGCGCCGGCGCGCTAGCGCCCAGCTGGGCGACGGCCGTCGAGTCGTCTTTCGACGGCGGCGCCGTGCGCCGACAGACCCTCCATCGCCGCGAGCCGGAGGAGCGGCGGCGCGAGGCGCGCGAGCGCGCGCGGCGGCGCCTCGATGACGCTCGTCCGCTTGACGAAGTCGTACACGCCGAGGGGCGACGAGAAGCGCGCCGTCCCGCCGGTCGGGAGCACGTGGTTCGGGCCGGCGAGGTAGTCGCCGAAGGCCTCGGGGGTCGTGTGGCCGAGGAAGATCGCGCCCGCGTGGTGGAGGCGCGCGACCCAGCGCTCGGGATCGCGCACCGCGAGCTCGAGGTGCTCGGGCGCGATCTCGTTCGCGAGCTCGATCGCCTCGTCGAGCGAGCGCGTGACCACGATCGCGCCGTGCGCGCGCAGAGACCGGCGCGCGATCTCCGCGCGACCGAGCGCGGCGAGCTGGACGTCGAGCGCGCGCTCGACCGCGGCGGCGACGCGCGCGCTCGGCGTGAGGCAGATCGCGGTCGCGTCCGCGTCGTGCTCGGCCTGCGCGAGGAGGTCGGCGGCCACGAGCTCCGGCTTCGCACCGCCGTCCGCGATGACGAGCACCTCGCTCGGCCCGGCGATCATGTCGATCGCGACCGTGCCCGCGACGAGCCGCTTCGCGGTCGCGACGTAGACGTTCCCGGGCCCGACGATCTTGTCGACGCGCGCGATCGTCTCCGTCCCGTAGGCGAGCGCGGCCACCGCCTGCGCGCCGCCGACGCGATGGAGCCGGTCGACGCCCGCGACCGCGGCCGCCGCGAGGAGCGCCGGCGGCTCGCCTCCGGCGTGCGGAGGCGACACCGCCACGACGTCGCGCACGCCCGCGACGCGCGCCGGGATCGCGTTCATGAGCACGGACGACGGGTAGAACGCGGTGCCGCCCGGGATGTACAGGCCGACCCGGCAGAGTGGCCGGATCTCCTGCCCGAGCCGGACGCCGAGCGGGTCGCGGTAGCGGAACGACCGCTCGCGCTGGCGCTCGTGGAAGGCGCGGATGCGACGCGCCGCGAGGCGGAGCGCGCGGAGATCGGCGGGCGCGAGCGCACGGCACGCCTCCTCCATCTCCGGGCGCTCGACGACGCGCTCGCGCGGCTTGAGGCGCACGCGGTCGAACTTCCACGTCGCGGCGGCGACGGCGCGGTCGCCGCGGCGGCGCACGTCGTCGACGATCGCGCGCACCGCGGGCTCGACGCTCGCGTCGAGGACCGCGCCGCGCCGGGCGAGCTTTCTCCGGAGCGCCGCGAAGCGGCGCTCCGTCGTCCGGACGACCAGATTCATCGCCGGACGACTAGCACCCCGCGCGCGCGAGCGCGCTTCCGCTCACGAAGGCCGGTGGACGCGACGCGACGGCCGCCGGCGGGCCGGCTGCGGCAGCGTCGGCTCGGGCTGTGGCTCGGTCGCGGGTCGCGCTCCGGCGCGCGGGCGCGCCGCCTCGACCACCGACAGCGCCGCCTCCGCCGGCGTCACCGCGCGCACCGCGACCGCCGGCTGGGTCTCGGCGGAGCGCTCCTTCACGCGCTCGATGTCCGCGCCGAGCGCGGCGAGCTTCCGCTCGAGCCGCTCGTAGCCGCGATCGAGGTGGTACACGCGCGAGAGCCGCGTCGTGTTGCCCGCGCCGAGCGCGGCGACGACGAGGCACACGCTCGCGCGCAGGTCGGTCGCCATCACCGGCGCGCCCTCGAGCGCGCCGACGCCGCGCACCTGCGCCGCAGGCCCCTCGACGCGGATGTCGGCGCCCATCCGGACGAGCTCCTGCACGTGCATGAAGCGGTTCTCGAAGATGGTCTCGGTGATCGTGCTCGCGCCGTCCGCGAAGCACATGACCGCCATCATCTGCGCCTGGAGGTCGGTCGGGAAGCCCGGAAACGGCTCGGTCATGACGTCGACGCCGGCGAGCCGCCCGTTGCGGCGCCGGATGTGGATGCCATGCGGCGTCTCGCTGACCTCGACGCCGGCGCCTTCGAGCGTGCGGCCAACCGCAGCCACCGAGGCGAGGTCGGCGCCCACCAGCTCGACGGCGCCGCCGGTCGCGGCCGCCGCCATCATGTACGTACCGGTCTCGATGCGGTCGGGAATGATGGGATGCTCGGCGCCATGCAGCTTCTCGACGCCCATGATGGTGAGAGTGTCGGTGCCGATGCCGCTGATCCTCGCGCCCATGGCGTTGAGGCAGTGCGCGAGATCGCCGATCTCGGGCTCGCGGGCCGCATTGACGAGCTGCGTTTCCCCTTTCGCAAGCGTCGCCGCCATCAGCAGATTCTCGGTGGCGCCGACCGACACGATCGGAAAGACGATCTCGGCGCCGGTGAGACCCTTGGGCGCTGTCGCCTCGATATAGCCCTGGCGCAGCTCGACCACCGCGCC
>DASRFA010000019.1:0-22979 GCA_035651755.1 Binatia bacterium | reverse complement strand
TCCGGAATGCCGAGCGCGCCGTGCCGCGCGCGCTCGTCCTCGGGACGGTGCTCGTCGTCGGGCTCTACGTGCTCGCGAACGTCGCCTATCTGGTGGTCCTGCCGGTCGCCGGCGACCCCGCCGGCTCCGACGTCCTCGCGCGCGGCATCGCGCACGCCTCGCAGGACCGGGTCGCGACGGCGGTCGTCGAGCAGATCCTCGGTCCGGCCGGCGCATCCCTCATGGCCGTGCTCATCATGATCTCGACCTTCGGCTGCGTGAACGGCCTCATCTTGACGGGACCGAGGCTCTACCACGCGATGGCGGTCGACGGGCTCTTCGTGAGCGGGCTCGCCCGCCTGAACGCCAACTCCGTCCCGGCGCGCGCGCTCGTCCTGCAGGGTGCGTGGGCGTCGCTGCTCGCGCTGTCCGGCCGCTATGGGCAGCTCCTCGACTACGTGATCGCGACGGCGCTCCTCTTCTACGCGCTCACGGTGATCGGGCTCCTGCGGCTCCGGCGCGCGCAGCCGTCCGGGTCGCGGCAGCCGGGCGCGGGCGCTTCGCGGGTGGCACCGCGCTCCGCGTGGCTGCCGGTGACCTACGTGATCCTCGCGGTCCTCGTCTGCGCCGACCTGCTCGTCGTGAAGCCGGATTACACCTGGCCCGGCTTCCTGATCGTCGCGGCCGGACTCCCCGCCTATCTGGTCTGGAGGCGCTGAGCCGAGCGCGCCGGCTCGCGAGCCGGCGCGCTCTCGCCGGTCGACGCCGCCCGCGGCGCGCATCGGCCGCCGGCCGGGCGGAGATGGCGCACGAAGCTGCCGAACGCACGCTCGCTCAGATGTCGTTGCCGCTCGATGCGCTCCGCCGTCTCGCGCCGGATGCGCGCGGCGTCGACGTCGGAGCCGCCGCCGATCTGCTCCTGGTTCTCCGGCGCGGAGAGCCAGCGCTCGATCATCGGCTCGTCGACCTCGAGGTGGAACTGGAAGCCCCAGGCGCGATCGCCGACCCGGAACGCCTGATTCGGACAGCTCTCGGAGGACGCGAGGTGCACGCCGCCGCGCGGCAGCTCGAACGCGTCGCCGTGCCACTGGAAGAGCCGCTCGACCGGGTCCACGTGCCCGAGCAGCGGATCCTCGCGCGCGGGGCCGTGGAAGGACACGTCGTACCAGCCGATCTCCCGCCGCGGCGCCCTTCCGACGTGCGCGCCGAGCGCGTGCGCGAGGAGCTGCGCGCCGAGGCAGATGCCGAGCACCGGCCGGCTGCGATCGAGCGCGTCGCGGATGACGTCGACCTCGTGCCGGAGATGCGGAAAGCGCTCCGCCTCGTCGACGTTCATCGGGCCGCCGAGCACGACCAGGCCGTCGTAGCCGTCGATCGTCGGGCGCGCGTCGGGATGACGGCCGTAGTTGACGTAGCGAATCCGGATCCGCTCGCGACGCAGCAGGGGATCGAGCGTCCCGTGGATCTCGCTGGCGATGTGCTGGAAGACGAGGACCTTCGGCATGGTCGCGACGCGCGGCGTCGCGACCGTCGAGTTTAGGCAGCCGGGCGCGCGGCGGGCAAGCCGGAATTCGGCCGCCGTCACACGTCGCGATAGAGCTTCGGGCGTCGCCGGACCGGATCGAGGAGGCTCAGATCGCAAGGCGACATGTCGTAGCCCTTCGGGTGCGGGGCGCGCGCTTCGAGGCCGAGCGCCTCGAGCACGCGGTCGTCGCGGTAGTACGTCGTGTAGGCGACGAACATCATCGTCGGCACGAACCCGGGGTCCTTCTCGCCGACCTCGTTCAGCACCGCAGTGCGATCCGCGGGCAGGAGGTCCGAGAAGCGATCGACGCCGCGGGCGCGCGCGGCGTCGCGGACCGCGGCGAGGCCCATCGTCAAGCCGAGCGCGAGCGGCGGCACGCACTCGAGAGTCCCGTCGACGAGCCCGCTCTCGACGACGCTTCCCGCGCCCGGCAGCGCGCCGTCGCCGGTCGCCGGGATGATCTCGTCGAGCACGGCCGCGAGCGTGCGGCGATCGTCCGCCGACAGCGTCGAGCCCGCCTGCGCTTCCGTCGCCTCGCTCATCGCACCGCTCCGATCGTCCTCAATCGAACAGGTTCTCGAGGTTCCGCTTGATGCTGTCGGCGACGTGGAGCGCGAGCGCCTGGATCGTGTTCGTCGGGTTCACGGCGGCGGCGGTCACGAAGACGCTGCCGTCGATGATGAAGAGGTTCTTGACGTCGTGCGCCCGGCCCCACTCGTTCACGACCGAGGTCTCGGGATCCGTGCCCATGCGGCACGTCCCCATGAGGTGCCAGCCGGCCGGCCGCAGCAGCGGCTCGGCGAACGTCTCCTTCGCACCCGCCGCGCGGATCACCTCGGTCGCACGCGCGACGCCGTGCTCCATCAGCTTCCGGCTGTTCTCGCCCAGGCGGTAGCTGATCTTCGGCGCCGGGATCCCGTGGCCGTCCTTCAGCTCGGGATCGAGCGTCACGCGGTTCTCCGGCTCGGGGAGGTCCTCGCCGATCACGACGAGGCCGCCGGTGCGGTCGAAGAGGTCGGCGTAGGCGCGATGGTGCTCTGCGCCCCACGGGAGGCGTCCCCAGCCGAGGCCCATGAGCGCCGTGAAGACCGGACCGAGGCCGCGCAGGATCTCGAACGAGTAGCCGCGCACGAACCCGCGCGTCGGATCGCTCTCGTAGAACTCCTGGCTCATGATGCAGCAGCCGACCGCGCCCTTGTAGCCCTCGAGCGGCTCGTCGAAGACACCGGTCACCATCGCGTAGGGGTGGAACATCAGGTTCTTGCCGACGAGGCCGCTTCGGTTCGCGAGCCCGTCGGGGAACTGCGGCGACTTCGAGTTGAGCAGGATGCGCGGCGTGCCGATCCCATTGCACGCCATGACGACGACCTCGGCGCGCTGGCGCCGCTCGTTGCCGTCGGCGTCGTAGTAGATGACGCCGTCGGCCATCCCGTTCGCGCCGATCGTCACCTCGCGCACGCGACACGACGTCTTGAGCCGCACGCCGCGGCGAAGCGCGAGCGGCCAGTACGTGATGTCGGTGCTCGACTTCGCGCCCTGCGCGCAGCCGGCGATGCACGTGCCGGCGTTGATGCACGGCGCACGGCCCTCGTACGCCTCGCTGATGATCGCGCTGTCGGACGGCCACCAGTGCCAGCCCAGGCGATTGAACCCGCGCGCGATGGTTTCGCCGAGCTTCCCGAGCGGCAGCGGCGGCAGCGGCGGGATCTTCGGAGGGTCGGCCGGGTACGCGGGATCGCCGGCGAGGCCGGAGACGCCCATCATGCGCTCGTTGACATCGTACCAGGGCGCGAGCGTCCGGTAGTCGAGCGGCCAGTCGTCGGCGACGCCGTCGAGCGTCCGCGCGCGGAAGTCGCCGGGATGGAAGCGCGGGAAGTGGCCCGCGAAGAGGATCGTGCTGCCGCCGACCGCGTTGAAGTTCGAGACCGCGATCGCCGACTCGGCGTCGTTGATCGGGTAGTCGGCCGGGCGCTTCCGGTCGTTCGGGCTGAAGCCCCAGTCGCCGAGCCGGCGGAGCTCCCAGTCGGTGCGATTCCCGGGGTACTCGTCGGAGCGCACCCAGTCGCCCTGCTCGAGACAGAGGATGTTCATGCGCGTGTCCGAGAGCGACCACGCGAACGCCGCGCCCGCGGCGCCCGCCCCAATGATCAGGACATCGACCGGCTCGTCCGACATGACCGTTGCTCGCCTTTCCGGTGGGACGAGCTCAGTGAATCACACTGCGATACCCGCGGGCCAGTCGCACGAGGGGATCGCTCCCCTCGCCCCGTCGGGCAAAGCCCGCCGGGGCCCCACTCCCCGCGGGCTCGCTTCGCTCGCATCTTGTCATGCTGCGAGTACGCCCATTCGGGCGGCGCGTCGCGAGTCAGTGCGGCCGCGCCTCCGGCTTCCGTGCGGCGCCGACGGCCGCCTTCTCGACTGCGGCCGCGAGCTGGGCCGGGTCGAACGGCTTCACGATCTGCATCTCGAAGCCCGCGGCGATGAGGCGATCGATCGCGCCGGCGTGCGCGGTCACCGCGACCGCCGGCACGCCGCGCAGCGCGCCGCCGCGCGCGCGCAGCTTCCGGAGCAGCGCGCAGCCGTCCTCGCCGGGCATCGCGAGGTCGCTCACGAGGACGTCGGGCGGCCAGTGGTTCGCGGTCGCGAGCGCCTCGCCGGTCGACGCCGCGATCCGCACCTCTCCGCCGCACGAGGCGAGGAGCGTGCTCATGACCGCCGTGGCCTCGGGGTCGTCGTCGACGACGAGGATGCGAACGCCGCGCAGCGAGATGCCGGGCGGGACGTCGGCCGCGCGCGAGCCGGCAGATGCGGTGCGGGTGCTCTCTGCGAGGAGCGGGAGCTCGACCGTGAAGACCGCGCCCTGCCCCGGACCCGCGCTCTCGCCCTCCACCGTCCCGCCGTGCAGCTCGACCAGCATGCGGACGATCGCGAGGCCGAGCCCCAGGCCGCCGTGCGGACGCGTGGCCGAGCTGTCGGCCTGCCGGAACTGCTCGAAGAGGTGCGGCAGGAAGTCCGTCGTGATGCCCTCGCCGGTGTCGCGCACGACGATGCGCGCGCACCCGCGCGCCGCCTCGAGCGCGACGCTCACGCGACCGCCGGCCGGCGTGAACTTGATGCCGTTCGAGAGCAGGTTCCAGACGACCTGCTGCAGGCGCTCGGGATCGCCGCTCACGAGGATCGGGGCGCGCGCGAGCTGGAGCTCGAGCTCGACGCCCTTCACGTCCGCGGCCGGACGCACCACGTCGGCCGCCGCCTGGACCACGGGCGCGAGCTCCATCGGCCGGACCGCGAGCCGCCACTTGCCGGTGATCACGCGCGACACGTCGAGCAGATCGTCGATGAGCTGGGCCTGCGTGCGCGCGCTGCGCTCGATCGCGGCGAGCGCCGCGGAGGTCTTCTCGGACGTGAGGCCGCCGCGCTGGAGGAGCGTCGCCCAGCCGAGGATCGGGAAGAGCGGCGTCCGGAGCTCGTGCGACACGGTCGCGAGAAACTCGTCCTTCGCCCGGCTCGCGTTCTCCGCGCGCTCGAGGAGTCGCTCGCGCTCCGCCTCCGCCTGCTTCCGATCGGTGATGTCGTGCACGAGCACCATCACGTGGTCGCACCCGCCCCGGCGACCGGGGAGGCCGCGCACCGCGACGATCGCGTGGATGAGCTCGCCGTTCCGCCGCACGCAGCGCATGTCGCGACGGCCCGCGGCTCCGCCGTCTGCGAGCGCCTGCGCGATGAGCTCCTCGCACGCGGGGCGGTCGTCGGCGTGGATGAAGACGGGCCAGCGCGCCGCGAGGAGCTGGGCGCGCGAGAATCCAAGGATGCGGCAGAGCTCGTCGTTGACCTCGCTGCAGGTCGCGTCCGCGGCCAGGATCGCGCACCCGACGAGCGAGAGATCGAAGTAGCTCTGCAGGCGCGCCTCGCGCTCGGAGAGGTCCGCGCTGAGCTGCATCGTCCGGCGCACGTGGCGCGCGAACAGCAGCGCGCCGAGCACGCTGAATCCCGAGACGAAGATCAGGTACGTGCCGCCCGCGCTCCAGGTGAGCACGTCCGCCGTACCGGCGACGAGGTGGAGCGGGTACGAGACGAGCGTGCCGATGCAGGCGAGCGCCTGTGGGCGCGCGCCCCACGGGACGAGCACCGCAGCGGCGCCGAGAAGGGCCGTGAGCTGCCAGATGCACATCGCGAGCGATGCGCCCGCGAGCACGTGGTAGGCCGTCACCGCGACGCCGACGAGGTTCACGAACACGACGAGGACGGCGATGCTCCACGAGGGCCGGCGCCGCACGATCGACCACGCGAGCGCGGTCGCGATCGTGAAGCCGGCCGCGAAGCCGAGCATCAGCGGCGCGCGCGAGGGAAAGCGCAGGACCTCGAACGCGGTGCTCAGGACGAGACAGGTGAGAAAGATCGCGAAGCCGATCGGCGCGCGCAGCGCGACGCGTCGCAGAACTTCTTCCGCGAGTGGATCCTTCGCGTTTTTCTGGCCGGCCTTGGCCATGACGCCCCCCTGCCCGCGACCGCCGTATCACCCGCGGAGGAGCGCTGTCCACGAAAAACGAGCGCTGACGCACGCGCAGACGACGTGCGACGCGGCGAGTCGCATCCGGAGTCGCGCTCCTCGTTGGAACTCTTGCGATATCGATCGCGCCTGCTCTACGGTCGGCCGCATGAGACGACCAAGCGATTCGGTGGGGTTCTCACGCGCGCTCCGCAGCGCCGGCGCTACCCTTGCCGCAGGCATCCTGTTCGGGGCGGCTTCGCCCGCCGCGGCCGCGCCGGAGACGGCCTCCGCCGCGAACCCGTATCCCGGGTATCACAGCGAGATCTACGCGGACCCGTCGCATTGGCTGTGTCGTCCGGATCTCGACGACGTCTGCGATCACGATCTCGACGCGACCATCGTGCGCGCGAACGGCACGACCAGCGTCCAACGCTGGCGCCCCGCGTCGAACCCGAAGGTCGACTGCTTCTACGTCTACCCGACGATCTCGACCGACCAGACCGGGAACAGCGACTTCGATCCCGGCGAGGACCAGGAGCTCTTCGTCGTCCGCCAGCAGGCCGCGCGCCTCGGCGCCGAGTGCCGCGTGTTCGCCCCGATCTATCGCCAGATCACGTTGACCGCGCTCACCGCGCGCCTCGGCGGCAACCCCATCCCGAGCGACTCCGCGCTCGCGTACGGCGACGTCCTGGACGCGTGGAAGCACTACATAGCGAACGACAACCGGGGACGCGGCGTGGTCCTGATCGGTCACTCGCAGGGCTCGGGTCATCTCACCGCTCTCATCAGGAACGAGATCGATCCGAACCCGGTCCTGCGCGATCGCCTGGTCGCGGCGTACCTCCTCGGCACGAGCCTCCAGGTGCCGGTCGGGGCCGACGTCGGCGGCGACTTCGCGAACATCCCGCTCTGCCATCGCACCAACCAGACGGGGTGCGCGCTCGCCTACGGCTCCTTCCGGTCGACGGCACCGCCGCCGAGCAACAGCCTCTTCGGCGTGTCGCGCGGCCCGGGTCTCGAGGCAGCATGCGTCAATCCGGCGTCCCTGTCGGGCGGCCGCGGCACGCTGCATCCCTACTTCCCGACCGACGGCCAGGCGCTGCCGATCCTGCCGCCGTCCGGCGAGCCTCCGTGGATCGATCCGTCGCTCGGCGTCGACATCACGACGCCGTTCGTGACGCTCCCCGCCTTCGTCGAGGCGGAGTGCGCGGAGCACGACGGCTTCGTCTACCTGTCGCTCATCGTCCACGGCGACCCGAGCGACCCCCGCATCGACGACATCGGCGGCGACTTGACGCCCGAGTGGGGGATGCACCTGGTCGACGCCAACGTCGCGATGGGCGATCTCGTCGCTCTGGTCGAGAGCCAGGGCAACGCGTGGTGCGCGCGTCACGGGTGCAGCGGGCGACGGCCGCTGCCGGCGCTGCGCGCCGGCGCGCTCGGCCGTCTCCTGCGCTGACGCCGGATGGGCGGCGGCGGGGCGTCGGCGCTGCCGCCTCAGGTCAGCGGCGCGGCTTCGTCGAACGCCGGGATCTCGTCCGCCCGTAGCGCGCGCAGGTTGACGGGGATCGCGCTCTGACGCGGGATCCCGGACACGGGCTCGTAGTCGCGCTCGCACGAGATCAGCCGGCCGGTGTTGCTCCCGAAGCTCCGGACGTCGCCGTCGCGATCGGCCCCGCCGCCGCGCGCGTGCGCCATCGAGATCGTCCCGGGCCGGACGTCGCCCGACGATTCCGCGACCGCCACGATGAAGTCGTGCTCCGACTCGATCCGGACGAGGTCGCCCGGCGCGATCCGCAGCGCGGCCAGGTCCGCGGGATGGAGGAAGGCCGCGTTGTACGCGCGGCGCCGCCGCAGGCGCGCGAGGTGGTCGCCGGTCGAGTTGTAGAGCTCCATCGTGCGACGGCTGACGAGGCGATGCGTGAATCGCTCGCCATCCGCGCCGTAGCCGCCGCCCTCCCCGAAGCGCTCGTCGCGGATCTCGCGCAGCTGCTCGATCACCGCGCGCGGCGCGACGTCGAGGCGCGCGTCGCGCCCGGCGCGCGCCGGCCGCACCGAGATCGGCTCGTCGGGCGGGAAGACGTGTCCGCCCGGGTGCCGGCGGACCTCGTCCAGCGGCACGCGGGAGCCCGCGTGCAGGAAGTCGAGGTATTCCTCCGACGTCGGCTTGCGATCGACGTCGAGCGCGCGGCCGTCGTCGAGCCGGAGCGCGAGCCCCATCCGCCGCGCGAGGCCCCAGAAGAACTCCCACTCCTCGATCACGTCGAAGGCCGGCGCCACGAGCGCGGGCGTGTGCTGCGCGAACGGCACGTCGAGCTGGAGCTCCGCCGTGCGCGACGTCCCCGGCTTCTCGAGCGAGAGCTTGCAGCCGATCGCATAGTGGGCGAGGCGCGCGGTCTCGGTCATCTTGACGTCGAGCACGACGAGCAGTTCGAGTGCTGCGAGCGCCGCCAGGACCTTCCGCTGGTCGGGGAAGGCGACGGCCGGATTCCCGCCGACGCAGACCAGCGCGCGGATCTGGCCGTCGCCCGGGGTGAGCACCTCGTCCGCGAAGACGTTGATCGGCATCTCGGTCACGAAGCGGCCGAGACCTCGGAAGCGCGAGCGCGGGCCGTCGCCCCACAGGTCGCGCGGCGGCTCGGCGTCGGCGAAGCGCTCGCGCGACGGCGTCAGGACGCCGGGATTCCGGACGGGATCGCCCGCGCGATTGAACCGGCCGCAGAGCGCGTTCAGCGCGAGCACGAGGTGCTGCGTCACGTCCGGGCGCGGCGCCATGTTGACGCCGGTGCACGTCATCGCGGCGCCCCGGCGACCCGACGCCCAGAGGCGTGCCGCGCGCACGACCTCCTCCGCCGGCACGCCGGCCCGGCGCGCAACGTACTCCGGCGTGAAGTCCGCGACCGCCGCGCGCAGCTCGTCGACGCCGCGGACGTGGCGAGCGACGAAGTCGCGGTCGTGCCGGTCCTCCTCGAGCACGACCCGCACGATGCCCGCGAGGAGCGTCGGGTCCTCCCCGGGCTTCGGCTGCAGGTGGAGGTCGGCGATGCGCGCGAGCTCGGTGCGCCGCGGGTCGATTGCGATGATCCGCATGCCGCGGCGCTTCGCGTCGCGCAGGTGTCGAAAGCCGTCGGCGTAGGGCGGGCCGCCTTCGCGCGAGAACGCGGAGACGCCCGGGTTGTTGCCGACGAAGAGCATCGTGTCCGCGTCCGCGAAGCGATGGACGCCGGCGTTCCACGTGCCCAGGCGCGCCCAGCCGATCTGCTGCGAGGGCTGATCGATCGTGTTCGGCGTGAAGTACCAGTGCGACCCGAGCGCGTTCAGCCACGCCGGCACGAGCGGCTTCCCGTTTCCGAAGAGCCCGTGCGTGCCCGAGTACGCCGCGACCGCCGTCGGCCCGCGCTCGCGCGCGATCGCTTCGATCCGCGCCGCGATCTCGTCGAGAGCCTGCTCGCTTCCGACCGGCACGTGCGCGCCGCTCGCGCCGCGCTTGACCGATCCACGCAGCCGCTCCGGATGGTCGTGTTGATCGAGGAGCGCCCTGCCCTTCACGCACAGGTACCCGCGCGAGATCGGGTGGTCCGGGTCGCCGCGCACCGCGACCGCGCGCCCGTCCTCGAGGTCCACCTCGATCCCGCACACCGCGTGGCAGAAGCGGCAGAAGCTCTTCCGGGTCTCGACCACTGGATTGACTCAGTACACCGGACGAGGCGAGAACCGGAAGGGACTTCGGCCGGCGCATCCGCGCGCCGCGCGACGAGGCAGGGGGCCATGTCCGCGACGTCACGCATCGCTCTCGCACTCGGGCTCGTATGCACGAGCTCGGGCTGCGCGGCGGTCGAGCGCTACTCCGTTCGCGCCGCCGAGAACAGCTGCGAGGCGGTCTCGGTCTGCACGGTCTACGGTCCGAACGGCGAGACCCTCTCGCCCTGCACCTACTGGGGGAAGATGACGATCTACCCCGGCGATCCCCGCTGGCCCTACACGACGCCAGGCGTGTGCGACGCCGTGCAGGACGGCCGCGTGATCTCGACCCGCGAGCAGCACACACCGCCTCGCTCGCCGACCGGCCCATACGTCGGCGTCGGCGCGTCGGGCGCCATCGTCGCTCCGGTGCGCTGACGACGCGAACGCATCGCGAAGTCCCCCCGCTGCCCGAGCGCCGCGCGGCGAGCCGCGCGGCGCGGCCACGACCTCGACGGCGCCGTCGACCACGCGTTCCGGTCGGCACGTGGTGCCTGCGGCGGGAGCATCGCGTGAGCGAGCACGGCAGCGACGTTGGAGGAGGCGCCCTTCCTCAATCCATGACAAAAAAGGGCGCCTCCGACAGGAGTTCGCCGGGCTCGCTCACGCGACGCTCCCGCCGCGCTCCAACGTCGCCGGGCCCCCTCACACGACGAAGACGCGCCTGCCCGCTACGGCTGAATCGGCACCCTCCCGATCGGCCGACGACCCGGCGCCGTCGGCCGCAGCGCGCTCGGCGGCGGGATCGGTCCGCCCGGGTCGCCCGGCGTGCAGTCGTCCGGTCGCGACACGGCGCCCGGCTCGGGCAGCGTCGGCGGCTCGAGGAACCGCGGTGGCCCGATCAGGTCGAGCGTGTCGAGCAGGTCCGTCGCGTTCGCGTCGCGGAACGTGAGGGCCGGAAGGTTCCACTTGGTCTCGATCAGCTTCAGGATCGACGTCAAGTCGTGCACGCGGTGCGACACGTATCCGCTGCGCGCGAACGGCGACACGATGACGGCCGGGACGCGGAAGCCGTAGCGATCGTAGCCGCCCGGCAGCGTGTGCGGCGCGCCCTCGATGCCGGGGGGGACGTCGTCCGGAACGAGCGCCTCGGGCGGACGGACGTGGTCGTAGTAGCCCCCGTGCTCGTCGTACGTCCAGATGAGGACGGTCTCCGGCCACGAGGGGCTCTGCATCACCGCGTTGATCACCCGCGCCGCGAACGCCTCGCCGTTCTGGATGTTCTGCGGGTTCTCCTCCGACTGCGTCGAGAAATTCGGGTCGACGAAGCTCACGTCGGGAAGCGAGCCGGACGCCGCGTCGTCGAAGAACGAGTCGATCGACTTCAGCTTGTCGACGTTCCGGCCGGTCGTTTCGAGGAGCACGCCGACACCCGGGAGGTCGGTGTAGTAGTCGCGCCAGCTGATCCCGTGGTCGTTCATCGTCTGCAGGATGTTGCCGTTCGGCGGCTCGGGCGCCTGGAGAGCGGCGGTCGTCGTGCTGATGATCCCGCCCGCGCTGCCCGCGAGGAGGAAGCGGCGGTTCGGGTATGTCTGCGCGAGCACCGAGCAGAAGAAGCGGTCGCAGAGCGGGAACGTGCGCGCGAGGCCGTAGTAGAAGGGGATGTCCTCCTCCGTCCAGTAGCCCATCGCTACCGGTCCGCTCGCGAGCACGAAGCCGTCGTTCGTCCCGAAGCGCGACGCCATGAGCGAGAGGTGGCTCGCGTCCCAGTTCTGCCCGGGGTGGCCCTCCAGCTGGCACGTCGACGGCATGTGGAACGCGCGGATCATGTGCCCCTCGGCGTCGGGGTTCGCGTTCACGGCCTCGCCGTGCGCGTCGAACGTCAGCCCGTCGCCGCGGTCGAGCGCGCCCAGGTAGCTGTCGTACGAGTGGTTCTCCATCATCAGCACGACGATGTGCCGGATGCGCGGGATCGTGTCGGTCCCCGCCGGAACGCTCGGGTCGGGCAGCGATCCCGGCTCGCGGACCGGGCCCGGAAGCCGGACGATGCCCGCGGCGCGGCGCGGCAGCAGCAACGACGCGCCGAGGCCGGCGGCGGTTCCGACGAAGCTCCTCCTGGTCATACGAGATACCGGCATGGACGAATCCTCCTCTCGCCGATCGCATTAGAATGCAGGTGCACGTAGGAGCCAAGAGGCCTCGCGCGGCGCTTCCGGCCGGCGGCGCGCGCCTGTATCGTCCCGCGATGCTTGCGACGAGGGTCGGTACGGCGAGGCGCGCGCGGCGATGCGCGCACTGGGCATTCCTCATCGCGGCCGCGGCCGCGCTCGGCTGCGGCGACGCGTCGACGGGGCCTGCGAGAGGCGTCGCGGGACCGGTCGGTGCGCTCGGCCACACGGGCCGGTGGCTGACCGACGAGACCGGGCGGGTCGTCGTGCTCCACGGCGTGAACTTCGTGCAGAAATTCCCGCCGATCGCGCCGGCCGCGGTCGGATTCGACGCCGACGACGCCGCCTTCCTCCGCCGGAACGGCTTCGACGTCGTGCGTCTCGGCGTCGTGTTCGGCGCCGTCATGCCGTCGCCCGGCGAGATCGACCGCGCGTACGTCGACTCGATCGCCGAGACGACGCGGGTCCTCGCGCGCGAGGAGATCTACGTGCTGCTCGACTTCCACCAGGACGGCTACGGCCCTCTGGTCCACGGCAACGGCTTCCCCGAGTGGGCGACCTTGACCGACGGCCTCCCGAACCCGCCCGACCCGTTCCCGACGTACTACGTGACGAACCCGGCGCTGCAGCGCGCGTTCGACAACTTCTGGGAGAATCGGCCCGGCCCCGACGGCGTTCCGCTGCAAACGCACTACGCGACCGCGCTCCGGGAGGTCGCGGCCGCGGTCGCGTCAGAGCCGCACGTGCTCGGGTACGACCTCATGAACGAGCCCTGGCCCGGCGCGACGTTCTCCACGTGCTTGACGGGCTGCCCGGACATCGAGGTCGCGCGCCTGGTGCCGTTCGGGGAGCGCATGACGGCGGCGATCCGCGAGGTCGACGCGCGCTCGTTCGTCTTCAGCGAGCCGTTCGTGCTCTTCAACTTCGGCCAGGGCGACACGACCCTCTCCGGCATCGGCGCTCCGGCGAGCGGGCTCTCGTACCACGTCTACGCGACGTCGCCCGCGCTCGACGAGGCGGTCATGGACCGCGCGATCGCCGCGTCGGCGCGCGGCGATGCACTGCTCGCGACCGAGTTCGGCGCGACGACCGACGCCGCGACCATCCGGCGCTTGACGAGCGCGTTCGACGTCCGCCTCCTGCCGTGGGTCTTCTGGTCCTACGACGAGAACCTCGTCGTCGACAAAGCGATGCCGCCCGAGGGCGCGAACGTGCGCGCGGGGGTGCTCGACGCCCTCGTCCGCCCGTACGCGACCGCGACGAACGGGACCCCGGCCGCGTTCGCGTACGATCCCGCCGACGGCCGGCTCGACATCTCGTGGTCCACGCTCCGCCCTGACGGCAGCCCAGCGCCGCGCGATCTCGTCACGACGGTCGCGATGCCGCCGACCGCGTTCGGAGAAGGCTACGCAGCCGAGGTGGTCGGCGGTGAGGTCGTCTCCGAGCCCTGCGCCCCCGTCCTCGCGGTGCGGAACGCCGCAGGCGCGCGGTCGGTCGACGTGCACGCCACCCGCACGGCGGCCTGCGCGCGCTGACTCGCACTTCGGCGAACATCGTTCGGCGCAATGTAACGCCTCGCGGTCGAGACGATCGGCACACCCGCGGTGCGCACCGCGGCAGGGAGAACGGAACGATGTGGACGACCAAGCTCGTCGGTGGCGTGCTCGCGGCGCTTCTCGTCGCGGACCAGGCGTCGGCGCTCGACATGTGCTTCCAGAGCGGCAGCGGGCTGCTCTTCGTCGCGAAGAGCTACAAGAGGCCGGGACCGGGCAAGTGCCGGCCCCTCACGGGATACGAGGCGTCGACCGCCGTGCCCCACCCCGCGACCGGCACCGTATGCCTGAACGCGTTCGGAACGCTGCTCTACGTCCACTGGAGCGCGTTGATCGACGACGGTGACGGCGCCGACTACGGCGTCCGCACCCGGCTGCCCTACCCGTCCTTGACCGAGGGACGTTCCAGCTGGATCAGCACGACGTCTTCCGGAACGAGCTCCGGCGTCGCGAACGGCGTGAGCGCCTACCGCTGCGAGCCGGCCCCCATGCCGTGAGCGCGACCGGCGCGGACGCCTAGGGTGCCGCCGGCGCGTCGCCCCACAGCGCGCGCGTCGCGCCGTAGGGGTCGGATCGGACGCCGATCGAATCGCCCAGCTCCATCACGGCGCGCCGCTCCGTCGTGTACGCGGGCCACGTGCCGGTGGCGTCGCACGTCGGGTCGCCGCTTCGGATGAACGCGGTCCACGCGGCGTGCATCGCGTCGGCGAGCGGCTGCGGGCTCGGTCCGGGCCCGAGGAAGACGTCGACGCCGGGCCGCGAGAGCGTGTCGAACGCGAACGGGATCTCGAGCGCGTGCGTCGACCCGAGCCGGCCCTCGAACGCGCGCGAAGCCCACGTGAAGAGGTACTGGTACGCCGTGCCGCCGGCCGCGATCTGCGCCTCGGCGAGGCGGATCCCCGGGATGCGGAAGTAGCGGTCGGTCATGATCGCGGAGACGATCGCCGACGACGACGCCGTAGGCCACTCGCTCCGGTACGCGGCGAGCGCGCGCTCGGCGTCGCCCGAGATCCGCGCCGCGACCCGGCGCAGGCGCTCGTCGTCGGCGCGACCGACGCCGAAGAGCGCCATCTCGTCGCGGTTCGTCCCGACGAGCAGCGCCACGCGCGCAGAGAGGCCGGCGCGCACCGCCGCGAGCGGCGGCTCGGGCAGCACGACGCCGTCGACGACCGGCATGAACACCATGTCTCCGAGCGAGGCGCCGCTCCGCAGCCGGAACTCGCGGTTCATGGATTGACGCTCGACCTGCGCTTGCGCCTGGAGGATGCGCTCCACCGGCGATTCCTGGAGGTCGGCGATGGAATCCGCGTGGAGCAGAGCGGCGAGCCGGCGCGCGACCTCGCCCGCGTCCGCGCGCTGGAGCAGGTTGTCCGCGGCGCCGCTCTGCGCGATGGCGCCGCGGAAGAGGCCGGCAGCGGCGCGACAGCCGACGAGCGTTCCGACGCTCATGCCGCCCGCCGATTCGCCGCCGATCGTGACGCGCGCCGGATCGCCTCCGAACGCCGCGATGTTGTCGCGCACCCACTCGAGGGCGGCGATCTGGTCGAGGGTGCCGCTCAGGCCCGAGCTCGCGTAGTCGGCTCCGCCGATCTCTGCGAGGTGCGCGAAGCCGAGCGCACCGAGGCGGTAGTTGATGGTCACGGTCACGACGTCGCCGCGGCGCGCGAACGACGTCCCGTCGTACCACGGGATCGCGCCCTGCCCGCTCCGGTAGCCGCCGCCGTGGATCCAGACGAAGACCGGCCGCCGGCCGTCGTCGATCGCGGGCGTGCAGACGTTCAGGGTGAGGCAGTCCTCGTCCCAGCGAACGCTCGGGTTGCCCGTCAAGCCCTCGCCCGGCAGCTGCGGCGCGGCGGGGCCGAAGCGGACCGCGTCGCGCACGCCGGACCAGCCCTCGTGCGGCTCGGGCGGACGGAAGCGCCGAGCGCCGACCGGCGGCGCGGCGTAGGGGATCCCCGCGAACAGGAGCGGGCCTCCCCGTTCGCGGCCTCGGACGTCGCCCTGCGCGGTCTTCGCGATCGTACGCGTCACCGGGTCACCTCGTTTTCGCACGGCTACCGTCCGGGCGCGGGACGCGTCAAGACGGGACCCGCGAGCCTTTCCCAGCGTTGCGAAGGGACGCGCCCGTCGTTCGCGCCGCTGCACGGCGGGCCGGGCGGTTTCGGCGCGCGCGCCCAGCCCGCCGCGCCCGCGGCGCATGGCACGGCGACTGCTCGGGAACGGAAGCAAGATGAGCGACATCGGCCTTTCCGGGCCCGGGCGCGGGCTCTTCGACGCGTGGTCGAGCTTCTACGACCTCGAGGCCGTCCAGCGGGCGACGTACCGGCCGGTCCACCGCGCCGTGATGCGATCGCTGCGCGAGGAGCACGCCGCGAGCATCCTCGACGTCGGCTGCGGCACGGGCCAGCTCGACGCGGACATCGTGCGGGAGCTGCCGTGGGCGCGCGTCGTGGGATGCGACTTCTCGCACGGGATGCTGCGCCACGCCGCCGATCGCTCCGATCGCGTGCGCTGGGTGCAGGGAGATGCGTGCCGGCTTCCGTTCCACGACGCGCGCTTCGACGCCGTGGTGTCGACCGAGGCCTTCCACTGGTTCCCGGATCCCGCCGCGGCGCTGGCGGAGTTCCACCGCGTCCTGGTGCCGTGCGGCCGGATCCTGATCGCGCACGCGACCTCTCCCGCGCACTGGGTGGAAGAGCTGCTGCACGCCGCGAGCCGCCTCGTCGGCGAGCCGTTCCGCTGGCCGACGCAAGACGAGATGCGCGAGCGGGTCGAGCGCGCCGGATTCACCGTCGCGTCGCAGGAGCACATCGCGCGGCTGCCGGGGGGCCTGCTGTTCGCGCCGATTCTGACGACGGCCGTCAAGCCCGATCGCCATTCCGCGAGCCACGCGACGAGACGGCCAGCCGCTCACGCCTGACGCCGGCCTCGCGGCGCCGTGCCGAGAGCAGCGCCCGCGGTGGTAGTAAGGCGCGATGGGCGAGACTCGTCGCTCGGAGCGCCCTCCATCGGTCGTCGTCGCGCTCGGCGTCGTGAGCCTCCTGATGGACGTCTCCTCGGAGATGATCCACGGCACGCTGCCGCTTTTCCTCACAACGGTGCTGGGCGCCGGAGCGCTCTCGGTCGGGCTGATCGAAGGCGTCGCCGAGGCGACGGCGTCGATCGTCAAGGTGTTCGCGGGCGCCGCGAGCGATCGGCTGCACCGGCGAAAGCCGCTCGTCGCGCTCGGGTACGGGCTCTCCGCCCTGACGAAGCCGCTCTTTCCGCTCGCGACGAGCGTCTGGCTCGTGTTCGGGGCGCGCTTCGCGGATCGCGTCGGGAAGGGGATCCGCGGCGCCCCGCGCGACGCGATGGTCGCGGATGCGACCGTCGACGGCGCGCGGGGCGCGGCCTACGGGCTCCGCCAAGCGCTCGACACGGTCGGCGCGTTTCTCGGGCCGGCGCTCGCGCTCGTCGTCATGGCGGCGAGCGGCGACGACTTCCGCCTGGTGTTCTCGATCGCCGTCGTCCCGGCTGTCGCGTCCGTCGCGGTCCTCGTGCTCGCGGTCCGCGAGCCGGCCATCACGCATCCCGGCCGCGGGACGAGCTCCGGGCGCGGCCCCATCCGCGCGGCGGACATCCGCGGGCTGGAAGCGCGCTACTGGCTCGTCGTCGCGTTCGCCACGGCGGTCACGCTCGCGCGCTTCAGCGAGGCGTTCCTCCTCCTGCGCGCGGAGACGGTGGGCCTCGAGCGCGCTTACGCTCCATTGGTCCTCATCGTGATGAACGCGAGCTACGCCGCGACGGCGTACCCGCTCGGCCGGCTGTCGGATCGCCGCCGCCGGTCCGTGCTGGCCGGCGGCGTCGCCGTCCTCGTCGGCTCCGATCTCGCTCTCGCCTTCGGCGACCGCGTGCCGTGGGTGCTCGCGGGCTCGGCGCTCTGGGGCGTGCACATGGGCGCGACGCAGGGGCTCCTCTCCGCGATCGTGGCCGACGTCGCGCCGGCCGATCTCCGAGGAACGGCGTTCGGTCTCTTCAACCTCGTGACAGGCGTCGCGCTGCTCGCCGCGAGCGTGATCGCCGGGGCGCTGTGGAGCGCCCTCGGGCCGCGCTGGACGTTCGTCGCGGGGGCGGCGTTCTGCGGCCTCGCGCTGTCCGGACTCGTCCTGATCCCGCCTTCCGGGCGGCGCACGCCGGGGCGCGCGAGCCCTTCCTGAGGCGGCCAGCGAGCCGGCGCCGTCCGACCCGTGATCCCGGTTTCGCGAAGCGGCGGCCGGCCGGGATTCCCAGGCGCGCGAAGCGCCGCACGGCGCCACCGCTCGCGCGCAGAAAAGACCCGCTTCGACGGCCGACCACTCGGTCGGTTCGGGCATGGGGCTTGCTCCCGTCGCGATGGGCTCTCTGCCCACGGAGGTGCGACGATGTCCGACTTCCTTTCCGCGTACTCGATCCAGAACTGGCTCGAGTCCTGCCCGCAGGGCTACCTCGAGGGAACGGAGTTCGGTCATCTGCCCGATGAGGCGGAGCCCACCCTCATGCTCGACAACGCCGTCCTGCGAGAGGACGCGGTACGGACGACCGTGCAGCTCGTCGTCGGCGAGCGCTGCGCCCTCTCGGCGTCGTCCGGGCTGATCAACGCCGCGCCCGACGAGGCGAGCAAGCGCTTCCTGGCGACCCAGACGCTCGACGAGGCGCGCCACGTCGAGATCTTCACGCACCGCCTCTACGACCTCGGCGTCCGCAAGGAGCAGCTCGAGGACGTCATCCGCACCTACGCCAACCCGAACCTCGTCAAGTTCGCCGAGGTGCTGCTCGAGCAGGTGGACCGGAAGGACTTCGTCGCAGGCGTCGTCGGCCAGAACATCGTGCTCGAGGGCATGGCCTTCAGCGTCTTCGAGATGATGCACGCGATGAGCAAGGAGATGAACCCGAAGTTCGCGCACACGCTCTCGGGCACGATCGCCGACGAGCGGCGCCACGTCGGGTTCGGGGAGAACCGGATCGGCTCGCTCATCAAGCAGCATCCCGAGCGCAAGCCCGACATCGAGCGCATGCAGAAGGAGATGTCCTACTTCATGCTGGCGACGTTCGCCGACTCCTTCCGCGGCAACCGCACGATGGCGGAGCTCGAGCGCATCGGAGAGCAGCGGACGCACGGCGACTTCCAGGGCCACGACGTCGGCGACATGAGCCTCGACGAGATGGAGGCCGTCCTGGCCGACACGGTCCTGAAGGAGTTCAAGACGCGACTCGGACGGATCGGCGTCGAGTACCAGACGCCGGTGCGCCCGTAGCCGCCGGCGAGCCGGACGTGCGGACGCGACCGGGCGCATCGACCGCGGACGTCCACGCGCTCGAGCACGAGCAGTTCCTCGAGGAGGTCCACTCCTTCGAATTCTGGTTCAACGCCGTCGAGGGGTACCTCTCGGGGCTGACGTGGGGCCATCGACCCGACACGGTGGAGGTGCCCCTCGCGAACGGCGATCGCGAGAGCCTGATCACGGTCCTCTGCAACTACTGCGTCGGGGAAACCGCGGCGCTCGAGGGCGCGAGCGGGCTCATCGCGATCGCCCCGAACCGCCTCGCCAAGGTTTTCCTCGCGACGCAGGTCGCCGACGAGGGCCGCCACCTCGAGGTGTTCCACCATCGGCTGCGCGATCTCGGCGTCGCCGACCCGGAGGCCGAGGTCGAGCGCCGCGCGAGCCGGAGCCTGCTGCTCTTCCGCCGCCGCCTCCTCGAGCTCGTCGCCGGCAAGGACTGGGAGGCGGCGATCTTCGCGCAGAACGTGATCCTCGAAGCGCTCGAGTTCGCGGTCTTCCACAGCCACGCGCAGGACGCCGACCCGGTGACCGCGGAGGTGCTCCGGAACGTCATCAAGGACGAGCGCCGGCACATCGGCTTCGGCGAGAACGAGCTCGGCCGCCGTCTCGCGGGATCGCCGCACATCCGCGCGCGCCTCGGGCAGACGAAGAAGGAGATGGACCACCTGGTGCTCGACGCGCTCGAGGAAACGGCCCGCCTCATCGGCCTCGCGCGCGACGAGAAGGACCGCCTGTGCCGGCTCTACCTCGAGTCCGTCGCGCGGCTGGGATTCGCATGACCGACCCGCTCGAGCTGCCGGAGGGAGCGGGCGAGGCGCCGCGGCGACGCTACGTCCTCGACGAAACGGGCTTCGACGAGGTCCCGAAGAAGTACCGGCGGTTCTACCGAAAATGGCGGGGCGCCGGCGACGAGCTCGCGCCCAACGAGGTCGTCTGCCCGGTCTGCAAGGTCGTCATCCGCTCGACGCGCGAGCTCCGACCCGGCGATCGCGTCTACTGCATGCCTTGCATGTCGCGGCTCGTGGTGGTCCGGTCGGAGACCGGCATGCTGGAGGCACGCGTCGCCTACTGAACGGCCGCAGCGTTCGCGGTCAGCGCTGAGCGGCAAGCAAGAGGTGGGTCACCATCGCCGTGCCCACCAGAGCGAGGGCGACCATGACCGACAACGCCGCACTGCTCGCAGGCCGCCCGGTCACACGGGCGAGACGCCTGCCGCGAGACCGGTTCTCGACGATGCCGAGGACCGAGACGAATACGCCGAGCGCGATCAGCGACGTGCCGATCCAGAACGATACACCGGTCGGCCCTCTGGCGGCCGAGCGCATCGGTGGCTCGAGCGTACGCAGGAGCAGCCCGAAGCGAGCGATCACGAAGCCCAGGCCGAGGAGCGCGATCGCCGTCCGGCTCCAGGCAAGGAGGGATTGCTCGATCGCGAACCCGGGCCAGCCGGCATATCGCTCGGCGTCGCTCGACGAGGCGTTGCCGTCGCTTTCCGTCATCACGCGCTCTCGACTGCGCGAAGCGTAGCGCGGCATCGAACGAGGATCGAGAGCGCTCGCAGGATCGCCACGCGAGACCCGGCGACGCCGCTTCAGGCGGCCGGCGCGTGCGACGCGAGCGACATCTCGCCGGGCGCGGCGTGCGCGACGCCAGCCGCGTCCTGCAGGTGGCCGAGCTCTGCTTCGACGGCAGCGACCAGATCGTGCAGGTCGGGGATCGCGTCCCAGTCGGCGTTGAATCCCCAGTAGAGCCGGCCGTCGTAGCTGAATAGCGCGATGCCGAGCGCTTGACCGCGGAAGAGCGGCACCATGGGATGGCACGCGAGCATGCGAGACCCGAGCATGTACACGGGGAACGGCGGGCCCGGGACGTTCGTCACGACCAGGTTGAACGGACGCGTGAGCGCCGTCGCGCGAGCGAACTCCACGAAGACGCTCGTGAAGGTGGCGTCGCCGATCTCCTCGATCGCCGCCATCCCGGCCGACTGGTGCGACCGCTTGAGCGCGCGCGTCTCGGCGATCACCCGGTCGAGGCGATCGCGCGGCGCGCGGGCGTCGATCGGCAGGTGCGCGACCAGCATCGCGACGCGGTTGCCGACCGTCCGATCCGCCTGGTCGCGCAGGTTCACCGGGATCATCGCGCGAAAGTCGAGGCCCTCGACCGTGAGCCCCCGCTGGCGGAGGAAGCGCCGGAGCGCGCCGGTGACGATCGCCAGCACGACGTCGTTCACGGTGCCCCCGAGGGCCGACTTGATCTCGCGCACGCGCGCGAGGTCCATCTCGCACCAGTCGAAGCGCCGGTGCGGGCCGATGTCCACGTTGAGCGGCGTCGGAGAGGCCGGCCGCATGCCGGTCGTCACCGCGTCGGCGACGCCTTCCAGCGTCTCGGACAACGCGGACAGCGAGCGGCGGGGACGGAGCGCGCCGCGCGCCGCCGCGCCGAGCGCGCCGGCCGTCGCGGAGATCCGGTGCCCCAGCTCCGACGCCAGGAGCTCGAGCGGCGAAGGCGCCGGCCGAGGGATCCAGCGCGGCGCCGGCTCGAAGAAGCGGGGATCGGGATCGGCGGTCGGCTGCATCGTGGTCGAGGTGAGCTCGACGCTTCCGACGCCGTCGATCATGCAGTGGTGCGCCTTCGTGATGACCGCGATGCGGCCGCTCGCCAGGCCTTCGACGACCCACATCTCCCAGAGCGGCTTTCCGCGGTCGAGCTGCTGTGAGAAGATCCGGCCGGTCAGACGTTTCAGCTGCCGCTCGTCGCCCGGGGGCGGCAGGCAGGTGTGTCGCACGTGGTAGTGCAGGTTGAAGCTCGGGTCGTCGACCCATACGGGATGTCCGAGCAACGGGACCCATTCGAGGCGCTGCCGGTATCGCGGCACCCGGTGGATGCCGACCTCGATCGCGTGCTCGATGCGCGCGAAGTCGAGCCGGCCGTCCGGCCCGGCCAGCGGCGCGGCCTCGAACTCCGCCACCGCGCCGATGTGCATGTGGGAGTTGGTGGTCTCCAGCGCGAGGAAGCCGCTGTCCACCGCCGAGAGCCGCTCGTGATGCGTGTACGACATGCTGGCGCGGATCAGCAGGCGACGTGCCACCCCGCACCGGCCATGCGCCGCGCCGATCGTGGGGCGCGAGCCGCGTCGTCGGAGCCTGTTCCCAGCGCTGCGCTCGCGCGCACGGCCGTTTCGCAGCGATCGGAATCGGCGCGATCGGGACGCCGCGCGACCCGGCCGGAGGATCACGGGCTTGCGACCGACCGCTAGCCGCGAGCGCCGGACCGACGTGTGGCCGGCGGACCCGGACCCCGGATCGGCCGATTCCGGGTCGGCGCGCGCGGCGAGCCGGCCGCGCCTCGCCGGCGCGTTTCGCGGCACCGGGCCCGGAGGCGGCAAGCCCACGGCGACCGCGGCCGCGGCTTCCGCGCGCGAGCTCTACGGTCCGGTCGTCGGCGCCCTCGCGATCGCCTACCTCGCGATCGGCGCGGCGCTCCGCGTCGCGGTCTGGCTCGGGCCGGCGCGCGACGGCGGGCTCTCCTTCTTCGATCTCCTCGCGAGCCTCGCGATAGGGGTCGCGAACGACGCGCTCGAGTCCGTCTACCTGACGCTGCCCATGGCCGCGCTGCTGCTCGTCCTGCCGCAGCGCTTCACGCGCGCGCGCCCCGGACGCGCCGTCGTCGGCGTGGCGGTCTACGCTGCGCTCGCCGCGATGATCTTCATCGCGGTCTGCGAGTTCTTCTTCTTCGACGAGTTCGAGTCGCGCTTCAATCTGGTCGCGGTCGACTACCTGGTCTATCCGACCGAGGTCGTCGGCAACATCGAGGAGTCGTATCCGGTTCCGCAGCTCCTCGCGGCGATCGCCGTGGCGGCGGCGGTCTTGTGGGTGCCGGTCTGGCGGCGCGCGCGGCGCGGCCTGGCCGCGGTCCCGGGATGGCGCCCGCGGCTCGCGGCCTTCGGCGCCAATGCGCTCGCCGCGGCGCTCGTGGCGCTCGCGTTCTCGTCGCAGACGCTCTCGACGATGGAGAACCGCACCGCGAGCGAGCTCTCCATGAACGGCGCCTCGACGTTCTTCCGCGCGTTCCGGACGCAGGAGATCGACTACGACCAGTTCTACCGGACGCTGCCGCGCGCGCGCGCGTTCGCGATCATGCGGCAGTACCTCGGCGCGATGGGTGGAAGGCTCGCGAGCTCCGCTCCCGAGTCGATCGTGCGGGCGTTCCCGGCCAACCCCGCGGGCCTCGGCAAGATGAACGTCGTGATCGTGTCGGAGGAGTCGCTCGGGGCGCAGTTCG
>DASRFA010000018.1:0-218855 GCA_035651755.1 Binatia bacterium | reverse complement strand
CGCGGGCGGCTCCGGCATCGCCCGCTATGACGTCTTCGTCTCCGACAACGGCGGCGCCTTCCAGCCGCTGCTGACCGGCACGACCCAGACTTCGACCACCTTCACCGGTCAGGCCGGCCACCGCTACGCCTTCTACAGCGTCGCCACCGACAACGTCGGCCACGTCCAGGCCACGCCGGTCAGCGCCCAGGCGCAGACCGCCGTCGCGACGCCCACGCCCACACCGACGCCCACGCCCACACCGACACCCACGCCGACGCCGACGCCGACACCCACGCCGACGCCGACTCCGACACCCACGCCGCCACCGCCGCCGCCGGTCGCGAACATCGACCTGCAGAAGACGGTCTACGCCGGGCACGACTCCGGCGCGGCCTGCCCGGGAGGCGAGTTCGTTGCCGGAGCCGCCGGATCGCCGGTGACCTACTGCTTCACCGTGACGAACATCGGTACGACGTACCTGAGCTCCGTGACGCTGACGGACGGCGATCTCGGGATCACTCGCTCCAACGTGGTGCTCCTGAGTGGAACCGAGCCGCTCGCTCCCGGAGCTTCGCTGGTCTTCTACTACGAGACGACCATCACGGCCGACCTCGTGAACACCGCAATTGCGAGCGGGACGCCGACGGACTCGGGCGGCGTCCCGATTCCCAACGTGTCACCACCCACCGACTCCGACACCGCAGCGGTGTGCCCGTGCGGCGACATCATCAACCAGTGCGCCCACCCCTGCTTGTCGAAGCTTCTCATCAAGAAGCGTCTCGATCGCGAGTTCGTGCAGCTCGCGTTCATGCCGCAGACGCCGGTCGACCCCGCGAACGACGTCTTCAAGATCCGCATCCTCAATGCGAACGGGGTCGTCTTCTACGGGGAGCTACCTGCGGGAAGCCTCGTCCAGAACTCCGACACCAAGTGGATCTACAAGAACCGCTTCGCCGCCATGAACGGCGGCCTGGCGCAGGTGAAGGTCTACCGCGGGGTCGGAAACGGCAACGGCGACACGTATCGATTCGCGATCCGCGCCTATGGCGAGCTCTCGAACGCAACCCTCGCCGACATGACCGTCGAGGTCACGCTGGGCAACGACTCGTTCTCCGCGACCGGCACGTGGGACTCCATCCGAACGGGCGGCTGGGTGACGCAGCTTCCGTAATCCGCTCGGCAAGCGGCGCGGGCGGCGGGCTCGACGGACGAGCCCGCCGCCCGCGCGACCGCCGGAGGAACGACGACGCTCGCTGCTCGCGGGCCTTCAGCGGCGCGACGTGAGCTGCCAGCCGGCCGCCGCGACGAAGCGCTCCATGAACGACGGCTCGTAGGCCTCCTCGGGGGTCTCGCGCACCATCCGGTCGAGCACCTGCGCGTCCTCGCCGACCAGGATGCGCCAGCGCTCGGCGCGCACGCCGTCGAGGATGATCTTGGCGGCCTGGGCCGCCGTCGTCGGGGCCTCGTCGCGGAACGCCTCCGCGCGCTGCTGGAGGAGCTCGCGGATTCGCTCCTTCTCGACGGCGCCGACCTCGAACCCGAGACGTGCGATGCTGGCGCGCGCCTCCTCGAGCTGGTCGTCGCTCATCGTCCTCGGATCCCGCCCGAGCATGCGCGAGCTGTTGATCACGATCGACGTTCCGACGTGTCCGGGCATGACGAGCGACACCTTCACGTGCGGCGCGTTCAGGCGAAAGTCGTTGATGAGCGCCTCGGTGAAGCCCTTCACCGCGAACTTCGCGGCGCTGTACGCCGTGTGGGCCGTCATCGGGCCGAGCGAGGCCCAGAAGCCGTTCACGCTGCTCGTGTTGACGAGGTGGCCCTCCGGGCTCGCGAGGAGCAGCGGCAGGAAGACGCGCGTGCCGTAGTACACGCCGAGCCAGCAGACGTTGAACGTCCGCTCCCAGTCGGCGCGCGAGTCGCGGATCAGGCTGCCGGCCGCGCCGATCCCGGCGTTGTTGAAGAGGAGGTGGATGTGGTCGGTCGCGTGCTCCGCGACGACGCTCTCGCGAAACGCGACGAGCTGCGCCTCGTCGGCGACGTCGGCGACCGCCGTCGTGACGCGCGTGCCGCTCGGCGCATCGGCGAGGCAAAGAGCGCGCGACTCGGCCATCGCTTCGGCCGAGACGTCGCACATCGCGACGTGACAACCCGCGGCGGCGAGCTGGCGCGCGAGCTCGCGCCCCATGCCGGTCCCGCCGCCCGTGACGACCGCGATCCGCCCTTCGAACGTCTTCATCTCAGCCCTCTCGGTGCAATCGCCGACAGTACGGGGCGCGCGAACCGGCTGTCAACGCAGCGCTCCCGCCGGCGTGGTGGCGACGCCGGCGAGTCGCACCGCGGGATCGTTTCGCCCTCCGGCGCCGGAGCGGTCCGTGCGTGCAACGGCTGGTCCGGTCCTCTAAGGTCGACGGTGCCGCGACACTCGGCCGCTCGCCCCGCCAGCGGCCGGTCTGCGAATCCCGGAAGGAAGACATGACCTCGGAGCACTTCGACGTCCTCATCGTCGGCGCCGGCCTCTCCGGCGTGGGCGCCGGCGTCCACCTCGAGGAGCGCTGCCCCGGCAAGAGCTACGCGATCCTCGAGGGCCGCGACTCGATGGGCGGCACGTGGGACCTGTTCCGGTATCCCGGCGTGCGGTCGGACAGCGACATGCACACGCTCGGCTACCGCTTCAAGCCGTGGCGCGCCGCCAAGGCGATCGCGGACGGCCCGGCGATCCTGCAGTACGTCAAGGAGACCGCGGCCGAGTACGGCGTCGATCGCCACATCCGCTACCGGCATCTCGCGACGAGGGCGACGTGGTCGAGCGAGGACGCCACCTGGACCGTCGAGGCGCTCCGCAAGGACACCGGCGAGACGGCGCGCTTCACGTGCAACTTCCTCTTCATGTGCTCGGGCTACTACAGCTACCGCGAGGGCTACACGCCGGACTTCCGGGACGTCGATCGCTTTCGCGGCACGATCGTCCACCCGCAGAAGTGGCCCGAGGACCTCGACTACCGCGGCAAGAAGGTCGTCGTCATCGGCTCGGGCGCGACCGCCATGACGCTCGTGCCGGCGATGGCGCAGGACGCCGGGCACGTGGTCATGCTTCAGCGGTCACCGACGTACGTCATCTCGCGACCCGACGAGGACGCGATCGCGAACGCGCTCCGGAAGGTGCTGCCGGCCTCGTGGGCCTATGCGGCCACGCGCTGGAAGAACGTCGCTCTGCAGCAGCTCCTCTACCGGCGCACCCGGACGCATCCGCACAAGGTCAAGCAGAAGCTCCTCGACATGGTGCGAAAGGAGCTCGGGCCCGACTACGACGTCGAGACGCACTTCACCCCGCGCTACGCGCCTTGGGACCAGCGGCTCTGCCTCGTCCCGAACAGCGACCTCTTCGCCGCGATCCGCTCCGGCAAGGCGTCGATCGCGACCGACCGGATCGACCGCTTCACGGAGCGCGGGATCCGACTCGCCTCCGGCCGCGAGCTCGAGGCCGACGTCGTCGTGACCGCCACGGGGCTCAACCTCGTCGTCCTCGGCGAGATGCAGTTCGCCGTCGACGGGAAGCCGATCGATTTCGCCCGGACGTGGACCTACAAGGGCATGATGTACTCGGACGTGCCGAACCTGGTGTGCACCTTCGGCTACATCAATGCGTCGTGGACGCTGCGCGCGGACCTCACTTCCGAGTACGTCTGCCGGATCCTGAACCACATGGACCGGGTCGGAGCCCGACAGGTGACGCCGCGCCTCCGTCCGACCGACCGCGACATGCCGGAGCTCCCGTGGATCGCCGACTTCTCCTCGGGATACATGCAGCGCGCGATGCATTTGTTCCCCAAGCAGGGCGATCGCGAGCCCTGGGTGAATCCGCAGAACTACGGCCGCGACAAGAAGATGATCCGCTACGGCGAGCTCGAGGACGGGGTCCTTCGCTTCGAGAGCCCGAGCCCCGCGCTGCACGCGATCGCCGCCGCCGAGCGGGTCGTCGATCGCGCGGCGACGGGTTCGGCTCCCGCGCACGCGGCGGAGCCCGGTCCCGCGTCGCCGGCCTGACGCCCCATCGCACGCCGCTTCGGGACCGTCGCGCGCGCGTCGATCAGATGGGCGCCCGCGTCGTCTCCAGGGCGTCCACGATGCCCTTTGCCTGCGCGAGATCGACTTTGGCGAGCTCCCGGAGGAGCTGGATCGCCGCGATCTTGTTCCGGTCCTTGACGAGGTCGAGCAGGCGCTCGGCGGTCTCGGGCGGAACCGCGACGGTCTCCCCGTTCACCGAGAGCGAGAGCTTCGTCCCGTTGCGGACGACGGTCGAGCGCGCGTGGACGACGTCGGAGCCGCTCGGCCGCCATGCGGGAGTCCCGAAGGAAAGCGAGAGACCGCTCGACGCCGGCTCGCTGCGGGAGCGCATCAGGGCGATCACCAGGAGGGCGCCGGCCACGAACCCGGCGAAAAGCGGATGGACCCCGGCGGCCTCCAGAGCATCCGACATCCGATCGAGGAACGCTTCCACGAGAGCCTCCCTTCCTCCGTCGGCGCTCGCGACGGCTTCCCCGTGCACCTTCGGCGGATCCGCGGCCGCGCGTGAGCGCCGGCGGCGGCGGGGTCGGGCTGCCGCGGTTAGAATGGCGTGGCGTCGCGGCGGCGCGGCGAACTGCGGCGCCAGCCGAGCCTCTTCGATCCGACGCGCGCGCCCGCGGGAACGCACGTCGCCTGGGCGTACTGCCACGTTGCCGCACGCGATGCGCGTCGACGCGACCACGGCGATCGAGGCGGAGGTCGAGCGCTTCGCGCCCGGCTTCCGCGGTCGCATCCTGGTCGCGCGCGACGCGCCTGACGCCCGAATCGCGAACGCGTCGCTACGCGGTCTTCCGCTTCGCCGACCGGCCCCGGGCCCGCGCAGCGCGCGCGGGCGCCTTCTTCGCCCTGCCGCCGTGGTCGCCGAGGCTTCTTCGCAGCGCGTCCATGAGGTCGACGACCTTCCCGCCGCCCTCGGCCGCGCGCGCGCCCTCTCCCACGGCGACCGGCTGCTTCTTCGCGATCAGCTTCTCGAGAGCCTTGCGGTACGTGTTCGGGTGCTCCGTCGGATCCCACTCGCCGGTCATCTGATCGATGAGCGCGATCGCCATCTTGCGCTCGTTGTCGCGGACCTTCGCGTTCTCGACCTTGACCTCGCTCGGCTTTCGAAGCTCGGACGGCATCCGGATCACCTCGAGCGACATGAGGTCCTGGCCCGGCACGAGGGCCGCGAGGAGCGGCCGCGTCCGCATGTAGAAGCGCGCGACCCCGACCTTCCGCGTCGCGAGGAGCGCGTCCTGCAGCAGGCTGTAGGCCTTCGCGCCGCCCTTCTGCGGGGCGACGTAGTACGGCTTCTCGAACAGCAGCGGGTTGATCGAGGCGAACTCCACGAACTGCATGATCTCGATCGTGCGATCGCCCTCCCCGACCTCCTCCTGCACCTCGTTCAGCTCCTCCTCCTCGACGACCGCGTACTTGCCCTTGCGGACCTCGTAGCCCTTCACGATCTCGTCGTTCGAGACCTCGACCTCCTCCTTGCTGCAGACCTTCTTGTACCGGATCGGCGCCATGTCCTTCCGGTGAAGCATCCGGAAGTGGACGCGCTCCCCGGATTCGAGCGCCGAGTGCAGCGCGACCGGGATCGAAACGAGACCGAAGGTGAGATGTCCGCTCCAGATGGGTCGAGCCATGTCGTTCCCCCGGCTGCGAGAACCGTGCCGAGCGGGCCTCGCGGATGCGTGCACCGGCCGGGGTATCGCTGCCGGGGGACGCGCAAAACGTTGAAAAACGGCCAGGCGACCGGAAGTTTTTTCAGACGACGACCCCGAAGAGGGCGCACGCGAGCCACGCGATGAAGCCGACCGCGAGCGGGATCGTCAAGTTGTCGTCGAGCCGGAGGGGGACCGCCTCGAACGCGGCGGCGAGCAGCGCGACGAGCGCGGTCGTCTGCACGCGCACGGAGAGCGGCCCGGGCACGGGCGTCGCCCAGGCGAGCACGGCGCTCGTGACCGCGGCCGCTCCGGCGAAGAACGCGAGCGACCCCTCGAGGGTCCGGCCCGGTGCGATCCGCCGCTTGCCCCACGTGATCCCGACGACCGCCGACAGCGGATCCGCGATCGCGAGCGTGTAGATCGCGATCAGGGCGACGGGCTTGGGGAACGTGATCATCGTGAGCAGGATCGAGATCGCGTACGGCGTCATCGCCGCTTCCTTGACCTGCTCCTCGGCGCGGAAGAACTTCTCGTTCACCCACGGCGCGCGCCGCAGCAGCTCGGGATAGTGGATGCGGACGCGATCGAGGATGTAGACGAGGCAGGCGACGGTCCCGAAGAGGTGCACGACCTGCGCATGCGTGAAGAGCAGCGCGTAGGCGGTCGCGACGACGACGCCGTTCGTCAGGTGAAAGAGCCGGCGGCCGATCTGGAGGTCGCTCCGGCTCGCGGTTGGAGCCCCGGCGACGACGACGTCTCCCATCCGTTTCGCCTTGCCATGCCGGCCCGCCCGGGCCAAGCTCCGCACGGTGCAGCCGAACGACGAAACGCTGCTCGACGAAGCGACCGACGCCCTCCCCGCGGCGATCGCGCTCCGCCGGCGGCTCCATCGCTTCCCCGAGCTCGGGCTCGAGCTGCCCGCGACGCAGGAGGCGATCCTCGAGTCGCTCGACGGGCTCGGGCTCGAGATCGAGCGCGGGCGCCGCACGACATCGGTCGTCGCCACGCTCGCGGGCGCGCGCCCGGGGCCGACCGTCCTCCTGCGCGCCGACATGGATGCGCTTCCGATGCCCGAGGACACGGGCCTCGAGTACGCGTCCAGGACGCCGGGAGCGATGCACGCCTGCGGCCACGACGCCCACGTGGCGATGCTGGCGGGCGCGGCGCGCCTCCTCGCGCGCCGGCGAGAGGACATCGCGGGCCGCGTGCTGTTCATGTTCCAGCCCGGCGAGGAGGGAAGCTTCGGCGCCCGCGTGATGATCGAGGAAGGCCTCCTCGACCGCGACCCGCTGCCGAGCGCCGCGTTCGCGCTGCACGTCATCCCGGTCCTCGCGGCGGGCTCGGTTTCGACCCGAACGTCCGTCCTCATGGCGTCGAACGACGACTTCCGGATCACGATCCGCGGCCGCGGCGGACACGCGTCGATGCCGCACGACGCGCTCGATCCGATCCCGGTCGCGTGCGAGATCGTGCAGGCGCTCCAGAGCTACGTCACGCGCCGCGTGAACGCGTTCGATCCGGCCGTCATCACGGTCGCCCGCATCGACGCGGGCTCCACGTTCAACGTGATCCCCGAGACCGCGACCATGCTCGGGACGATCCGGACTGTCTCGGAGCGGACGCGGAAGCAGGTGACGCGCGAGCTGCGCGACCTCGCCGAAGGCATCGCGCGCGCGCACGGCGCGACGGCGGAGCTCAGCCTGTGGGACGGGTATCCCGTGACGGAGAACCACCCGGGAAGCGCCGAGCGCGCGCTCGCGGTCGCGCGCGAGCTCCTCGGAGCAGAGCGCGTCCGCGAGCTCAAGAGCCCGGTCATGGGCGCGGAGGACTTCTCGTACGTCCTGGAGCGCGTTCCGGGCGCGATGCTGCTTCTCGGGGTGCGACCCGACGGCGTCGATCGGCCGGCGCCCAATCACTCGAACCGGATGATGCTGAACGAGAGCGCGATGGCGAGCGGCATCGCGCTCTACGCCGCCCTCGCTCGCGACGCTCTCGCGCAGCCGGTGAAGGTCGGCGCGAGCAGCTGAAACCTCACGCGCCGCGCTGCTCGCGGTGCGCTTCGGACGCGATGGCGTGCGGGGGCGCCGCGACCCCGGCGCAGGAGCGCGCGAGCGCCGCGGCCAGAGCGTCGAGCGCGACCGGCTTCGGAACGTAGTCGTCCATGCCGGCGTGCAGGCAGACCTCGCGGTCGCCCTGCATCGCGTTCGCCGTCATGGCGATGATCGGGACGTGCGCGCCGGTCTCGAGCTCGCGCCGGCGAATTTCCGCGGTCGCCTCGTAGCCGTCCATCTCCGGCATCTGGCAGTCCATCAGGACCGCGTCGTACGGCATGAGGCTCACCATCTTGACGGCCTCGCGGCCATTCGCTGCGACGTCGACCCGGCATCCGAGCTTCTCGAGGAGCCGCACGGCGACCTTCTGGTTGATCACGTTGTCCTCGGCGAGAAGCACACGCAGGCGCCCGAGCGGTGCCGCGGCCGAAGGATCGGCGCGCTTCTCGGGCCCGGGCGCGGGTTCGTCGATGCGCCGGCCGGCGCGCTCCGCCCATCCCGTCACGAGGGCGTCGAAGAGCGTCGACGCGCGGACCGGCATGGGGACCTCGATCGGCTCGCGCGCGGCGCGCTTCGCGTGCGCGACCGTGCGATTGCGGGCGTTCGCCAGCTGGACGATGACCGCGTCGCCGAAGCTGCCGCCGTGCGGCGCCGCGGCGCCGGCCTGCCGCCAGGTCGCCGCGTCGGCGACCACGATGTGGAACGGGTCGACGTCCGCGCTCGACCGGAACGACGCGACCGCGCGCTCCGCCGACGGCGCGACCTCCGGCCGGATGCCCCAGCTCTCGAGGTGCGCGCACACCGCGGTGCGCTGGATGTGCGAGCCTCCCACGACGAGCGCACGCGCTCCACGCAGCTCGTCCGCGATCGGCGGCTCGGGCATGTCGTGGGCGTCGTTCGGAAGCGCCAGCCGGAACCAGAAGCACGACCCCTCGCCCTCGACGGAAGACACGCCGATCTCGCCGTCCATGAGCTCGACGAGCTGCTTCGAGATCGCGAGCCCGAGCCCCGTCCCGCCGAAGCGGCGCGTGGTGGAGCTGTCCGCTTGGCTGAAGCGGTCGAAGAGCCGCGGGATCTTCGAGCTCGGGATGCCGACCCCCGTGTCGCGCACGCTGACCCTCAGGACCGAGCGCGGATCGGTGCGCTCCTCGCACTCGACGTCGACCAGGACGTGTCCGCGAACCGTGAATTTGATCGCGTTCCCGACGAGGTTCATCAGGATCTGCCGGATGCGGCCCGGGTCGCCGATCACCCGGCGCGGCGCATCGGGCGCGTACCGGAGCGCGAGGTCGAGCCCCTTCTCCTCGGCCTTGCCCGCGAGGACGTCGATCGTCTCCTCGGCCGCAACCTGGAGGTCGAAGGGGATCGGCTCGATCTCGAGCCGGCCGGCCTCGATCTTCGAAAAGTCCAGGATGTCGTTGACGATCGTCAGCAGCGCCTGCGCCGAGTGGCGCACGATGCCGGTGTAGTCGCGCTGCTCGCTCGTGAGCTCGGTGTCGAGCAGGAGGCCGGTCGCGCCGATGATGCCGTTCATCGGCGTCCGGATCTCGTTGCTCATGGTGGCGAGGAACTCGCTCTTCGCGCGCGTCGCGGCGAGCGCCTGGTCGCGCGCGGCGGCGAGCTCCTCCGCCTGGCGCGCGAGCTCGCGGGCCTGGTGCTCCGCGAGCTGCCGAGCGTCCTCGACCTCGGCGTAGTAGCGGTGGATCGCCTCCTCCGCGTGGCGGCGCGTCGTCACGTCCTCCACCGTGCCGACGAAGCCGAGGACCGCGACGTCGTCGCGGATCGCCGCCACCTTGACGCTCACCCAGCGCACCTCGCCGTCGCGCACGAGGCGGTGCGTGCTGTGGCGTGACGCGCCCTCGTGCGCCAGCACGTCCTGCCACGCGTTCACGACGCGGTCGCGGTCCTCGGGGTGGAGCGCGTTCCTCCAGCCGTCGCCCAGGCTCTCGTCGGCGCGCAATCCGAAGATCTCCTGGAACACCACGTTCGCGTACCGCAAGGTCCCGTCCGGCGTCGCCGTGAAGATGCCGAGCGGCGACGCGTCGCAGGTCGCGCGGAAGCGAGCCTCGCTGGCGCGGAGCGCGTCCTCCGCGCGCCGGCGCTCGGTGACGTCGCGGAGGACGGCGGTCAACCTCAGGTGCGCGCCCGACCGGATCTCGCTCGCCGAGATCTCGATGCGGAACCTCTCTCCGCTCTTCCGGACCGCTTGGAACTCCAGGTCGGGGCCCGAGCGGACGAGCCGTCGGAATCGCTCCTCGGGCGACCCGCGGAGCGCCGGAACGAGCGCCTCGAGCGAGCGGCCTACCAGCTCACCGCGCCCGTACCCGAACACGCGCTCGGCCGCCGGATTCGCCGCTTCGACCGTTCCGCGCTCGTCGAGCACCAGGATGCCGTCGACGACCCCGTCGACCACGACCTGAGTGTGCGCGCGCTGCTCCTCGAGCGCGGACTCGGCATTCTGGTACGCGACCAGGAACGCGGAGACGAGCGCTCCGGTCGCCACCACGAGCTCGATCTCGAGGATGACGGCGATCGTCGGCGCGACCTCCGGCGGGATCACGTTCGGAACGGCGATCCCGAGGTGGCCGAGATACGCGAAGTAGAGGACCTCGCCGACCGTCATCAGGGAGTAGACGACGAGCCCGCGGAGCCCGATCACGAGCGCGGCGAAGACCGGCGGCGCCATGAGCCACCCCTGCGCCATCCCGGTGAAGCCGCCGAGGTAGTGGAGCAGGAAGAAGATGACGAGCTGGAACGCGCCCGCGACGACGTGCCCCGCGACCACGACGTCGCCGCCGTGCCGGAGGTAGTAGAAGCCGGCCATCGCCACCGCATCCGCGACGGCGAGCCCGACCGCGGCTTCCGGGACGCCGATCCAGAGGTAGAGGAGGATCGTGATCGGGGCGGCGACGAGCAGAATGAGACTGCACCCGCTGAGCGTGCGGACGCGCCTCATCCACGCCGCGTCGCGGCGGCGCGGATCCTCGGGCGCGACGCCCCCGTCGAGTAGGTTTCGAACGAGCGAGCCCGGCGTCGACACGTGACCCTCCACGGATCTTCGGAGGCCGGCAGGGCGTCCTTGAACCGGCGGGCGGGGTCGCGATCTGGCGCGTCCGTCGATCGGCCGGCGTCGCGGCGGCTTCTCCTCGCCGGGCGCGCCTGCTACCCCATACCGGATCGGAGGACCCGTGCCCGAGCCCGCCACCGGGCCCCGCCTGGCAACGCTCTACCGCCGAATCCCCGCCCTCGACTCGCTGCGCCGCTATGACGCGACGCATGCACGCGCCGATCTCATCGCGGGCTTCTCGGTCGCCGCCGTCGCGGTTCCGCAGGCCATGGCCTATGCGATGATCGCGGGCCTGCCGGCGGAGTACGGCCTCTACACGGCGATCGTGATGACGACGATCGGGGCGCTCCTCGACTCTTCGCGCCAGCTCATCAACGGTCCGACGAACGCGATCTCGATCGCGCTCCTGAGCGCGGTCGGCGGAATCGCGGGCCACGACGAGAAGATGCAGGCGGCCGTCCTGATGGCCTTCCTCGTCGGCTCGATCCAGCTCGGCATCAGCCTGCTCCGACTGGGCGACCTGACGCGCTTCATCTCCCACTCCGTCATCGTCGGGTTCACGGTGGGCGCGAGCCTCCTGCTGGTCCTCGACCAGACCAAGAACCTCCTCGGGCTCCAGTCCGTCGGCGACGTCCACGATCACTTCCTCGTCCGCTTCTGGCTCACTCTGCGCGACGGCGGCGCGATCCACGTGCCGACCGTGACCGTGGGCCTCGCGTCGATCGCGCTCGTGCTCGCGCTGCGATGGGTGAAGCGGCGCCTCCGCTGGCCGCTCCTTCCGGAGTTCCTGATCGCGGTGCTGGTGATGGCATGGGCGACCGCGGCGTTCGGCCTCGACGCGCGCGGCGTCAAGGTCGTCGGCGACATCCCGACGAAGCTACCGTCCGCGCACCTGCCGATCTTCGACGGCGCGCGGATCCGCGAGCTGGCCACCAGCGCGCTCGCGATCGCGCTCCTCGGGCTGCTCGAGGCGATCTCGATGGCGAAGGCGATCGCCGCGGTGACCGGGCAGAAGCTCGACATGAACCAGCAATGCCTGAGCGAGGGCCTCGCGAACCTCGGCGGGAGCTTCTTCCAGTGCATGCCGGGCTCGGGCTCGCTCACGCGGTCGGCGATCAACCAGCAGGCCGGCGGGCAGACGCAGTGGTCGGGCGTCATCTCGGCGATCGCGGTCGCGCTCATCATGATCGTCTTCGGGCCGTACGCGCGCTTCATCCCCCGTTCGGCGCTCGCCGGCCTCCTCATGCTGACGGCGGCTCGCATGGTGAATCCGCGCGAGGTGCGCCACCACGTCCGGGTCTCGCGCTTCGACGCGGCGATCGTGGCCGTGACGGCGATCGCCGCCTTCGCGATCTCGATCGAGTTCTGCGTCCTGATCGGCGTGTTCATGTCGTTCATGCTGGCCGTCCCGCGCACGGGCCAGATGCTGCTGACGGAGTTCGTCGTGACGCCGGACGGCGGGATCCACGAGCGCCTGCGCGCCGACCAGGTGTGCGGTCGCCTGCTGATCTTCGGGCTCGAGGGGGAGATGTACTTCGGCTCGGGCATGAGCCTCGAGCAGCACCTCGAGACGATCGAGGATCGCATCTCGCCCGAGACCGAGGTCGTCGTGCTGCGCATGAAGCGCGCCCGCAACCCCGACGCCGTCGGGATCGCCCTCCTCGAGCGCGCGCTCGACCGCATCCGCGCGCGCGGCGTCCACGTCGTGCTGTGCGGCGTGCGCCACGGGATGGACGTCGTCCTCCAGAAGAGCGGGCTCACGGCGAAGCTCGGAGAGGAGAACGTCTTCCTCGAGCAGCCCGTGCGTCAGACGAGCACGCTCCTCGCGGTCCGCCACGCGTACGGGCTCGTGCGGAACCTGTGCGACACCTGCCCGCGGCGGAGCGGTTCGATCCGCGCCCGCGGGTTCTACTATTCTATCTAACGAGGGGCTCGCGCCCCTCGCCCCGTCGGGCAAAGCCCGCCGGGGCCCCACTCCCGCGGTCGCTTCGCTCCGCGCTCGCTTCGCTCGCGAGCCTGCCGGCGGTTACCGTCAGCGGCGGGATCGATGCTGCCTGCGGCTCCCCGCCGTCGCTTCGCTCCGCGCTCGCTTCGCTCGCGGCGGGTCGTGGCGGCGCCGGCCGGTCAACTGCTGGGTTCGATGACGATGTCGGCGTGGCCGAAGGTTCCGTCGGGGTAGACGTTGGCGGTTGCGTAGGCGCGGGTCCCGGTCTCGAGAGCGCCGCAGGCGATCTCGTTCCCTGCCGGATCGTGGATCTGCGCGGTCGGAAGGTCGACGATGTACTCGTCGCCGTCGTTCGGCTTCTGCTGGCTCACGAGCGAGAGGAGGTCGTGCGCACAGTCGATCCCGGCAATGATCGCGTCGAAGGCGACGTCCTGGCGCTCCGCGACCGCCACGCCGCGCGCGGCGTCGATCCGGACCGCCTCCATCGTGAGCGTTCCTCCGGCCGGCACGTTGACGCTGAGGCGCGCGGAGACCTGGTCCGACGCGCGGGTGAAGAGGAACGTGACTTCGGAATCGTAGTCGCCCTGCACGCGGAAGAAGCCGTTCTCGTCGGTCGTCCCCGCGATGTCCGTCCCCTCGACGGCGACGCGGATCCCGGCGAGCGAGCCGTCGGTCGCCGGGTCGACGCTCGCGACGATGCCTTCGGCCGTCGTGATTCCGGTTCCGCTGGAGCCGCCGTCGCAACCGAGGCAGAAGACCGCGAGCACGAGTGCGAGCGACGCAAGCCGCCGCCAGGTCATTTTTCCCGCTCCTTGCTCTTGCGCCGGCGCGACCCGGGAGGTCCGCGGCGCTCCGCGGCCGGCCCCGACTCCGGGGGGACGGGCGCCGATTCGAAATAGTACACGCCGAGGCCCGCTGCACGGCGGTCGCCGGCGGGCGCCCGCGGGTTCCGGTCGCGATCGCGGCCCGCGAGCAGGCGATCGATGCGGCGGAGGAAGCTTTCGGCCTCGCGCCGGACGGCCTCGCGCAGGGCCGCCATCCCGTCCGCGCCGAGGTTGTCGTAGAAGACGCGCCGCTGGAGCCGAGTGTCGCCCTCGTCGAGGACGTTCTGCAGCATGGTCTCGATGAGCTCGGGCGGGTCCTGCGCGAGCATCTGGAGCTTCTCGGCGCGCCCGCGCGCCGGGACGTACGATGGCGCCTGCAGCGCCACGACGGCGTCGCCGGCGCCCGGGTCGCCGCGCTCGATGCGGACCGCGCCCGAGCGGACGAGCTCGTCGAGGATCGCCCGCGGCGGCAGATCGGCGGCCGCCTCGCGCGCCAGCGCCACGAAGCTCGGGCCACGCGCGGCGCGGTAGGGGATCGGCCGCGGCCGGCCGGCGCGGTCGGTCGCGCGCGGGTCCGCGAGCCACCGGCTCACGAGGCTCGCGGCGCGGTTCCGCCCGAAGGTGGACGGCGCAGGCCGTGCCGCGTCGCGCGAGCGGATGCGCCGGACCTCCTTTCGGTTGATCCCCGTGAGGAGCGCGATCCGGCTGTCGGTCTGCGGGCGGTCCGCGAGCGCGAAGTCGCGCTCGGCGACCTCGACGAAGAGGTCGCGCAGCAAGACGTCCAGCCGCCCGTACGGGACGTTCCGCCCGAGCAGGCGGCGGACGACCGGGCGAACGGCCTCGGCGGCCGCGCGCAGGAGGGCGTCGCCGAGCTCGTCGTCAGGCACGCCGGCATCGTAGCCGGCGGACCACACCCGGCTCAAGGTGCGTGGGAAAATATCCCAGCCCGCTTGCCACCCCTTCGCTCCGGAGATACGGCGATTGTGGGAAAATTTCCCACAACAACCGATGCGTCTCGAAGCACCGGCGTGGGCGGGTGGGCGCGCCGCCCGGCCGGGCTCGGATGCGATCGCAGCGAGGAGGCTCGAAGATGGAACTCCGTGTCACGAAACGATGGGCGATCGCCGGCTCGATCGCGGGGCTGCTCGCCGCGGCGGCCGCGGCAGGCGCCGCACCGGGAGACCCTCTCCCGCCGACGCAGGCGACCGCCCGCCTGCCGCAGCCGCTCCGCCAGCGCCTGACCGAGCTCGTACGGCGGCCGCACAGCTTTCCGCCGCTCACGATCTTCTCGGAGGCGCCGACGCGCAGCCTGTTGTTCGGCTACTACCTGCTCGACACGTCGGGCTTTCAGCCGAACGTGTTCACGACCGTGATCCCGAGCATCAACTCCGGGACGATCCCGACCGCAACCGGCCCCAACCACGGCCTGCCGACGATCGGCTCCGTACGCATGGTCGTCGAGCCGAAGCCCGGCCTCCCGACCGACCCGAACGACGCGGAGGCGTTCATCGACGTCTTCACCGACATCTCGGGTCTCTTCGTCATCAACAACGAGTCCGGCTGGTACGAGGGCTGGATGATCCACGACCTCGAGGTACCGGAGGTCCTGCCGCCGCGCGCCGACGGGCACGCGATGTTCGGCGCGATGACCGCGGACGATGCGATGGCCATCGCCGCGATGGGTGGTGGGCACAACGTGCCGACCGCGGTGTTCACGACCGACGGCGAAGACGTCCGTCTACCGGACGCGAGCGATCACTTCCCCGATCGCCAAACGAATCTCGTCCCGCTGCAGCTCAGCATGGGCGCTTACAATTGCCTCCAGCAGGGCGACTGCCATTCCTACTGGGAGTTCAACGAGTACACGGACTGGGTGTTCCCGCTGTACGAGCTGCCCTTCACCGGCGGCATTCCGGGGACGTTCGAGGCCGGACAGATCGGCGCGCGGCTGTCGATCGTGCCGGGCTCCGGCCCGTCCGGCGTGACGAACGACCCGGTCGTGGCCGGCGACGATCCCGACGACCCGCGCGATCCGGACCGCGGGCAGACCAGCAGCCCGGACGACTCCGACCGCCCCGCGCCGCCGAATGCCGAGCACACCGAGATGCGGACGCGCTTCGTCCCGAGCGGCCTCGCGAACGAGGTCCTGCTCGACGTCTACGTCCGGGTCGCGTCGTACGAGCCCGCCGTGACGGATCTGCGGCAACGCATCTTCGACGCGTACCGGGACGAGATCGCGCGCGTCGACGAGAACGGCGACGGCATCGTCTCGTTCGAGGAGGCGGATCTCGAGGACGAGTCCGACGGGCAGCCGAACGAGCGGCTGTACCTCACCGCGCCGGCGTTCCACCGCTTCGCCGTCACGCGCGAGATCGACGACGGGCTTCTCGCGCCGCGCTTCGCTCCGAGCCAGCGCGCCTGGGTGCTGCGCGGCGACCTGACGATCGTCTCGCCGCCCGTCCTCGCCTCGCGTCCGCAGGACGCGGACAATCGCTGACGGCGCACGCGTCCACAGAAGCCACGGAGCCGGGGGTCGATCGACCCCCGGCTCCGCGCCGGCCGACAGCGACGCCCCGCCGTCAAGCCGGACCGCCCGCCGGCATGACCCGGGTGGGACGCCGGCCGGCGTGCCGAACGCGTCCGCGAGGGCCTCGCCAGGAGCTCATTCGGACGACGGCCGCGCGCGGACGGGCGTCCAGCCACAGCACGCCGGCGAGCGCGAAGCACCAGAAGGCGGCCGCCAGCAGGACGGCTCCGATCGCGGGCTGAACCCAGACCACTGCCGCGCCGACGACCCCGAGGACGAGCGAAGCGGTGGCGATCGGCCGCGGCGCGCGCCCGCTCGGCCGCGCGCGCCGCACCGACGCGCGGCTGCCGGCGGTCGTGCGACCCGCACGCGTCGGCGTACGCGGTGGATGCCATTGCGGCACGGCGTACAGCTGCGCGCGGGATCGCGTGGCGCGCGGCGCGCCGAACCCCGGGTATCGCATGCGAGTCGGGCGGTCGCGAGAAGCGTGCCAGCGGGCCATCCCGAATCGCGCGCAGCGGAAGCTGCGGTGCGACGTGCGCTCGCGCAACGATGCGCGACGCCGACCGCGGCGTGCACGCTCCGACGGGTGCAAATTGCTTGCAAGAGGTACAGCCGCGGCGGCGTCGCGGCGGCGCGGCCCGGCGACCGCCGCCGCCCGTCGCGCCGCGTGCTCCGCGCTCCGGCCCCGCGGCCGCCCGCGCCGCGATCCGCCCGGTCGCGTCCGGAGCGCCGTCCGCATGAGCGCGGCTCGCACGATGGCGCCGACGATGTCGCCTTCGATTGCAGTCGGTCACCAGCGCTTGGCCTCGACGGGCTCGTCGTGCGACCTCACGGCCCGACGGCGGACGGAGCGGCGAACACCGGTCGCGCTCGCGGCGTGATCGCGCGCCCTCGAGCGTTGCAACCCGCGAAGTACGCTTTCGACGTGCGGCAACGTCAAGCATGCCCGCGGGACCACCGCATGCGGCGGATAGCGGCGTCCGAGCGCAGTTCGTCGCGCTCGGGACGGCTGCGCGGAACCGATGCGATCGGACGTCGACGCGCTGCCTGGTCGCGACTTCCACCTACCAGCGCGACCCTAGCTGGATCCCTCGACCGCAGCCCAAATGCGGGGCCTTGCGCCACGTAAGGTGGCGTTCCGCTTACGCCGAGAGCGGCCCGGCGGGGTGCAACTCCGCGCGTGCAAGGCGAGCTTTGGCGAGCATTTGCGGCGCCGAATTCACGAAGAAAACATGATTCGGTCGTCGCGACGGGCCACTCACCAGCTTGCAATAAGATCCACTTCACCTTAATTCTCGACATTCGATCCACCAGAGGAGGACCCGTATGCCACGCGGACGACGAGCGGATATTTTTGCCACCCTTCGCGCTCAAGCGTCGAAGGCCCTGAGCCAGCTCGAGCGACAGATCGAAGACGCGCGCAACGAGCTTCAGCGCATGATCGAGCAGGCGAACAACTGGCGCGGGTTGCTGGGAGGCGGTGGTTCCGGCCGTCGCGGCCGGCGCGCCGCGGGAGGACGTCCGGCGGGCTCGCAGCGCGGGCCGGGTCGCCGCGCCGGCGGGCGGCGGGTGAACTGGGACGAGGTGCTCTCCTCCGTGCCGCAGCGCTTCGGGGTGGAAGACATCATGAAGCACCCCGGCGCCGCCTCGAAGGGTCGAGCGCAGGTCTATCCGGCGCTCACGCGCTGGGAGACCGCGGGCCGCATCCGTCGGATCAGCAAAGGAGTTTACGAGAAGGGCGGCTCGGGCGGCGGCGGGCGCGGCGCACGCGGCGCGCGCTCGACGGGCAAGCGCGCCGGGCGGCGCGGCCGGCGACCGGCTCCGAAGAAGGGCGGCCGCCGCCCGGGTCGGAAGCCGAAAGGCGCGGCAGCGCAGGCCGAATCGGGAAGCTGAGAGCGCGCGCTCGCGTTCAGCGCCCGAGACGGCTCCTCGCGCGGATCGACGAAGCGATCGCGACGACGGCGACGGCCGCGAGCACGAGCAGCGGCGCGGCCGCCGCGACCGTGAGGCGGCGCAGTCCCCACCCGAGCACAGCCGCGACGGACGCCATGACCGCCGGCGACCACAGGATCCAGACCGGCTTTCCGCGCCGGTAGAGCAGCCGCGTACCGGCGATCGCCGCGATGACGATGGCCGGCTGCGCGACGGCGGCGGCATGCTCGACGCGCGCGAGACGCCCTTCGCCGACGCTCCAGAAATCGGAGGGGAAAAGATTCCACACGCGCAGCAAGCGCGCCGCGACCACGCGAGGAACGCGGTCGGCATGCTGGCGCGCGTACCGGATGCCGTCCTGGCACCAGAGCGCGGCCTGATCCGCCTCGTTCGCCGCGGCCGGCGGCGCGAGGCACTCGAGCCTCCAGCCTCCGATCGCCGGTCCGGCGTAGGTCGCGCCGCAGTTCGCGCCGGCGACGACGCCGCAGGCATTCGTCGAAAGCAGGACGGGTCGGCCGAACACGGCCCAGTTGCGGGCGACCCAGGGCAGAAGAGGAAGCGCACAGCCGAGCGTCGCCGCAAGCACGATCGCGACGCGCCGGCGGGTCGCGGTCCCGAGCGGGACGGCGACCAGCGGCAGGAGGAGCACTCCTTCGCCGCGCGCGAGCGCGGCGACCCCGATCGCGACGCCGAGCGCGAATGCGCGACCCGGGCCGGGCGACGCGCGCAGCGCGAGCGCGCACAGCAGCACGAGCGCGACCAGCGGCGCGAAGAGCGTCTCGCTCAGCAGCGCCCCGTCGGCCGCGATCAGCGACGGGCTGAGCGCGACCAGCGCCGCGGCGACGAGCGCGGTCGCGGGCCCGTCCACCCGGCGCGCGAGAACCGCCGCGATCGCGATCGTCGCGACGCCGAGCGCCGCGCCGACCAGGCGCTGCGCCGTCTCGCTGCGCGCTCCCCCGAGAACGGCGACCGCGAGCGCGAGCGGATAGAGCGGCGGGTGGGCGGCCGTCGTCACGACGGCATCGCTTCCGAGCGCGGGACGCGCCATGCGGTAGCCGCGCCCGGCCGCCAGCTCGCCGGCCGTGAAGTGATAGAAGCGCCAGTCGCCCTGCCCGGACAGCTCGGGAGACGCCGTGACGACGTAGAGAACGCGAAGCGCGGCGCCGACGGCCGCGATCGCGACCAGCCCGGCGCGGAGCGATCGTCGGCTCGACGCCCCGTGAGGCGACGCGCGGCGCGCCGCGATCACGCGCGGTCCCGCGCGGCGTGATGATTGCGCAGCGCGACGAGCGGGCGCCGTCCCGCGCCGCAGGCGGCGAAGGCGCGCTCCTCGCATCGGGACGCGCGGCGTGCGCGGCGGCCGCCGTCGCGTACGCGCTCCTCACTCTCGCGGTGCTGTCGCCGGTCGTCGGACGGCCCACCGAGGTCCTCCCGTACCACGCGATGCTCGAGCCGCCCTTCAGCGATCTCGACCACCACGATCAGGTGTTCGCGATGTGGGAGGTGTCGCGCAACGCGCGCGTCCTCACCACGCGACCGTGGGCGCTCGGCGGCCCGGGGCAATGCTTCCCGATGCCTCGCCCGCACACGCTCGGCGAGCACGCGTTCGGCGAGGGACTCCTCGCGGCGGTCCCGTGGGCTCTCAGCCGCGACCCGATCCTCACGTACAACGTGGTCATCGCCTTGACGCTGTGGATTCCGGCGCTCGCGATGTTCCGGCTCGCGTCGTACTGGACGGCGAGCGCCGGCGCCGCGTTCGTCGCCGGAGCGCTGTTCGCGTTCCAGCCGGCGCGCTTGATCGATCCGGCGCACCCGTTCGTCCATGGCGACCTGTGGGCGCCGCTCGTGCTGCTGTACGGGCATCGGACCTTCTACGATCGCCGCTGGCGCGACGCGATCGCTCTCGGCGCCTTCGCGTCCCTGGCGCTCCTCGAGAGCCTGTACCAGATCGTCGCGCTCGCGCTGGTGCTCGTTCCGTACGGGATCCACCTCGTCGTGCGGTTCAGGCGCAACCTGGGTGCGGTGCTGCCGAAGCTCGCGCTCGCGCTCGCGATGGCCGGAGCGGTCGCCTTCCTGGTGTTCGCGCCGTACCTCGCGACGCGCGCGGAATTCGGCATCCTGCAGGGACGCGGCACGTTCGCCCCGCCGGCGTCGGACTATGTGACCCCGCGCAAGAACGCGTTCGTCGGCGTCGCGCTCGGCGTCCTCGCCCTGATCGGCATCGCGGACCGGCTGCGCGGCCGGCGCGTCGTCCACGGCGACGATCCGCGGCTGGCGCTGCTCGCGGGCGGTCTCCTGGTCGCGTGGTCGGCGGCCGCCGGCGTGTTCGTCCCGATCGCCGGGCTGTGGCTGCGGTCGCCGATGCGGGCGCTCGCGAAGGTCGTCCCCGGGCTGGACGCCGTGCGCGCGCTCCCGATCATCCGGATGGGCTTCACTCTCGTGCTGGCCCTGCTCGCGGCCTACGGCGTCGGCGCTCTCGGCGAGCGCTTTCGAGCGCGCGGACGAGCGCTCGTCGCCGCGATCGCGGCGGCGGCCATCGCCGTCGAGCTCGCGGTGCCGGACGCGTCGCGCTGGAGCTTCGGAAAGACGCTCGCCCTCGCCGGGTGGCAGGCGCGACCGCCCGCGCCCGAGGTCGAATTCTATCGCTCGCTGCCGGACGGCGCGGTGCTCGACCTGCCGTATCGACCGATGGCGGTGGGCATGATGCGCGACCTCGCGCACGACCTGCTCGCGGCCGCGTACCACCAGAAGCCGACGGCCGCGTGCTACAACTCCTTCTCGACCCCCATCCAGGACCGCGTGCGCCGCTTCGCGTACGACCTCCCGCCGGCGGTGCGCGACGAGCTCCATCGGCTCGGCTTTCGGACCTTCGTCGTGCACGAGGAGCAAATGACCGATGCGGAGCGCGCGCGTCTCGCGCCCGTGCTCGCCGACGCGTCGCGCCTGACGCCGATCGCGGAGAGCCCGCCGCACCGCGCGTACCGGCTGCACCCGCCGGAATGAGTCGCGCGCTCGCTCCTCCGCTCGCGCACCGTTTTCCGCCCGACGGCGCGCGGCCCGCCCGGATGCGTGGAACGCCTTGCGCGGTCGGCGGCAAAGCGGGCATCCTCGCCTCGAGGATCGCGTGAAGCGCATCGCCAACGCCGTCGCGCTCGCCGCCGTCGCCGCCGTCGCCGCCGTCGCCGCCGTCGCCGCCCTCGGGTGCAGCGATGGCGGAGGCTCCGGAGCGCCGAGCGACGCGCTCGCCGGCTCGTGTCCCGGCGGCTTCGCTCCCGGCGCCGGTCGCAACGTCGGCTTCCCGAGCGACGGTGTCGAGCGGTCGTTCCACGTGCTGCTTCCCGCGGACACGCGGACGCCGCGCCCGCTGTTCGTCGCGCTCACCGGCACCGTGCAGGAGGAGATCTCGTTCACCCAGCAGTCGGGCCTCGATCGCCTGCCCGACGACGGCTGGATCGTCGCGGTCCCGGTCCGCACCTGCAGCCAGCACGGCACCAACTGCGCCCAGTTCGGGACCGACGGACGGGTGTGGGAGCCCTGGTTCGACGGCACGATCCGAGGCGCGAGCGACGACGAAGGCCCCGACGTGCGCTTCGTCGACGCGATGGTCCGCTGCATCGCGGACGCGTGGCCCGTCGCTCGCGACCGCGTCTACGTCGGCGGCATCTCGGCGGGCGGGTCGTTCACGAATCGGCTCTTGACGTTCGACTCCGAGCTCTTCGCCGGCGGCGTGGTCGCGTCGGGCAACTGGTACAATGGGCTCGCGGCGCCGAAATCGGCCGTCCGGATGGATCAGGCGATCGCGATCGTGATCTGGGGCGGGCCCACGGATCTCTGGCCGCCCGGGAACCCGCTCTCCGATTACAACCCGGAGACTCGCCTCGCGGCGCGCTACTACGCCGCGCAGCCCGACGTCGTCACGGTCGCCTGCTCCGGCACGCACGGACACATCTGGCCGACGGCGATGACGCCGTGGCTCGTGCGCACGCTCCTGTCTCACCCGAAGGGCACGCCGGCTTCCGACTTCGAGCTGACCGATCCACCGCCCGGATTCGGGTGCGTGATCGGTCCCTACACCGACCACTGAAAGCGGCGATCGAGCCGCGATTCAGTCGCCGGGCTCGTTCGATCGATCGGAAGGATGCACGAGGCGGTCGGCCTCGCGCTCGAGCCTGTCGGCGGCGCCGCACAGCAGGCTGGCGAGCCGGAACGCGCCGACGCTGAACGCGCCCTCGCCCGATCGGATCTCGATCGCCTTCGCGCGCATCGCGGCGACGAGCGGAACGAGCAGCCCGGGATGCAGACCTGCGATGCTCTGATGCCATTGCCGCAGCTCGTCGAGCCAGATCTCCAGGCAGAGCATGACGAGGCGGCTCTCCACGCGCTCGCTCGGCCAGGGACGAGCGAGCCCGAGCGTGGTACCTCCGTCCGGCGCGATGCGCGAGAGCGCGATGCGCACGACCGCGTTCGCGCGCACGCGGGCGACGTCGGCGAACTTGCGGCTCCGTCGCGCCCACTCGAAGTCGATGACGACGGCCGGCGGTCCGCGACGCGCACGAGCGTCCACGCCGCGTCGGAAGCCGATCGCGGTGTGGAATCGCGTCGGGACGCCCCTTCGCCTCGTCTCGCGCATCCGCGCCCAAGGTACCTTCCATGTCGTCGGGTGCCTAGGTCCGCGGCAGGCCGGGACTCTTCTTTCTCGATCGCGGAGTCGCCGGCGGGCTCGTCGCGACCGGATGCGGCGACAGCGGCCGATCGAGCGCGACCGGCGGCTCGATCCCCGGCCGGATGCGTGGGAGCCGCGGGGGGCGTGGCCCATGGCGGATGCTTCCCGCGACCGGCGCGTACTCGAGCTCGATCCCCGCGCGCGCGCACCGCAGGAGCAGTCCGCCGCGGCTCATGTCCCCGCGGCCCACGAAGTCGATCGGGAAGAGCAGACGCTCGCCGAACACGGACACGAGCGGCTCCACGTACTTCTGCGTGGCGATGCTGCCGAGGAGAACGAACGAGCAGCGCCGCCCGCACGCTTCGAGAAGGAGCCGCGCGTCGCGCTCCAGCGGCTCGCGGTACGCGCGCCGCCCCGCGTCGATCGGCACGGCGGCGATCTCGAGGAGCTGTGCGAGCGACACCGGCGTGTCGGGCGGTACGAGGCCGTAGCCGCCGGTGATGACCACCGCGCCCGGGACGCCGCGCGGCGGCGCGGCGAACGCCCGCGCGTACGCGAGCTTCCCGCGGAAGTAGAGCCCGCTCACGAAGCTGAACACCTCGCCCAGTGAAACGTCCCCGGTCCGCAGCCGCTCCGCGAGGTCGAAGCGGGCGTTCGCGTTCAGCACGAGCCGCGCGCGCTCGCCGCCCGCGTTCGCCGGCGAGAGTAGAAACACGCGGCGCGGCGCGGTGGGCATCGCATCCGATGTCTCCCATACGCGAGGCGCCGCGACCACCCGTGCGGCGCGCGCCGTCGGCGCGCGCCGTCAGGCTCGCGCCGCGATCACCTCCACCACCTCGACCGGCTGCGCCTTGCCCTTCACGGGCACGACCGCCCGCCGCCCGAGCGCGAACTCCGGCCCGAGCAGGCTCGCGGTCGCGGCCGACACGAGGATGGTCGCGCCGAGGTCGCGCGTCAGGCCCTCGATCCGGCTCGCGATGTTGACCGTATCGCCGACCACCCCGTACTCGCTGCGCTCGTCCGGCCCGAGCCGGCCGGCGACAACCTCGCCGGTGTGGATCCCGATCCCGATCCGGAGCTCGGGCAACCCGTCGCGCCGGAGGCGCTCGTTCAGGACGGGCAGACGCGCGACCATGGCGAGCGCCGTCCGTACCGCGCGCGGCGCATCGTCGGGATGGGACACCGGCGCGCCGAACATCGCCATGACGCCGTCACCCGTGAACTGGCGGATGATCCCTCCCTCCGACTCGACCGCGGCCGCCATCTCCGTGAAGAGCTCGTTCACGAGCCGCACGAGCACGACCGCCGGGAGACCCTCGGCGATGGTCGTGAACCCGCGCACGTCCTGGAAGAGGATCGTCACCTCGCGCCGCTCGCCGCCCAGAGCCGCGTCGCCGGAGAGCACGGCCGAGGCGACGTCGCGCGACACGAAGCGGCCGAACGTGTCCTTGATGCGCTCGCGCTCGGCGAGGCCTGCGACCATCTCGTTGAACGCGCCTCCCAGGAACCCGACCTCGTCCTCCCGCCGCAGCGCGACGCGCTGGGAGAGATCCCCGGCGAGCACGCGCTGCATCGCGCGCGCGAGCTGCTGCAGGGGCGCCGCGATCCCGGCCGCGATGACGCCCGCGACGAGGAGCGCCGCCGCCAGCGCGGCGGCGCCGAGGAGCGCGAAGCGCTGCGGCAGGTGGACGAGAGGCCCGAGCGCGGCATCGTACGACGCCTGCACGAGGACGTAGAGCGGCCGCGGCAGCTCCGCTTCGATCGGGATCGCGATCGAGAGGAGGCGCGCGTCGCCCACGCGGACGAGGAAGGTCGCGCGAGCCCGGTCGCTCCCGGGCGCGTCGTCGGCGAGGGGCGCTTCGCCGACCGGGACGGCGGCGGCGCGCTCGTCGGGCGCCCAGCTCGACGCGAGGACGCGGCGCGAGCTCACGAACGAGATGTGCGTGCCGGTCGCGGCGCCGAGCTGGCGAGCGGTGTCGTCGTCGATGGCCGAGCCCGCGACGAGATACCCGATCGGGTCGGGCGCGAACACGGGGGTCGCGACCGCCTGCACGAGAACGCCCCCCACTTCGGTCACCGCGACCGCCGGTCGGCCGGACTCCATCACGCGCGCGACCGGCGCGACCTCGACCACCGGGTGCCCGACCTCCGCGGCGCCGCCGGCCGCGGCGAGCAAGCGACCGCGCTCGTCGGCGATCCACAGCAGCTCGACGCCGAGACGCTCGCGCTGGTTCACCGCGACCGACTCGAGCGTCTCGGGGTCGTAGGTCGCGATCGCGCGCTTGAGCGCGAAGTCGGCCGCGAGAAGCGACGTCTCCTCGATCAGACCCTGCGCGCGCTCCGCCATCAGCGCCCGGAAGACGTTTCCGGTCATCCCGAACTGGCGGCGGAGGCTCGTCTCGACCCACCCGGTGACCGCCGCGCCCACGACCCAGAGCGTCGCGAGCAGAGCGGCGAGCAGGAGGAGCGAGAACGGGAGGAGGATGCGCGCGCGAAGCCGTCGGCGGCTCCACCAGCTCACTCGTAGCCCCTGGTGCCGCCGCGCGCGGGCGCGACGCGCGCGGGCGCGAGATCGAGCGCGATGGCGAGCGGCGCGGGCGCGACGCTCGCGACCGCCGTGAGCCGCGCTTCCTCGCCGCTCTTCTGGCGCTCGTGCCAGGCGACGAGACCATATGTCCCCGCCGGCAGGTCGCGCAGAGCGAACGAGCCCGAAGCGTCCGTCACCGCGAAGTACGGAGTCGGGACGACGAGGATCACGCCCGACATCCAGTCGTGGATGTTGCACCCGACCTTCACGGCGCCGACGCGATCGAAGAGGACGGGAGGCGCGTCCTCTCCCTTGTAGAGCGGCAGCTCGAACGTCTTCGTGCGCGAGAACGAGTAGACGTGGTGGTGGATCTGGTCGCGATTCGGGAACGCGACCTGCGTCCCGACGACGACCGGGAGGACGTGCGGGACGAACTGCTTCTGCACCTGGTCCATGACCGCGGTCGGCGTCGCCGACGGCGGGTGGACGCCGGCCGGCAGCACGTCGGCGAAGACCACCGCATCGGCGACCGGCGCACCGTCCCCGTCGACGACGCGGCCGACGATCTCGGCCGCACCGGTGCGCGCCGGCGCCGCTCCGGCCGCGACCGCGGCCACGAGCGCGATCACGAGGGCCGCACCGGAGCACCGGGCGGGCGCGCGCGAGCGGCGGCGTTCGCGCGAGGACGAGCAGCGGGCGATCATCGAACGGCGCCTCAGTACCGGAACCGGTAGCTGACCTGCCAGCCGTCGTCGCCCGGGTTGCGCACGCCGGGCCGGTCGCTGTCGACGGTCGCGTACTCGACCGCGACGCGGTGCCGGACCCCGATCTCGAGCAGGTACGCGACGGTGAAGGCGTGGCCGGACTCGGTCGTGCTGGGACCGCCGTCGTCGTCGCGCACGCTGAAGTCGTCGTAGCGGAACGACACGCGGTGGTTCCGCCAGCGGTACGAGATCATCGGGTAGACGGCGCTGATCGTGCTGGCGAGCCCGGCGCCGCGCGTCGTCGTAGTGCCGTAGAGCCATTCGACGACGAGCTCGAGTGGAACCGGCGGCTGCACGACCACCCCCGCGACGCCGAAGCGGGTCTCCCACACGCCGGAGACCGCGAGGTTCCCGAGGTTGTCGGAGTACCCCGCGTGCGCCGTCGCGATCTTCCACGGGTCGGTGACGCTCGCGCCGGCGTAGAGCGCGGGGCGGCCGTCGCGCTCGTCGAAGACGTTCGCGAGCTCGCCGGTTCCGGGGAGCGGCAGCTTGCTGTTGACGCCCGACAGAAAGTCGCTCAGCACCCAGCCGCGGCGCGCGAGCAGGATGCCCTGCTGATCGGGGCCGAAGCCCGCACCGGCGAAGGCCGCCATCTCGGGCGCATCGGCGGCGGAGTGCCACCACTGCCCCTCGAACCCGACGATCCTTCCCTCCTCCCAGAGCCAGCTGTCGAGCGCCGAAGGCGTGAGGCTCAGAAGCGGCGTCCGCGCCGGGCCGAGATGCTCGAGCGAGAACGGCGGATTGCGCAGGCCGACGAGGAGCGCCGTGCCGCCGTCGTCGCGCGACCAGTCCTTGCGCACGAACGCCTCGACGAGGCGGACCGGGTCGTGGTCGGGGCTCGTGTCGCCGCGATCGTCGACGTCGCCGTCCCAGTTGAGCTGCGCCTGCGCGCGCCATCCCCACGGCAGCTCCACCGCGGGCTGGAGCGCGAGCTGCGCGATCGCAAAGCGCGTGACGCGCTCGAAATCGCCCGCGGTCGCGATCCCGCCGTAACGCAGCTTTCCGGGTCCGCCCTCCTGCCAGCTCGGCGCCTCGCTGCCGCGCGCGATGCGGAGGTCGACGAGCGCGCGCAGCGAGAACGGCCCCTCGCTCTCGACTGCGTACGGGCTCGCGCCCGCGGCGGCACCGCCGTCGGCTGCAGCGAGTCGCGCCGCCGCGGCGAGCGCGAGCGCGGCGGCGAGCGATCCCACGATCGCGCCGGCGACTCGCCGGCGCCGTCTGGAAGCGACCTCGAGCTGCATCGCGAGCCAGTCGCCGGCGCGCGGGCGTCGGGCGACCGAGCACCGATAGTCGAACCGGAGGGCGAGCGCGAACGGCCGCATCCTTTGCAGGGCCGGCGTGTTCGTTTGCGCAGGCGTCGAGCGTGGCGCCACGAAGCGTCGTCGCCGGCGGCGGGTTCGCGCGGTGCGCGGAGGCGGGCGCCGCCCGGCATCCGTGGCACCGCGCTTGCACGATGTGGCGGGATGACGGCGACGCGCCGCAGAACGGAGAGTCTTCACATGGAGAAACGCTTCGCCAGATGGCTCCTGGCGGCGACGTCCGCGCTGCTCGTCGCCGGATGCTCCCCGGGCGGCGGCCCGCCGCCCGGACCGATCGACATCGTCCGCGGCATCTTCGATCCCAGCTACGACTACCGCCGCGCCGACGACGATTCCTGGAACCACGACGATCATCGCTACGATCGCCGGTACGCCTGCTCCGAGGACGATCTCGCGTGCTCGCACGACGGCCGGACGATCTGCTGCTCGCGCTCGGACGGCTGCTGCGCGGGCTCGGGCGGCCCGTACTGCTGCGGCGACGGGTACGCGCGCCGGCACGATCACCACTCCGATCGCGACTGGGACTGGCCCGAAGAGTGAGCGGCTACGCCGCCGGCGAGTCGACTCGCCGCCCGACGACGTCGATCCAGGGGTGCACGACTGCGCCGCCCGAACACCGGATGCGCTCGCAGAGGCGGAGGACGGCGCGCTTCGTCCGCTCCTCCTCATGCACCGCGAACGGCTTCGTGTCCGGCCCGGCGAGCGACAGGATCGTGTCGCCATACACGCGCCCGACGCGGAAACCATGGCGCGCGAGGAGCGCACCGAGCGACTCGGGCGTGTAGCCCGTCAAGTAGGGGAACGTCAGGAAGTTGTTGTACGCCTGAGCGCGGAGGATGCGCTCGCGCCGGCGCTCGCGCACGGCGGAGCGCCGGAGCGCCACGCAGGCGGCCTCGAAGCGACCGTTCGGGACGCGGACGACCAGGAGCCCGCCCGGCCCCACGAGCTCGGCGATGCGGGCGAGCACGTCGGCCGGGTTGCAGAGCTGGTCGAAGGTGTTCCACACGAAGACCGCCTCGAAGGCGGCCGTCGAAAAATCCGCGTCGAGCACGTCCCCGCGGACGACGTCGAGCCCCTTCCGTCGCATGAATTCCACGGTCTCGACGCCCACGTCGACTCCGAGCGCGCGCCATCCGCGCTCGCGCGCAGCCACGAGAAAGCCGCCGACGAAGCTGCCGACCTCCAGGACGCGGGCGCCGTCGCCCGGCAGCGCGCAGCCGATCGCGTGCTCCGCGAGCTGCGTGAGCTTCGCGCGGAAGAACTGCTCCTGGTTGGCGGCCAGCCGAGCGAGGGCGTCCTCGCCGTAGTGGTCGAGCGCGTACGTGAGAGCGAGAGCGCGGCACGTCGGCTGCGGGTCGCGGAGGACGGTGCCGCACGCCCGGCAGGCGACGACGTTGGTCGCATCCGACTGCGTGAAGCTCGCGCGATCCTTCGCGCCCTCGTCGTCGCCGGCGGGCCGCTCGATGCGGGCGGCGTGGAACGCATCGAGCCACTCCTGCTCGGCGCGGACCTCCTCGGGCGACAGCAGGATGTCGAACCGCTCGCCGCCGCACGCCGGACAGGGGACGGCATGCTCCGCCGCGCGGTCTTCGACGTCCGCCTCGAGCTCCCGCAGGGTTGCGCCCGACATCGCCCCGGCGAACGGGCAAGAAGTGTGCTCGACGCTTCACCCCGGACCGACGGCCGCCCGCGCGGTGCGGCGTCGGCGCTCGGGCCGCGCGCCGATCCGGCACGACGCGCCGCCCTTCCCGCCCTGAACTTTCCGCCCGCGCGGTCCGGTAATTCTTACGGACGCGCGCGCCCCACGGCGCCTTCGGCCGCGTCATGACGTCGGCCCGCCCACGTCCACGGCCGGAGCAACTTTGGCATCGCGTTCGCATTCCACCGATCCGAGCGGCGTGACGCTTCGATTGCCGGAGCGAGCCATTGCCGCACAGGAGGGGAACGACCGTGCGACCCATTCGTTTGCGTGCGCGTCACGCGCTTCTTTCGCCGATCGCCGCCGCCGCGCTCGTGGCGATGCCCGCGGTCGCGGCCGAGATTTCGCTGCCCGCATCGCCGGCGGGCAACCAGCCCGCCGTCATGGCGCCGGCTGCGGACGGCCGCCTTGCCGCGACGGCCGGCGACACGTCCGCGGACGCCGCGAACCATCCGGCCGACAACACCGGCCGGAACAAGCGGGATCGCGACGACCGCAGCGTGACCCCGATGGATCAGAGCAACAACAAGGGCGATCTCGAGATCACGCGCCAAATCCGGCGCGAGATCACCCGCAACGATTCGCTTTCGACGAATGCGCACAACGTGAAGATCGTCACCCAGCAAGGTGTCGTCACGCTGCGCGGCCCGGTGAAGAGCCCGGAGGAGAAAGCGACGATCGCTCGCCTCGCCCAGCAGGCGCCGGGCGTGAAGCGCGTCGACGACCAGCTCGAGGTGCAGCAGGCGAGCGCCCGGTCCGGCGCGTCGACCGCGTCGCAGCAGCCGCGCCGCGACGCCGACCAGGAGTAGGAGCCCGACTCGGCGAGTCCCGAACGAGGGACTCGCGTCTCGCCCCGGCGGGCGCGCAAGCCCGCCGGGGCCGCTGCGCGACGCTCGTCGCGCAGCGCGCCGCTCGGCTCGCCGCGCGTTCCGACGCGCGCGCCGACCGCCTCCCCCCGCCCGCCATCGAGCCTGTAAGTCTTTCTCCGCATTGAACTTCCGACGGCCACGTAGGTGAAACTCCGCGCATCCGCGGATTCGATCGCGGATCCACGTCGTCGAACCTGCGCGCCCGCCGGAGACGTCGCCGCGTCGCGCGGAAGCGCCGGCGGGGCACGTGTCTTGCTCCCGCCGCCATCCCGCAGATTTTCGTCCGCGACTTTGCGCTTGAAGCGCGGCCGCCGCCATCCGGCGCTCGAGGCAGCAGAATGCCTGCGAGCGGTCCCCGTCCGCCCGCACTCGCGTGCGGAGCACGTGGCGTCGTCCGCGCACGGGGCGGTCGCGGCCATCACGCGAGAGGAGAGAACGACCATGAGCAAGCGGTTCGCGATCGCGCGTCTCGTCGCGGGCGGAGCCCTCCTGATCACGGCAGCGAGCGCCGATGCGGCGCCCGTCGCACGCGATCAGGAGATCCAGGCCTCGGCCGGCGTCTTCCATCGCCAGGGCTCCGACGTCGGCACCGTGAGCGGCGACGTCTCGTACGGCTACTTCTTCGTGCCGTGGTTCGAGGCCGGCATCCGGCAGACCGGGAACTACGCGTTCATCGACAACGCGCGCGACCAGTGGATTCTCGGGACCGAGCCCTTCTTCGACTTCCACTACGTGGTGGATCCCGATCAGGTCGTCGTGCCGTACGTCGGAGGCTTCATCGGCGCGGTCTACAACGACATTCAATCGACCGGGACGCTGGGCCCGAACGTCGGGCTCAAGATCTTTCTCAGCCCGCAGACCTTCTTCAACGTCGCGTACCGCTACGAGTGGTTCTGGGACGGCATCGAGTCGGGCGGCCTGACCGACGAGGTCGACCACGGGAACCACGTCGGCACGTTCGGCATCGGCTACCTGTTCGGCGGCGAGCGCGAGCAGAGGGTGAGTGTCGACACGACGACCGTCACGCGCGTCGAGAACGCGGCGTCGCGCACGGAGCAGGCGGCCGACCGGACGAGCGCCGCGGCCGACCGGGTCGAGCACGCCGCCGGCTCGATGGATCAGGACTTCCGCCGCGGCCTGCTGAAGTAGGAGCGGGTCACCGCGGGGAGGTCGTCGGCCCGCGCCCGGACAGCCGGGCGCGGGACCGACGTCGCGTCGAGCCGCGGCGGCTGGAGACGACGATGAACGCGCGCACGGTGTGGAAGCTCCTCCGGGCGACCTACGAGGCCTGGATGGCCGACAAGGCGCCGCGCCTCGCCGCGGCGTTCGCCTACTACACCGTCTTCGCGCTCGCGCCGGTGCTGGTCATCGCGCTCGGGTTCGCCGAGCTCTTCCTTTCGGGCGCCGAGGACCAGGCGATCGCGCAGATCCAGCGCCTGATCGGGCCGCACGCGGCGGAGGCCGTGCGGACGATGCTTGCGCCGCGGACGTCGTCCAAGACGGATTGGCTCGCGACCATCATCGGCTTCGCGACGCTGCTCGTCGGCGCGACCGGTCTCTTCGCGCAGCTGCAGGACGCGCTCGACACGATCTGGCAAGTCCAGCCCAAGCCCGATCAGGGCGTCGTCGCGATGATGAAGAACCGCTTCTTCTCGTTCACGATGGTGCTCGGGATCGGCTTCCTGATGCTGGTCTCGCTCGTCCTGAGCGCGGTCCTGGAGACGATCGCGGTCAAGCTCGGCGGCCCCGCCGAGGACCGGACGATCGCCTGGAAGATCGTCGAGGCGTCGACCTCGTTTCTCGTGACGACCGGGCTCTTCGCCGCGACGTTCAAGATCGTGCCCGACGCGGAGGTCCGCTGGCGCGACGTCTGGATCGGAGCGGTCGCGACCGCCGTCCTCTTCGCCGTCGGGAAGGAAGTCATCTCCGCCTACCTGGCGACCGAGAACGCGGCGTCGTCTTACGGCGCCGCGGGCGCTCTGGTGCTGCTCCTCATCTGGATCTACTACTCGGCGCAGATCCTGTTCCTCGGCGCCGAGTTCACCAAGGTCTACGCGCGCGAGTACGGGTCGGGCATCCAGCCGGCGCCGAACGCGGAGCCGGTCCGCGAAACCGCGCGCGAAGAGCAGGGCATCCCCAGGACGGCGTAGCCAGAGGGGCGTCTCCCCTCGGCGCCCTGTCGAGCAGAAGCGCGACAGCGGCCTGCGAATCGGCGGCGTGCCGGCGCGCGGCCGGAGGCCTTGCGCAGCTCGTCCTTGGCGGATTCGAGGACGCGGCGCTGGGGTCGTCGAGCCCCTTGCCGGCGCGGTTGATGTAGAAGCTCAGCATCGACATCGCCGAGCGGAACGGCTCCGCCTTGCGGCGCTTGCCTCCTGTCGGCGGACCGCTTGAGCGAGAGGGCGACGACGCGTGGGCTCCGGAGCTTGAACACATCGCGCTCGAGGTCGAGCGAGTTGCGGTCTCGCGTGACGCGCGCGGACCAATACCGCTTGGCCGGCTTTCGCGACCGCTTGCTGCGTCGCCCTGGCAAGCCTCCGCGCGCGGAACGCGCGGCCGAGCGAAGCGAGCCCCCGCAGGGAGTGGGGCCCCGTTCGGCTTTGCCGAACGGGGCGAGGGAAGCGTTTCCCTCGTTGAGATCGCTCCCCGTTCGGCTTTGCCGAACGGGGAGAGGGAAGCGTTTCCCTCGTTGACATGACCCCCCGGCGGGCTTTGCCCGATGGGGCGAGAGGAGAGATCCCCTCGTGCGATGAACGCGCCGACGGGGAGGAAGCGATCCGCTTCCTCCCCGTCTCGGCTGCCTTCCGAATTCCGGGGAGGTCACTCCCCTACCCGAGGGCCGATCAGAAGAGCGACTCCGGTGCGTCGAGGAAGGCACGGCTGGCCGAGCCCGCCGTCGGCGTGGCCGTCGGCTCGGCGGTCGGGGTCGGCGTGGGCTCCGCGGTTCCGGTCGCCGTCGGCTCGACGGTCGGCGTCGCGGTCGGCGTCGCGGTCGGGCCACCGGTCGGCGTCGGCGTGCCGGAAGGCGTGCCGCTCGCCGTCGGCGTGCCGGTCGGCACCGCGCCGCGGAACGCCGGCGCACACAGCTTGGTCGGCCGGTCGTTCAGCTGAACCGTCCGCGTCCCGAACTGGTCCGTCGCGGTGAACTGCTCGCGCGTCCGGTCGCCCGGACACCGGAGGCGATAGCAGAAGTACTCGCCTGCATCCGGCCCAGGGCCGGTGCCCGGCGGAGGAGTTCCGCCCTTGACGGTATGCGCGTCCTGCTTGCTGACGGCCGTGCAGAACTCGGCCGCGGGGATCTGAATGCGGCAGCCCGCCGGCGACCCGCTCGACGGATCGCCGTTCTCCGTCGTGAAGACGGAGCCATCGAGCGGCACGAGCGTCGCCGTGTACAGGTTCTGCCGGAGGCCGTCCCGGATCCCATAGCACTTCAGGTGGTCGAAGGTCGGCGTCGTCTGGGCGGTTGCGCTCTTCATCGAAAGGGACGCCCCGCCGATGAGGGCCACGCCAGCCGCGACGACCACCGAGCCGGCGCGGATCATTCTCTTCATCATTTGTTTCGCTCCGAACTCTCTACGTGGAAGCTCTCACCCCGGCCGGGCGTGGCCGAGGACCCCTCGCCCCGCGAAGCGCGCGGCGGCGCCCTTGTGCCCCCGCGCGACCGAAGTGCCGCTTTCGGACTGGTCGACATGCGCGCTGTTCCGCTGACTGCCACCACGCGGTTCGCGGCGACTTCGCGGGGCGGGGTCGCAAGATCCGCGCCCGCCGCAGCGATCGCCTGAAGACGGCGCGCGGCGTACGACGCGCCGATCGCTGGGAGGGGTGCCGCCGCATGCGCGCGCGATCCAGCGGGGCGCCGCCCGGCCAGACGCACGACGAGCGCCGGCGCGACGCGATCGCTGCGAGGCAGCACGTCGTGGCGCAGCACCGACAAGGCTTTTTCGCTCGCGGCCCCGGTCTACGAGCTCGACGCTCACCGCTCTCGGAGGCCGCCCGCCGCCCGCGAGACTCGCGACGCGCGACGGCCGCCTCGCGCGCGGCCCCGAGTCGCGGCCGACCTCGCAGGCTCGGCACGTGCGAAATGCCCCACGGAGAAAAGGGCGAACGAGTTCAACTTACATGGTAAACTTGCCACCGCGGCCGGAAGTCGGGCGCACCATCGTGCACCGTGCCGACGGGTTCCAACCCGCGATGCGAACGGCTATGACGAAGGTCGACGCCGCGATCGCGGCGGGGCTACGGGACCTCCCTCATCGCTGACGATCGTCATCCGGCTCGTGCGCCCGTGTGGCTCGGGAACGCGCCGAGCAATCGTCAAGTATATCTCGCGCGTCGCGTGCAGCGCGGTTGCGCGCGCACATCCGTGCGTTTCGCGCCGATGCGCGTCTGCGCGTGCTCGCGGGCGCGATCCGCGGCGTCATGCGCACCGATCGGCGAGACGGCCGCGAGCGGCACGGTGCGCCGTCCGTGCGCCGGGAACACGATCGACGCGGAGTCCGACGCGACGTCGACGACGAGCCCGTCCCCGAGCTCACGGTGGCGGACCCAGGTGTGGACCGAGAGCGCCGCCAGCGATCCGCCGCGCGCGCGCGCGGCGGCCCCGTCCTCGATGCGGCGCGCGAGGCCGGAGTCGCAGTTGTCGCACGCGCCGCAGAGCGCGTCGGTCGTCTCGCCGAAGTAGCCGAGCAGGCAGCGCCGCCGGCACGTCGGGGTCTCCATGTACGTGCGCAGGATCTCGAGGCGCCAGAGCGCCGCACGGCGGAGCCGCTCCTGCGCACGCGCCACGTCGGCGGCGGCGCCTTCGGGGGCGACCCGTCTGTGCGGAACCACGTCGCCGCTCGCGAGGACGCGTACGGCACCGGCCGCTTCGAGGCCGCTCGTGGCACGCGCCGTCTTCACCTGCGAGAGGCCGGTCGCGCGCTGCAGATCGCGCCGCGAGATGCCGTCGCGCGCGTCGCAGACCGCGCGCGCCACGGCCTCGACGTCGCTCGGGGAGAGCCGCCCCGTCCCCGCGAAGAAGCGGTGCAGCGACAGATCCTGCGGCCGGTAGAACGCCTTCGCGCGCGCCGGGCCGCCGTCGCGGCCGGCGCGACCGAGCTCCTGCGCGTACGCGTCGAGCGAGCCCGTGACGTCGTAGTGGTAGACGAAGCGGACGTCGGGCTTGTCGATCCCCATGCCGAACGCGCTGGTCGCGACGATGATCGCGCGCTCCTCGCTCATGAAGCGCGCCTGCGCTTCCTCGCGCGCCGTCACGCGCATTCCGGCGTGATACGGGAACGCGAGCTCGCCGCGCGCGGCGAGCTCGCGCGCGACCGCCTCCGCATGCCGGCGCGTCGCCACGTAGACGATGCCGGGTCGTGCGCTCGCGGCCAGCTCTTCCGCGAGCGCCTCGAGCTTCATCGATTCGCGCTCGACCGCCTTCGCGGCGAGATGGATGTTCGGGCGATCGCAGCTCTCGATGATCCGCGCCGGATTCCGCATCCCGAGCCGGCTCGCGATCTCGGCGCGCACCGCGGGAGACGCCGTCGCGGTGAGCGCGAGGACCGGCGGCCGACCGACGTGGCGTGCGACCGCGCCGAGCTTCAGGTAGTCCGGCCGGAAGTCGTGGCCCCACTGGCTGATGCAATGCGCTTCGTCCACGACGAAGAGCGACGGGCGTGCGCGGCGCAGGCGCTCGAGCACGTCGCGCTTGCCGAGCTGCTCGGGCGCAAGGAGCAGGAACTCGAGCGCGCCATGGACGGCGCCGCGCAGCGCGGAGCCGCGCTCCGCTTCGCCGACCGCGGAGCTGACGACCGCGGCCGGCAGGCCGCCCTGCTGGAGGCTCGCGGCCTGGTCCTGCTGGAGCGCGATGAGCGGCGACACCACGACCGTCGGCCCCGGGATCGAGAGGCCGGCGATCTGGTAGATCGCCGACTTCCCGGAGCCCGTCGGCATGATGCAGAGAACGTCCCGGCCCGCGACGACGGCTGCGATCGCGTCGCGCTGGCCGGGGCGGAGCTCGGCGATCCCGAGGCGCTCGCGCGCCAGCCGGTCCGCCTGCGATCGCGAGGAGCGCAGCGCGCTCACGCGTAGTAGCGCCGGATGGACGCCGCCGCGCCGTCCAGATCGGGGAAGAGCCGCCGCTCGTCGACGTTCACGAGGTCGAGCTGGTCGCGCACGTACGCGACCGCGTCGCGCGGCACGACGAACTGGACCAGCGCGTCGGAGAGCCCGTGCTCGGCGAGGAACCGATCGAACGCGCGCGAGATGTCGGAGCAGAGCGTGAACGTCGCCGCCTGCGCGACGATGCGCGCGTCGAGGGACGGCGGCTCCAGCATGCACGCGAAGGGTCGCTCGACGCGGCCTTCCACGATCGCGAACGCAGTCAACGGACCGTCGCCGTCGCCGAACGACTCGAGGTCGCGCAGGGTCAGCGCGAGCGGCGGAAACCCGAACGATTCGTGCACGCGCTGCCAGTCGAGCCGCCACACGGCGACGTGGCCGTTCCGGGTCGCGCACGGGAGGGTCGCGAAGTGGGCGGCGACGAGCGGCGAATACGTCCAGTCGAGGAGGCGCGTGGGGACGCCGTGGTGCTGCGCGGCGATCAGGAGCTCCCAGTCGCTCGCCGCCGGCCCCCCGAGGTACGGCCGCGAGTAGCGGCTGAAGCTCCGCAGCAGGTGCTGCTCGAGGGAGACCTTCGTGTGCGGCGGATCGATGCCGCCCAGGCGATCGAGCGCGGTCAGGAGCGGCTGATCGGCGTCCGCCGCGCCGCGGTAGACGCCGGCGTCGCGCCGGCGTCCGGTGCGGCGGTCGACGTCGGGCGTGAGCCGATCGACCAGCTCGCCGAGCGTCCGCACCTCGATCTGCCGGACCGCCATCCGCGGTTCATCGCGAGCAAGTTCTCTGCCGGTGCTGCGACCGGTGCCACGCGGCACCGCGCGCATCGCCGCGTTGCGCGAAATCGCGACGCGGCTGCGCCGCGATCCGGCGGCGCGGACGCTGTAAACGCGCCATCCCGCCTCTTCAAACTTCCGGCGCGCCGAGCTCGACCGCGCGGTGCTTCGCGTCCCGAGCGGCTGGCGCGCCCGTCCGCGTGGCCGAGTTCTTGCTCGAATCGAGCGACGGTCCGCCATGGAGCCACCCGTCACGATCGCGGCCGTCGCCGACATCCACTGCAAGCGGACATCGCGCGGCGAGCTGCGCGCGCTCTTCGCGCGCATGGCCGAGTCGGCGGACGTCCTCTGCCTGTGCGGCGACCTCACCGACTACGGGCTCCCCGAGGAGGCGACCATCCTCGCGGGCGAGCTCGCGGTCGTCGGCGACAAGCCGCTTCTCGCGGTCTTCGGAAACCACGACCACGAGTCGGGCAAGGCCGACGAGGTGGAGCGCATCCTCTGCGATGCCGGCGTCAAGCTGCTCGACGGCGAGTCGTTCGAGTACCGCGGCGTCGGGTTCGCCGGCACGAAGGGATTCGGCGGCGGCTTCGGAGAGTACGCGCTGCAGTCGTGGGGCGAAGTGTCGATCAAACATTTCGTGCAGGAGGCGGTCGACGAGAGCCTGAAGCTCGATCGCGCGCTGGCGCGCCTCGACGTGCCGAAGCGCGTCGCGCTGCTGCACTACGCGCCGATCCAGGCGACGGTCGAGGGCGAGGCGCCGGTGCTGTTCCCTTTCCTCGGATCGAGCCGGCTCGAGGAGCCGCTGAACCGCCATCCGGTCGCCGCGGTGCTGCACGGCCACGCGCACGCCGGGTCGCCCGCCGGACGCACGGCGTCCAACGTCCCGGTCTACAACGTCTCCGTGCCGACGCTGCTGCGGTGGCGACCGGACCAGCCGGCGTTCCGACTGCTGGAGGTCGTCCCGGAGGCGCCCGCCGTCGACGGCGCGGCGAGGACCGCATGAGCGCGAGCGACCACTCGTCCGACGTCGCGACGCCGGCCGGCGCGGCCGACCCGCAGTCGTCGGTGCACGCGAAGGCGCTGCGCGCGCTGCGCGCCTCGGGGATCGAGCACCTCGTCGGAGGCGCGTACGAGCTCGAGTGGCACATCGGCGCGCATCTCCGCGACACCAAGGACCTCGACGTGTTCGTCCGGCCGCGCGACTTCTCGCGCACGCTCGACGCGCTCGCGGCCGCCGGCTTCGAGACCGAGGTCTTCGCGCACTGGCTCGGCAAGGCGCGCCGCGGCTCGCACTTCGTCGACGTCATCTTCCGCTCCGGCAACGGCGAGGCGGTGGTCGACGACGCCTGGTTCGAGCGCGCCGTCCCGGCCGAGGTGCTGGGCGTCGCGGTGCGCTTCGGCGCGCTCGAGAACGGCATCATGACGCGCGCGTTCGTGATGGAGCGCGAGCGCTTCGACGGCGCGGACGTCGCCCACCTCCTGCGCTGCCGCGCCGAGCAGATCGACTGGGACCGCCTGCTCGCGCTCTTCGGCCGGCACTGGCGCGTCCTTGCCGCGCACCTCGTGCTGTTCGGCTACATCTATCCCGCCGAGCGGCAGCGGATCCCGGCTCGCGTGATGCGCGATCTCGTCGGGCGCATGTCCCGGGAATCGCACGAGCCGCCGCCGCCGGACCGGGTCTGCCAGGGGACGCTGCTCTCGCGCGCGCAGTACCTCGTCGACGTCGAGCAGTGGCGCTACGAGGACGCGCGGCGGAGCCCGCGCGGGGCCCTCACGCCGGGCGAGATCGACCGCTGGACGCGCGCCATCGACGAGGAAGAGTAGGATCTCGCGCCGCGGCCGCGTTGCCGATCGGCGACGCGCGACGCTAGAGAGGCGGGCATGGAACGACGACCTTCCGACCCGCGATCCACGCCCGCCGACGCCTCCGCCGGAGAGCCGTCCGGCCCGCTCGCCGGCGTCCGCATCCTCGCGATCGAGCAGATGCAAGCGCTTCCGTTCGCGACGCAGCTGCTCGCCCGCATGGGCGCCGAGGTCGTCAAGATCGAGCACCCGGTCACGGGCGACTCGGGGCGCGGCGCGCTGCCGGCCGTCAAGGACGTCGACGGCCGGCAGGTCGGCGCGACCTACCTCCGGAACAATCTCGACAAGCAGAGCGTCGCGATCGACCTGAAGCACCCGGAAGGCCGGGCGCTCGTGAAGCGCCTCGTTCCGCGCTTCGACGTCGTCGGCGAGAACTTCAAGCCCGGCACGATGGACCGGATGGGGCTCGGCTACGCCGACCTCGCACCGCTCCATCCCGGCCTCGTCTACGTCTCGGTGTCCGGCTTCGGGAACCTCCTGCCTTCGCCCTACGGGTCGTGGGCGGCGTACGCGCCGATCGCGGAGGCGATGGGAGGGTTCTACGAGTACCGGCGCGAGCCGAACCAGCCGCCGGCCGTGAGCCCGGCCGGCGCGCTCGGCGACATCGGCAGCTCCCTCTTCGCGGCGATCGGCCTCCTCGCGGCGCTGCGCGAGCGCGACCGGACCGGCCGCGGCCAGCACGTCGACGTCGCGATGTTCGACGCGATGGTCGCGATGGCGGACATCGTGCCGCACTTCTGGTCGATGGGCATCCGCGGGAAGCGCCGCACGCCGGGAATCTTCGACGGCTTCGCCGCGCGCGACGGCTACTTCGTCGTGCAGGCGGTGCGGGACCACCAGCTCGCGGAGCTCGCGCGCACGGTCGGCCACGAGGAGTGGCTCTCCGATCCCCGCTTCGCGACGCGCGAGGGCTGGCGCGAGGAGATGGAGACCGTCGTGCGACCGGCGATCGAGGCGTGGGCCGCCGGCCGGACGAAGCTCGAAGCGGCGACGGAGCTCGCGTCGCACGGCATCGCCGCCGGCCCCTGCTTCAGCCCCGAGGACCTGGTCGAGGACCCGCACGTCGCGAGCCACCACATGCTGCTCCGGATCGAGCGCCCGGACTCGCCCGAGCCGATGCTCGTGGCGGGCAACCCGATCAAGCTCTCCGCGACGCCCGAGCGGCCCCCGAAGCGGTGGCCGACGCTCGGACAGCACACCGACGATGTGCTCGCGCGCGAGCTCGGCATGCGCGACGACGAGCTGCGCGGGCTCCGCGAGCGCGGCGTCATCGGCGGCGGCCCGGCCGCCTGATCGACGCCCGCGATGGCGTCAGTCGTCTTCTTCGGGCTCGTCGAACGTGACGGCGATCTGCCACTCGGCGGCGAGCCAGTCGAGCAGCTCCGCCTCGCGCTTCTGGATGGCGTCGCCGGCGGCGACGTCGAGGGCGGTCGCGTAGATGAGCTCGCGGGCGTCCTGGCGCGCGACCGATCTCAGCACGGCGCGCAGCGACTGCTCGTCGCGGCAGCGCTCGTCGGCCTCGCGCGCGATCTCGCGATAGCGCTCCGAGCCGAGGTGCTCCGCGACGTGCGCGATGCGCTCGGACTCCTCGTCCGTCATCTCCGCGTTCGACTCTCCGACGAACTCGAGGAGCGCGACCAGCGCGATCCGTTCGTCGTGGCCGAGGTTCTCGAGGTTCATGGACGCCCTCCTATCCGCGGACCCCACCCGCGATCAAGGCGGGCACCTCGCGGTCCTCACGCGCGCAGCTCGAGATCGCGCTCGATCGCCGCGAGCTCCGCGGGCGTGCCCTGCACCTTCGGGCCGCGGTACCAGTGGCGCGCGGACGCGACCCACCAGACGCCCGCGAAGCCGACGACGGCGAGGACGGCGAGCGGCGTGTAGTTGAAGGTCGCCCACGTGACCGGGCTCACGGTCGGCAGCATGAAGAGCACCGAGATGAACGCGACCCACGCGACCGCGATCGCCCCGACCGGCCGGCCGAAGCGCCCGAGGTGCCACGGCCCGCGCTCGAACGCGTCGCCGCGGCGGAGTCGCAGCCAGGTCGGCAGCACGTACGCGATGTAGAGCCCGATGACCGCGATCGACGTGACCGCGGCGTACGCGGTCGCGTTCCAGAGGTACGGCAGGCCGAGCGCGAACGCGCCCGCCGCCGCGAGCCAGATCGCGTTGGTCGGGGTGCGGGTGCGCGGGTTGATGCGATGCCAGAAGGCGGAGCCCGGGAGCGCCCCGTCGCGCGAGAACGCGTAGATCATGCGCGAGTTGGCGGTGATCGACGCCATGCCGCAGAAGAGTTGCGCGCCGATCGCGATCACGAGCAGAAGCTCGCCGAGATCCTCGCCGACGGCGTCGATGAAGATCTGCGCCGGCGGGACGCCGGTCGGGCTCGCGAGCGCGCCGTCGTAGCTCTGGATCGCGAACGTGACGCCGACGAGAAGGACCCAGCCGGCGACCAGCGACACCGCGATCGACAGCACGATCGCGCGCGGCCCGGCGACCGCCGCGTCGTGCGTCTCCTCGGTCATGTGCGCGGACGCGTCGTAGCCGGTGAAGGTGTACTGCGCGACGAGGAGACCGAGCAGGACGACGTAGGCGCTCGAGTCGAACCCGGTGCGATTGACGAAGCCGCCGAAGACGAAGGACGCGCTCTGGTGCCGCTCGGGAAGGAGCGCCAGCGTCGCGACGATCGCGAGCACCCCGAGCAGGTGCCACCAGACGCTCACGTCGTTGAGGAGCGCGACGACGCGGACACCGAACGCGTTGAGCGCGCCGTGCAGCACGAGGATCGTCGCGAACAGGCCGATCGTGTGCGGCGGGGTCGCCGCGAAGCCGAAGCGGAGGTCGAGGAGGGCGTTCAGGAACGAGGCGGCTCCGAAGTCGATGCCCGCGGTCACCGCCACCTGGCCGAGGAAGTTGAACCAGCCGGTGAACCACGACCACGCGGGCCCGTTGGCGGGCGCCAGCTTCGCCGCCCAGTAGTAGAGGCCGCCCGCGGTCGGGTAGCTCGAGCACACCTCCGCCATCGCGAGCCCGACGAAGAGCGTCATGATCCCGACCACGGGCCAGCCCCAGACGATGACGGCGGGCCCGCCGGTCGTCATCCCGAACCCGTAGAGCGTGAGGCACCCGGAGAGGATCGAGATGATCGTGAACGAGACGGCGAAATTCGAAAACGCCGTCATGTGGCGCCGGAGCTCCTGCGCGTAGCCGAGCTCGTGAAGCCGCTCGCGGTCCGACGGTCGTCCCGCCCGCCGCGCCTCGCGGTCGGCCATCGCTGGTCCTCCCCTCCCCGTGCGGTCGCGCTCCGCCGACGCGCGCGTCTCGCCCCGCGCGTCGCCGCCCGCTCGCTATCGCGATCCGCCCTGCATTGCGAGCCGCGCGCGCTGCCGGGGCGATCACGTACCGCGCGCCGTAGAAACCCGTATTGATGGCGCGACGTACCAGCCGTCAAAGTGCGCCCGGGCAAATTTCGATCGACGGCAGTGGTCTCACAACGGAGGGCTGCATGGCGGCATTTCGCTCGCTTCTCGCACTACGCACCGCATTCCGAGCCGCCGCGCTCGCGGCGGGAATCCTTTTCGCCGCGTCCGCGGCGCACGCCCGCTGCGGCGATGCGCCGGGCGACGCCGCCGCCGTCGCCGCCACGCGCGCCCAGGTGCAGGCCCAGTGCTCCTGCGCGAGCGCCGTCAAGCATTCGGACTACGTCAAGTGCGCGCGCCAGGTGGCGCAAGCGGCGGTCGCGACCGGCGCGCTGGCGCCGAGCTGTCAATCGTCGGTGCAGAAGTGCGCGAGCCGCTCGACGTGCGGCCGTAGCGGCGCGGTGACCTGCTGCGTGACCAATCGCAGCGGGAAGACGTCTTGCCAGGTGAAGCGGAACGCCGGCGCCTGTCGCGCGCCGTCCGGCGGCAGGGCGTGCGTCGGGAACTTCTCGAGCTGCTGCGATGCCTGCACGCTGACGGGCTGCGCCCCGCTTCCGACGCCGACGCCGTCGCCGACACCGCCTCCGACGCCGGTTCCGACCGCGACGCCGACTCCTTCGCCGTCGCCGACGCCCCCCGACTTCTGCCAGGCCCTGGTCGGCCTGCCGCCGATCGCCGAGGCGCCGCTCACGACGACGGCGGGCACGAGCGATTGCGGCGGCGCCCAGGGCAATCCGCCGCCGGCCCCGCCGCTGTCGGGCCGGATCGACGACGGCTCGGGCACCAAGCTCGCCGACATCGGCGCCGGCTGCTTGCTGACGGGCGCGCTGCCGCCCCAGATGCTCATCCCGGGCGGCGTCGCGAAGCTGGCCGTCGTCGGCATCGGCCTCCCGACGATCGTCCTCGGCGGATCGCCGGGCGATGGGCCGCAAAACTGCACCAAGGGCGCAGGGCCGGGACGCCATTGCCTGAACGGCGGCGCCGGGACCGACGGGAACGGCGCGTGCTCGTCGGACGACGACTGCGGCACCGGCGCCGTCGGGAGCTGCCAGCTCGACGGCAACTGCTTCTTCGGGCCGCCCGTGCCGGTCCCGAACGACTTCCTGTCGGCGTGCGCCGTCAACGCCTTCCTCACCGACCTCTGCGGGAGCGTGAACCTGCTGAACCAGCAGGCGACGTTCGCCACCACGATCTCGGCCCGCGTTTACTTGACGAGCAACCCGACGTCGCCCTGCCCGACCTGCGAAGGCGGCCTGTGCACGGCGGGCAAGCGCACGGGCTTGGATTGCACGCCGATCGGTCCGGCGAACACCTCCAACGATTGCCCGCCCCTCGACACCCAGTACATCGGCGCGCTCGTCGTACCGATTCCGCAACTGACGACCGGCACGTCGACGTTGACCGCCGACGCGCAGGGTCACTTCTGTCCGGGCCAGTTCAGCGAGGGCGCCTTCGGCATCTCCGACGCGCGTTCCATCGTGGAGATGGGCCAGGGCGCCGGCAGCGGCTCGAGCCTGCTCGACATGCGCCTGGCGGCCAGCTTCTGCATCCCCGCGACGGGAAGCTTCATCGATTCGTTCGCCGGCTTGCCGGGACCGGGCGCGATCAGCGCGGGCGGCAGCGTCGATCTTTCGGGTCTGGTCGGTCTACCCGGCCTCCCCTGAGGGGCGGCGGGGCGGTGTTCCCCGGTCGGGCGCCGCGGGCTGCATACCCCCGCGCGCGTCCGGCCGGGGGAGCGGGTGCGCGATTCGAGATGCCCGCGTCGATCGCTACCAGAGCTCGTCGGTGTAGCGATCGGTTCCGATGACGGTGCCGCGCCACGGCGACGCGAACGCGACCTGCCCGAGGCCGCTCTCCGCGAGGTCGCTCGCGTAGCGCCGGAAGCGGTCCCACGTCGAGGCCGCGGGCTCGTCGGTGAACCAGAGCTGCATGTCCAGGCGATCGGTGTTCTCGACCTTCGGGATCGCCATCGGCGCTTCTCCCTGCGGGATCGGCGACCAGGTCGCGCACATCGCGATCGGCGAGCCCGGGAGGAACTCCCGCAGGTAGCGCTCGCGGAGCCACGCATCGAGGCGCTCCTGCGGGACGCCGGGCGCGCGCAGCACCGCGACGGTCGCGAGGCCCGCGAAGCGGTGGTCGAGCGCGAGCGGCAGCGGCACCGGATCCGCATCGCGATAGTGCACCCAGTCGAGCGTGTAGAGGAGCGTGTGGACGTGCGTCCGCTCGTTGAAGCCGCGACCGTTCTGGTAGAGCCAGTGCGCCTGCTTGTTGCCCCACGACTGGTAGTCGTCGTGGTGGCCGGCGTGGATCCAGTAGATCGCGACGTACGACCCGGCCTTCACCGTCGGCTTCGCGAGCGGGCTGTCCTCGGGGAAGCGCAGCGCCTTCTCCGCCCGCGTCGCGACCCAGCGGCCGCCCGAGAAGAGCCACGGGCCCACCAGGCAGCCGGCGTAGAAGTGGTCGCGCTCGTACCATCGGTTGTAGGCGACCTCGTGGCCGACGTGCGGGTCGACGATCGTGAAGAGCATGCTGCCGACCTCGACCGGATGCGTGGACTGCTTCATGGCGCGACCTCCGGCGACGAGCCTTGCCGCATCCGCCGTATCGCCGCAACCGCGGGCGAGGCGCGGGGCCGCGCGCTTGACTCGCGCGGTCGCGACGGGTCCAAGCAGCCCATGAGAGCCGCTCTTCTCGAGGCCGGGGGCCAGCCGCTCGCGATCTACGACGACGTCGTGATCGGCGAGCCGTCCGCCGGGCAGGTGCGGGTGCGCGTCGAGCACTGTGGAGTGTGCCATTCCGACCTGAGCATCGCGGACGGGGTGTTTCCGAGCTTGACCCCCGTGGTCCTGGGGCACGAGGCCGCTGGCGTCGTCGACGCGGTCGGGGCGGACGTGAAGGGGCTCGCTCCGGGCGATCACGTGGTCCTCACGCCGATCCCGCCGTGCGGGACGTGCTACTGGTGCGTGCGCGGCGAGCCCGGCGTGTGCGTGAACGCGACCGGGATCCAGACGAGCGCGCTTCCCGACGGCACGACCGGCCTCTCGCGCGGCGGGGCGCCGGTCTACCGCGGCGTCGGCGTCGGCGCGTTCGCGGAGTACGTGCTCACGCCCGCGACCGGCGCCGTGAAGGTGGCGGACGACGTCCCGCTCGACGTCGCGTGCGTCCTCGGCTGCGCCGTCCAGACGGGCGTCGGCGCGGTGCTGAACACGGCGCGCGTCGAGCCCGGCGCGACCGTCCTGGTGCTCGGCCTCGGCGGCGTCGGGCTCTCGATCGTCCAGGGCGCGCGCGTCGCGGGCGCGAGCCGCATCATCGCCGTCGATCCGGTGGCCGCAAGACGCCAGGTCGCGCTCCGCTTCGGCGCGACCGACGCGATCGATCCGCGCGCGGCGGACGTCGTGTCGCGGACGTTCGAGCTGACGGAGGTCGGGGCGGACTACGCGTTCGACGCGGTCGGCCGCGCGAGCCTCGTCCAGGACGCGCTCCGCGCCACCCGGAACGGCGGCACGACGGTCGCGGTCGGCGCGCCGCCGATCGACGAGGCGATCACGATCGCGCCCGCCGCGCTCTTCACCGTCAGCGAGAAGAAGCTCCTCGGCTGCACGCTCGGAAGCTCGAACTCGCTGCGCGAGATCCCGCGGCTCCTCGCTCTGTGGCGAGCCGGCCGGCTCGACCTGGAGGCCCTCGTGACCGCGCGCCGCCCGCTCGCCGAGATCAACGACGCGCTCGCCGACCTGCGCGCGAGCCGCGGCATCCGGACGGTGCTCGCGATGGGGTCGGCGCGCTAGGACGGCGCCGCATCCGAGCCGTCGCCGCGCCAACGGCAATGCGGCGACCGCGCCGGAATGCAGGTGGGGCGTCCGGCACTCGTGCCGGACGCCCCACAGCTCGAACGGAACGACGACTAGCGGACTACGGCTTGCAGGTGATCGCGGTCCCCTTGTGGTTGAAGACGCAGTTCCCCACGCCGAACGTGGTCTCGCCGCAGTATCCCGCTTCCGCTTGCGACTGGCCGCCGAGGATCACCGCTCCGTTCAGGGGGTCATCAGCCGCGACCACCGGGTAGCTGCTCTTCATTCCCTTCACCGTCACCTGCACGCGCCCGGGCTCGGGATTCTTCGACGTGATCTGGCTCTTGTCGATGATCCTCACGCTCGTGATCCCCGACTGCAGCGAGCCGGTCAGGTCGTCGTACGTCCAGTTCTTCCCCGACTTGCTGAGCTTCCAGCCGCGGGTGCCGTGTCCCGTAAGCGCGCCCCCGGGCACCACCGCGTCGATCCGCACGATCCCCGAGCCGTTCTTGATGATCACGCGCGCGCCGTTCGTGATGGGGTCGATGCTGGAGAACGGCGGCGCACCGGCGATCACGAACGCGCCGCTCAGGTTGAACTTGTCGTTGTCCGGGACCGTGTCGTTGTTGACGTTGCCGACCATCAGCTTCGGCTTGGGATTGGTCGCAACGAAGTTCTGGCCACCGGCGACGTTGGTGCAAACGTCGATCGCGTCGCACTGGCCGTCGCCGTCCGAGTCGGGACGCGTCCCGTTGGGCGGACACGACGGGTCCGCACCGCTGCACGTCGCGGCGACGTCGCACGGTCCTGCCGACACTCCGCAAACCACCGTGCCGGGCTCGAACGCATTGCCCGGGCAGTCAGGGCTGGCACCGTCGCAGGTTTCCTCGATGTCGCACACGCCCTGGCTCGGACGACAGACCGCGCCGGGATTGCCCGCAGAATGCTGGCAGATCGCGCTGGCGCCGTCACACGCGTCCACGGTGCAGGCATTGCCGTCGTCCGCGCAGATCGTCCCGATCGACTTGAAGTGGCAATCGGCGGTGCAGCACGACGCGAGCGTGCCGTTCTCGGCGCCGTCGTCGCACTGCTCACCCGCCTCCACAGCGTGATCGCCGCACCCGGCGACACCTCCGACGTTGTACGACAGGCTTCTCGAGTTGGTGCCGCCGAGGCTGTCGGCCACGGCGAGCTCGACGCTGAAGAGGCCGTCCGCGGGAGCGGTCAACGAGAGCGTGTTCCCGACGACCGAAGCCTGCAGGGTCGGGCTATGAGACACGATCGACCACGTAAACGGGGTCTCGCCGCCCGATGCCGTGAGATTGACGGCCGTCGCGACGTGGGCGGTTCCATTCGGGATTGCGATGTCGTCGACCGCCACCGCCGGAACGACCAGGATGTTGAAGGTCGCTGCCAGGGGAGGCTGCGACGGATCGGCGAGATCCGTGGCATGGATGTCGAACGTGGCGAGACCGGTCCCGTTGGGCGTTCCGCCATGCAGCACGCCGGTGACCGCGTCGAGGGTGAACTCGTTTCCCGGGTCCGTGGCCGGCAGGGTGCCTGGACCCGAGAAGAAGACGCTGTACGGCCCGCCGCTTCCGCCGAAGATGAGCGGTCGATCGGGATACTGGACGCCCACCTCGCCGTGGTTCAGTTGGGCACCGTTGGCGCTCAACGGCAGCCCCACGTCGACGGCGGCGTTCTGCGCACCGATGTAGTTGCCGACGACGACCATTCCGCTGCAATCCAAGCCACCGGTCGTGCTCACCGTTCCGTGCACGCCATCCGCAGCGACATTCGGGCAGAGCGCCTCGTTGGTCCCGGGCTCGCCGCCGGGGGGGCCGACATCGTACTGGCCGACGTACTGGTAGAACTCGTACCGCCGCGTCACCGACTCGTTGCCGTTGCCGAGCGGCCGTTCCGACTTCAGCTCGTTGACGGTCGGGTTCATCGAGTCGGTCTGGAGGATCTGCCACTCGATCTCGGTCACCGCGTTCGGGTTCGGTACCGGCCCGTCGTTTCCGGGCACGGCCGGGTCGTCGGAGGTGAGGTGATCGAGATCCGCCTTGTCCGGCGACTCGGTCTCGAAGACCTTCGCCCACACGGCGACGCCGAACTCGGCGTTCGGCTCGTACGGCACCGGCACCACCGCCGGCGGCGGCGGTACGGGGATGACGGCTGCCACGACCGGATTCGGGCCGGCGGGAACGGTCCACACCGGCGCGGGAATGGTGACCGGGTTGCCCAGCGCGATCAAGTTCCCTGGCGTCGCCGGGTCCTCCTGCATCCAGCGGTAGACGGTATTCGACGGATTCTTGAGCGTGCCGAGCCCGAAGTGCTCGCACCCGGCGAGGTCGTAGGGCGAGCCGTTCACGACATTCGCTCCGAAGCAGAGATGCCCACCCGTGTTCATGAATCCCGCCGCAGCCGGCAGGGTCCTCTGGGTGAACACGTGCGCCACCTGATCGTACGTGCTCATCCAGCGGACGAACGTTCTCGGATGGGAGACGTTGTTCGGATCGAGGTACGTGTCCTCGGTGATCTTCGGAATGCCATAGCGTTGAAACTGGAACGTGTACGTCACGTCCTGCGAATGGATGTCATCCAGCTCGATCTCGAACCCGTGGCACGTCGAGCCCGTGTCGTTCACCGCATCGAAGTTGCTGAGTGCGCCGAAGAACGTTCCCGCCCGTGCCTGAGCAGCGAACGAAATCAGCATCACCGCAGCACCGACCAGAATCTTTTTCATGATGTCCCCCCGAAGTCGTCGCGAGCATTCCGAAGCGCGTGCGACCGAATCTCGCGTGGCGCCGTCGATCGTCTGAATCGCGAAAGGCGTCGCGACGACCGCCGGCGGGCGGTAGCCCTCAAACACTGACGACAATCGATGGAAGCACTTTCGGCGCCAGGGAGAGCTCGCGTCACCAGCGCACGAGGCAAACGGCGGCGAGCTCGATGCGGCGAGGTTTCGCGACGCCGAACCAGGGACGACTGGGACCGAATCGATGGGACAGGTCGAGAGGGAAGCCGCCGGGCGCGTGTTCGTGCGTGAAATCACCAAAGGAGAGCCCGGTGTCGGGCGATCGCCCGGGCGCTGCTTCGCGACCGTGGGAACGGACCGTCGCAGGTGTGGGAACTCCTCGTCGGCGAATGACGTCGGAACGAGCGCGTGGACGGAGCGCACCGGCTGCCTGGTGTCGCGCGAGACCAGACATCCGGACGCCCCCGAACCTCGCCTGCGCGACCGGCGACGTCGGCGCGCCGGCGTGCCATGGTACGGCTTCGCCCTCTCGACATGCCGACGAAGAACGCCCGGAACGCCCGAGATTCCCGCACCGCGCGCCGGCGAACGCCGCCGCTGGCGGGCCTTCGCGTCGTCGATCTCACGGACCTCCGCGGCGCGCTCGCAGGCCGGATGCTCGCCGACCTCGGGGCCGAGGTCGTCGTCGTGGAGCCGCCCGGCGGGCACGCCGGCCGCTTCGAGCCTCCGTTCGCGGGCGGCGTGGAGGCGCCCGATCGCTCGCTGCCGTTCCTCTATCGCAACGCCGGCAAGCGCTCGCTCGCGATCGATCTCGCGCGACGCGCAGGCCGAAAGCGCCTGGACGCGCTCCTCGCCGCCGCCGACGTGCTCGTCGAGAACCTCGCGCCGGCGGACCGCGATCGCCTCGCGCTCGGACCGGCCGACGTGCGCACGCGCCACCGTCGGCTGGTACACGTCGCGATCGCGGACTACGGGCTCTCCGGGCCGCGCGCGAGCTGGCGCCTCGAGCCGCTGCCAGCGTTCGCGGCGTCGGGAGCGCTCTACGGGTCGGGCTTTCCGGACCGCCCGCCGTGCTGGATCCCGGGCCACCTCGCGCACGATTGCGCGTCGGGCATCGGCGTGGCGGGAGCGCTCGTCGCGCTCGCCGAGCGCGATCGCACGGGCGACGGCGACCTCGTGGAGGTCTCGGTGCAGGAGGCGGCGATCGCGTCGCTCGCCCCTTGGGCGCTGCCGGTCGGCGACTACGCGCGCGCCTATCCGTTCTTGACGAGCTCGCCGCCGCGCGACGCCGATGGACCGTATCTCGTGCTCCCGACGCGCGACGGCTTCGTGCGCGCGCTGCCGGGGACGCCCCGCCAGCTCGCCGCGTTCCTCAGGCTGCTATGGCGGCCGCCCGCGGCCGGTGCCGCGGCGCCCGCGCGATCGGCACGCGCCGGGTCCGCCGCCACCTCGCCGCTCGCGCGCCTGATGGGCGGTGCGACGGCGCCGGACTCGCTGCTCGCTCCGCTTGGGCGCCTCGCGACCGAGGTGCCGCTGCTCCTCGCGCGGTCGCTTCCCGACGGTGCTCTGTCCGGCATCGCCGAGCGATTCGCCGGTGCGCAGCGCCGGACGGTCGGCCTCGCGAGCGCCGCGATCGTGACCGCCTCGCGGCTCGCGCCGATGCCGGGACTGACACTCGTCGCCACGCGCGCGGCGCTCGCGATCGCGCGGCGCGCGGCGGCCGCGGCGCTCGCCGTCCGCGAGCGGCGCGAGGTGCTCGACACCGCGCTGCGACTTCGGGTTCCTGTCGTGCTCCTCCAGACGCCGGACGAGTTCGCGACGTCGGAGCAGGCGCGCGTCCGGCGATCGTTCGTCACCACGCGCCTTCCGCAAGTCGGGCGCGCACCGTTCGCGCGCTCGCCGTTCCGCTTCTCGCGCACGCCGGCGTCGTCGCCCGATCCCGCGCCGCCGCCGCCGGATCGCGCGGGCGGCGGAACGCGGGCGTTTCGAGCTTGGTCGGCCCGGGTGGCCGACGGCACGACCGCGGCCGCGACGCGAGCGAAGCGTTCCGCGAGGGCCGCAGGCACCGGTCGGCCGCTCGTGGGCCTGCGCGTCGTCGAGCTCGGTTTCGGAGCCGCCGTCCCCGAGATCGGCTGGCTCCTCGCCGAGCTCGGCGCGGAGGTGATCAAGATCGAATCCGAGGCGAACCTCGACTTCCTCCGCCGCGCGACGCCGGAGCCGGACGAGCCGAACCGGTCGTGGATGTTCAACGACGCCAACCGCGGCAAGCGGAGCGTGGCGATCGACCTGCGCACGCCGCGCGGCCGTGAGCTCGGGCGCGCGCTCTGCGCGCGCGCCGACGTCGTGCTCGAGAACGCGCGCGGCGGCGCGGCGGAGGCGCTCGGCCTCGGGTACGAGGACGTGCGGCGTCTCCGGCGCGACGTGGTGTACCTGTCGTCGCAGGGCTACGGCCGGGGCGGCCCGCTCGGCGAGGCGCCTTCGTTCGGCCCGCTGGTCTCTGCGTTCGCGGGCATCACCTGGCTTCAGAACCACCCGGACGCGCCCTACCCCGCGGGATCGTCGCTGAACCATCCCGATCACGCGGCGAGCAAGCTCGGGCTGGTCGCGGTCCTCGCCGCCCTCGATCATCGGCGGCGGACGGGCGAAGGCCAGCACGTCGAGCTCGCGCAGACCGACGTCGCCGCGTTCCTCGCCGGGCCGGTCTACCTCGAGACGCCGTGCACCGGCCGCGCGCCGCGGCAACGCGGCAACGCATCGGACGCCGCTTGCCCGCACGGCGTCTACCCGTCCGAGGGCGACGATCGCTGGTGCGCGATCGCGGTCGCGTCGAACGACGACTGGCAGCGCTTCCGGCGCTGCCTCGGCTGGCGCGACGAGCCGCGCCTCGCGACCCTCGCCGGTCGGCTCGCGGCGCGCGACGAGGTCGACGGGCGCGTGGCGCGCTGGACCCGCGAGCGGACGCCGGAAGAGGCGTCGCGCGCCCTGCAGCGCGCCGGCGTGTCGGCCGCGCCGGTCGCGAGCGCCGACGACCTCCGCTCCGATCGCCACCTCGCGGCGCGCGGCGCGCTGGTGACTCTGGCCGACCCCGGCGTCTCGGCCGTCCGTCACTGCGCCAACCCGATCCGGTTCCGCGGGCAGCCCGGCCCCCCAGCCGGGCCCGCGCCCGAGCTCGGCGCGGACACGGTCGACGTCCTGACGGGAATCCTCGGCCTCACCCCCGAGGCGGCGCGTCGCCTGGTCGCCGACGGCGTGTGCCGCTGAAAGGTCGCCGGCCACAGACGCGACCGCCTCGACCGGCGCGCGGCAACCGCGCTAAGCTCGCGGACCGTGGAGAGCGCACGCGTCGTCCAGGGCCGCGCCGCGACCAACCACCTGACCTTCGGCGCCCAGGCTCTGCGCTACTTCGACCGCCCGCACGCCGGCGTCCGGCGCGAGCCGCTCGACGTCGCGGCCGCGTGGCGAGGCGCGGAGCTCGCCGCGCGCGAGGACTGGATCGTATCCTTGACGGCGGCGCAGACCGCGGAGCTCGAGCGCGCGCTGGCCGCGGTCCGCTCGCGCGGGCTCGCGCTCCACGAGATGCGCCGCGAGGACTTCCTGCTGCCGACGCTCGAGCGCGCCATCGCCGGCTGGGCGGGCGAGCTCGCGAGCGGCCGCGGCTTCCTCCTCGTGCGGGGCCTGCCGGTCGAGCGCTGGGGCGACGACGACGCGGCGACGGTCTACTGGGGCCTCGGCCTCCACCTGGGCGTTCCCGGCGCGCAGAACCCGGCCGGCGACCTCCTCGGCCACGTGACCGACCTCGGCGAGGAGGCCGCGAACCCGTTCGTGCGCCGCTACCGCACGCGCGGCGACATCGCTTTCCACTGCGATCTCGCCGACGCCGTCGGCCTCCTCTGCCTCAGGACGCCGCGCTCCGGCGGCGCGAGCCGGATCGCGAGCTCGGTCACCGTGTACAACGAGCTGCTGCGCCGCCGGCCCGATCTCGTCCATCGCCTCTACGAGCCGTTCCTCCTCGACGCGCGCGACGAGGAGCGGAAGGGCGGCGTCCCGTACGTGCCGGTCCCGCCCTGCCGCTACGCCGACGGCCGGCTGCGCACGTTCTACCACAGCGACTACTTCCGCTCGGTCGTCCGCCATCCCGACGTGAGCCCTTTCACCGACGACGAGCGCGCGCTGCTCGACCTCTACGAGGAGATCGCCGGATCTCCCGAGGTCCGCCTCGACATGCAGTTCGCGCCCGGCGACGTGCAGCTCCTGTCGAACCACGTCGTGGTACATGCGCGCACGGCGTACGACGACTTCGCGAAGCCCGACCGGAAGCGCCACCTCCTCCGCCTCTGGTTGTCGCTGGAAGACCCGCGCTAGCCGACACGCGAGCGGCGCCGCGCTTCAGCCGGCGCCGAGACGATACGCGACCAGGCGCGGCGGGTCGGCGAGGCCGACGGGCCAGAAGATCGTGTCGCCGGCGATCGCGGGCCAGCCGTTCATGCCGCCGGCGGCGGCGATTCGCCCGACCTCGCGGCCGGTCGCGCGATCGAGCGCGGTGATCGAGCCCTGGAAGGTCGCGGTCAGGACGAGATCGTTCACGACGGTCGCACCGCCGAACGGGTCGCCGTCGACCTCGACGTCCCAGAGGATCGCACCGGTCGCCGCGTCGATCGCCACGACCTCTCCCGGCATCGTTCCGAATTGGGAGCCGATGTACGCGGGCTGGTTCGGCGAGAGCGTCGTCGGCGCGTTGATCGTCGCGACGTAGACGACGCCGTTCGCCGCCGCCGGCGGCGTGATCACCCCGCCGAACGTCCCGGGAAGGACGGCCGTCGGACCGGTGAGGGCCGTCAGCTCGTCGTTCCGGTGCACGCCGACCGGCGTCTCCCACAGGAGTTCGCCGGTGTCGCGGTCGTGGCCGATGACGCGGCCCAGCTTTCCGGTCGCGACCGCGACCGTGCGCGTCGTGCCGCCGGCGTTCACGTCGACGAGGAGCGCGTGCACGAGGTCGTGGTCGAAGATGTCGTGCTGGATCGCCTGGCGGTACCAGTCGAGCGCGCCGCTCCGGACGTCGAGCGCAACCAGCGATTCGGTGTAGAGGTTCGGCCCCGGCCGGCTCGTTCCGTTCGGGAATTCCGGCGTCCCGGGGAACGGGGCGGGATTCGCGATGCCCCAGAGGATGCGGCCGCGCTCGCGGTCGATCGCGGGCGGGAACCACGAGCCGCCGCCGGAGTTGACCTCGGGATGCCCCCAGAGGTCGGCCGGGACGGTGTCGAACGACCACACGGTCGCCCCGGTCGCGTCGTCGAGCGCGTGCAGGACGCCGCGATCGCCGGGCTGGTAGATGCCGTTCAGGCTCACGGGAACCGTGCTGGCGAAGACCAGGTTCGCGTAGACGGTCGGCTGGATGTCGATGCCCTCGGTCGGCGTGCGCGGCAGCGTCCGGGTCCAGATCTCCTCGCCGGTCGCGAGGTCGAGCGCCGCGAGGTCGCGCGTCCCTTTGTTCGCGTACAGCTTGCCCCAGCCGACCGCGACGCCGTTCGGGCCGACCGTGAAGAGGTTGTAGATCTTCCGCCAGCGCTCGGCGCCGGTCGCGCGGTCGAGCGCGAGGACGTCGCTCTGGAGGTCCTGGATGTACACGGTATCGCCGAGGACGAGCGGGGTGGTCGAGGCTGCGCCGTAGGCGCCGCGCGCCGGCAGCACCGCCTCCCAGGCGACCGCCAAGCGGCCGAAGCTCGACGCGCGGATCGGCGAGTCGAAGGTCGCGCGCGAGTTCCGGTAGTCGCGTCCCGGAAGCGGCCAGTCGCTCGCCGCGGCGCGCACCTCGGGCGGAACCGCATCGTCGACCGGCGGCGCCAGCGTGCGATCGGCACACGCGGCCGCAGCGAGCGCGCAGAAGGCGAATGCGAAAGCGCGCGCGCTTCGACGAACGCACGCCCGGCGGCGCGCGCGGCGAGGCCGGACGATGGAGGCGGTCATCGATCAACCGCCATAGAACGTCTTCTCGCCGAGATCCTTCAGCGTCAGCGTCGCATCGTCGGGCCGCCCGTCGATCGCGCGCGCGACCTCGGCGTTCACGACCTCGCCCACGACGATCGCGTGGTCGCCGCCGGCGAGGAGGTCGACCACCTGGCACTCGATCGCGGCGACCGCGTCGACCAGGATCGGTGCGCCGGTCTGGCCGCGCCGGACGGGCTGTCCGCCGATCGTGTCGCCGTCGCGCGTCGCCGGCTTGAAGAAGTTGAACGCGAGCGCCTGCTGGCCCTTGCCGAGGACGTTGAGCGCGAAGAAGCGCGTCTCCGAGACGATCTTGTAGGCCGAGGAGTCCTTCTTCACGCCGATGACGACGAGCGGCGGCTCGAAGGACGCCTGCGTCACCCAGTTCACCGTCGACGCGGTCACACCGTCGTCGCCGCTCTCGGAGGTGAGGACGTAGAGCCCGTAGGGGATCATTCGCAGCGCGGTCTTCTTGGCGGCGGCATCCATCGTGTGTTCCCTCCTGCCGACGACGACGGCCGCACGCTGGCACCGCTCATCGCGAGCCCCTTCTCGATAGCGTCCGCCCGCCGCCGGCGAAAGGACGTCGCGGCCGCACGTGCAGCGCCGTCCGTGCGCGAGCTTGCCCCGCTGGCGCCATGCCGGATAGGCCGGTGGCACGCGCACGGCGGCGCGAGCGCGCGGAGCGCCGGCGACCTCGACTTCCGCCGGGACGGCGCGCGAACGTGATGGCGGGGGACGAGGCGACGTCGAGCTTGCTGGAGCGGGTCCTGGAGCCGTTTCACGAGTTCGAGGACGCGGGGACGCTCGGGGGGATCGTCCTGCTCGCGTGCACCGCGGTCGCGCTCGCGTGGGCCAACTCGCCGTGGAGCGACTCGTACTTCAGGCTCTGGGAGGCGAAGCTCGCAATCGGCACGGCGGCGCACCCGCTCGAGCTCTCGCTCCACGCCTGGATCAACGACGCGCTGATGGCGGTCTTCTTTCTGCTCGTCGGGCTCGAGATCAAGCGCGAGTGCCTGGTCGGAGAGCTCGCCACGGTGCGCCAGGCGACCCTGCCGTTCGCGGCCGCGCTCGGCGGCATGATCGTGCCCGCGCTGTTCTACGCTGCGGTGAACGGCGGGACCCCCGCGGTACACGGCTGGGGCGTCCCGATGGCGACGGACATCGCGTTCGCGCTCGGCATCCTGGGCCTCGCGGGTCGCGGCCTTCCGGTCGGCCTGCGCGTGTTCCTCGCGGCGCTCGCGATCGCCGACGACATCGGCGCCGTCCTCGTGATCGCGATCTTCTACACGCCGGCGCTCCACGTCGGTGCGCTCGGCGCGGCGGTCGCGCTGTTTCTCGCGCTCCTCGCGATGGCGCGTCTCCGCGTGCACCGCCTCTGGCCGTACCTCGTGCTCGGCGTCTGCCTCTGGATCGCGATGCACGAGTCCGGCGTGCACGCGACGATCGCCGGGGTGCTGCTCGCCTTCGCCATCCCGAGCGACGCCCGGGCCAATGCCGACGAGTTCTCGCGCTGCGCGCGCTCGCTGCTCGAGGAATTCGATCGCGGCGAGACCGGCGACCTGCTCGTCCTCACGAGCAAGGCGCAGATCGACACGCTCCACCGCCTCGACGTACTTTCGACGCGCGCGACGCCGGCGCTGCTGCGGCTCGAGCACGCCCTCCACCGCATGGTCGCCTTCGCGATCGTGCCGCTCTTCGCGCTCGCCAACGCCGGCGTCCGGCTCACGACCTTCGGCGACGCGCTCGCGAGCCCGGTCTCGCACGGCATCGTCCTGGGGCTCGTCGCCGGGAAGCCGATCGGCATCCTCGTGTTCACGTGGATCGTCGTGCGAGCCGGCCTCGCGACGCTCCCCGACCGCGTCACGTGGCGCGGCGTCGCCGCGGTCGGGTGCCTCGCCGGGGTCGGGTTCACGATGGCGCTCTTCGTCGCCATGCTCGCATTCGGGCCGTCGGAGACGCTCGAGACGGCGACGGCCGGCATCCTGATCGCGTCGACGATTGCCGGCGTGCTCGGGTACGCGCTGCTCCGTGCGACCAGCCGCGCGCGCTCGACAAGCGCGCCGAACTAGAGGACACCTTCGGCCCATGGCCGAGACCAGGCTGCCGCCGTACACGCCGGCGCAGGAGCGCTTCGGGAGCGCCGTCGTGAAGGTCATGACGGCGCTCAACGTGTGGATCTACCGCCTCTCCGAAGGACGCATCTGGGGGAAGTTCCTGCGCGGCGCGCCGGTCTGCCTGCTCACCACGATCGGGCGGCGCTCGGGCGAGCCACGGACGGTCGCGCTTCTGTACCTCCTGGACGGGGACGACGTCGTCGTGGTCGCTTCGAAGGGCGGGATGTCGAAGAACCCTCTCTGGTACCGGAACCTCGAGGCGAACCCGGACGTCGAGCTCCAGATCGGCAGCGTCAAGCGCGCGATGCGCGCGGAGCGCGTGTCGGACGAGGAGAAGGCCGCGCTCTGGCCGCGCCTCACCGCGATGTACCGGGACTTCGACGACTACCAGGGCCGCACCGCCCGGAACATCCCGGTGGTGCGCCTGAAGCCGCGCTGAGGACCATGATTCAGCATGCGAGCGAAGCGAGCCCGCGGGGAGTGGGGCCCCGGCGGGCTTTGCCCGACGGGGCGAGGGGAGCGATCCCCTCGTGCGATGACTTGGGGCCCCGGCGGGCTTTGCCCGACGGGGCGAGGGCAGCGATCCCCTCGTCGAGACGATGCCATATCGCGTGATCCAGTGGGCGACCGGCAACGTCGGCCGGGCCGCGATCGAGGGCATCCTCGACCATCCCGAGCTCGAGCTCGTCGGGTGCTGGGTGCACAGCGCGGCGAAGTCCGGGCGCGACGTCGGCGAGATCTGCGGGCTCGCCCCGATCGGCGTCCGGGCGACGAACGACGCCGCCGCGCTGCTCGCGAGCGATGCCGACTGCGTGCTCTACAGCCCGCTCCTCGCGGACACGCAGGAGGTCGTCCGCATCCTCGAGTCGCGGAAGAACGTGGTCACGCCGCTCGGCTGGTTCTATCCGTTCCGGAGCGCGGGCGTCGCCGACGTCGAGGCGGCGTGCCGGCGCGGCGGCGTGACCCTGCACGGCACCGGCATCCACCCGGGCGGGATCACCGAGCGCTTCCCGCTCATGCTGTCGGCGCTCTCGCACCGCATCGAGCACGTCCGGGCTGAGGAGTTCTCCGACATCCGGACCTACGCGGCCGAGTTCGTGGTGCGCGAGATCATGCTCTTCGGAAAGCCGCCCGACGTGGCCGCGAAGAGCCCGATGCTCGATCTCCTCGGCGCCGGCTTCGGGCAGTCCATCGACATGGTGGCGGCGGCGCTCGGCTTCGATCTCGACCCCGAGCGCGTCGCGCGCCACGAGACCGCGGTCGCGACGGCGCGCATCGACACCCCGATCGGGACGATCGAGAGCGGGACGGTCGCGGCGCAGCGCTTCACGTGGCAGGGCACGGTGCGCGGCACGCCGGTCGTCACCGCGCGGGTCAACTGGCTCATGGGCCAGCAGCACCTCGACCCGCCGTGGACGTTCGGACCGGCCGGCGAGCGCTTCGAGGTCGAGATCACCGGCGACCCGCCGGTCAAGGTCGCGTTCCACGGCCTCCACCCGCCCGACATCGAGACCGGCATCCGCCGGAACTCCGGCATCGTCGCGACCGCGATGCACTGCGTGAACGCGATCCCGTACGTGTGCCGCGCGGAGGCGGGGATCAAGACGTACCTCGATCTCCCGTTGGTCTCCGGCCGAGCTGCGCCGGAACTTCGCAAGGGCGCTTAGGCGTCTCCCTTGAGCGCGCGAAGCGCGGCCGAGCGAAGCGAGCCCCGCAGGGAGTGGGGCCCCGTTCGGCTTTGCCGAACGGGGCGAGGGAAGCGTTTCCCTCGTTGAGATCACTCCTCGTTCGGCTAACTGCAGCGCACGATCATGCTGGAGTTGTACGTGTCGCGCGGCGCCGCGTCGTTGTCGATCTGGTAGCCGGCGGGGCAGACCTCGTTCGCCTTCACGTAGCAATCGTCGAGCGTACGAAAGAGGCCCTTGCACTCGACGTACTGGTACGACTTCCCGTCGTTGCCGTGAATCTGGGTCGCCGTGACCGCGCAGGCCTGCAGGCCGCAGGCGACGAGCAGCATCGCGAGGCGCTTCACGGCGCGCACTGTAGCCGCGTCAAGGCCGTGCGGCAATCGCTCGCGCGCTCCGGCGTCGCGCATGGGGTCGTTTGACAAGCCGGCGCCGCCCGAACGAGACCATCGGCATGCTGTCAGCGATGGACGACTATCCTCTCCACCAGCTCGCCGAGCCGATCCGGTACGTGGGCACGAGCGACCGGAACTTCTACGACCGCTACTACTTCAACCTGCACGCCTCGAGCGACGACCTCTTCATGGTGATGGGGATGGGCCAGTACCCGAACCTCGCCGTGCAGGACGCGTTCGCCGTCGTCCGCCGCGGCAATCGCCACCTCGTCGTGCGCGCCTCGCGCGAGCTCGGCGATCGGCGCGACACCTCGGTCGGGCCGTTCCGGGTGGAGGTGGTCGAGCCGCTCCGGAAGCTGCGCTTCCTCCTCGAGCCGACCGAGCACGGCATCGCCTGCGACCTCACGTGGGCGGGCGCGATCCCCGCGTTCCTCGAGCCCCGGCAGTACCTCCGCCGGCACGGCCGCGTCCTCTTCGACACGATGCGCTTCGCGCAGACGGGCTGCTGGTCGGGTACGCTCGAGGTCGCGGGCGAGCGCTTCGTCGTGACACCCGATCGCTGGAAGGGCACGCGCGACCGCTCGTGGGGCGTTCGCCCGGTCGGCGAGGCCGAGCACCCCGGGATCCGTCAAGCCGAAGGTCAGATGGTCGGCATGTGGAACTACGCGCCGATGCAGTTCGACCACTTCTCGATCCTCTACATCGTGCACGAGGGGCCCGACGGGAAGCGGCCGATGGAGGAGGCGATCCGCATCTGGCCCGACCCGGCGCGCGAGCCCGAGTGGCTCGGCCGCCCGGAGTTCGAGCACACCCTCGTCCCGGGAACGCGCATGATCGAGCAGCCCTCGCGGCTCTCGTTTCCCGAGGCGCCGGGCGGCGCGATCGAGGTGAAGGTCGTTCCCCTCACCCACTGCTTCATCGCGGTCGGCACCGGCTACGGCATGGACGCCGACTGGCGCCACGGGATGTACCAGGGACCGCTCGTCGTACAGGGGAAGGAGTGGTCGATGGAGGAGCTCGCGAGCTGGGGGTGGTTCGGCGTCGTCGATCACGCCGCGCGCTTCGAGCTGGCGGGGCCGCGCGGCGAGAGGCACGTCGGCTACGGGCTCCACGAGCACGGCTTCTTCGGGTCGTTCCCGAAGTACGGGCTGTAGCGGCCGCGTCACGCTCGCGACGCGCAGCGCGCCGCGAGCGCGTCAGCGGTGTGGCGGAGGCAGCTCGCGCTCGAGCGCGGCACGCGGCCAGCGGCCGAGATCCGCAGCCGCCTCGTACGTCGACTGGAGGAACGCGAGCAGCGTGTCGTCCGGCGACGACGCCGCTCGAACCGCGTCGTACGGCAGGACGAACTCCCCGAGCTCCTTCGACCAGAGCGCGGCCGCGGGCTCGACGCGCGCATCGGCGAAGCCGGGCGGCGCCGGATACGCGTACGAGTAGAAGGCCGGGTGCTCGATCGCGCCGCCGCCGGGCCAGAAGCCGGCGCTGCTCACCTCGTGCGAGTACGCTTCGCGCGCCACCCAGTCCGGGAAGTTCGGCACGCCGCCGGGGTGCGACGGCGCCTCGCGCCCGGAGAAGCGCGTGACCGCGAGGTCGAAGCTCCCCCAGAAGAAGTGCACGGGGCTGCACTTCCCGATGAAGCGCGCCCGGAACTCCTTCAGCACCCGGTCGATCTCGAGGAGAGCGCGCCAGAGGCGGGTCGCGTGCTCGGGTTGGTAGCGGCGGGGCGCGAGGTCGCGCTCGAACGGCACGGCGTCCGCGATCTCGTTCGGGGTCGTGTGGATGCGGACCGGCATGTCGAGCTCGGAGAGCGCGTCCATGACCGCGCGGTAGAAGTCGGACACCGGCTGCGCGACGAGCGGCAAGGCGCGCTCGGCGCCCTCGCCCGTCCGCAGCGCGAGGCGTTGCCCGACGAAGTCGAACTCCATCTCGAGCGTGCGCCCGTCGAACGGGATCGTCGACGTCGTCAAGCCGCGCGCCGTCAAGTAGAGCGGTACGTGCCAGGAGTGGTTCACCCACGGCGTCTGGACGAGGCGCACCTTCCCGACCACTTGCGTCCAAAGGTGGAGCGTCGTCCAGGTCTCGTGCCCTTCCGCGTAGACGAGGTCGGGCCAGTCCGCCGGCGTCGAGCGATTTCGCGTCGCCATGTCGACGATCCTACCACGACCGCTTCGCCGTCGGTCGCGATCGGGCGTCGTCGATGCGGTTCCGCCAGCGCCTGCGAGGCGCTAGCGTGGCGACGCGCGACACGCGGCCGGGACACCGCGACCGACCCGTTTCGGCGCAGCCCCAGAGGGAGAAAGGAAGATCGCGATGGGCACGATCACGACCAAGGACGGCACGCAGATCTACTTCAAGGACTGGGGAAGCGGGCAGCCGGTCGTCTTCAGCCACGGCTGGCCGCTCGGCGCCGACGCGTGGGACGACCAGATGCTGTTCCTGGCCGAGCGCGGATACCGCTCCATCGCGCACGACCGCCGCGGCCACGGCCGCTCGAGCCAGCCCTGGAACGGCAACGACATGGACACCTACGCCGACGACCTCGCGGCGCTGGTCGAGGCGCTCGATCTGAAGGATGCGGTCCACGTCGGCCATTCGACGGGCGGCGGCGAGGTCGCGCGCTACATCGGCCGGCACGGAACGAAGCGCGTCGCCAAGGCGGTGCTGATCGGCGCCGTGCCGCCGATCATGCTCAAGACGGCCGCGAATCCGGGCGGCCTGCCGATGGAGGCGTTCGACGAGATCCGCCGCGGCGTCCTCGCCGACCGCTCGCAGTTCTTCAACGATCTCGCGCTGCCGTTCTACGGCGCGAACCGGCCGGGCTCGAACGTGTCGCACGGCCTCCGCGACTCGTTCTGGCTGCAGGGCATGCAGGCGGGCTTCAAGGCCGTCTACGACTGCATCAAGGCGTTCTCGGAGACCGACTTCACCGAGGACCTCGCGCGCTTCGACGTGCCGACGCTCGTCCTCCACGGCGACGACGACCAGATCGTGCCGATCGGCGCGTCGGCCGAGCGCTCGTCGAAGATGATCCGCGGCGCGACCCTCAAGGTCCTGCCAGGAGCGCCGCACGGCCTCTGCTCGACGCACAAGGACCAGGTGAACGCGGACCTCCTCGCCTTCGTCCGCGCTTGACGGATCCGACGTCGCGGCTACGCGAGAAGGTCGGTGCGCGCAGCCTCCGAGATCGCGACGATCGCCGGGTGCTTCAGGCGCCGCTCGATCGAAACCGCGTAGAACCGTTCTCGGACCTCGGGCACACGTCCGGCGATGCGCGCGTCGTACTGCAGCGCGATCTCGCGCTCGATGGCGGTCGGCCCGGGGAAGTAGCCTGCGCCGGCCTGCCCGAAGGCCTTCAGCAGTGCGCTGTCCTCGAATTCCGCGACCACGCGCGGCCGCAGGTCCCTCGCGCGGAGCCACTGGTCGAGGCCGCGGCGTAGCGTCGTTCGTTCCGCCGGCAGGAGCACGGGCGCGTCGTCGAGGCAGCGCGGGAACCGGCGGCGCGGGCGCTCGGACAGGCGGCGCGGCGCGAAGAACGTGATGCCGCACTCGCCGAGAAGGTGGTTGAAGCCGCGCACCGCGACGCTCGGCGCGATCGGCGAGTCGGTGAGGACGACGTCCACGCGGTGGAGCGCGAGCTGCGCGAAGAGGTCGTCGGGCTTGCCCTCGGTGCAGACGAGGTGGATCGACGGCAAGAGGCGCAGCGCCGGCTCGAGGAGCCGGTACACGATGCGCTTCGGCATCTGGTCGGCGATGCCGACGACGAGCCGCGCCGGCCGCCCGCCCGACGTGCCCTTCACCGTATCGACGAGCTCCCTCCCGAGCGCGAAGATCTCGGCGGCGTAGTCGAAGGCGCGGCGGCCGGCGTCCGTCAGCACGAGGCGGCGCCCTTCTCGCCGCAGGAGGCGCTCGCCGAGCACCGCCTCGAGCTGATGGATCTGCGCGCTCACGGTGGACTGCGCGAGGCGAAGCTCGCCGGCCGCCGCGGTGACGCTGCCGAGGCGCGCGACCGTCCAGAAGTACAGCAGGTGGTGATAGTTCAGCCATTCCATGGCGATCATCGTACTTCGGTTTAATCGAACTTTCATCCTCGATTTATCTATTTGTTCTCATCGTCATCCGGTCGTATCCCTGGCGGCGGAGGACGTCGCCATGAATCTTTCGATCCGATCGCGGGGGATGGCTCTCACGCCCGCGCTCCTCGACCACGTCGAGCGCCGGCTTCGCTTCGCCCTGAGCCGCTTCGGGAGCCGGCTCGGCGACGTCGCGGTGCGCGTCGCGAACGACGACGGGGCGCGCGGCGACGCGGCCCGGCGCTGCACGATCCTGCTCCGCGTCCACGGCGCCCGGCCGGTGCTGGTGGAGACGGTCGATCCGGATCTCTACGCGGCGATCGATCGCGCCGCGGCCCGTGCCGGCCGCACCGCCGCGCGCTCCATCGCGCGCAGCGACGAGCTGCGAGCGTGATGCGCCTCCTGCCGGGCCGTTCGCTGGAGCGGCCCCTGGTCGCGGAAGCGGCGAAGCGGGAGCGGAACGAGACGAAGGAGACCCTGAGATGAGCATTCCACGGCGCTGGAACAACCAGCTGAAGACGATCTTTCTGCTGGGCGCGCTCTCGACGCTGGTCGTCGGCATCGGCGGCGCACTCGCCCCGGGCCAGCTCGCGCTGTTCGTCGGGCTCGCGCTGGCCATGAACGTCGGAGCGTACTTCTTCTCCGACCGGATCGTGCTGCGCGTGCACGGCGCGCGCGAGGTGAGCGCAGCGGAGGCGCCGCGCCTCCACGCGCTGGTCGACGACCTCGTCGGCCGCGCCGGGATGCCGAAACCGCGCGTCGCGATCATCCAATCCGGGCAGCCGAACGCGTTCGCGACGGGGCGGAGCCCGCGGCACGGCGTCGTCGCGGTGACGACGGGCATCCTCGACCTCCTCTCGCCGCGCGAGCTCCGCGGCGTGCTCGCCCACGAGCTCGCCCACATCGCGAACCGCGACACGCTGGTCGCGACCATCGCGGCCGCGGCCGCGAGCGCCGTGACGTACGTGGCGCACGCCATGGGCTTCGGCGCGATCGCGCCCGGCGGCGACGAGGAGGAGAACGGCGCGAGCCCGCTCGCCCTCGTCGCGGCCGCCGTGGTGGCACCGCTCGCCGCGACGCTCGTCCAGCTCTCGATCTCGCGCGCCCGTGAGCTTGCGGCCGACCACGACGGGGCGCGCATCGCCGGCGATCCGCTCGCGCTCGCGAGCGCGCTCGCGAAGCTCGATGCGGCCGCGCACGCGATGCCCGCCGAAGCCGAGCCCGCGACCGCGAGCCTCTTCATCGTGAACCCGCTCGCCGGCGGCACCGGCATCGCGCGCTGGTTCTCGACCCATCCCGCAACCGAGGAGCGCATCCGGCGCCTCGAACGGCTCGCGGGCGGCGAGCGCCGGGTCGCATGAACGCCGACGGTCGCGCGCCCGCCGTGAGCGAACCCTCATCGGTGCGACCCCCCGGACGCGAAAGGCGAGAGCAAATGCCGACTGCGACAGGGGCCCGTGGAGCGGTGGCACGCGAGCTCGGGCGCCATCGCCGGGGAGCGAGCGAGCGCAGCACCCCGGGCGCGGACCCGCGGCCGGCGCCGCACCTCCGTCCGGAGGCCGATGAGCCGCCGACCGCGGGCGCGACGACGGCGGCGGCGGCCGGCCCGGACGTCACGGAGCGCCGCGAGCCGATCGCGGCCGCGGGCGAGAGCACGCCCTGGCACGCTCAGGACGCGGACGCGGTCCTCCACCGCCTCGGAAGTCGCGCCAGCGGGCTGCGCGCCGGCGAGGTGGCCGATCGCCTGCGCCGCTTCGGCCCGAACGTCGTCCCGCGCGCGCCCGCGCACGGGGCGCTCCGGGTCTTGTGGCGTCAGGTCGACAGCCCGCTCGTCTGGGTGCTCGTCGGGGCGGCCCTCGTGTCGCTCGCGCTCGGCGAGGCGACCGACAGCCTGGTCGTCCTGGCGGTGGTCGCGCTCAACACTGCCATCGGCTTCGTCCAGGAGCACCGCGCGGGGCGCGCGATCGCGGCCCTTTCGGAGATGGTCCCCGAGCGCGTCGTCACGCGCCGCGACGGCCGCCTCGAGACCGTCGACACCGCCGACCTCGTGCCGGGAGACGTCGTCGCCGTCGCAGCCGGCGATCGAGTGCCGGCGGACCTCCGGATCCTCGAGGCGAAGAACCTCCGGATCGACGAGTCCGCGCTCACCGGCGAGTCGGTGCCGGTCGCGAAGCAGGCGGCGCCCGTCGCGTCCGCGGCGGCGCTCGGCGACCGGAGCTCGGTCGCCTTCGGCGGAACGCTGGTCACGAGCGGCACGGGCGTCGGGGCCGCGGTCGCGACCGGCGCCGCGAGCGAGCTCGGAAGGATCTCCGAGCTGCTGCAGACGACCGTCGACCTCGAGACCCCGCTCACGCGCGCGCTTCGCACGGTCGGAACGCGCATCACGGCCGGGATCGTGGTGCTAGCGGCCGCGATGATGGCGATTGCCACCGTACGCGCGACGTCGCACGGTGCGCCGCTCCTCGAAGCCGCGCGCGAGAGCCTCGTCTTCGCGATCGCGCTCGCGGTCGGCGCGATTCCGGAGGGCCTGCCTGCGATCGTCACGATCGCGCTCGCGATCGGCGTGCAGCGCATGGCGCGCCGGCGCGCGATCGTCCGCAAGCTGCCGGCGGTCGAGACCCTGGGCAGCACCACCGTGGTGTGCACGGACAAGACGGGAACGCTCACGCGCAACGAGATGACCGTCGTCCGGATGTGGCTCCCGGACGCCACCTACGAGCTCACGGGCGTCGGGTTCGCCCCGGCGGGCGAGCTCCGGTCGGGCAGCGCGCCGGTCGCGCCCGCGCCGGCGCAGGTGCGGGAGCTCCTCGCGCTCGCCGCGCTCTGCAGCGACGCGGCGATCGCGCGCGACGCCCGCGGCTGGCGCGCGTCGGGCGATCCCACCGAGATCGCGCTCGTCGTCGCAGCCGAGAAGATCGGCGTGGCGACCGACGATCTCCGGCGACGGCGGCCGCGCCTCGACGCGATCCCGTTCGACTCCGAACGCGCCTTCATGGCAACCCTGCACGAAGGAAGGTCGCCGGACGAGGCCGAGGTCGTGCTGAAGGGGGCGCCCGAGGCGGTGCTCGCGTGCTGTGCGGGGAGCCGCGACCAGTGCGAGCGCTTTCTGGCCGCGGCCGAGCGCCTCGCCGCCGAGGGCCTGCGCGTGCTCGCGGTCGCGGCCAAGCCGCATCCCGCGCGTGGGCTCGAGCTCGCCGACGTCGCGGGCGGCTTCCGCGCGCTCGGCCTCCTGGGATCGATCGACCCGCCGCGAACCGAGGCCGTCGACGCCGTGCGCGCGTGCCGCGCCGCCGGCATCGCCGTCAAGATGATTACCGGCGACCACGCCGCGACGGCGCGAGCGATCGCGAGCGATCTCGGGCTCGACGGCGAGCGCGGCGTGGTGACCGGCAGGGAGCTGATGGCGCTCGACGACCAGGAGCTGCGCGCGGTCGCCCGCTCGCACGACGTCTTCGCGCGCGTCGCGCCCGAGGACAAACTCCGCCTCGTGCGCGCGCTCCAGGCGGAGGGCCACGTGGTCGCGATGACGGGCGACGGCGTGAACGACGCGCCCGCGCTCCGGCAGGCGGACGTCGGCGTCGCGATGGGGATCGCCGGCACGGCCGCCGCCAAGGAGGCCGCAGACGTCGTCCTCTCCGACGACAACTTCGCGAGCATCCGCGCCGCCGTCGAGGAAGGGAGGCGGATCTACGACAACCTCGTCAAGTCGCTCGCGTTCGTGCTGCCGACGAACCTGGCCCTCGCGCTCGTCCTCGCCGTCGCGGTCGCCTTCTTCCCGTTCTCGCCGGGGGAGGGATCCCTGCTGCTTCCGATCGAGCCGATCCAGATCCTGTGGATCAATCTGGTCGCGACCGTCGCGCTCGCGCTTCCGCTCGCGTTCGAGCTGGCGGAGCCGGACGTCATGCGCCGCCCGCCGCGCGACGTCGACGAGCCCGTCGTCGGCCCTTTCATCGCGCTCCGCACGGCTCTGGTCGCCACGGTGATCGCGGGCGGCGCGATCGCGCTCTTCCTGTGGGAGCATCGCGCCGCGCTCGCGGCCGGGGTTCCGGCCGAGGTCGCGCTGCGCGAGGCGCAGACGATGGCGGTCACCACGGTCGTCCTGTCTCAGGCCTTCTACCTGCTGCAGTGCCGATCGCTCCGCGTCTCCGCGCTCGCGATGGGGCTCCTGGGCAACCGCGTGCTTCTCGTCGGGATCGCCGTGCTCCTCTGCCTACAGGCGCTCCTCGTGTACGCTCCGGCGATGCAGGCGGTCTTCGGGACGGCTGCGCTCGATCCCCGCGACCTCGCGGTCGCGACGGCTGCCGCCGCGCTCGTCCTGCCCGTGGTAGGCTGCGAGAAGCGCCTCCGGCGCCGGCGGATCTCGTGACCCGGCTCGCCGACCGGATCGAGCGCCTCGTGGTGACCGCGCTCCTCCTCATGATGAGCGTGGTCGTCGTGCTCGCCACCGTCGAGCTCGGCTGGATCATCGCGCGCGACGTCTTCTCGCCGCCCGTCGTCATCCTCGAGCTCCCCGAGCTGCTCGACATCTTCGGCTTCTTCCTCGTGATCCTGATCGGGCTCGAGCTGCTCGAGACGGTCAAGGCATACTTGACGGAGCACGTGGTCCACGTCGAGCTGGTGGTCGAGGTCGCGCTGATCGCGGTCGCGCGCAAGGTGATCGTGCTCGACGTGAAGGAATACTCGCCGCTCACCCTGCTCGGCGTCGCGGCGATCATCCTCGCGCTCGCGATCGCGTACCATCTGCAGCGACGGCGGTTTCGCAAGCGGTTGCCCGGCTGAGCGCGGCCGTCAGCGCGCCGCGCCCGTGCGGGCGCGCCGGGCGGCGCACGCGCTCACGAGCTCCTCCGGGATGCGCGGGTTCGACGCCCAGTGCGCGTGCACGTAGGACGCGACCACGCTTCCGAGCGCGAAGCCCTCGACGCAGCGGGCGTCGCCGCGCGGCTCGCGAACGAGGTAGGCCGGCTCGGCGACGGCCTCGCCGACCAGCTCGGAATGGCGGAACTGGTGCCCGCGGAAACGGAGGCCGGGCGGCCCGAGGATCGTCCGGCGTCGCGTCTCGACCTCGACGTAGCCGATCGCCTGCAGGCGGTCCCGCATGGCGACGTCGCACGGCAGCACGCCGACCATCTCGTGCTCGCGGCCGTCGAGCGTCCGGAGCCGGCGCGCGAGCAGCATGAGCCCGCCGCACTCCGCGTAGATCGGCCCGCCCGCCGCCGCATGCTCGGCGATCGCGCGCCGCAGCCGCTCGTTCGCAGCGAGCGCCTCGGCATGGGCCTCGGGGTAGCCGCCGCCGAGCAGCACGCCGTCGGTGTCCGGCAGAGCGCGGTCGCGGAGCGGCGAGAACGGGACGAGCTCCGCGCCCGCCGCTTCGAGCCGGCGGAGGTTGTCCGGGTAGTAGAAGTGGAGCGCCTCGTCCGATGCGACCGCGATGCGGGCGCGCGGCCGCGGCGCACCGGCAGCGCGCCCGGAGGCCGGCGCGCCGGAGGCGCCCGTCCGGGTCCCGCTGCCCACCGCGAGCGCAGGCGCCGACCGCGCGATCCGAAGCACGACGTCGAGGTCGATCCACTCGGACGCGCGCTCGCCCCACGCCGCGAGGAGCTCCTCCGGCACGCTGCGCTCGTCGGCGCGCACGAGCCCGAGGTGGCGCTCCGGGAAGGCGAGCGCCGGGTCGCCGGGCAGACCGCCGACGATCGGCGGACGCGCGAGCGCGCGCCGGAGGAGGTCCAGGTGCCCGCGACCGCCGATCCGGTTCGCGATCACGCCCGCGACGCGAAGCGCGGGATCGAACGCCGCGTAACCCGCGGCCAGGGCCGCGATGCTGCGCGCCATGCCGGACGCATCCGCCACCAGCAGCACCGGCGCGTCGAGCCACTTCGCGACCTCCGCGGTCGAGCCCTCGTCGGAGGCGGGCGACGCGCCGTCGAAGAGGCCCATCATCCCTTCGACGAGCGCGACGTCGTGGCCGCGCGCCGCGTCCGCGAACGTCGCGCGCACCGCGTCCCGCCCCATGAGCCAGCCGTCCAGGTTGTACGACGGGCCGGCGGCGGCGCGCGCGTGGTACGTCGGGTCGAGGTAGTCCGGCCCGCACTTGAAGAGGGCGACCCGGAGCCCGCGAGCGCGGAGCGCGCGGGCGAGCGCGACGATCACGGTCGTCTTCCCGACCCCGCTCGCTGCGCCGGCGACGACGACGCGTGCGGGCTCCGACGTGACGGTCATGCCGGCGCCACGGCCGGGATTTCAGACGCGAAGGACGTGGCCGGGGAGCGCGCCGGTGTGCCGCCCGTCCTCGAGGAGCACCTCGCCGTTCACGATCGTCTGCACGTAGCCTTCCGCGTCCACGACGAACCTCGGCGCTTCGCCCGGGAAGTCGCGCACGAGGCGCGTCGCGCCGGCGCGGAGACGCGAGAGGTCGATCAGGTTGAGATCGGCGGCCGCGCCCTCGCGGATGGCGCCGCGGTCGGCGAGGCCGTGCACGGTGGCCGGGACGAGGGTGAGCTTCCGGATCGCGTCCTCGAGCGTCGTCGCGTCCGGAACCCACTCCGCGAGGAGGCGCGTGGTGTAGTCCGCACCGACGAACGACAGCAGGTGCGCGCCGCCGTCGCTCGAGCCGGCCATCACGATCGGGTCCCGGATCTGGCGGATCGTGACCTCCCGGTACCAGTCGCTCATCGGCATCTCGAGCGCGAACTGCGTATCGAGGTCCTCGGAAAGCGCGAGGTCGAGGAACGCGTCGAGCGGGTCCTTGCCGGTCGCGGCGGCCAGCTCGGGGATCGACTTCCCGAGCCAGCGCTCGTTCGCGCCGTCGCGCACCGCCTCGACGCTGACCACGTCCCAGATGAAGACGAACGCGCGGCCGGTCGGGTCGGCGATCTCGCGCCGCATGCGGTTGCGGACGGCCGGGTCGCGGAGCCGGCGCACGCGCTCCGGCGGCGACTGCGTCAGAGCTTCACGGAAGCTCGGCAGCTCGTCGAAGAGGAAGGTCGTGGAGAGCTGGAGGTGCGCGCCGATCTTGTTGGTCGCGAACATCGGGTGGATGCGGGCGCCGGCGGCGAAGGCCTCGTGCGCGAAGTCGAGCGTCCGCTGCCATCCTTCCGGGTCCGCGGGCAGGACGTTCAGCGTCTGGATCTCGATCGGCCGGCCCGAGACGCGGTACATCGCGAGCAGGAGCTCGCGGTCGCGCGCGTCCATGCCGCAGACGAAGCTCCGCGGGATGAACTCGATCGCGCCCCGCGCGAACTCTGCCAGCACCGCACACAGGCGGACGATCTCGTCCGGCGCCGCGAAGTTCGACGGCACCTCGCGCCCGTCGTGCGCGACGTGGATGTCGAGCTGCGACGTCGAGAAGCCGATCGCGCCCTCGCGCATTGCGGCGCGCACGACCTCGCACATCGCGGCGATCTCGCCGTCCGTCGCCGCGCGCTCGGACGCGGCGTCCCCCATGACGAAGCGCCGGACGGCGGAGTGGCCGACGTAGCTGCCGGCGTTGACGCCGATCCGGCCGTCCAGCCGTCGCCAGAACTCGCCGAATCCCCCGCCGCGCCAGCGGAGCCCGCCCGCGAGCGCGTCCGGCGACATCCCCTCGACGCGTGAGAGCATCTGCGCGAGCCAGCCGCAGTCCTCGCCGCGCGCCGGCGCGAGCGTGAAGCCGCAGTTCCCGGTGAGGACCGTCGTGACGCCGTGCCACGACGCCGGCGACGCCGTCGGCTCCCAGTCGAGCTGCGCGTCGTAGTGCGTGTGCACGTCGATGAAGCCGGGCGTGACGACGAGCCCGTCGGCGTCCATCGTCCGCTTCGCCGCGCCGTCCACGCGTCCGACCGCCGCGACGCGACCGTTCCGGATCCCGACGTCGGCCGTGAACGACGGCATCCCGGTGCCGTCGACGACTCGCCCGCCCTTCACGACCAGATCGAACATCTTGTTGCCCATGGCACCCGCCTCGCGCAACGGCCCGGCCGACCTCGGCGCACGCTTGCACGGCGCGCCGCGTGCGACAACCGTCGCCGATGGCCGTCCGCGCCGCGGCTCAGGGCGCGAGGCGAACGAGCGTCCGGCGCTCCTCGACGACCGGCTGGCTCACGATCGCGCGGTCCTCGAGCCGGAGCGCGGTCAGCGCTCGGCCCCAGGCGGCGCCGCTGTCGAGGCAGACGGCGTGCGGGTCGACCCGTAGCCCGAGCGCGGCCCAGTGCCCGAAGATCACCGTGCCATCGGTGCGCCACGGCCCCGGGACCTCGAACCAGGGCCTGCAGCCCTCGGGCGCCTCGCCGGGCGCGCCCTTGAAATCGAGGCACGGCGCTCCGTCGCGGCGGCACGTGCGGAGCTGCGTGAGGCCCTGGACGATCGCGCGGAGTCGCTCGCGGCCGGACAGCGCGACCGACCAGATCGTTCCGGGCCGCTCCTGCGCCGCGGCCAGCAGGTCGGCCGCTTCGCGGCCGCGCAAGGCGTCCTCCGCCTCGCGCGCGAGCGCGAGCGCATCGTCGAAGGTCCAGCTCGGAAGGAGCCCCGCGTGGACGACGAGCGCGTCGCCCGCCCGGATCGCGAACGGCCGGCTTCGGAGCCACGTCACGACCTCTTCGACGTCGGGCGCGGCGAGCAAGCCGTCGATCGTGTCGCGTCGCTTTCGGCCCGCGACCCCGAGGTGGCGCGCGATCAGGTGCAGCTCGTGGTTCCCGAGCACGGTCTGCACGCGGTCGCCCTGCGCGATCGCCCAGCGCAGCATCTCCTCCGAGCGCGGCCCGCGGTTCACGAGGTCGCCGACGAAGAGCGCGCGATCGCTCGCCGGGTCGAAGCGAAGCCGCTCGAGCAGCGCGACCAGCGTGTCGAAGCAGCCCTGGACGTCGCCGATGACGTACGTCGGCATGAGCTCGATCCAGTGTCTCCCGCGGGCCGAGCGCTCGCAACGCGCGGTCGCACGAGGGAAACTCCCTCGCGCCGTTCGGCAAGGCGGAACGGGGCCGTTCAATCGACCGGCCGCGAGTCGCGGCGTACGGCGGCGCGGGCGGGTCAGTCGAGGTAGCTCGGCTTGCGCTTCTCGCGCCGCGCGCGGATCGCCTCCTCGAGGTTCTGCGTCGTCAGGCGGACGAGGAGCTGGTTCCGGTTCTCGAGGTCGATCGCCGCGGTCAGGCTTCCGGTCTCGAGGTTCGACCAGAGGACCTTCTTCGTCATCGCGATGCCGTGCGGGCTCCAGCCGCACATCTCCTCGGCGAGGCCGAGCGCGGCGGGCATCAGCTCGTCGTCCGCGACGACGCGCGAGACCAGGCCGCCGCGCTCCGCCTCCTCGGCGCCGATCTCGCGACCGGAGAGGATCCACTCGAACGCGCGCGACGCGCCGACCAGGCGCGGCAGGAGGAAGCTCACGCCCAGCTCCGTTCCGGTGAGGCCGTTCGTGATGCCGGCGGCGCGGAAGCGCGCGGAGCGGGCGGCGATCCGGATGTCGGCGCCGAGCGGGAGGCACATGCCGCCGCCGTACGCGGGACCGTTGATCGCGGCGATCACGGGCTGCGGCATCGCGCGCAGCGCGGGGACGAGGTCGGACATGACCTCCATCGCGCGGATCGCGATCCGCGACATGGTCAAGCCGGCGATGCCCGGCGGCGCGCCGTGGTCCTCGAGGTCCAGGCCCGAGCAGAAGCCGCGGCCGGCGCCGGTCAGGATCGCGACCCAGGTGTCGTTGTCGGCAGCGACTTCGCGGATCGCGTCGTAGAGCGGCACGACCGTCTCGAACGACAGCGCGTTCATCCGCTCGGGGCGGTCGAGGATGATCGCGCTCACGTGCGGAGCGGGCTTTTCGATCTTGACGTACGCCATCGGACCTCCGTGGGCCGCGGCGTAGCATCGTCGCGCGGACCGCCCAAGCGCCGGCGTCGGACGCGATGGACCGCGCCGGCTACTTCTTCCGCTTCTCGTACGTGCCGATCAGCTGTGCCTCGCCGACGACGTGGCCGCGCATGGCGTCCTCGAGCTGCGACTTGGTGGGGTCGCGCAGGCTCGGAAGCGCGGTGTCGAGGGCGTAGAGCTTGAAGAAGTAGCGATGGCGGCCGATCGGGGGGCACGGGCCGCCGTAGCCGGAGCGCTTCCAGTCGTTCACGCCCTGCTTCGCATTCTGCGGGAGCGACGAGCCCTTCGCTCCCTCGGGAAGGCCGGTCGCCGACGGCGGGACGTCGTACACGACCCAGTGCACCCAGACGCGCTGCGGGGCCTTCGGATCCGGCGCCTCGGGGTCGTCGACGACGAGAGCGAGGCTCTGCGCGCTCGGCGGCACGTCGGACCACTCGAGCGCGGGCGACACGTCTTCGCCCTCGCAGGTGTGCTTGGTCGGAATCTCGCCGTTCGCCGGAAACGCCGGCGACCGGAGCGCGAATGCCATGGTCCCTCCTCCGCGCGGCTCGGCCGCGCGCGCGGCGCCGGCGGCCGCGAGCCCGACGACGAGTGCGAGCATCCAGCCTGCGACGGCTTCCGCGGCGCGAAACCGCCGGCGCGCGAGCGTCGATCGTTCCACCGAATGCCTCGCGTTCGAGCGCGGCGCGCGCGCGGCATGCTCCGCGCCGCGACGCGTCCTCGCGCGCCGCCTTCACGACGGCTATCCCGACGCTGCGTGACTGGCAACCCGCAGCGCGCCGAGGCGGAGCGTGACGACCTTGCCGAGCCGGTGTCCGCGACGCCGGCGGCGCCCCCGTCGCGGCTCCGCCGCGTCCTGCGCGAGCCGCTCCTCCACTTCGCTCTCCTGGGCGGGCTCGTGTTCGCCGCGCAGGCGTGGCTCGGTCCGGTCGCGAGCAGCCGGAGGATCGTGGTCGACGAATCGATGCGGCGCGCGCTCCGCCAGGAGCACGTCCGGCGCACCGGGAGCGCGCCGACGGCGGACGACGAGCGCGCGCTCGTCGAGCGCTACGTCGACGACGAGGTCCTCGTGCGCGAGGCGCTCCGCCTGGGGCTCGACCGCGGCGACGTCATCGTGCGCCGCCGCCTCGTCCAGAAGATGGAGTTCCTCGCGGAGGAGGCGGAGCCGATCCCCGAGCCGACGGACGAGGAGCTCGCGCGCTTCCTCGAGCGACACGCCGAGCGCTACGGGATCCCGGCGCGGGTCGCGCTGACGCACGTCTTCGTGAGCGGCGACCGCCACGGCGACCGCGCGGAGGCGATCGCGCGCGAGCTGCGCGCGCAGATCGAAGCGGGCGCGAACCCGGCCGACCTCGGCGACCCGTTCCCGCGCGGCCGCGACTTCGGCGCGCTCGGCGAGCGCGACGTCGCGGGGGTCTTTGGCGACGCGTTCGCCGCTCGCGTCATGCAGCTTCCGGTCGACGCGTGGTCGGATCCGATCCGCTCGACCTACGGCTGGCACCTCGTCCGCCCCACGGCGCGGACGGAAGCCCGCCCCGCGCGCGTCGCCGACGTGCGGACGGCCGCCCGCCTCGATTGGCTCGAGGAGAAGCGCGCCGAGCGCCGGCGCGCCGCGCTCGACGCGCTCCGCGAGCGCTACGAGGTCGTCGGCGAGCCGTAAGGCGCGCTTCGGCGCGCAATCCGGCTTGCCGGCTCGCGCGGCCCTCGCGTAAGGAAGCCGAATGCCCGCGCACCCGAGAACCGCGATCGCGTGGCTCCTCGCGTGCGCCGTCCTCGCGGCCGCGTGCTCCGATGCGACCTCGCCGCGGACCGGCCAGGGCCCGATCAGCCCGGTCGACGTCCGGGAGCCCTGTGCCTCTCGCAACCCGCTCCGAAACGCCTACTTCGGCGACCTGCACGTCCACACGACGCACTCGTTCGACGCGAACGCCTTCGACGTGCGGGTGACCCCGAGCGAGGCGTACCGCTTCGCGCGCGGCGAGCCCGTGTCGCTTCCGCCGCTCGACGCGCAGGGCCGCGGGACGCGCACCGTCCGCCTCGAGCGGCCGCTCGACTTCGTCGCCGTCACCGACCACTCGGAGTACCTCGGCGAGGTCGAGAACTGCTCCACGCCGGGATCGTCCGCGTACGAGTCGGAGACCTGCCGCATCTTCCGCGGCGACGACCTGCTCGCGACGCGGACGTTCGGCGTCCAGCTGAGCGTCGCCGATCCCAAGCGTTTCGCCGACGTGTGCGGAGCCGACCAGCAGGGCTGTCGCGCGGCGGCCGGAGAGGTGTGGCAGTCGATCCAGGACGCCGCCGAGGCGGCGTACGACCGGAGCGAGCGCTGCTCGTTCACGAGCTTCGTCGCCTACGAGTACACCGCCGCGACCGGCGCGAGCACCATGCATCGCAACGTCATCTTCAAGAACGAGCGCGTGCCCTTCCCCACCACGTACTTCGAGCAGCCGACGCCGCAGGGCCTCTGGCGCGAGCTCCGGACGACCTGCCTCGACGCCGGCGACGGCTGCGACGTGCTCGCGATCCCTCACAACCCGAACGAGAGCAACGGCCACATGTTCCTCGTCGAGTATCCCGGCGCGGCGACGACCGACGACGAGCGCGCGCAAGCGGAGCTACGAGCGCGCATGGAGCCGCTCCTCGAGGTGTTCCAGCACAAGGGCGACTCGGAGTGCCGGAACGGCCTCTCGGGCGTGCTCGGCGAGCCCGACGAGCAGTGCGAGTTCGAGAAGTGGACGCGCCCCGGCCCGCAGGACTGCGGCGACGGCACCGGCGAGCTCGGCTCCGCGAACTTCGGCTGCTACTCGCGCCGCGACTTCCTGCGCGGCATCCTCCTCGAGGGCCTGAAGGAGGCGACACGGCTCGGCGTGAACCCGTACCGCCTCGGCGTCATCGCGAGCACGGACACGCACAACGGGACGCCGGGCAACGTCGAGGAGGACTCCTTCATCGGCCACCGCGGCAACGACGACGCCACTCCCGCCGATCAGCTCGGCCCCGGACAGCTCACCGCCGGCGGCATCGCGTACGACCCGGGCGGCCTCGCGGGCGTCTGGGCCGAGGAGAACTCGCGCGCCGCGATCTTCGACGCGCTCCGGCGGCGCGAGACTTTCGGCACGAGCGGCCCGCGCATCGTCGTGCGATTCTTCGGCGGCGCCGACTTGACGTCCGACCTCTGCTCCGATCCCGACGGTCTCCGGAAGGCGGACGCGGCCGGCGTCCCGATGGGCGGCGAGCTGCGCGGCACGAACGCGCCGTCGTTCCTCGTGAGTGCGCTGCGCGATCCCGGGACCGGGACGCGGCGCGGAACGCCGCTCCAGCGCGTCCAGATCGTGAAGGGCTGGATCGATGCCGCGGGCCAGGCGCACCAGAAGGTCTTCGACGTCGCCGGTGACCCCGCGAACGGCGCGACCGTCGACGAGGCCACCTGCGAGCCGCACGGCGCCGGCTTCGACTCGCTGTGCGCGGTCTGGACGGACCCCGAGTTCGATCCGGCCGAGCGCGCGTTCTACTACGCGCGCGTGCTCGAGAACCCGACGTGCCGCTGGAGCACCTGGGTGTGCAACCGCCTCGCTCCCGAGGAGCGCCCCGCGAGCTGCACCGACCCGACCATCAAGCGCACGATCCAGGAGCGCGCTTGGACGTCGCCGATCTTCCACGACCCGGCCGCGTGAGCGGCGCCGTCCCGGGATGAGGCGAGCCCGCCCGCCGGGAGAGAAGGCGCGCACCGGCCCGATCGGCGGGGTGGTCCACCGACTCGGGTTCTGGGCGCTCGACGTGCGCGAGCGCGCGAGCCCATGGGCGCGCTGGCCGCTGCACGCCGTGGCCCGGCTCCATCGCCGCCTCCACCCCGACGTCCCGCTCGTCGTGGTGACCGGCAGCACCGGCAAGACGACGACCCATGCCCTCGTCGCGCGCGTCCTCGCAGAGCGCTTCTCCGTGATCGCGACCGGCGACCGCGACAACAGCGACCTCCAGTTCCACCGCTACGTACTGCGCTCGCGCTCGAAGGCGAACCACGCGCTCGTCCTCGAGGCCGGCATCCAGCGGCCGGGAAACGCCGCGCGCTGGAACCGGGCGATCGATCCCGACGTCGTGCTGCTGACGAACGTCGGCGACAGCCACCTCGCCTGGCTCGGGAGCCGCGAGGGCGTCCTCGCCGAGAAGATCGCGCTCGCGCGCAACCTGAAGCGGGGCGGCACGGTCCTGCTGAACGCGGACGACGAGCTGCTCGCGCGCGTCCGGCTGCCGCACCGCGTGCTCACGTTCGGCGTCAAGTCGGCTGCCGACTTCGTCGCGCGCGACGTGCGCGCCGACGCGAGCGGCCTCGCGCTCGAGGTCGTCGGACCCGACTGGACGGTCGCTTTGCGAAGCCCGCTCGTCGGGCCGCGGAACGCGTACGCGGTCGTCGCGGCGGCCGCGTGCGGCTGGCTGTTCGGGATCGCGCCCGACGCGATCGCGCGCGCGATCGGCGCCTTCGCGCCCGAGAGCGCGGCGCCGCGCCGGCTCGTCCGGCGCGAGCGTGCCGGCATGACGGTGATCGACGACACCTACAGCGCGAGCCCGCAGGCGGTCGTCGCCGGGCTGGAGGCGCTCGCGGCGGAGCCGGGCCGGAAGGTCGCGATCCTGGGCGACATGCTGGAGCTCGGCGAGGCCGGAGCGCGCCTGCACGAGGAGCTCGGCCGCGAGATCGCGCGCTCGTATCCCGACCTCCGGCTCTTCACGGTCGGGCCGCTCGCCCGCCGGATCGCCGACGGCGCGCGGGCGGGCGGGCTGCCGGCCGAGCGCGTGACGCATGCCGGCGACAAGATCGCGCTGCTCGAGGCGCTCGCGCGCGACCTCGCGCCGGGCGACGCGGTCCTCGTCAAGGGGTCCGCCGGCACCCACATGGAGCAGGTCGTCGCCGAGCTCGGCGAGCCGCCGTTCGCGTCGCCGCTCGAGAGCATGCCGGCGGTGCGCGCGATCGGCGCGTTCGGCGCGCATCGGCGGCCGGAGCGCACGCACGAGGGCATCGACCTTCCGGCCGCGATCGGAACGCCGGTGCGCGCGTTCGCGCGCGGGCGAATCGCCTCCGTGCGCTTCGAGCCCGGCTACGGGAAGGTCGTCCGGATCCGGCACTTCACCAACGTCGAGACCGTCTACGCGCACCTGTCGCGCTTCGTCGTGCGGCGCGGCGAGGTCGCGCGCGGACAGCCGATCGCGCTCAGCGGTCGGAGCGGCATCCTGCACGACGGAAGCCAGTACGACTACCCGCACCTCCACTTCGAGATCCGGATCGCGGGCGTCGCGATCGATCCGTGCCGGCACTGGCCGGACATCGCGCCGGCCGCGCCGGCCTGAGGGGCCGCTCGCGAGCGCTACGGCGCGGCGACCGTCCCGACGCGCTCGGCGAGGCGGGCGAAGCGCCGGTCGCGGCGCAACCCGTCGAGCCGCGGCTCGACCGCGAGCCACACCAGCCACTCGCTCCTCTCGGCGAGCGCGCGCTCGAGGCCGGCAATCGCGCCGTCGGCCTCGCCCAGCGCCGCCCGCACGACGGCGGCGTGGTACGCCGACACCTCGCCGCGCTCGCTCCGCGCGTCGAGCTCCGCGAGGAGCCGGCGGGCCTCGTCGTCTCCGCCGGCGACCGCGTGCGCGTGCGCGAGCGCGGACACGACCTCGGGACTCCGACCGGACAGCCGCACGCCTTCGGCGAGGGCCGCGATCGCGGCGGTCGGCTCGTCCGCGAGGAGGCGCGCGATCCCGACCGCGTAGTGCGCCAGGTAGAAGCCCGGATCGAGCTCGATCGCGGGCTCCATCTCCGCGACGACGTCGCGCGGGCGGCGCGCGCAATAGAGCACCCACCCGAGGCAGGCACGCGCGGGAAGCGACAGCGGGTCGAGCGCGAGCGCGCGGCGCGCCACGCCGATCGCCTCGTCGTGGCGCGCTTGGATCGTCAAGTCGAAGGCGTACCAGGTGTGCGCGGCGGCGTGCGAGGGCGAGAGGTCGAGCGCGCGGCGATACGCCGCTCCCGCGGAGCGCCAGTCCCAGTCGTACCACATGCGGACGAGGCCGAGCGCGAGGTGCGCTTCGGCGACGCCTTCGTCGAGCGCGAGCGCGCGCTCGGCGGCGGCGCGCGCGCGCGGCAACGCTTCACGCGGCGACACGTGGAAGTGCGACAGCCAGCACCAGCATTCGGCGATCCCGGCGTGCGCCCGCGCGTAAGCGCCGTCGATCTCGGCCGCCGCGGTGAACGCGTCGATCGCCTTCCGGAGCGAGTCGCGCGTCAGCTTGCTCTGGAGGTAGCGCGCCTTCAGGTACAGGCGATGCGCCTCGCTGTTGCGGGTTTCGCGCAGCGGGTCGGCGTCGTCGCCGAGCACGGCCTCGGAGAGGGAGCGCGCGATGCGCTCGCTGATCGCGTCCTCGACGGCGAAGATGTCGCTCAGCCGCTCGTCGAACTTGCCGGTCCAGAGCGGCGACGCCTCCTCGACGTCGACGAGCTGCGCCGTCACCCGGATGCGCTCGGCCGCGACCCGGATCGTCCCCTCCAGGACCGCGCCGACGCGGAGGGCGCGGCCGACCGCCAGCGGGTCGGCCGGGGAGGTCCAGCGCGCGACCGCGCTCGTCGGCCGCACGCGCAGGCCGCGCACCGTCGCGAGGCGGGTGATGAGCGCGTCCGCGAAGCCGAGCCCCAGGTACTCGTCGTCGGCCGCGCCCAGGACGCGGAACGGCAGCACGGCGACCGACGGCGGCTCCGCTTGCGTCACCGCGGTCTCGCGGACGGGCGCGGCGAAGCGATACCCGCGGCCGGGCACGGTCTCGATGATGCGGGGGTCGCCGAGAACGCGCCGCAGGAGGGAGACGTTGTTGGCGAGGTTCGCCTCCTCGACGACGGCGTCCGGCCAGACCCGGCGCATGAGCTCGTCTTTCGGCACCAGGTGGCCGGCGCGCTCGACGAGCGCGAGCAGCGTGTCGAACGCCTTTCGCGCGAGCGCGACGCGCTGCCCGTCCCGGAGCAGCTCCGCGTCCGCCTCGCGCAGGCGGAACTGCCCGAACTCCCAGCAGCGGTCGATGCGCTCTCGCATCGCGCGCGACCTTACAACAATCCTGAACGTTTCTTACAGCCGTCTTGAGACGGACGGCCCGCCTGCATGCGAGGCTCCGCGCCATGACGCACCCCGCATGCGACGAGCGACCTCTCTGGGACCTCCTCTTCGGCCACCTCGGATTCCGCGCGCTGCTCGTGGCGCACCAGCTCGGCCTCTTCGAGGCGCTCGCGGCCGAGCCCCGAACGCTCCGCGAGCTGTGCGAGGCGCTCGGCGTCGAGCGGCGCGCGGCGCGCGCACTCGTCGCGCCGTGCGTCGCCTGCGGGCTGCTCGAGGCGCGCGACGGGCTCTACGAGCTCGCACCGGTGGCGCGCGAGTACCTCGTGGCGGCGAGCCCGTCCCCCTTCGCCGGCTTCCTCGACATGCTGATCGCGAACGAGGACGTGTTCTCCACTCGCGCCGTGCGCGCGGCGGTCGAGCAGAACGCCTCGCAGGTGTTCGGCGGCGATCCGCTGTTCGCGTCGCTCGAGCAGCAGACCGCGCTCGCGCACGCGTTCACGCGCGGCATGCACGGCCACAGCGCCGGCGCCGCTCGCGCGTGGCCCGAGCTCGTCGAGCTGTCGGCGCATCGCGTCCTGCTCGACGTCGCCGGCGGGTCCGGCGTCCATGCGGTCGCGGCGGCTCGCCGGTGGCCGCACCTGAGCGCGATCGTGCTCGATCGTCCGGCGGTGCTCGAGGTGGCGCGCGAGGTCGTCGCGGACGCCGACCTCGCCGACCGCGTCGCGGTCCACGGCGCGGACGTCTGGAGCGATCCGTTCCCGAGCGCGGACCTGCACTTCTACGCCGACGTCTTCCACGACTGGCCGCCCGAGAAGGGTCGCTTCCTCGCGCGGAAGAGCTTCGAGTCGCTGCCCGCGGGTGGAACGATCGTCGTCCACGAGATGCTCTTCGACGAGGACAAGCATCGCCCGCTCGCCGCCGCCGCGTACAACCTCGCGATGCTCGTCTGGACGGAGGGCCAGCAGTACTCCGGCCGGGAGCTCGTCGCGCTGCTCGCCGAGGCGGGCTTCCAGGACGTCCGCGCCCGTCCGGCGCTGGGCTACTGGAGCGTCGTCACCGGCCGGAAGCCTTGAGGCGGTGTCGCTCGCACGAGGCGGCCGCGCCCCGCTGCCGTGGCTCGGCGCGCGATGTATAGGGACCGTCGCGGGCGGTGCAGCGACGCTCCGGCCGGCATTTCGCGAGGACCCGCCATGGCCGATCTCGGTTACCGCATCTTCGACGCCGACAACCACTACTACGAGCCCGACGACTGCTTCACCCGCCACATCGAGGCGAAGTGGCGCGATCGCACGGTCTGGGTCGACCGGCGAGGCAAGGGTCCCGCGCGCATGTACGTCGGCGACGAGCGGTGCCACTTCTTCAGCGTCGCGGCGGGCGACCACATCGGCCCGCCGGGTGCGATGAAGGCGTTCCTCCGCGGCCTCACCGAGGAGGGCGGGAGCCCGAACCTGAACGCGATCGACGGGCTCGCGGTGCCGGAGTTCGTCGATCGCAAGGCGCGCCTCGCGCGCATGGACGAGCAGGACGTCGAGGCGTGCCTCATCCTCCCGACCGCGGGCGTCGGCGTCGAGCCGCAGCTGCGCGAGACGCCCGACGTCCTCTACCCGAGCCTGCGCGCGTTCAACCGCTGGCTCGAGGAGGACTGGGGCTTCGGCGCCGACGGCCGGATCTACGGCGCGCCGCTGCTCTCGCTCCTCGACCTCCGCGAGGCGATCGCCGAGCTCGAGCGCCTGCTCGCGCGCGGCTGCCGGTTCGTGATCGTGACGGCCGGGCCGGTGGACGGTCGCTCACCGGGCGATCCCGCGTTCGATCCGTTCTGGGCGCGCGTCCAGGAAGCGGGCGTGAACGTCGTCTACCACATCGGGCGGACGCCCTTCAGCGAGATGTACAACGTGCCGTGGGGCCTCCGGGCGCATCCGCCGAGCCACCGCCACTCGCTGATGGAGTACTACCTCTCGTTCACCGAGCGGCCGATCGCCGACACGCTGACGGCCCTCATCGCGGACAACGTCTTCGGCCGCTTTCCGCGCCTGAAGGTCCTGAGCGTCGAGTACGGCTCGGCCTGGGTGGCGCCGCTCGTCCGGAAGCTCGACCACATCGCCCGGCTCGCGAGCCGCGACATGTGGCGGTTCGGCGCGCCTCCCGCGAAGCCGAGCGAGATGTTCAAGCAGAACGTCTGGGTCACTCCCTTCTACGAGGACGACTGCGTCGCGCTCGCGCACGAGATCGGAGCCGACCGCGTGCTGTGCGGGTCGGACTACCCGCACCCCGAGGGGCTCCTCTGGCCGGCCGAGTTCGCCGACGAGCTCGGCGGCTTGAGCGAGGCCGATCGACGGCGCATCCTGCGCGACAATCTCGCGGGCCTGATCGCGGGCGCGTAGCGCGGAGCGGAGGCGGCGCCGCGCGCGTCGCGAGACGGGCGCGGCGCGAAGGGAGGCGGTGGTGGATGTGGACGGGGAACTCGTCGTCGCGGGGGTCGAGATCGTGATCGCGCTCGCGTTCGTCGTGCTGTCTGTCGCGGCGCTGGTCATCGTGCGACGCCGCATCCCGGTCGAGACGCTCGAGCAGCAGCACGAGGTCGCGGGCGTCTGCTTCGCGGTCGTCGGTGGCCTCTACGGCATCATCCTCGCGTTCGTGCTCGTCTCCTCCTGGGAGCGCTACGAGCAGGCGCGCGCCCAGACCGAGCTCGAGGCGAGCGCGCTCGGGGACCTCTACCGGCACTCGGAGGGCTTCAACGAGCCGGCACGGAGCCGGCTGCAGAGCGCCGTCGCGGCGTATGCCGAGAGCGTCGTGCAGGACGAGTGGGCGACGATGACCGCGGGCCACTCGAGCCAAGCGACGCAGGAGAAGTACTACGCGCTCTGGAAGGCGCTGCTCGAGGATCGACCGTCGGACGCCTGGGAGGTCGCGCTCTACCAGAACACGCTCGAGAAGCTCGACGACTTCGCGGACGCGCGCCGCCACCGCCTGCTCTACATCCACGCGGCCCTGCCGGCGCCGATCTGGACGTTCCTGATCGTCTTCGGCATCGCGACCGTCGCATTCACCTACTTCTTCGGGATGCGACACGTCGTCCCGCAGGTGATCATCACCGCGGTGCTCGCCGGCACGATCGCCGGCACGCTGGTCCTCGTGCGCGAGACGCAGCACCCGTTCTCGGGCGGGATGCGGGTCGGCGACGACCCGTTCCGCCTCGTGCTGTCGCACATGCGCACCGCGCAGACCGCGCCCTGAAGGACGATCGCAGGCCGGGCGCGCCGCGTCCGGTCACCGGGCTGCCGGCGCCGCTCCCTCGTCGCGCGCCGCCCCGAGCGCTCGCAGGTCGCTCCGGGCGAGCCTGTTCTCCGGGTCGACCGCGAGCACCGCACCGAGCAGGTCCGCCGCCTCGCGCGTGCGACCGTTCCAGAGGGCGACCCGCGCGCGCTTGACGGCCGACAGCGAGCGGTTCTCGAACGCGAGCTCGGCGTTGCGACGCGCGCGCGCGGCGTCTTCCGCGTGCCCGAGCGCGTCCTGCTGCGCCGCCAGGAGGCGCCAGCCCTCGATCCAGCCGGGATCTTCCTCTCGCAGATAGCGGTCGGCCATCGCGGCCGCGTCCGCCGGCCGCCCGGCGGCTGCCGCGAGATGGATCTCGCCGCGCCGGAGGGTCGGCTCGACCTCGATCATCGGCGACTCGAGGACGAGCCGCATCTCGACCGCCGCTTCCGCGAGGCGGCCCTGCCGCTGCAGAGCGCGCCATCGCAGGAGACGAGCGCGCGGGTCGTCGGGGCGGATGACGAGCGCGGCGTCCGCGTCGGCGAGCGCGCCCGCCGGGTCGCTGGCGTCGAGCCGGACCTCGCCGCGCACGAGGCGGGGCGCGAATGCCGCGGGCGCGAGCGCGACCGCCTCGTCGGCCGCGGCGAGCTGGGAGGCGGCCGAGAACCCGTCCGTTCCGGCGAGGCGGCGGCCCACCTCGACCGCGGTCGCGAGGGCGTTTCCGGTCTTGCCCTCGCGCAGCGCGGTTCCGACGATTCCGTCCGCGGCCGCGGCGTCGTCGCGCGCGCGCGCGTACGAGAACGCGATCTCGCCGACCGCGTCGCGATCGAGCGGCACGCCGAGCTGCTCGAGGAGCGGCAGCACGGCCCGGCGCGCGCGCGCGATCTCCGCCCAGTTCGCGGGCAGCGTGTCCGTGTAGAGCGCCCGCGGTGCGGTGAGCTCGACGTAGAGGTCGTCGTCCGTGTTCTCGACCGGGGCGCGCGACGCGAACCGGGCGGTGTCCGAGGGGAGAAGCCGCACGAGGCTCCACAGGTCGGCGGTCGAGAAGTTTCCGGTGCGCTCGAGGTCGCGGCGCACGCCGGCCGGCAGCGCCTCCCAGACCGGCAGATCCGCGGCGCCCATCGGGCGCTCGCTCGCGAGCAGGATCAGGTCCGGGCCGTCGCCGGTCGTCGACAAGCCGTAGACGTAGGGGAACTCCGCGCGCAGCGACGCGACGATCGACGCGACCGCCTCCGGCGTGAGCGAATACAGCTGGATCCACTGCGCGAGCCGGCCGCCCGGCGCGAGCGCCTCGCGCGCGGCGCGGAAGTACTCGCGCGTGAAGAGGTTCGACACGCCACTGATCCACGGGTTCGACGGCTCGGAGATGATGATGTCGTACTTCTCGCGCGTGGACGCGAGGAACGATCGCCCGTCGTCGACGATGACCCGGACGCGCGCGTCCGCGCGCGGGGTTCCGTTCCGGGGCTCGAACCAGCGCGATGCCTCGAGCATCGCGGGCTCGATCTCGACGACGTCGATCCGCTCGACGGGATGGCGGGTGGCGGAGCCGACCGTGACCCCCGACGCGAAGCCGACGATGAGCACCTTCTTCGCCGGCGGGCCGAAGAGGAACGGCACGTGCCCGATCGTCACCTGGGTCGGCATGTCGATGCCGGTGGAGGCGTCGGTCTTGCCGTTCACCTTGAGGTACACCACGCCGGGCTGGCGGTGCACCGAGACGGTGCTGTTCAGCCCGTCGCGGTAGAAGACCAGCTCCGGCCGCCGGACGCCTTCGAGCGCGCGCAGCTGGATGCCGAAGTCGATCGCGTCCTCCGGCCGCTTGAAGGGCCCGCGCGTCAGCGCCTCGCGATCGAACGGCAGCGGCACCGCGAGGAGGAGCGCCGCGCTCGCGAACGCGAGCGCCGCCGGACGCGCGACTCCCTTCCGGCGACCGCGATCGCAGAGGATCAGCGTGCCCGCGGCCGCCAGGTCGAGCGCGCACGCCAGCACGAGCGTGCCGTCGATGCCGAGCGCGGGAATCATCAGGAAGCCGGCGGCGAACGCGCCGCTCGCCGAGCCCATCGTGTTCGCGAAGTACACGCGCCCGACCGCACGGCCGCCGTCGCCCATGGCGCGCGCGACGATCCGCGCTACGAGCGGGAAGAGCGCGCCGAGGACGAGGGTCGCGGGCAGCATCGCCATGACCGACAGCCCGACCTGGACGGTGACGATGCTCGCGGCTCCGAGCCCGAGGTGCGCGACGGCGGCCGTGAAGACGTCGGCGAGGTACGGCAGGACGAGCGTCGTCGCGAGCGCGAAGCCAGCCAGCGCCCACAGGCCTCGGACGACCGCGGCCACGGGACGCTCCATCCGGTCTACCCGTCGCTCGACGATCAGGCTGCCCGCGCCGATGCCGGTCAGGAACGCGCCCAGCATCGCCGCAAAGGCGTGGATCGAGGACCCGAGCACCATCGACAGGGCCCGGTTCCAGGCGACCTCGTAGACGAGCGCGGTGAAGCCGATCACGCCGTACGCGACCAGGAACGGCGCGACGCTGCGCCCGTGCAGCTCGTCGCGATCGGAAGCGCGTTGCGACGCGTCGCCGTCGGCGCGGCCGCGCTCGGTCGCGTCGGCGTCCTTCGCGTGGTCGCGCGGCGTCGCCGGGACCTCGTCCGCGCGGCGCTCGTAGTGCGGGGCGAGCACGAGGATGGCGAACGCGCCGACGGCGACGTCCGTCAGCGCACCGGCGAGGTTCGTGCGCCAGAGACCGAGCGTCGGGAAGAGCGCGAACGTCGCGAGGAAGACCCCGATCACCGCGCCGAGCGTGTTGACGCCGTAGAGGAGGCCCGTCCGGCTGCCGATCCGGGGATCGCTGCGAGTGACCGTCGCGACCAGCATCGGCAACGTCGCGCCCATGAGGACGGTCGGGACGATGAGCATGGTGAGCGCGAGCGCGAAGCGCGACAGCGCCGCCGGCCAGAAGCCGAGCCCGCCGATCCACGCGCGCGTGAGCTCGGGGAAGTGCCCGAGCAACGACGGCACGGCGAGCGCGTAGGTACCGATCGCGATCTCGACCCACCCATACGCGCGGACGCCGTTGGCGAGCCGGCTGGCGATCCGCCCGCCGGCGAGCCCCCCGAGCCCGAGCCCCAGCATGTACGCGACGAGGATGGTGCTCGCCGCCAGGGTGGTGGAGCCGAAGACGAGCCGGAGCTCGCGCGTCCAGACGACTTCGAGCGCGAGGCTGCCGACCCCCGAGAGGAAGAACGCCGCCGCGAGGCCCGCGATCGGCATGGAGCGCAGGCCGGGGCGCGCCCCAGCCGACTCCACGGCCGAAACGAGCTGCATCCTCTCGGAGTCGGCCGAACCGGCGAAAAGGTTGAGCACGGCGAAAATACGCCCGTCGCGAGAGCCGGGCGCACGTTCTGCGCCGGGCGACCGATCGCGCTTGTCTTGGCGATCGAAACCGGTCACGAGACGGAAAGACGGCCAGCGAGCCCTTCGCCGGCGAGACGCACGTCCGGCGGCCGAAGGCGCCATCCGGAATTCAGGGAGGACGGCGATGCCGAAAGCGACCTGGCGCGGCAAGGTGATCGCGCAATCCGAACGGTTCGAGACGGTCGAGGGGAACGTCTACTTCCCGCCGTCGGCGCTCGTGCGCGAGCACTTCCGCGCGAGCGACCACCACACGGTCTGCCCGTGGAAGGGCACCGCGAGCTACTACGACGTCGTCGTCGACGGCGAGACGAATCCGAACGCCGCGTGGACGTATCCCGAACCGAAGCCCGCCGCCGCGAACATCAAGGACCACGTCGCCTTCTGGAAGGGCGTCACGGTCGAGACCTGAGCTCGCGCCCCGCTTGCGCCGGGTCTCCCCGCCCTCCGTGCGCGAGCCCGGCGCGAACGCCGTCTACGAGCCGGCGCGCTTGACGTAGATCGGCGACGACCAGGCGCGCTCCTCGTTCATCGCGAGGCAGTCGTCTTCGAACGAGGTCCGGTAGTCGCCGTAGCAGGGCTTCACCTGGATGCAGTTGCCGCTCGCGTCCTTGGTGCAGCGGAACCCGTCGGCGTTGATCGCGGGCGTCGGCTCCTGGATCGCACGGACGTAGTACGTCGCATCCCGGCCCGCGCTCGCGAACTCCGGGTCGTCGAACTCGACGACGCAGCCCGCCGGATCGCCCGGGCAGTCGATCTTCTTCCACGGGTCCTCGATGAGCGGCGCGACCGGCTCGCCCTTCTGCGTCTGCGGGCGGATCCGAACGACCTCGATGCGCGTGATCTTCCGGCGCTGGTCGCTCGGGTTGTAGCACTCGCCGCGGCAGAGGAGCTCGAGGCGGTCGGGCGCGAGGCCCTTCACCGACGAGTCGGGACACCCCGGCTTCTGCTGAAAGGACCCGACCGCGCGCACGACGAAGTGCGGCGCCGCCGAGAGCTGCACCTCGGAGCCCATCGGCGCCGCCCCGCTCGGGCCGTTGAGAAGATCGAACCAGAGCAGGATGCGATCGCCGCTCGTGCCGTACACCTCGCGGCGCTGGAACGCCTGCCAGATCGCGTCGCGATCGCGGCCGGCGGAGTGGACGGCGACGAGCCCGCCCGTGAAGAAGAACGAGCCCTGGCGCTCGAAGTCGACGACCTGGAACGGCTGCGCGCCGGCGATCGCGTCCGCCGGGGCGAGCGACTCGGGAGACTTGTCGCGCGGCGGCCCGTTCAGGCGCTCGTACCAGGTCGCATCGCGGGCGCCCGTCGTCTCCGTCATCATCCGGCGCTTGTAGTCCTTGTAGCCGGTCCCGGGCCGGGCGCTGTGGTTGTCGCTCGAGGCGATGAAGCCGAAGCGGAAGCGCCGCGGCGCGCCGGGGTCGTCGAAGTTCGAGATCGCGAGCGTGTACTGGACGGAATCGCCGGGCCGCATGCTGAACGCGGGCATGAAGCAGTCGCGGCACTGGCCGCAGTCGAGCCAGTCCTCGGGGGTCGCGCCCGGCACGGTGCGATGGCCCGACGCTCCCGCGGCGAGATAGTTGAGGCGCGCCGCCTGCACCCGGCGCTCGCACTCCTCGGCAGGAGCGTTTGCGCAGCGCGCCCGGATGAGCTCGCCCGCCTGCCAGCAGCACGGCAGGTAGTCCTTCGTCGGCGCCGGGCAGACCGGATTGCCCTTCGCGTCCCAGTCGATCTCCTTCCAGCGCCGGTACTCCTCGGAGTTGCCGTGCCCCGAGAAGACCTCGATGAGCGTCTGCCGATCGGGGTCGTGCTGCGCCTTCGTGAGCTGCTTGTCGAACGTGACGCCCGGCGGCGTGTAGAGCCCCCACGTCGTGCCGTGCGGGATGACGATCGAGTCGAAGCCCCACTGCGAGAGTTTCTCGAAGAGCTCGCGCGGCGTTTCCGCCGTCTCGTTGCAGTCCTCGGGGAGCTGGCGCGTGTCGACGCCCGCGGGGCAGTCGAGCACCTTCCGGAGCTCCTGCTGGTACTCGCCGAAGTCGAGGTAGCGCTGGCGGTTCGGGTAGTCCGAGAAGACGAGGCGGAGGCGCTGCGACAGAGGCTGGCCCTGCCGGAGGAGCGCGAGCGTGCGGCCCGCGGCGCCGATCGGCCGCTTCGGGACGCGATCCTCCGCGGTCTCGCGGAAGATCACGTTCTTGTGCCCGTAGTGCGTCTCGGGCGTCTGTCCGACCTGCGTCCACTCGAAGCCGAGGAACGCGACGACGTCGGGGTTCTTGGGATCGCCGGCCACCGCGTTGCACTGCCGGATCGCCTCCTTCGTCTCGCGCCAATGCTCCGGCGACACCGACTCCGCGTGGTCGTTGATGCTCCAGAAGTCGAGCCCCGAGCAGAAGCGCGCGTAGTCGCACGCGTCGGCGGGCGGGTGGGCGCCCTCGCCTTGCAGGAGCGGCAGCGAGCGCTGGAAGGCGTCGGCGGAGAACGTGGTGTGGACGTGGAGGTCGCCGAAGAGGATCTGCTTGTCGGGCGGCGCGGCGGCACCCCCCGCGGGTACCGGATGCGACGCGGCCAGCTTCTGCGAAGCGTCGCGCTCCGACTGCGAACGCGCCGCGACGACGTCCGCGGCGACGCGAGTCTTCGCCGGCTCCCCCGGGGCCTCGTGCTTCCCGCCGCGAAGGCTCGCGAGGAGCGCCCCGAAGACGAGCACCGCCAGCACCACGATCGCGACGACCACGCGCAGGAGCGTCCTCATGGGCGACCTCCGTCCGGAAAGAGCAGCTCGCACCCCGTGCCGGCGAGGACGCCGTCGACCCACTGCCGATCGGCGTCCGCGAGGCGCGCGCGCGCGTCGCGGAGCCAGCCGATGCACTTCGCCTGGTAGGGGAACGGGCGCTGGCGGTAGCTCGCGCCGGCGATCTCGCAGCGCACCTCCGGCGCCTTGGCCGCGATCGCGTCGGCGTTCGCGACCAGGAAGGGCGCGTACGTCCGCCCGACTTCGCGGAGGAGATCCGCGAGCCTGCCGTCGACGGCGTCCGCGCGCGCGGACCAGCCGCCGTCGTCGACCGCGACGCCGGCGAGGTCCTCGACGCGATTCACCCACGCGATCACGCGCGGCGCCACCTCGGCGGCGATCGCCGACGGCGTCGGATCGAAGGCGACGAGCTGGGTGAGCTGCCCGTGGAGCCCGAAGTCCGCGGCCGCCGGTCGTTCGCCGAAGAGGAACGGGCGCTCGCGGAAGATGCGATCGAGGCAGCCGAGCAGGCGGCGATAGCTGTCCTCGATGATCGGCGCGGTCGCGGGCGTCGAGCCGACCACCGCGAGGCGGCCGATCTGCCGATCCGCGAAGGCGCGCGCCAGCGCGGCGTGCGCGGCGGGCTCGAGGTCGAGGCGGCGGTCGAGCGGCAGGACGTGCGAGGCGCGCAGCACGTCGGGCGCGAACGACCAGCGGTAGTGGAACATCGCCTTCGTGAGCCACTCGTCGGCGTAGTCCTCGAGGAGGAAGTCGAGGAACGCGACTGCGGGATCGGGCGGGACGACGGATCGCTCGCGCGCGAGCGACTCGAGGCGCCGGATCTGGAAGGTCGAGTCGATCATCGCATCCGCCGGACGGCCGTCGTCGCCGGGAAAGGCGAGGACCGGGATCAGGTCGACCGGGACCGCCGGGATGCCCTCGTCCGCGCGCGACCCGCGCACGATCCAGCGGAACGGAAGCCGGCGGTAGCGCAGCACGGCGCGCATCTTCCGGCTGTACGGCGACCCGTACGCACCGACGAGGAGGAGCGGGTGAGGCAGCATGGGGGCGGCGCCCGCCGGCATGGCGAGCGCCGGCACCTTAGTGCACCGCCAGTGCAGATATCAAGCGCGCGGTGCGCCGCGCACCGGATCCGCCGACGCGCTGCGCGAGGGCGGCGGCGCACGCGGGGGCCCTTGCGTCCCCGCCCGGCGTGCCGCAGGCTGGCCAGCCGCACGAGGTGCCGCCCTGACGAGACCTGCCCCGCGAGGCCCCGAACCGCTGCTCGCGCTCGATCCGCTTCCCGCCGTCGTCCGGCTCGCCGCGCCGACGACGCTCGTGATGCTGATCGGCGCCGTCTCGAACGTCCTCTACACCTATTACGTGAGCCGGCTCGGCGCGGACGCGATCGCCGCCGTCTCGCTCGTGTTCCCGATCTCGCTGGTCGCGATCACCGCGATGGGCGGCGGGATCGGGGCCGGCGCCGCGTCCGTGATCGCGCGTGCGCTGGGCGCCGGGAGGCGCGCGGACGCCGCGACCGCGGCGGAGCACGCGCTCGCGCTCGCGGTCGCGATCGGGATCGCGTTCGGCGCCGTCATGATCGCCGGCAGCGGGACGGTGTTCCGCTGGATGGGCGGCTCCGGGGCCGTGCTGGAGGCCGCAGCGCCCTTCGCCCGGATCGTCTTCGGGGGCGCCACGATCACCTTCGTCGGCGGCATGTTCGACAGCATCTGTCGCGGCGAGGGCAACGTCCGCGTTCCGGCGATCTGGTCCAGCACCTCGCTGCTGCTCCAGATCGCGCTCACGCCGGTGTTCATGTTCGCCCTCGGACTCGGCCTTCCGGGCGCCGCGATCGCGATGCTCGGCAGCCAGGCGATCGCGACCATCCCGCGCGCGCGGCACGTCCTCGGGGGACGGGGCGCGGTGCACCCGCACGCCTGGCCGCGGCGGCCCTCGCTCGAGGCACTGCGCGAGATCCTCCGGATCGGCATCCCGTCGTCGCTCTCCACCACGATCAACTACGTCGGCATCATGGTCTTGACGGGCGTCGTGGCGCGGCTCGGGACGCCCGACCTCGCGGCGTACGGGCTCGGCACGCGGCTCGACTTCCTCCTGCTCTCGTTCGCGTTCGGCGTGAGCGCCGCCGTGCTGACGCTGGTCGGCCTCGCCACCGGCGCCGGGCGGCCGGAGCGCGCAGCGTCGTACGTGCGGTCGGCGGCGGCGTTGATCGTCTCGCTGCTCGCGGTCGCGGCGGCGATCCTCTGGTGGCGGCCGTCGCTCTGGATCGGACTCTTCAGCAGCGACCCCGGCATCCACGAGGTCGGATCGCTCTACTTCCGGATCATCGGACCGACCTATCCCTTCGTCGGCCTCTCGATGGTGCTCGCGTTCGCGTTCCAGGGACTCGGGCGCCCGACGGCGCCGCTCGCCGTGATGGCGATCCGGGTTCCGGTCGTCCTCGCGGCCGCGCTCGCGTGCACGCGCTGGCTCGGACTCGAGGAGCGCGCGGTCTTCGCGACCATCGCCGCCGGCAACGTCTTCTCGACCGCCGTCCTCGCCGCGCTCTTCGTCCGGCTCCATCGCGATCCCGCCCGCGCGTCGGCGCACGCGGACGCAGAAGCCGCGACGGCGGCCCTGCGCTCGTCGTCCGGCGGCTGAAGAGCCGCGCACCGTTTCGTCACCGCATCGTGACCGGTTCGTAAGGACTCCGACCGGCGCGTCCGCCAAATGCACGCCCACGAGGACGAGCACTCGATTGGGCGGGACGCGGCGCGGCGGTAGTCGCCCGCCTCCGGCGGCGCATCGATGCACGACGCCGCCGGCGCGACGTCCGACAGCGGGTAGCACGTCGAGGACGACCGATCGGTCGAAGGAGAAGACGTCATGGTTCGCGGTTCCCTCTCGTTTCGCGGTGCGCGCGCGTGTCTCGCGCTCGCCGCGGTCGCGTTGATCTCGGGCCCGGACGCCGCGCGCGGCACGGAGCTCGTGCGCGTCCGCATCAGCCAGTTCACCGGCGCCGAGCCCCTGGCGGTCGACAGCGCGACGAGCCCGCAGCTCTTCGCGCTCGACGGCGCGATCGCTTCCGCAGAGCTCCGCGCCGCCAACCCGCTCGGGGAGTTCAAGGGGGACCTCGGCCCGGCGACGTTCGAGCCGTCGCTCGCTCCCGCGCCGCCGGCCATCGACCCCGGCACGATCGAGCTCGTGATCACGCCGCACGCGGGATCGCCGATCGCGCCCGGCGGCATCCGCTTCCAGACCGCATCGCCCTTCGCGAACCCCACCAGCCTCGTGCTGCGCTGGAGCAAGGACGACTTCGCGACGGCGCTCTCCGTGATCGACATGGCCGCGACGACGGTCAGCGTGGTTCCGCTGAGCGCGACCGCTTCCGACGAGGAGATCGTCCTGCGCTGGGTCGCCGGCAACGACTTCGGCGAGTTCGGCGGGGGTGAAGCCGGGTTCGCCGGCGACGACATCGTCGTCGCGACCGATGCGAGCTTCCCGCCCGGAGGCTGCGACGCCGCCCCGGCGACGACCTGCCTCGAGCCCGGCAAGGCGGCCGTCAAGCTCATGCTCGGAAAGACTCCGGCGAGCCGCTCGGCGGCGTGGTCGTGGACGAAGGGCTCCGCGAGCCCGACCGACGTCGGCGATCCGACGGCGACGACCGGCTACCGGCTGTGCGTGTATGCGGACGGCGTGCTGGTCATGGGCGAGGCGATTCCGCCCGGCAGCGCCTGCGGAAACAAGCCGTGCTGGAAGAAGATCGGAGGCGGCGGATTCTCCTACGCCGACCGAACGGGTCGGGCGGACGGGATCACCGCCCTCACGGTCAAGCCCGGCGACGGCAACGCGCTGGTCCGGGTCCGCGGGCGGGGTCAGAAGCTCCTGCTTCCGGCGTTCCCGCTGACCGCGTTCCAAAACGTCAAAGTCCAGCTCGTGCGCGCGGACGCGCCGGTTTGCTGGAATGCGAGCTTCGCACCGCCCGCGCAGAAGAGCACCACGGCGGCGTTCGCGGACGCGCTCCCGTGAAGGAGCGGCCGCGCGTCAGGTCGGGATCGGGAAGATGATGGGCTCGCGCGAGCGCTGCGCCGAGCAGCGCTCGCGCTCGGGCTCCGGCATCGGCGCGAACGCTTCCGCCGCGTCGAGAGCGAGCGGCAGGATCCGGAGGTCGCCGGGCGTACAGAAGGCGTGCACGCCCGGCACGGAAAGCGCGAAGGTCACGCCGGCCGCGATCTCGTCCCGGTCGGTGTAGGGCTCGTACCAGGTCGTCGCGAAGCGCTCGCCGTCGGACCACGGGCGGCGCGCCGCGGCCTTGATCGCCATGACGCCGACGTCGCGGTCGGCGCACATCCGGAGCAGCTCCTCGGCGTTCCACCGGTAGGTCGCGTCCGCCCAGAGCCGCGGGTTCACGGGAAACATGACCGTGTCGAAGTCGTAGCGGCGCAGCGCCTCGACGAAGGTCGCCGGGGCCTCGACGTTGTGGCCGGTGATGCCGACGAAGCGGGTCAAGCCCTCGTCGCGCGCCCGGAACGCGACCTCGGCCGCCTCGCGCCGCTCGTCGAGGACCTCCAGCGTCGTGACCGCGTGGAGCTGGTAGAGATCGAAACGATCCGTGCGCAGCAGCCGGAGCGACTCCTCGAGCTGCGCCCGCGCGCCGTCGCGGTTCTTCCGCCCGGTCTTGCACGCGACGAACATGCGATCCCGCACCGCCGGCAAGTGCGGCCCGACGAGCCTCTCCGCCGCCCCGTACCGCGGCGCGATGTCGAGATGATTGACCCCGCGTTCGACCGCGAGCCGAAACCCGCGCGCGGCGTCCTCCTCGCTCGCGACGGCAAACGCCGCCCCACCGAGGATCGCCACCGTGCTGTGATGTCCCGTTCGGCCGAGCCGTCGCGTCTGCATGCGCCAGGCGTGCGCCAACGCGCAGCGGAACGCAACTCGTCGAGATCCGTCAGTCGCGAACGAGGAGGAGGCAGCCGCACGTCTGGCCGCCGCCGGCGCCGACGACGGCGACCTCCGGCGGCGTCGCGACCTGCCGCTCGCCGGCTTCCCCCCACATCTGCGTGGCCGCCTCGTGCAGGAACCCGTAGCCGTGGAGCCGGCCCGCCGAGAGCTGTCCGCCGTGCGTATTCAGCGGCAGCTCGCCGTCGCGCGCGATCCGCTTCCCGCCCTCGATGAAGGGACCGCTCTCGCCGACCGGACAGAACCGCAGCGCCTCGAGCCACGACATCGTGAGGAACGAGAACCCGTCGTAGAGCTGAGCCATCTGGACGTCCGACGGCTTGAGATCGGTGCGCGACCACATCTGCGCCGCCGCGTCGCGGTTCGGCATCGTGGTGAGGTCCTCGTACTGGTCCCACGACGGCCGGCCGCGCAGCGCCGCCCCGACGGACTCGATACGGAGCGGCCGGTGCTTCAGATCGCGCGCGCGATCGAGGCGCGACACGACGACCGCGGTCGCGCCGTCGCACGGCACGTCGCAGTCGTAGAGCGAGAAGGGCGTCGTGACGATGCGGGAGGCCATGTAGTCGTCGAGCGTCATCGGATCGCGGTAGATCGCGCGCGGGTTCACCTCGGCGTTCCGCCGCGCGTTGAGCGCGATCCAGGCCATCTGCTCCTTGGTCGTGCCGTAGCGGTGGAAGTGCGCCTGGGCGAAAAGCGCGATCCAGATCGCCGCCGACGGCGCCGAGAACGGCAGCGTCCACTGCATGAAGCCGTTCGCCTTGAACGGACCGCCTCCGCCGCCGCCGGGCATGACGGCGGCGCGCCCCTGCGCGCCCTGCGCACTTCCCTCCCACACCGACCGGAAGCAGACGACGTGGTTGCAGAGCCCGGCGGCGACCGCGAGCGTCGCCTTGATCACCGAGCCGAGCTGCCCCGAGGTCTCGAGCCCGCTGTCGTACCAGCCGACGTTCAGCCGGAGCGCGTCGATGACCTCGTACGCGCTCGCGCCCGAGAATCCCGGCGGCATGGCCATCGAGCCGGGATAGGTCGAGAGGCCGTCGACGTCCTTCACGTCGAGGCCGGCGTGCTCGATCGCGGCGAGGCAGGCGTCGAGGGTGAGCTCGAGCGGGTCGCGGCCGAGGCGCCGCCCGACGTCCGACTGCCCGACGCCGGTCACGCAGGTGGTGCGCTCGGCGGCTCCCATCACGCGCCCTCGGGCTCGAAGAGCGGGATGTAGACGTCGCCCTCCGGATCGGGGTGGTGCTCGAACACGACGCGCACCGGCATGCCGATCCGGATCGCATCGAGCGCGCAGCTCACGAGGTTCGTCGTGAGCCGCAGCGACGGCTGCTCGACGATCTCGACGATCGCGACCACGTACGGAATCTCCGGCCCCGGCATCCAGCGCTGGTGGTTGATCGAGTAGCTCGCGAGCGTCGCGCGACCGGACACCGCTTCGGTCGCCATCTTCTTCGACCGGCAGCGCGGGCAGATCGGCTGCGGCGGGTGAATGAAGAAGCCGCAGTCGCCGCACCGCCAGAAGCGCAGCTCACCGCGCGCCCCCGCGGTCCAGAAGTCGCGGTTGTCGTCCGTGAGCTTCGGCAGCACCCGGAACGGCACCTCGGTCGTAGGGTTGGTGGTCATCTCCGCGAGGAGTTTCGCACGAGCTCGTCCACCGTGTCACGCGCGCCCCGACCGGTCGCGAACGCCCCGGAGCGCGCGGCCGCGTACGCGGTCGCGCGCGGGTGGCAGGACGAAACCACAGGGCGTAGAGGTGATCGCCATCGCTGATGAAGGTGTCGCTCTTCTACCTGCCGTCGATCGGCAGCCGGGCCGAGATCGAGGCCGGGCGGGCCGGGCTGCGCCGCGATCTGTACGGCCGCATGCTGCGCGAGCTCGGCGAGCAGGCGCGGCTCGCGGACGACCTCGGCTACGACTCGATCAGCTTCACGGAGCACCACTTCCACGTCGAGGGCTTCGAGATCTCGAACAACCCGGTCCTGCTCGATCTCTTCGTCGCGATGCAGACCAAGCGGATTCGCGTGGGGCAGCTCGGGATCGTGCTGCCGGCGCAGAACCCGATCCGCGTGGCCGAGGACATCGCGATGCTCGACCACATGAGCGGCGGGCGCGCGAACGCCGGCTTCGCACGCGGCTACCAGCGCCGCTGGGTCGACGTCATGGCGCAGCAGACGCACGGCATCCACGGCGCGCTGCCGCACCAGCACGACGCGATCGACGAGGCGAACCGCGCCGCCTTCGAGGAGTGCTTCGCGATCGTCAAGCGCGCGTGGACCGACGACTGGCTCCGCTACGAGGGGCGCTACTGGCGCATCCCCGCCGGAGAAACGCCGTGGACGCTGGAGGCGACCGATCGCTACGGCGGCGGCGTCGAGGACGGGCTCCTGCGGTCGGTCGCGGTCGTGCCGAAGCCGCTCCAGCGCCCGCACCCGCCGATCTTCCAGCCGTTCGCCTCGTCGGAGCGGAGCATCCGCTGGTGTGCCCGCGAAGGCGTGACCGCGATCCTGCCGCCGCTCCACCCGTCGCTCGAGAGCGATCTCGTCCGGATCTACGCGGAGGAGTCGGGACGGCCGCTGGGCGACGGGATCGGCGTCTTGCGAGACGTCATCGTCGCGGACAGCGACGACGAGGCGATGGCTCTCTGGTCGTCGAGCGGCGCCTTCTCGGGCGCCGCGTGGTTCGCGCCCTTCGGCTTCAACCGCGGGATGGTCGACCCCGTCAGCGGCGAGATGCCGGACCTGCTCGGGGAGAGCCTCGCGCTCGTCGGAAGCGCGGACACGGTCGCGCGACAGCTCGAGCGTCTCGTCGCTCGCCTTCCGATCCGCTGGCTCTTCGCCTGGACGTACAACGGCCTCGTCCCGCACTCGACGCTCATGCGCTCGATCGAGCGGTTCTGGACCGAGGTCCTCCCGCGCGTCGGTCCGCCTCCGCCGGCTTGACGCACCCGCAACGCCTCCTCGGCCCCTCTCGCGGCGAATGTTCCGGGCGCACGGCTTCTCGCACGCCGCTGGCGCGCGAGGTCGGCGGCGCGATAGATCGGCGCGTGGCCACGCACACGGGAGGCTGCCTCTGCGAGGCGGTCCGCTTCGAGGTCGCCGAGCCTCTCACCCGGATCGAGGTCTGTCACTGCAGCCGGTGCCGGCGCTCGTACGGCGTCGGCTTCGCCGCCACGGTCTACGCGCGCTCCGCAGGGTTCTCGTGGACGCGGGGACGGGACGCGGTGACGGCGTACGACGCGCCGCTGCGGACGAGCCCGCCGGCCTACCGCCACACCTTCTGCGCTCGCTGCGGATCGCCGCTCCCGATCGTGCGCGACGACTTCGGCTTCGTGGAGATCCCGGTGGGAACGCTCGACCGCACGCCCGACCGGCCGCCCGCGTACGAGATCTTCGCGCGCAGCAAGCCGCCATGGCTGCCGGCTTCCGTCGCCGGGCGGAGCTTCGACGCGGCGGCACCGCGTGCGGAGCACGTCGCGCGCGAGCTCGCCGGGAAGCGCGACCGCTGACGGGAGCCGCGACCGCGCCCGACGGCGTCCAACGCGGGTGTCTGGACGTTCGACGCGCATTCGTGCATGGCTCCGAGGTGCGCGTCGGCATCGACCTGACGGCGCTCCTTCCCGAGGCGACCGGCGTCGACGTCGCGCTCGTCGGCCTCGTGCGTGCGCTCGCGCGCACGGATCGCGAGACCGCCTACTCGATCTTCGTGAATCGCGAGGACCGCGGGCTCTTCGCCGGAACGCTGCCCGAGAACTTCGCCCTGCGCGCGCTCAGCGTCCGCCCGCGCGCCGCACGCCTCGCGTTCCAGCAGGCGGTTCTGCCGATCGCCGCCGTGCGGCTCCGGCTCGACGTCCTCCACTCGCCGTCGTTCATCCTGCCGCTCGTCCGCGCGACCGCGCGCCATGTCCTGACGATCCACGACATGACGTCGTTCTCGCGCCCGCGCGACCACATCCGGCTCCGCCGGAGCCCGCTCTACCTCGCCGCCGTTCGAGCCAGCGTCGCACGCGCGGACGTCGTCGTCGTTCCGTCGCGCGCGGTGGAGATCTCGATCGCACGCTACCTCGGAGCGGCGGCGGCGGAGCGCGTCCGGGTGGTGCCGTGGGGCGTCGCCGACGACTTCCGCCCGGACCCGCCGGACGAGGCGCGGCGGCGCCTCCATCGGCTCGCCCTTCCGCCCTCGTACGTTCTGTACGTCGGCACGATCGAGCCGAGAAAGAACGTGCTCGGCCTCCTCGGCGCCTATCGCCGGCTGGTCGAGCGGCGCGGCGACGCGCCGACCCTCGTGCTCGCGGGACGGCGCGGCTGGGGCGAGGACGAGGTGCTTCGCGAGCTCGCGCGCCCCGAGCTCCGCGCCCGCGTCCGGCGGCTCGGCTACGTGCCGGCGAGCGAGCTTCCCGCGCTCTACGCGGGCGCGACCGTCTTCGCGTATCCGTCGTTCGAGGAGGGATTCGGCTTTCCGCCCCTCGAGGCGATGGCGTGCGGCGTTCCGACGATCGCGACCGCGGGCTCGTCGCTCGCGGAGAACCTCGCCGGCGCCGCCGAGCTCGTCCCGGCCGGCGACGTCGCGGCGCTCGCGGACGCGCTCGACGCTCTCCTCCGCGACGGCGCGCGCCGCGCCGACCTCCGCGCGCGCGGCACCGAGCGCGCGCGCGCGTTCCGCTGGGACGAGACCGCCCGGCGGCACGTCGCCGTGTACCGCGCGCTGGCGCCGGCTGCGGCGGAGGCGAAGCTCGCGCAGGGCGTTGCCGAAGGCGGCGACGCGTGCCAGGCGTGGAGGCGATGAGCTCCTCGCACGCCGCCGGGGCCGACGAGCGCGCCCGCGCGGAATCCGACCTGCCCGCGCACGTCGCGTCGCTCGTCCGGCACGAGTACGAGGCGATCGATCCGGGGTTCGGCCGGTGCCTCGACGTCCTCGCCCGCCAGGGCGCGAGCGAGATCTGGCACAAGCACGGGACCTTCCTCGACCACCTGCTCGGCGTCTGGCGGATCCTCGCGGCGTGGCGCCAGCCGCTCGACGTCTGCCGGCTCGGCCTCATGCACAGCGTCTACTCGAACAGCTTCGTCCGCATGAAGGTGTTCGACTCCCACCGCTCCGGCGGCCGCGACGCCGTGCGCGAGCTGATCGGCGCCGAGGCCGAGCGCCTGGTGCACCTGTTCTGCGAGATCCGGCGCGAGCAGCTGCTCCCGGGCGTGCGCGTGAAGGACGGCGCGGCGATCCCGGCCGAGGGGATCGCGGTCGACCTCTACCGCGGCGGCGGCTCGGTCCGGGTGTCGCGCCGCGACCTCGGCGTCTTCCTCGTCGTCACCATGGCCGACTACGCCGAGCAGCACTTCGCGTGGCAGGACCGTCTCTTCGCGAACGTCGACGGAGATCCCACGCGCGCGGGGAACCCGCACTCGCTCTGGCCGGGGGACAACCGCCCGGGACTGTGGATGCACCTCAACGCGCGCCTCGGACGCCTCGCCGCGGCGTGCGGGGCGGATCCGCTGCCGCCCGTCTTCGCGCGCTGCACCGCCGACGTCGCGCCGGCAGCCGAGCGCGACGCGCGCGACCTCTACTGGGACGCGATCGTCGAGGCGAGCGCTCGCGACGACGCCGCCCGCGCCGCGGAGCGGTTGCGCGCGGCGTGCGAGCGGAACCCGTTCGTCGCGGAGCCGCACGTGCTGCTCGCGCAGGCGATGCTGAACGGCGGGCGCTGGCCGGAGGCGCTCGCCGAGGCGAGGGCGGCGCTCGCGCTGCTCGCGTCCTGGGGAACCTCCTGGGACAAGCGGCTCTCGTGGGAGGCGTGGGTCGCGTGGTCGCGCGTCCTCGCCAAGGCGGCGCGCGAGCGCTCGTGGCCGGACACCGCGATCGGCATCGTGAGCCTCGGAGAGGTGCGCGCCGGCGCTTGACGGCAGCGCGGCAAAGCGCTCCGTCGCTATCGCGCGAAGTCCCTGCCCAGGGAGTACGCCTTCTGCAGGTATCCCTGCCGGGTCGCGTCGTCGGCGCCGTGGACGGCGTAGAAGTAGACGTGCTCGACTTTCTCGATGCCGGGATAGGCGAACGTGAACTCGTCGATGAGACGCCTCATCGCGTCGCCGAGGCCGGACTCGTAGGCGCGCTCGTCGAAGATCGTGGTGCTCATGATCAGCGCCTTCTCGTGCCGGAGAAGCGGAACGCGACCTCCGATGTCGCCTCGCCATCCTTCCGGCTTCAGCCCGAAGGCGAACCCGAGGGTGAACACCCGGTCGATCCACCCCTTGAGGATCGCCGGGAAGCCGACGAAGTAGACGGGCGCGACGATCGCCAGCGCGTCCGCTTCCGCCACCTTGCGCTGCTGTGCGGCCACGTCCTTCGGCCCGCCCCGCTGACGGAGTCGCTGGATGATTCCGCGCGCGTCCCGGTCGCCGATCCATCGCTTGACGAGCAAGCGCCGGATGGGGCCTCCCGCGGCCGCGAGGAGATCCTCCTTCACCCGCATCCGCTCGAGCACGTCCGGCGGCACGCTGTCGTCGATCCAGTTGGGCGCGTCCTCGCCGCGAAAAACGGGATCGAAGTGGATGCCGTGCAGGTCGACGATCTCGTTGCTGTGGCCGCCGTCCGCGAGACCGGCGGCGAACCGCTCGAGGATCGCATGGCAAAACGACCGCGGATTGTGGTGCGCATAGACCGTCAGAACCCTCATGAGCGGTCTCCGGAACGCGAAGCCGCGATCGCGACCCGCTCCATCCGACGCGTGTGCCATCCGAGGACGAAGGCCGCGCAGAGGGCGGAGGCCAGCTCGGCCAGCGCGAGGACCGCGGCGGTCGTCTCGAACGCGGCGTGAGCCGCGGTGGTTCCGTTCGGAAGATGATGAACGTTGTCCGGGGACACGAACACGTAGTGGTAGTACACGCCGAAGAGGAGCGCGCCGCACATCGCGACGAGGAACGTCCAGAGTCCCCATCGCTCGTATCGAGTCCAGAGCAGCGCGGTCGCGACCAGCGGAGCGAGCACGACGACGGCGTAGACGAAGAGGTTCTGCCCGGAGGAGAGCGTCACCCCGAGCTCCGAGTGCGCCGAGCCGTGCCACATGGCGACGATCAGGTGGACGGCCGCGAGCGTGGCGAGCGCGATCTTCTCCATCGTCTGCATCTCCTCGGTTCACCGTCCGGACGCCGCGCACCGCGCTGTCCCGCCTCATTTCGTGCGGCGCTCCGCGACGGCGCGGCGTTCCGGATCGAACCAGGGCCCAGCGGCGCCATCGGCGCGCTCAGATCGCGCCCGCGCCGCCGGACGGCAGGACGCCCTTCGGGCCGGCGGCGGCGCGCTCGCCGAGGATCTCGGCGAGATCCTTCGCGTCGAGCTTCTCCTGCGCGAGGAGGCGCTGCGCGAGCGCCTCGAGCTGTGCACGGCGCTCCTCGAGCATTCGCTTCGCGTCGCCGTAGCACGACCGCAGGATCTCGAGCTGCTCCTCACCCACCAGGCGCTCGATCTCCGCCGAGTGCGGCGCGCTGTCCGGCCCCTGGCCGAGGAACCCGACCTGGCCGCGCCCGACGAGCGACAGGTTCGGCAGGCGCTTGCTCATGCCGTAGACGGTGATCATGTCGCGCGCGATCCGGCTCGCCTTCTCGATGTCGTCCGAGGCGCCGGTCGAGATCACGCCGAACGTGAGCTCCTCGGCGGCGCGCCCGCCCATGAGCGTCCGGATGCGGCCGAGCAGCTCGTCGTACGACATCAGGTAGCGGTCCTCGAGCGGCGCCTGCAGCGTGTAGCCGAGGGCGCCGCGGCCGCGTGGCACGATCGAGACCTTCTGCACCGGGTCGGCGCCCGGCGTGAAGTAGCCGATCAGCGTGTGGCCCGACTCGTGGTACGCGACCGTCCGGCGCTCCTGCACGTTCAGGACGCGGTTCTTCTTCTCGAGGCCGCCGATCACGCGCTCCATCGCGTCCTGGAAGTCGACCTGCCGGATCTCGTCGCGGCTGCGCCGTGCGGCGAGGAGCGCCGCCTCGTTGCACAGGTTGGCGATGTCGGCGCCGACGAAGCCGACCGTCTGCGCGGCCATCGTCGCGAGGTCGACGTCGGCCGCGAGCTTCAGGTGGCGGACGTGCACCCGGAAGATCGCGAGGCGTCCCTCGCGGTCGGGCCGGTCGACCAGGATCTGGCGGTCGAAGCGGCCGGGGCGGAGGAGCGCCGGGTCGAGCACCTCGGGCCGGTTCGTGGCCGCGATCAGCACGACGCCCGCGGTCTTGTCGAACCCGTCCATCTCCACGAGGAGCTGGTTCAGCGTGTTCTCGCGCTCGTCGTAGCCGCCGACGACGGGCCCCTGCCCCGCGCGCGACTTCCCGATCGCGTCGAGCTCGTCGATGAAGATGATGCAGGGCGCCTTCTTCTTCGCGTCGCCGAAGAGGTCGCGCACGCGGGCGGCGCCCACGCCGACGAACATCTCGACGAAGTCCGAGCCGGAGAGGCTGAAGAACGGCACGCCGGCCTCGCCCGCGACCGCACGCGCGAGAAGGGTCTTCCCGGTTCCGGGCGGCCCCACGAGGAGGACGCCCGTCGGAAGCTTCGCGCCGAGGCGCGTGTACTTCGATGGCTCCTTCAGGAACGCGACCACCTCGCGCGTCTCCTCGATCGCCTCGTCGACGCCCGCGACGTCCGAGAAGTGGACGCGGTCGTTCGGATCGACCTCGTAGATCCTCGCCTTGCTCTTCCCGAGGTTCAGGGCCGCGGGCCCCTGCCCCATCCGGCGCATGACGTATCCCCACACGAGGAACATCAAGCCGAACGGGATGACCCAGTTCAGGAACAGGTCCCGGAAGAAGTGGGTCTCGAGCTCGGCTCGGAAGTCGACGCCGTGCGCCTGCAGGGTCGCGACCAGCGACCGGTCCTCGACCGGCGTCACCGTGAACTGCCGGCGGATCCGGTCCTGCCGCTCCTCGGCCTCGCGCCGCGCGTCGGCGCGCACGCCGCTCCACCACGCGCGGAGACGCGCGAGGTCGAGCCGCCACGGCGTCTCCTTCGCCGGCGGCTCGAGCGTGCTCGGATGGGAAGCGGCGGACGCCGGTCGTGCGACGGCCCCGCCGGCCGCTGCAGGCGGCGCCGCCTTCGCTGGCGTGGGCGCGCTCGGCTCGGACGGCGCGGCGCGCGATCCCTCGCCCGCTTCCGCGTCCGGCGCGCTCGACTTCATCTCGCCGTAGATCGTCCCCTGCGTGAGGACGACCTTCTCGACCTGGTCCTTCGCCACGCGGTCGAGGAACTCGCTGTAGGCGATCTGCGGGACGTCCGGCCGCGAGAAGAACGTCGACTGGACGACGACGAGAAGGAAGAAGATCCAGAGGTAGTAGGCGAGCGAGAATCGCGTGCGCGGCTTCATCGAGCTCCTCGTGCGGCTCGGATGCCGCCATGCATCGCGACCCGACGCAAGCGCGCCGCGCCGGGTCGGCGGGCCGCGATTCGCGGCTCGATGGGGCGCGAGCTCGTCTGCGCGGCGGGCGATTTGACGATTCTGCAGCGCGTGCCTGCAACGCGCGCGACGCGAAGCTACCCGCGCGATCGCCGCCTCGTGCGCGGCGCCCCGCTCGCGGGTCGATCCGTGGAACGAGCCTTGCTGCCTTCGATCCTCCGGGGAGGTTTTGCCGTGAGCGATGCAGCATATCCGCAGAAGGTCGTCGTCATCACCGGAGCGTCGAGCGGCTTCGGCAAGGGCGCCGGGATCGAGCTCGCGCGCCGCGGCGCGAGCGTCGTCCTCGCGGCGCGCAGGAGCTCGAGGAGGTCGCGCGCGAGTGCGAGCGCGACGGCGGTCGCGCGATCGCGGTCCCGACCGACGTCAGCGTGCGGGAACAGATGGAGGCGCTCGGCAAGTCGGCGCTCGACGCGTTCGGCCGCATCGACGTCTGGGTGAACAACGCCGGCGTCGGCGCGCTCGGCCGCTTCGAGGACGTTCCTCTGGACCTCCACGACCAGGTGGTCCGCACGGATCTGCTCGGCACGCTGTACGGGACCTACGTCGCCTATCGCGAGTTCGTGCGGCAGCGCTCCGGCACGCTCATCAACGTGTCATCGGAGCTCGGGAAGCACACCGTGCCGTACTTCGCGTCCTACGCCGCGGCGAAGCACGGCGTCGTCGGACTCAGCGACGCGCTCCGGCAGGAGGTCGGGCAGAACGGGCTCGACGGGATCCACGTCTGCGTCGTGCTCCCGACCGCGCACGACACTCCGTTCTTCGACCACGCCGCGAACTACACCGGGCACGAGGTGAAGGCCCGTGGCCCCTGCACGACCCGCAGAACGTCGTCGACGTCCTGGTCGGCCTGGTCGCGGACCCGAAGGACCAGAAGATCGTCGGCGCGGACGGCATCGCGAAGGTGCTCCTCCAGAAGCTGGCGCCCGCGGTCGCCGAGAAGCTCGGCGCGAAGCAGATGCAAAAGACCCAGATGGAGCAGCCGCCGCCGGGCCCGGACACGAGCGGAGCCGTCAAGCGACCGATGGCGGAAGGGACGGAGGTCGGCGCGGGCCGCCGCGAAACCGGCCGCTGAGGGTCAGCGCGCTTCGAACGGGACGCTCTCGTAGCCGTGCACGTTGCTCATGTGCACGCGCACGCAGCGCGACTCGTCGATCGCATAGCGCGGAAACCGCCGGGAGAACTCCTCGAGCGCGACCCGGCTCTCGAGGCGCGCGAGCGACGCGCCCAGGCAGAAGTGGATGCCCTGCCCGAAGCCGAGGGCGATCGGGACCTTGCGCGTCACGTCGAAGCGATCGGGATCCTCGAACTCGCGCTCGTCGCGATTGCCGGACGCCGTGAGGACCAGGATCCGCGATCCGCGCGGGACCGGCACGCCGTACCACTCGACGTCGCGCATGACGGTCCGTCCCTGGTACTGCGACGGCGACGTGTAGCGCAGCACCTCCTCCACCGCGCCCGGGATCACCGCCGCGTCCTCGCGGATCCGGTCGTACTGCTCCGGATGCCGGGCGAAGAGGACGGCCGCGTTCGCGAGGAGCTTCGTCACGGTCTCGTTGCCGGCGGAACCGAGGAGCGAGCAGAAGCCCGCGATCTCGCCGTCGGTCAGCTTGGTGGTGCCGCCGTCGTCCGACTCGACCTCGGCGTCGAGCAGCGCGGCGATGAGCCCTTCGTTCGGCGACCGACGGAGCTCGGTCACGAGCTCGAACCAGTAGCCGATCATCTTCGCCATCGCCTCGATCGCGCGCGGCGGGATCTCGGGAGTGTCGCGGTCGCGCTCGAGCGCGAGGTCCATCCAGTGGCGCAGCTCGACGCGATCGCCCGGCGGCACGCCGAGCAACGTGAAGATCACCTCCATCGGCAGCGGCGTCGAGAAGTCGGCGACGAAGTCTCCGCCGCCGCGCGCGACGAGGTCGTCGAGCAGGCGGACCACCGTCGCGCGCACGAACGGCTCGAGCTCCGCGACGCGCCTCGGCGTGAACGCGCGGCTCACGAGCTTCCGCAGGCGATCGTGGCGCGGCGGATCGAGGAAGATCATCATCGGCGTCGCCTCGAACAGGCGCGCGTCGAGCCGCTCGACGGTCGTGCCCTCCGCCGAGCTGTAGGTCTCCCAATCGTACGAGGCGGCGACGACGTCGCGGAAGCGGGAGAGAGCGAAGAAGTCGAGCGCGTCGTTGCGGTAGAGCGGCGCGTGGTCCCGAAGCCAGCGGTACGTCGGGTACGGGTTCTCGTGGAACTCGTGCGAGAACGGGTTCAGCTCCATCGCGCCCACCTCATCACCGCTTCGGGTCGCGCTTCAAGCCGTTCACGAAGAGCTCGACCATCGCCGGCAGGAAGACGTCGTCCGGCGGGGGCTCGGGGCCGAGGCCCGGAAAGAAGCTCCGGACCCCGACCTGGATCCAGAGCTGCGACAGGAAGGACTGCGTCGCGGCGCGCGGGTCGATCTCGCGCAGCGTGCCGTCGGCCATCTTGAGCCGGAAGTAGGCGTCGAGGAAGACGAAGACGTTGTTCGGGACGTCGCGCTCGACCGAGAACCCGAACTCCTTCACGAGGTCGCGCTCGACGATCGCGAGCCGAATGAGGCGAGCGATCTGGTCGCCGTGGAAGAAATCGAGGAAGGCGCGCCCGAAGCGCGTAAGGAACTCCGCGACCGGAAGGTCCGCGGAGAGGTTCAGCGCCGCGACCCGCTCCGGCAGCTTCGCCTGCTCGATGGCGACCGCCCGGAAGAGGCTCGCCTTGTCCGGGAAGTACCAGTACAGGGCCGCGGGCGACCGGAGGCCGGCGGCGACCGCGATCCGCTTGATCGTCGCGCGCGCGTACCCGACCTCGGAGAAGATGCGGAGGGCCGCATCCAGGATGCGCGTGCGACGGTCGCCCTCGGGTGTTTCGGCGGGCGGCGTCGGCGACCCCATGGCGGTGCTTCGCACGCGACCCTCCGCGGGCCAAGGGCCCCGGCCCGCCCGGGGTCCGGGGGCTCGGTCCGGACGACCAGGCGAACCGGGAACACCCGGGGCCCACGCGTCCCGCTTATCACCCGATTGAACGTTCAATCAAGAGCCTTCTCGGTCGGATTCCGGGTTGCTCCGCGCCCCGTAGAAGGCGAGGTTTCCGGCGTGCCGATGGGAAGCGCCGCGTCCTTCGATACCCGCTGGCCGCTCTGCTGGACTCGACGGCTGCCGCGCCTCGCGGCCGTCGCCTCGGGCGCGATCGCCGCCGCTTGCGTCCTCGGGCCGGTCGTTCGGCAGGCCGCGGCGCACTCCTTCGCTCCCGCCCTGCTCGAGGTGCGGGAGCGACCGGACGGCTCGGCGCTCGTCGTCTGGAAGACCTCGCCGCTCCGCCCGAGCGGGACGAGCCTGGATCCGATCCTGCCCGAGCGCTGCGCTCCCGCGTCCCCCCGTTCGCTCGATCAGTCGGGAGAGGGCGTCGTCGAGACGTGGGTCGTGGACTGCGGGCGGGGCGGGCTCGTCGGCGAGACGATCTCCGTGCGCGACCTCGCGGCCTCGCGGAGCGACGCGCTCGTCCGGATCGCGCTCGCGGACGGTCGCGTCGTGCAGGCGGTCCTCCGCCCCGACGAGCCGGAGCTCGTCGTCCCGGCGCGGCCGTCGCGCCTGGACGTCTTCCGGTCGTACGCGGGCCTCGGGGTGGAGCACATCGCGACCGGGCCCGACCACCTGCTGTTCGTCCTCGGCCTCCTTCTCATCGTGCGCGGGCGCCGGTCCCTTCTCCAGACGATCACCGCGTTCACGATCGGCCACAGCCTGACGCTCACGCTCGCTGTCCTCGGCATCGCGAACGTCTCGTCGGCGGCGACGGAGCTGCTGATCGCGCTCAGCGTGCTCGCGCTCGCGGTCGAGATCGCGCGCGGCCCGAGCGAGCCGAAGACGCTCGTCCGGACCCGTCCCTGGCTCGTCGCGTTCGCCTTCGGGCTGCTGCACGGGCTCGGCTTCGCGGGAGCGTTGCGCGAGATCGGCCTCCCCGAGGGCGAGATCCCGATCGCGCTCTTCTCGTTCAACGTCGGCATCGAGGTCGGGCAGATCGCGTTCGTCGCGGTCGTGGAGGTCGCGTGGCTGGTGCTCCGGCGGCTCGCCGAGCGAGCGTCGCGGCGGTCCCGGGCGAGCGCTCTCGCGCGCCTGCAATGGGTGCCGAGCTACGCGATGGGGACGCTGGCGGCCTACTGGTGCTGGGAGCGCGCCGGCGCGCTCCTCCACCTCCGGTAGGGGCGACTTGGAAGGGCACGCCCGTCCGTTACCTTGAGAGCCCAGGACCGCGCCCGATGAAGGACGACAGCTCGCCTCCCATCCCGGATGGAACGCCCGCGAGTCCGGGGACCCCGGCCTCTCCGGCGGCGTCCACAGCGATGACGCCCGCGTCGCCGGACCTCGCGATCGGGACGTTCACCGACCACGGCCCATGGACGATCGCCGGCGCGCCGCTTCCCTGGCGCGGTCCGGTCGAGGCGCTCCGCGCGTCTGCGCAGCGGGAGCTGCCGGCCCTCACGCGGCCGCGCTGGCTTCCGCCCCTCGGACGGTTCCTCGAGGCCGGGACGCTCATCGGCGGCGCGCTCCTCGCATGGCACTTCCGCGAGCGCCGGCGTGGCGGCGCGGAATCGCGCCGCGGACTGTCGCGCCGGCTGCGGCGCGCGTTCGAGCATCTCGGCCCGGCGTACATCAAGCTCGGGCAGATCGTGTCGTCGGGTCAGGGCATCTTCCCCGACGAGCTGGTGGAGGAGTTCAAGCTCTGCCGCGACCAGGTGCCTCCGGAGCCGTTCGAAACCGTCGAGCGCGTCGTCGTCGAGGACCTCGGCCGGCCGATCGCCGACGTCTTCGAGTCGTTCGACCGGGAGTGCCTCGCGGCCGCCTCCATCGCGCAGGTGCACGCGGCGCGCCTCCGGACGGGTGAGGACGTCGTCGTGAAGGTGCAGCGGCCGCAGGTGTCGCGGCTCGTCCGGCGCGACATCGAGGCGATGGCGTGGATCGCGCCCTGGCTCGTCGGACGGATCCCGGTCGCCGGGCTCGCGAACCCGCCGGCGCTGGTCGAGCTGTTCGCCGAGACCGTGATCGAGGAGCTCGACTTCCGGCTCGAGGCGGACAACATGCTCGACATCGCGCGCGTCCTGCGCGAGGCCGGGCAGAGGGTATTCGTCGTGCCGCGGCCGCACCCGACGCTCGTCACCCGGCGCATCCTCGTCATGGAGCGCCTCCGCGGCTTCAAGTACGAGGACGTCGCCGGCATGCGCGCTGCCGGGATCGACACCGCCGAGGTGCTCCGGTCGATGCTGATCGCGTTCCTCGAGGGCGCGATGATCTACGGCGCGTTCCACGGCGACCTCCACGGCGGCAACCTCTTCGTCATGCCGGACGGCCGCGTCGCGCTCTTCGACTACGGGATCACCGGCCGCATGAACGAGAAGCAGCGGCTCGCGTTCCTCCGAATGATGATGACGGGCGCGGTGAACGACGTGCCCGGCCAGATCGCCGCGTTCCGCGACCTCGGCGCGCTCCCCGAGGACGTCGACATCCCGGCGCTGATCCGCGCGCTCAAGATCGACCAGCCGGTGCGCGACCCGACCAAGATGGCGGGCGACGAGCTCGTGCGCGAGGTGCGCGAGATCCTGAAGGCGCTCCTCGCCCACGGCGCGAAGCTCCCGAAGAACCTCATGCTGTACGTGAAGAACATGATCTTCATGGACGGCGCGCTCGCCCGCTACGCGCCCGACGTCGACCTCTTCGCGGAGTTCGCGAAGGTCTACACCTACTTCGCGCTCAAGCACGGGCCGCGGATCGTCTCGGAGATCGGCTTCGACCCGGCGCAGAACGCGTTCGACGCCGCCGGCATGCGCGCGCAGCTCGGGCTCGAGGACGACGTCGCCTCGCTCACCCACCGCCAGCTCCAGGAGCGCCGCAAGCTCCTCCAGAAACGCCTCGAGGACGCCGGCGGCCTTCCGATCCCCGAGCGCGACTGAATCATTCAACGAGGGAAACGCTTCCCTCGCCCCGTTCGGCAAAGCCGAACGGGGAGTTATCCGACGAGGGAAACGCTTCCCTCGCCCCGTTCGGCAAAGCCGAACGGGGCCCCACTCCCTGCGGAGTCGCTTCGCTCGCTGCTCGAGTCGGGATGCGACTGGTTCCGACAGCGTCTCACGGAACCGGTTGACTCCGATCGTGCGCGCGCGATAGCGCTGCATTTCCGCCATCGTCGCGGATCTCACTCTCTCTCATTTTTGGATGGACGGCATGCGCGTGCGAACGGCAAGACGCCTCACGACGATTCTCCTCACCGCGATCGCGGCGCTCCTCCCCACCGCGCGCGCGACGGCCGCGTTCGTGAACTTCGAAACCGGCCAGGTGCGCCCGCTCGCGCTGTCACCCGACGGCACGCGCCTCTTCGCCGCGAACACCCCCGACAATCGCCTCGAGATCCTGACCGTGAGCGCGTCCGGGATCGCGCACGCCGCTTCGGTCCCGGTCGGGCTCGAGCCGGTGGCAGTGGCGGCGCGGAGCGATTCCGAGGTGTGGGTCGTGAACCACCTCTCGGACAGCATCAGCATCGTGGACGTCGCCTCGGATCCGCCGCGCGTGGTGCGCACGATCCAAACCTGCGACGAGCCGCGCGACATCGTGTTCGCGGGGCCGGGCGGACAGCGCGCCTTCGTGACGACGGCGCGCCGCGGCCAGAACTGCCCGGTCGCCGCCAGCCCCACGACACCCGGCCTCGGCCGCGCGGTCGTGCAGGTCTACGACGCGGCCGCCCTCGGGACCGCGCTCGACGGCGGCCCGATCGCGAACCTCGAGCTCTTCGGCGACACCCCGCGCGCGCTCGCGCGGACCGCGAACGGCGCGACCGTGTACGCCGCCGTCTTCCAGTCGGGCAACCAGACGACGTCGATCAACGAGGGCTTCGTCTGCGACGGCGGCGCGTCGGCGGCGCCCTGCACCAGCTCGGGCGTGAACGCGCCCGGCGGCCTACCCGCACCGAACGTCAACGTCGAAGGCGAGACCGGCCCGGAGGTCGGCCTCATCGTGAAGCTCGATGCCCTGAGCGGCCAGTGGCGCGACTCCATCGGCCGCGACTGGTCGAGCGCCGTCCGCTTCGACCTCCCCGACCTCGACGTCTTCGCGATCGACGCGAACGCCGGGGTGCCGGCGCAGACGGCGAGCTTCGCGCACGTCGGGACGGTGCTCTTCGACATGGCCGTGAACCCGGTGAGCGGCAAGGTCTACGTGAGCAACACCGACGCGCGGAACGAGGTGCGCTTCGAGGGCCCCGGCCTCGCGTTCGGCAGCACGACGGTCCAGGGACACCTGCACGAAGCCCGCATCACGGTGCTCGACGGCGCGAGCGTCCTGCCCCGCCACCTGAACAAGCACATCGACTACTCCGACCGCCCCGCCCCCGCGGGCGTGAGCGACAAGAGCCTCGCGACGCCGACCGCGATCGCGGTCACGGCCGACGGGACGAAGGCGTACGTCGCCGCGTTCGGCTCGAGCAAGATCGGCGTGCTCGACACCGCCGCGCTCGAGGCCGACTCCTTCGTTCCCGACGCGGCTGACCACATCCCCGTCAGCGGCGGCGGGCCGACCGGCATCGTCCTCGACGAGGCGCGCGACCGCCTCTACGCGCTCACGCGCTTCGACGACTCGATCTCGATCGTGCAGCTCTCGACGGCGACCGAGATCGCGCACGTTTCGCTCTTCGATCCCGAGCCGGCCGCGATCGTCGACGGGCGGCCGTTCCTCTACGACGCCGCGGCGACGTCGAGCAACGGCGAGGCGTCGTGCTCGAGCTGTCACGTCTTCGGGGATTTCGACAGCCTCGCGTGGGACCTCGGCAATCCCGACGACGCCGTGCTCAACAACCCGCTGCCCTTCCGCATCGGCCCGATCGGCATCGACAAGGACTTCCACCCGCTGAAGGGGCCCATGACGACGCAGAGCCTGCGCGGCATGGCGAACCACGGCTCGATGCACTGGCGCGGCGACCGCACCGGCGGCAACGACCCGGGCGGCAGCGCGATGGACGAGGACGCCGCCTTCAAGAAGTTCAATCCCGCTTTCGTGGGGCTGATCGGCCGCGCGAACGAGCTGCCGGCCGCGGACATGCAGGCCTTCACCGACTTCATCTTGACGGTGACGTACCCGCCGAACCCGATCCGCAACCTCGCCAACACCCTCACCACGGCCGAGCAGGCGGGCCACGACCTCTTCTTCGGCCGGGTGACGGACGTCCTCTTCAACTGCAACGGCTGCCACAAGCTGGACCCGGCGCAGGGCTTCTTCGGCAGCGACGGCTTCGGGACGTTCGAGGGCGAGAGCCAGATGTTCAAGATCGCCCACCTGCGGAACGCGTATCAGAAGGTCGGAATGTTCGGGATGCCGCCGGACGCGCCGCAGGGACCGCAGGTACGCGGATTCGGCTACCTCCACGACGGCAGCGTCGACACCATCGCGCGCTTCCTCTCGGCGAGCGTCTTCTCGCTGAGCGGGACCGAGCGGAACAACCTCCGGCGCTTCGTCCTCGCGTTCGACTCGAACCTCGCCCCGATCGTCGGCCAGCAGACCACGCTCGCGGCCACGAGCCCCAACAACGTCAAGAACCGTATCGACCTGCTGCTCGCGCGCGCCGCGGCCGGCGAGTGCGACGTCGTCGTGAAGGGCACGATCGCCGGCATCCAGCGCGGCGGCGTCCGGCTCGCGGACGGGACGTTCCGGATGGACCGCTTCGCGGACGCGCCGCTCACCGACGCCGCGATCCGCTCGTTCACCGCGACGCCGGGCCAGGAGATCACCTACACCTGCGTCCCGCCCGGCTCCGGCGAGCGGATCGGCATCGACCGCGACCAGGACGGCTTCCTCGACCGCGACGAGCTCGACACGGGCAGCAGCCCGACCGATCCGTCGAGCATCCCGCCGGGCGCGACGCCGACACCTTCGCCCACCCCGACGCCGACGCCGGTTCCGACCGCGACGCCGACCCCGACGCCGACGCCGACTCCCACCCCGGTGCCGACGCCGACTCCGGTCTCGTTGCGCGTCGCCGCGTTCACGCTGCGCGACGATACGAGCGTTCCGCCGAACCCGAAGCGCAGCACGCTCGCGTTCCGGGCGGCTCCGGGAAGCGGGCTGCCGAGCGGCGTCGTCCTGCTTCCGCCCAACAGCGCCGGGGATCCCACGACCGCCGGCGCGACCGGCGGCGGCGCGACGGTCGTGATCTACCGGGCCGACGGCGGATCGGACAAGGTCACGTTGACGCTCGATCCCGCGCGCTGGCTGCGTTCCGGCACGTCGGAGCGGCCGGTCTACCAGTACCGCGACCCGCAGGGCGCGGCCGGACCCATCACGTCGGTCTCCGCGCGAAACGGCGTCCTGGTGATCCGCGGCAAGGGCGCGGCGATGTACCAGCTCGACGGCGCCCCGCAGAACGCGATGGCGCTTCGCGTGCGGCTCGGGAGCGGACCGGAGATGTGCGGCAGCACGGGGCCGAAGCCGCCGGCGACCTCCAACGACACCACCGTCAAGTTCCTGGGTGCTCCGAACGTCGTGCCGCCGGTGCCGTGCCCGCCCGTCCCGTGAGGAAGGCCGGTCGGTGACCCGCCTTCTCCTGCGATCTTTCCGAGGGCGCGGCGCCGCCAGGGCTCTCGACTTCCCCGGTCACCCGGCGTCGTGGATCGCCGTGAGCGCGCTTCTCGCCGCCGGATGCGGCGACGCCGGCACCGTGCGCCTCGCGCCGGCCGAGATCATCCGCGACCGCATCGCGATGCTCGCTCCGGCGGCCAGCTTCGGCCACCGCGGCACCGGCATCAACCGCCCCGGACACGCGCTTCCCGAGAACTCCATTCCTTCGTACGTGCAGGCGATCGCCGACGGGGCCGACGGGATCGAGCTCGACGTCGAGCTCACGTCCGACGGCGGCCTCCTGGTGATGCACGACGACACCCTCGATCGCACGACGACCTGCGCGGGTTGCGTCAACGCGTACACGCTCGCGGACGCGCAGCGGTGCTTCCTGCTCGACGGCGACGGACACGTCACGGACCTCCATCCGCCGACGCTCGGCGCGGTGTTCGCGGCCCTGCCCGACGACGCGATGGTGAACGTCGAGCTCAAGGTCTACGGCGAGGCGTGCGCGACGCCGCCGACCGGCGCGCGGGAGCTCGCGGCGGCGGCGGTGCGCGAGATCGAGGCGCTCGGCGTCGAGGATCGCACGCTCTTCTCGTCCTTCGGCGAGGTCGCGGCCGCCTCGGTGAAGGTGGAGAGTCCGGGGCTCTACTCGGCGCTGCTCGTGAGTCTCGAAGGCACCGACGACTGGCCCGCGACCGTGGACCTCGCCGAGCGGCTCGGCCTCGACGCGATTCACCCGCTCTTCGGCGTCGCCGCCGAAGGCGTGCAGGCGGCGCTCGGGCGCGGGCTTCAGGTGAACGTGTGGACGGTCAACAGCCGGAACGGCATGGAACAGAGCATTGACAAGGGCGTCACGGCGATCATCACCGACGAGCCGCGCCTTCTGGCTGAAGTGATCGACGAGCGCCGCGGCTGACGGCGACGGCGCGGTGGATCCGAAAGCCGGCCCGCGCGGCCGCGACAAGCTGCTCGCAAACGGCGACGAGGCGGTCGCGGGCCTGGAGGACGGCGCGACCGTCCTCGTCGGCGGCTTCGGGGTCATCCAGGGCTGGCCGTCGACGCTCATCGGCGCGGTCCAGCGCTCCGGTCGGCGGGACCTGACGATCGTCTGCAACTCGCCCGGCGTCGGCCCGACGTCGCTCCAGGTGCTCGCGCAGAGCAGACAGATCCGGAAGCTGGTCGCGAGCTTCGCCGCCTACCCGACGCGCCCGACCCCGATCGAGGCCGGCATCCGGTCGGGCGCGATCGAGCTCGAGCTCGTGCCGCAGGGGACGCTGATCGAGCGCGTGCGCGCGGGCGGCTCGGGCCTCGCCGCGTTCTACACCCCGACGAGCGTCGGCACGCCGATCGGCGAAGGGAAGGAGCTGCGCCGCTTCGGCGATCGCGACTTCGTGCTCGAGACGGCGATCCGCGGCGACTTCGGCCTCGTCCGCGCCGCGCGCGCCGACCGCGCCGGCAACGCGGTCTACCGCGGCTCGAGCCGGAACCTGAACGCGACCTTCACCACCGCCGCGCGGACGAGCGTCATCGAGGTCGACGAGGTGGTCGAGACCGGCGGGCTCGACCCCGAAGCGATCCACACCCCGGGCGTGTTCGTCGATCGGGTCGTGCGCAACGAGCGCCCGCTCGACGCGCAAGCGCTGCGCGCGCTTTCGCGTCGCCACGGCAAGCAATGGGACCTCGAAGCGCGCGAGCGATCGGTCGGACCGCGCGGCCTGCCGCCCGACCTGATGGCGCTGCGGGCTGCTCGCCTCCTCGCGCCGGGCGAGTACGTGAACCTCGGGCTCGGGCTGCCCACGCTCCTCTCGAACCACGTCGGCCCGGAGAGCGGCATCATGCTGCACTCCGAGAACGGGATGCTCGGCTACGGGCCGCTCGCGGAGGGCGACGACGTCGACATCGACCTCTACAACGCGAGCGGACAGCTCGTGACGCTCCTCCCGGGCGGCAGCTTCTTCGGAAGCGACGAGGCCTTCGCGATGGCGCGCAGCGGTCGGGTCTCGACCGTGGTGCTCGGCGGATTCCAGGTCTCGCAGGCGGGCGACCTCGCGAACTGGAACGTGCCGGCGACCGGCGTCGGCGGGATCGGCGGCGCGATGGACCTGGCGGCCGGCGCGGCCCGCATCGTCGTCGTGATGTTCCACCTGACGCGCGCCGGCGAGCCGAAGCTCCTCGAGCGCTGCACGTACCCGCTGACCGCGGTCGGCTGCGTCCGGACCGTCCTCACGGACCTCGCGCTCATCGACGTCGACGCGAGCGGGTTCGTGCTGCGCGAGCTCGCCCCCGGCGTGTCGGCCGACGAGGTGCGCGCGGTCACGGCGGCGCCGCTCCGCCTCGCGAGCGACCTCCGCGAGATGGACTTCTGAGCTTCGCCGCGCGCTCGCGCGCGATGCCGTCGACGGGGCTGGTGATAGCCTCCGCGACTGGCAAGATGGACGAGAGGGACGCGGCGACCAGCGGGATCGCGCCGGGCACGGAGGCGCGCGCGGTCGCCGGCCCGGCCGGGCGCGCGCAGCACGGAGCGGAACGATGGCGAATCCTCTCGCGGGGCCGGAGCTCGACGCGCTTCGGCGCTACTGGGACGCGGCCAACTACTTGACGGTGGGCCAGATCTACCTGCGCGAGAATCCCCTTCTGCGGCAACCGCTCCGGCCCGAGCACATCAAGCCGCGCCTCCTCGGGCACTGGGGCACGTCCCCCGGCCTGAGCCTCGTCTACGTCCACCTGAACCGCCTGATCCGCGCGCACGACGTGAACGCCATCTACCTCTGCGGCCCCGGACACGGCGGTCCCGCGATCCTCGCGAACGTCTACCTCGAGGGGACGTACACCGAGGTCTACCCGGACGTGACGCAGGACGAGGACGGCATGTGCCGGCTCTTTCGCCGCTTCTCGACCCCGGGCGGCGTACCGAGCCACGTGAGCGTCACGACCCCGGGCTCGATCCACGAGGGCGGCGAGCTCGGCTACGTCCTGACGCACGCGTTCGGCGCGGCGTTCGACAACCCGGACCTGCTCGTGGCCGCGGTCGTCGGCGACGGCGAGGCGGAGACCGGCCCGCTCGCCGGATCGTGGAAGGGCATCGACTTCCTGAACCCGGTGCGCGACGGCGCGGTCCTCCCGATCCTCCACCTGAACGGCTACAAGATCTCCGGCCCGACGATCCTCGGCCGGAGCGCCGACGCCGACATCCGCGCCTATCTCGGCGGCATCGGCTACGACGTGCGCTTCGTCGAGGGCGACGACCCGCCCGACGTGCACCGCGCGTTCGCGGAGGCGCTCGAGGACTCGTGGGCGCGCATCCGGCAGATTCAGCACGACGCGCGCCAGCGCGGGCTCTCGGGACGTCCGTCGTGGCCGGCGATCGTGCTGCGGACGCCGAAGGGCTGGACCGGGCCGCGCGAGGTGGACGGCGTGCGCATCGAGGGCACGTTCCGGGCGCACCAGGTGCCGATCGAGGGCGTCCGCTCGAGCCCGCAGCACCTCGCGATCCTCGAGGCCTGGATGAAGAGCTATCGGCCGCACGAGCTCTTCGACGATTCGGGACGCCTGGTTCCCGACCTCGTGGCCCTCGCGCCCGACGGCGAGCGCCGCATGGGCGCGAACCCGCACGCGAACGGCGGCAAGCTGCTCGTCGACCTCGCGCTCCCGGACTTCACCGAGTACGCGATCCCGGTCGCGAGCCCCGCCAGCGAGCGGCACGGGTCGACGCGCCGGCTCGGAGCGCTGCTGCGCGACGTGTTCAAGCGAAACGCGGCGCAGCGAAACTTCCGCTTGTTCTGTCCCGACGAGACCAACTCGAACCGCCTCGGCGACGTCTTCGAGGTCGAGAACCGGACCTTCCTCGAGCCGATCCACGAGGGCGACGACCACCTGTCGCCGGACGGGCGCGTCATGGAGGTGCTCAGCGAGCACAACTGCGAGGGCTGGCTCGAAGGCTACGTCCTGACCGGCCGCCACGGCCTGTTCGCGACCTACGAGGCCTTCGCGATGGTCGCCGCCTCGATGATCGTGCAGCACACGAAGTGGCAGGAGGAGGCGCTCCGCCTCACGTGGCGGAAGGAGGTCGCGGCGCTCAACGTCCTCCTCACGTCGACCTGCTGGCGACAGGACCACAACGGCTTCAGCCACCAGGGTCCCGGACTGATCGATACCGTGCTCACGAAGAAGGGCACGGTCGCCCGCATCTATCTGCCGCCCGACGCGAACTGCCTGCTCTCGGTCGCCGACCACTGCCTGCGGAGTCGCAACTACGTGAACCTGATCGTGATCGACAAGCAGCCCGAGCTGCAGTTCCTCGACATGGACGCCGCGCGCGCCCATTGCTCGCGCGGGGTGTCGGCGTGGCCGTGGGCGAGCACCGACGACGGCGGGGAGCCGGACGTCGTCTTCGGCTCCGCCGGCGACGTGCCGACGATGGAGGCGCTCGCCGCCGCCTGGCTCGTCCGCAAGCATGCGCCGGACGTCACCGTGCGCTTCGTGAACGTCGTCGACCTGATGTGCCTCTTCGTCCCGGAGGTCCACCCGCACGGCATCGACGAGGGCTCGTTCGTCGAGCTCTTCACGCGCGATCGCCCGATCGTCTTCGCGTTCCACGGCTACCAGCGCGCGATCCACGAGATCGTCCACGGCCGCCCGAACGCCGACCGCTTCCACGTGCGCGGCTTCAACGAGCAGGGCACGACGACGACCCCGTTCGACATGGTCGTGATGAACGGCATGAGCCGCTACGACCTCTGCCTCGAAGCCGCGCGCCGCGTGCCGGCGAAGCGCGACCGCACGCGCGCGCTCGTCGAGCATTGCCGCGACATGCTGGAGCGCCATCACCGGTACGTGCGCGAGCACCTCGAGGACATGCCGGAGGTCCGCGACTGGACGTGGACGGCGTGAGGCGCGGGTGGCGCGCCCGATCGTCGTCCTCTCGGTCAACAGCGGCTCGTCGTCGCTCAAGCTGTCGCTCGACGAGATCGGCGCCACCCGCGCGGACGAGCGGCGGCTCGCCGCCGGCTCGGTCGACGCGATCGGGCTCGGGGAATCGCGCCTGGCGCTGCGCGACGCCGCGGGGCGGAACCTGCGCGACGGAGCCTCGGCGTGCGCGGATCACCCGGCCGCGATGCACGCCCTCCTCGATGCGCTCGGCGACGCCGGGCTGCTCGGCGACCCGCACGACACGAGCGAGCGAGGCGCGGCCCGCGAGCGGCAGCCGGCGCGGCTCGACGCCGCCGGCCACCGCGTCGTCCACGGCGGCTCCGATCATGTCGCGCCCGAGCGCATCGACGACGCGCTCCTGGAAGACCTCCGGCGCCTGACGCCGTACGCGCCGCTCCACCAGCCGGCCGCGATCGCGTGCGTCGAGGCGGTGCGCGAGCGCTTCCCTTCGCTGCCGCAGGTCGCGTGCTTCGATACCGCGTTCCACCGCCGCATGCCCGAGGTCGCGGAGCGCCTCCCGCTGCCGTCGCGCCTCTGGGACGAAGGCGTGCGCCGCTACGGCTTCCACGGCCTCTCGTACGAGTGGGTGGTGAGCGAGCTGGGCGCCGAGGCGCTCGGCCGCGCCGTGATCGCGCACCTCGGAAACGGCGCGAGCCTCGCCGCCGTCCGCGACGGCCGCTCGATCGACACGACCATGGGCTTCTCGCCGACCGGCGGCCTCATGATGGGCACGCGCTCCGGCGACCTCGACCCGGGCGTCCTCCTCTACCTCCTCCGCGAGCGCGGGATGTCGCCCGCGGACGTCGACCGCGTCGTGAACCACGAGGCCGGCCTCGCCGGCGTCTCCGGAACGTCCTCCGACATGCGCGCGCTTCTCGCCGCGCGCGCTTCGGACGCGCGCGCCGCCCTCGCGGTCGAGATGTTCTGCTGGCTGCTCCGAAAGCACGTCGGCGCGATGGCGGCCGCGCTCGGCGGCATGGACGCGCTCGTCTTCACCGGCGGCATCGGCGAGCACGCGGCCCCCGTGCGCGAGGAGACGTGCCGCGGCCTCGAGCACCTCGGCGTCCGGCTCGACCGCGATCGCAACGCCGGGCACGCGGCCGTCATCAGCACGCCGGGCAGCTCGTGCACGGTGCGCGTCGTCGCGGCCGACGAGGACCGGATGATCGCGCGCCACACGGCGCGGACGCTCTCGAGGGCGCGCGACTCGATGCGCTAGTCGAGTCGCAACGCACGACTCGCCATCGTTCTCCGGGCGCTGGCCGAGATGGTACGGTTGAAATTGCCGTACTCATATGGCAGGTTCGGCCATATGAAGAAGACGCTGCACATCGATGAGCATCTTCTGGCCCGAGCGCGTGCAGCGAGTGGCGCCGGGACCGACACGGAGGCCGTACGCCTCGGGCTCGAGGCGCTGCTGCGCCGCGCGGCCTACGAGCGTCTCCGGGCGTTGCGTGGATCGGAGCCCGAGGCGCGAGCGGTCCGCCGACGGCGCGAGAAGCCCGCCGGCAAACACCGAGCGGCGTAGTGGTTCTGGTCGACACGTCGGTCTGGATCCGCTTCCTGCGTGGCCGCGAGCCTCACGCGAGGGAGCTCGATCGGCTGCTCGCGGACGACCAGGTTCTGAGCCACGATCTCGTACACGGCGAGCTGCTGATCGGTGACGCGGGAGGGCGCACCGACCTGCTCGCGGCGTACGCGGAGATCGAACGAGCGGGTGGCGTGGCGCATGTCGAGCTGGTGGAGTTCGTGAAGGCGCGCAAGCTCGCCGGGCGCGGAATCGGCTGGATCGACGCCCACCTCCTCGCATCGACGGTCGTGGAGCGCTGCCTGCTGTGGACCGTGGACTCGAACCTCGCAGATCTCGCCGTCGACCTGGGAGTCGCCTACACCGCGGGATGGTGACCGTCGCAAGCCGTCCGTTGGTCACGATGGGGTGCGGCGGCCCGCTCAGCCCCGAACTTCATGCATCGATCACGCGCTCGGCGAACTCCTCCATGAGCTCGAGCGAGTGCTGGAAGCTCTTCGCCCACGAGAGGAGCGGAACGCTCGCGAGCGTGACGCCGATGCGCGCGAGCTCGGGCAGGCGGTCGACGAGCTCGTCCATCGACTTCGCGGCGCCGCCCGACGACACGCCGAGCTGGGTCGGATCGCGCCCGGATTCCTCGGCGAGCCGGCGGAGCGTCGCGACGTCGCGCGCGAGCTCCTCGAGCGTCGGGCGCGGGACGGCGATCCAGCCGTCGCCGAGGCGCGCCGCGCGGCGCATCGCGGGCGGGCTCGAGCCGCCGATCCAGATCGGCGGGCCGCCCGCGCGCGCCGGCTTCGGGAAGAAGGCGGCCTCCTCCAGCGACCAGAAGCGGCCGCGGAACGTCACGCTCTCCTCGCTCCACAGGGCGCGCATCAACGCGATCGCCTCGTCCGTGCGCGCGCCGCGCTCTCGGAACGGCACGCCGAGCAGCTCGAACTCCTCGCGCAGCCAGCCGCCCGCCACGCCGGCTAGCACGCGACCGTTCGACATCACGTCGAGCGTCGCGAGCTGCTTGGCGAGCACCATCGGGTGGCGATACGGCAGCACCAGCACCGACGTCCCGAGCTGCACGCGGTCCGTCACCGCGGCCGCGTACGAGAGCGCGACGATCGGATCGAGGATCGGGTCGGTCACCGGAACCGGGAAGCGTCCGCCGTACGGGTAGGGCGTCGCGATCTCGCGCGGGAAGACGATGTGCTCGGCGGTCCAGAGGACGGCGTAGCCGAGGCGATCGGCTCGGATCGCGACCTCGCGCAGGCGTGCCGTCGCCTCGGGACCGCGCGCCGACGGCCCGAACTGCGGCAGAACGAGCCCGAACCCGAGCGGCGCGGCGCTCATCGCGCGATCGCCTGCATCTCGAACGTGTTGCGAAGCGGCCCGAGGAGCCCGATCCGGACGAACGCCTGGTAGAGGTCCGGTGCGGGGGCACGACCGTCCCCGGGTCGGAGCACGTCGATCACGCGCAGCTCGAACTCCGGGCGCTCACGCGCGATGCGCGCGATCGCCGCCACGCGCTCCTCCCACTCCGCGACGCTCGCGACGCGAAAGCCCGCATGGTCGGCGTAGTCGGCATCCGCGCGGGCAATCCCGGCGAGCGCGCCCTCGAGCTCCGGGCGCTCCCGGCGCAGCTCGTGGAGGAGCTTCTCGAGCTCGGCGACGGCCGGCACCGGGCGGAAGTAGAGCGCGCCCTCGTAGAGGTCGTCGCTCAGGCGATAGCCGAGGAGGTGCGGCTTGTCGACGAAACGTACCCACGGGAACACCGCGTCGATGCACTCGCGCACGAGCGCGAGCTTCTCGGGCGCAACCGCGAAGTTGTTGTGGTTCCAGCGGTGCTGCGGCGTCGCCATGGCGGAATCCTCCGGCGCGGTGGTCTGCAATCGAACGCGCGCAGCGTACCACGAAACGAAGCGGCCGCGATTGCGACGCCCGCCCGCGCGCGCCTATGGTCGTGCTGCTTGGAGTACGACCTCAAGATCGCCGGCGGAACGCTCGTCGACGGGACGGGCGCGCCGGCGCGGCCGGGCGACGTCGGGATCCGCGGCGGACGCCTCGTCGCGGTCGGCGACGCGCCCGGCGCCGCCGCGCGCACGATCGACGCCCGCGGGCACGCCGTCGCGCCCGGCTTCGTCGACATCCACACCCACTACGACGCGCAGGTTCTGTGGGACCGCATGCTGACGATCTCTCCGTGGCACGGCGTCACGACCGCGGTCATGGGCAACTGCGGCTTCGGCATCGCGCCGACCCTCGCCGCGCACCGCGGCCTCGTGCTGCGGACGCTGGAGCGCGTCGAGGGCATGTGCCTCGCCGCGCTCGAGGCCGGCCTCGGCGACGACTGGGGCTTCGAGACGTTCCCCGAGTACCTGGACGCGATCGACCGCCGCGGCACCGCGATCAACCTCGCCGCCTTCGTCGGCCACACGCCGCTCCGGCTGCACGTGCTGGGCGAGGAGGCGACCGAGCGCGCGGCGACGCCGGACGAGGTCGCGCGCATGCGGTCGCTCGTCGCCGAGGCGATGGCGGCGGGAGCGATCGGCTTCGCCACGTCGAAGTCGCCGACCCACGTCGGCTTCGGCGGGAGACCGGTGCCGAGCCGCGCCGCCGACGTCGCGGAGATCGTCGAGCTCGCGCGCGGCCTCGCGCGATCGGAGCGCGGCGTCGTGCAGGCGACGACCGGCCCGGGCTTCTTCCTCGACGAGCTCGCCGAGGTCGCGCGCGCGAGCGGCCGCCCGGTGACGTGGACGGCGCTCCTCTCCGGAGTCTACGGCGAGAACGGACACCGGCCGATCCTCGCGAAGACGCGCGACCTCGCGCGCGCGGGCCTCACGGTCGTGCCTCAGGTGACGGGCCGCCCGCTGCTCTTCGATTTCGACTTCGGCGAGCCGTTCCTCCTCGAGAGCTTTCCCTTCTTCGCCGACGTGTCGCGCGCCGATCGCGAGGGGAAGAAGGCGATCTACCGCGACCCGGGCTTCCGCGCGCGCTTTCGCGCCGAGACGGCGCCGTCGGCGAGCGGTCGCCTGGCGGGCCGCTGGAACCGCACGTGGATCTCCGTCTGCCCGACGGAGCGCGCCCTCGAGGAGCGCCTGGTCGCGGACGTCGCACGCGAGCGCGGAGCGGACGCCGTCGACCTCGTGCTCGATCTCGCGCTCGCGTCGGACCTGGCGCTCCGCCTGCGCATGGCGGTCGCGAACCTCGACGAGCGCGAGGTCGGCGAGCTCCTGCAGGAGCCGGCGGCCGTCCTCGGCCTGTCGGACGCCGGGGCGCACGCGAGCCAGCTCTGCGACGCCTGCTTCGCGACCGATCTCCTCGCGCGCTGGGTCCGCGAGAAGCGCGTTCTCACGCTCGAGCGCGCCGTCCACATGCTGACCGCGCGGCCCGCCGAGCTGCTCGGCATCTCCGATCGCGGCCGGCTCGCGGAAGGGCTCGCCGCCGACGTCGTCGTGCTCGACCCGGACGCCGTCGCCGCCGGCCCGCTCCGCCGCGTGCGCGACCTGCCCGCGGGCGCCGACCGTCTGGTCTCCGACGCGATCGGCATCCGCGCCGTGGTCGTAAACGGTCGCATCGTGCGCGAAGACGGTCGCGACGCCGTCGACCCCGACGGCCCCCTCCCCGGCCGCCTCCTCCGCGGCGGCCGCGCGCGCGCTGCCGATCATTAGAACCGCACCTTCCGCGCGCCCGGCGCGCGCGGCCGAGCGAAGCGAGCCGAAGCGAGCCGGCCGGCTTTGCCGGCTAGGGCGAGGGGAGAGATCCCCTCGCAAGAAATAGATGCTCGCGGCAGCGCTCGACCAGCCCGGCCGAGTGGCGCCGGTCGAGCTCCTCGCGAAGGTCCGCGAGAAAGCGCGCGTGGTCGTTACCGGCGACGCGGCGGAGGAACTCGGTCGTCGCGACGTAGCCGTGGAAGCTCTCGGGCGTGTATCGCAGCTCGACGTCGAAGATCAGCTCGCCCAGCGGTTCGAGGCTGGATCGCCAGAACGGCTCCGGCGGGTGCATCGTGAGGACGTCCGGCGGGAGGTCGTGACCGAGCCGGGCGAGCACGTCGCGGATGACGCGCGCTGTGTCCTCTCCCGGCTTGGGGTAGCGCCAGAAGAGAGCCGCCCAGCCGCCGGGAGCGAGCACGCGCGCCATCTCGGCGAGCGCGGGCGCGGGCGCGAACCAGTGGAACGCGGTCCCGCACGTGAGGAGCCCGAAGCGACCGCCGGCGAGCGGGAGCGCCTCGCTGCGCCCGCGCGCGAGCGAGGCCGCCGGCCCGAGGTCCGAGCGCGCCTGCTCCAGCATGGGCCGCGAGAAGTCGACGCCGGTGACGCGCCAGCCGCGCTCGTGGAGCGTGCCGGCGACGATGCCCGGCCCGCACGCGAGGTCGAGCGCCCGGCGTCCGTCGCCGCGTCCGGCGCGCTCCTCGATCGCGTCGTAGAGGTCGCGCGAGTAGTTGCGGCGGTAGCGCGAGTAGGTCGACGCCTGGCGGCGGAAGTCCGGCGGCTCGTCGCAGCGCGGCAGTGCGAACTCGGTCATGGCGATTGACGGTACGCGACGAGCCGCGGCGCGAGCAAGCGGCTGCCATCGCACACCCGATGGTCGAAGTTTCGAGCGCCCGTCGCGCGACCGATCAACAAAGCGCTTGCCACGCACACCACTTGCGGGGAATGATCCGTCCCGGAGCCGCCGGTGGCTGCCGGCTCCGCGTTACGACCGACCAGACCTCGGACACCAGGAGATATCCAGATGAGGGCTCGTCTCGCGGCACTCGTTGCGGCTTCGGCGCTGATCGCGTCCCTTCCCAGCTCGGCGCACGCCGACTTCACCTGCAGCACGATCGTGCGGAGCCTGCAGATGGACCCCGACGGCCGCCTCCTCACGCCTCGCTTCGCGAACGAGGTCGCGACCAACGCCGCCGGCGACGCGATGTTCATCGGCAGGCCGTTCGCATCCAAATTGCGACTTTACCTTTATCCCGGCAGCGGGACGCCGGAGACGGTCGCTGCGGCGAACACGCCGGCTCCGAACGGCGGCTTCTTCCGGGCCGCGTCGCCCTTCCACGACTACTCCATCAACGACTCGGGCGACCTCGCGTTCCTCGCCGGCCTCTCCGCCGGCGAGGGGGTGTTCGTCCGCCGGGCGGGCGTCTACGAGACGGCGGCCGCGACGTCGCTGCCTTCACCGAACGGCGGGTTCTTCGGCGACATCATGTCGCTCTCGCAGATCAACGCCTCCGGCCAGGTCGCGTTCGCGGCCGAGGTCTCCGGCGCGCCGGCGGGCGTCTTCCTCTACGATTCCGCGACCGACACCCTGAGCACGGTCCTCGAGGTCGACGACGTGACGGCCAGCGGACGCGAGCTGTGCGAGTTCCGCACGGTCGGGCTCGGCGACTCGGGCTCCGTCGCCGTGCGGGCGACGAGCAAGCTCGACTGCGAGAACCCGCTCGAATCCGCGCTCGACGGCGTGTTCTTCGACGACGGCGTTTCGATCGCCGAGGTCGCGCTCGAGGGCACCGCCACGCCGATCGGCGGGACGACGTACGCGGGCTTCGACCCCCCCGTGTTCGTGAACGCCGCGGACAAGGTCGGCTTCGTGGCCCAGGTCGAGGGCGTGATCAACGTCGGGGCGATCTTCCTCTTCGATCCCGCCGGCCCCGCCGTGTCGAACGTCGTGACGCGCGGCGACTCGAGCCCTGCCGGAGGCGCCATCGGCAAGATCGCGGGCTTCGACCTGACCGACGACGACCGCGCGTTCTTGCGAGCCACGCTCACGGGCACGCCGGAGCGCTTCGGCGTGTTCGCGTTCGACGGCACGAGCTCGACGGTACTCGTGAAGTCGAGCCCGCCACCGACCGACGTCTTCGGCGTCGGGTCCGTCTTCACCAGCCTCTCGACACCGGCCGTCGCCGGCGACGGCAGCCACGTCGTCCTGCACGCCCGCATCCGCGACGTGAACCCGCCGCACAGCACGCGCGCGATCCTGCGCTGCGTGCCCTGACGTCGCCGCGGCGCTCCGTCAGGCGATCGCGAGCGGCCAGCGATCGGCCGTCGCGACCGCGACGTCGACCCCGGGCAGCTCGCCGCGAAGCCGGGCCGCGAGGACGGGGAGGAACGGCCGCTCGGTGTTCGTGTGCCCGGCGAGGACGACGGCGCAGCCGCGCTCGTGCGCGGCGAGCACGTCGTGGTGCCGCATCTCTCCCGTGAAGAAGAGCTCGCAGCCGCACGCGAGCGCGGGCTCCAGGAGCTCTCCGCCGGCCCCCGGGCAGAGCGCGATCCGCGAAACGCGAGCGGCCGGTCCGCGCGGCGCCGCGACGCGCACGGTCGCGACGCCGAGCCGCTGCTTGACGCGTGCGACCGCGCCCTGGACGTCGATGTCGTCGGCCAGCTCCACGAAGCGGCCCTGCCCCGCGTCGCGACGCGGGCGCGGCGCGAGCGGGTGCACCTCGATCGGCGGCTCCTCGTACGGGTGCGCGCCGCGGAGAACGGCGATCGCGGCCGCGAGGGCCGCGCGCGGGCACACCATCTCGAGCCGCACCTCGTCGACGCGCTCGAGCACGCCGCGCGCGCCGACCGCCGGGTTCGACGCTTCGTTGCCGAGGAACGTCCCCTGGCCGCGGAGCTCGAACGAGCAGAGCTCGTAGTTGCCGATCCGCCCCGCCCCCGCGGCGGCGAGCGCGGATCGCACCGCGTCGACCGCGTCGGCCGGGACGAACGTCACGAGCTTCGTCTCCTCGCTCGCCGGCAGGTCGTACGCCGGCTGCAGCGGCTCGCACGCGCGCGCCTTCCCGAATCCCTCCGCGAGCCAGTCGCCGAGGCCGCCGGGCGCCGCGTCGAGCGCGGTGTGCGGGCTGTGCACGGCGATGCGCGCGGCCGCGGCGCGCAGCACGAGGCGGCCGGCGGGACTGCCATCGGTCAGCGTGCTTACGGGAGCGAAGATCGGCGGATGGTAGGACACGAGCGCGCTCGCCGCGGTGCGCTCGGCCTCGTCCAGCACGGCGGCCGTCGTGTCGATCGTGAGGAGCGCCGAGCGGAGCGGCCAGTCGCGCGCGCCGACGAGAAGCCCGACGTTGTCCCAGTCGGCGGCGTGCGCCGTGGGAGCGATCCGCTCCATCGCGGCGACCAGGTCCGCGACCGTCCGCGCCATGCGCGCCGCTTATCCCAATCGCGGCGAGGACGCACATCCGGCCGCACGCCAGCGGGGCCGCTTCGCACCCGTTCCGCGCCGTGGTATGGCCGCGACACCTTGGGCCCGGAGGGACACATGAAGCTGCGCATCGCGATCGGAGTTGCCCTCGCCGCAGTCGCCTTCGCCGCCGTTCCGCGGCCGGCGGACGCATTCTGCCTCTTCAACTGCGACTACACCAAGACGAAGTACCCGATCGTGCTCGCGCACGGCGCCGCCGGCTTCGACCAGCTCTTCGGCGTCTACGAGTACTGGTACGGCATCCCGTCGGCCCTGCGCGACGGCGGTGCGAAGGTGTACGTGACCCAGGTGAGCCCGCTCAACTCGCCGCAAGTTCGCGGCGAGCAGCTCATCGACCAGATCGAGACGATCGTCGCGATCACCGGCAAGCCGAAGGTGAACCTCATCGGCCACAGCCAGGGCGGCCTCGACGTGCGCTACGTCGCGGCGGTCAGACCCGACCTGGTCGCGTCGGTGACGACGGTCGGCTCGCCGCACCTGGGCGCGGACCTCGCCGACTTCCTCGTGAACAACATCCAGGACGGCTCGTTCACGTCGGTCGTGCTCGACTTCTTCGGCAACTCGCTCGGCACGATCCTGAACCTGCTCTCGGGCGCGAACAACCCGAACGACGCGCGCGCAGCGCTGGTCGGGCTCTCCGCGGCCGGCATGGCGCAGTTCAACGCGCAGTATCCGAGCGGCGTCCCGACCACGTACTGCGGCTCCGGCGCCGCGGTGACGAACGGCATCCGCAACTACTCCTGGACCGGCACGGGCGTGCTCACCAACGCGCTCGACGTCTCGGACGGATCGCTCGGCGTCGCGTCGCTCTTCTACGACGAGGCGAACGACGGCCTCGTCGAGCGCTGCAGCGCCCACTTCGGCCAGGTGATTCGCGACAACTACTTCCACAACCACCTCGACGAGGTGAACCAGGTGCTCGGCCTGGTCTCGATCTTCGAGTCGAACCCGACGACCGTCTTCCGGACGCACGCGAATCGACTGAAGAACGCCGGGCTGTGATCGCGACGTGAACGAGCGCGCGCGTGCGGGCGCGGCCGCGGTCGTGATCGCGATCGCGATCGCGATCGGCGCGGGCGCGCTCTGGCTCGCGCGCCCGGAGCGCGCTGCACCGACGAGCGCGGATCGGGCACGCGTCGCCGCGCCCGAGGGCGCGGCAAGCGCGCAGAGCGCGAGCCCCGCCGTGGCCGACGACCGCGGGACGCCGCCGAGCGCGGCCGGATCGGCGGGCGCGGCGGGGGACGCTCGGCCGCGGCGCCCGCGCTCGCTCCGCGGAACGCGCGTCGACGGCGGGCTCGCGACCGACGCGAGCGGCCGCTTCGTCCCGACGCGCGACGCGCGCCGCCTGTTCGACTACTTCTTCGCCGCCTCCGGCGAGGAGACGGACGATCGTATCGCGGCTCGCATCCGCGCCGAGATCGCACGCCGCCTTCCGCCCGACGCCGCCCGCGACGCGAACGCGCTCCTCGATCGCTACCTCGCGTACCGGGCGCGCGCGCGCGAGCTCGCCGCATCCGGCGTCGCGGACGCGGACCTGGCGTCGCGGCTCGCGACGCTGAAGGCTCTCCGGCGCGAGACTCTGGGGGACCAGGCAGCGCAAGCGTTCTTCGCGGAGGAGGAAGCGGCCGACGAGCTCGCGATCGAGCGGCGTCGGGTCGCCGAGGACGCGACGCTGTCGCCCGAGGAGCGCGCCCGCCGCCTCGCGGAGATCGAGCAGCGCGCCGCCGCGGCCGGTGTCGGACTCCCTTCCGAGGCGACCCGCGCGCTCGATCTACGCGATGCCGAGCAGCGCGTCCGCACGCAGGGCGGCACGCGGGAGGACGTCCAGGCGCTGCGCGAGCGGCTCGTCGGACCCGAGGCGGCCGCTCGCCTCGCGACCCTCGACGAGCGCCGCGACGAGTGGCGCCGGCGCGTGGATGCGTACCGCGCCGCGCTCAAGGCCGTCGCCCAGGACCCGACGCTCGACGACGCCGGGAAGCGGGCCGCCATGGCCAGGATCCTGGACGAGAGCTTCGCCGGCCCCGACCGTACGCGCGCGGAGACGCTGGCGCCGACCCCGAGGCCCGCGCGGTGACCTCACGGTCGGGCTCGGGAGGGTCGGGGACGGCTCCGGCCGGGCCGCGGGCGGCGTCCCGTCGCTCCCCGAACGATTGGCACGCCGCGTAGCGACCGGTGAGCGGAGATGCTAGACGGAGGGTGGTTGGTTCGCTGAACGAGTCCGCGTCGGTACGCTTCGTCCGCTGCTTCCCTCGATCGCCTTCCTGCCGAACGGGGCCGAATCTCCGGCCCCGCCAATCCGACCCGCGGCTTCGCGCCCCGGGTCCAAAGCGTCTTCGTAAGGGATATGATCATGGGAACCAGGATCTACGTCGGAAATCTGAGCTACTCGGTCGACCAGGCCGCGCTCGAGGCGCTCTTCGCGCCGCACGGTACGGTGACGAGCGCGAACGTCATCACGGACCGCGATACCGGACAGAGCAAGGGCTTCGGCTTCGTGGAGATGAGCTCGAACGCCGAAGTGCAGGCCGCGATCGCCGCGCTCAGCGGGACCGAGCACGCGGGACGGCCCCTGACCGTGAACGAGGCGAAGCCGCGTGAGGACCGCTCGCGTGGCGGCGGCGGCGGCGGCGGCGGTGGCAACCGCGGCGGTGGCCGCGGCGGCTGGAACCGCTTCTAGCCCTCATTGCGTGGCGGCGTCGCGCACCAGGCGCGACGCCGCCGCGCTCTCCTCCCGAGCGCAGCCCCTCCGGCGCGCGCGTGCCCGCACCGTTCCCCTACCTTCGCCCGCGCGCATCGCATAGCGTCGGCGCCAATCGCCAACCCATTGCCCGGCAAGGAGGGACGGATGAAGCTGTACGCGTTCGCTTTTGCGCCGAACCCGCGGAAGGTCCTCACGTACCTGAAGGAGAAGGGGCTCGACGTCCCGATCGAGAACGTCGACCTGATGCAGGGCCAGAACCGGACGCCCGAGTTCCTCAAGAAGAACCCGCTCGGCGGCCTCCCCGTCCTCGAGCTCGACGACGGGTCGTACCTCACCGAGTCGCTCGCGATCATGGAGTACTTCGAGGAGCTCCGCCCGAATCCGCCGATGGTCGGGACGACGCCGCTCGAGCGCGCGCGCGTGCGCGAGCTCGAGCGCCTCGCCGAGATCGGCGTCATGAGCGCGGTCGGCGCGGTGTTCCAGAACACGTCGCCGTTCTTCGCCGGCCGCGTCAAGCAATCGCCGGAGGCCGCGGAGACCGGACGGATGCGGTTCGCGACGAACCTGACCGTCCTGAACGACCGCATCGGAAACCGCCCGTTCGTCGCCGGCGAGCGGCCGTCGATCGCCGATTGCACGCTCTTCGCGGCGCTCCAGTTCGGGGAGTTCGCCGGCGTCCCGCTGGACGCCCAGAAGCACCCGAACGTCGCGCGCTGGTACGAGAGCTTCAAGAAGCGGCCGAGCGCGCAGGGCTGAGCGCACCGCGCGCGGACCGGCCAGGGATCGGAGGGTCAGTCTCCGGCCGGCCCGCGCGCCCGCGCCTCCGCCTTCCGAGCCTGGCTGGGTCTCGCGGCTGCGGGACCGACCCGCTCAGTTCTCGAACGTCATCACGTCCTTGCCGAGGAGCTGGCGCTTCTGCTCCTCGAGCTGGTCGAGCTTCTGGCGGACGTCCGCCGCCTTCGCGACCTGATCGGGCGTCATGATCGCGCGGATCTGGAGCGCGACCTGGACGCCGTTGTCGAGGAGCTGCTGGCGGATGCCCGAGATCTTGTCCAGGGTCGGCTGGAGCGTCGCCTTCGACACGTCGCCGGAGGCGAGCAGCTTGCCGGCGAGCTCGTCGTTCGCAGCGCGGAGCTGTGCGAAGAGGCCGCCGATCGCCTCGTGGTTCGTCCTCATGATGTCGTGGACCTTGCTGCGCTGGTCGTCGGTCAGGTCGCCGGCGAAGAGGAGGAGCGGCAGCATGAGGCCGGGGCCGTCGCCGAGCGGCGGCGGCCCACCCGGTCCGTGGTGGAGCGCGAAGCCGATCGCGACGGGGCCGGGGTCGCCGCCCTCGCCGACGGTGGCAGCGGTCTGAAGGCGGCGCCCGAGCGCCTGCGCGCTCGCGTCGCTGCCGCCGATCGCGGCGATCGCGCACGCGACCGCGACCGCGCCGGCTGCGGCGCGGACGATCGAGAGTCTTCTGCTCGTCGCTCTCGTCCTCATGGGTGCACCCTTTCGTGCGAGACGCGCGTTCCCGCGTCCCGCGTTTCGCCGATGAGTGGCGTTCGTTCGAAACCTTCCGTCAGTCGGACATGCAGTCGCTGCCGAGGCCGAGCCCGTCGGTGCACGGCCAGCCGCCGCTGAGCGCGGCGGTCGCGTGGAGGTAGTCCGGAACGTCGCGGCGAAGCGCGAAGCTCCGCCCGTCGCCCGTCGCGAAGAGGGCCGCCGAGACGTCGTCCATGGCGTCCGCCATCTCCGCTCTCCGGCCGTGCGCGGCGAGCGCGTAGCGCTGCGGCGCGCCCGACGCGTGCCGACGACCCGGCGCCCCGGACGCGCGCAGCACGACGACGATCGCCATCGCGGCCGCAACGGCGACCGCGGCGGTACCGAGCCAGGCTGTCGCACGAGGGGATCGCTCCCCTCGCCCCGTTTGGCAAAGCCAAACGGGGCCCCACTCCCCGCGGTCGCTTCGCTCCGTTTGGGGTTCGCGCCGGTACGGCAACTCCGGCGGCGGCTCCCGCAGCGCGGCGCGGACGATCGCCAGGTCGCGCTCGAGGGCGCGATAGCGCCCGCGGCACGCCACGCACGCGGCGAGATGCGCGACCTCGCGCGTGTACCCGCCGCCCGCGAACACGTCCGCGAGCGCGCGCTCGTCGAGACATCGGGTCATCGGAGTCCTCCGAGCATCGCGCGCAGCTTCGAGACCGCCCGCGAAAGATGGCGTTTGACGCTGCCGGTCGACACGCCGAGGGCGCGGGCCGTGTCCTCGGTCGACCAGCCTTCGATCTGGCGCAGCGCGAAGACCTCCCGCTGGCGCGTCGGCAGCCGCCGGAAGGCGGCCCACACGAGCGCGTGCTGTTCTCGGCTCGCCACGGTCTCCTCCGGCGTCGGCGCGGGCGCGGCGATCTCGGCCTCGACGAGCTCGTCGCTCCGGTCGCGCCAGGCGCGCCACCAGCGCGCGCGCCGGCGATCGCGACACGCGTTCACTGCGACCCGCGTCAGCCACGCGCCCCACGCCATGGGCGCTTCCGCCCGCGGCAGGCTCCGATGGAGCCGGAGGAACACCTCCTGACCGATCTCCTCGGCGTCGGCCGCGCTCGCGAGGAGCAGCCGGCACAGCCCCTCGATCCGGGCATGGTGCTCGCGATAGAGGTCCGCGTAGGTCGGCGGCATGGCGGAGCTCGCCTCCGCTTCCCGGGGTCTCATCGCGCGGCGGCATTCCTCTCGACCGGATAGACGCCGCCCGCGTCCGAACGGTTGACCCGGAACGCGCCGCTCGCCGGCAAAGCGACACTTCTTTGCCTCGCCGTCGTCCGCGCGCCGCGTCGCCGGTCCGCGGTGCACGAGCGCGCCGGCGCGTCGAGGCCGCGGTGGCACGGGCGCTGCTCCGACCTCGCGCGCCATGCTCGCCCGTGTCGCGCTCCGGATGGCGATCGCGCTCGGCGGCCTCGCGGTCGCGCTCGCGCCGTCCGTGCCGGCTCGCGGGCCGGACGCTGCGGCATCCGCACGAGCGATCGCGGGCGGCGCGCTCGCGACGTCGCCCGCGGGCGTCGCGCCGCCCTGGCGGCCGGATGCGGAGCCGCTCGGCGAGCCGGCGGTCTGCTTCGGGCCGGGCTCGCTGCCCGAAGACGTGGAGCGCTTCGCGCGCGAGCAGGCCGAGCGGCGCGCCGCCGCCGAGGCTGCCGCCCGAGCCGCGGGCGGCGTCGAGAGCGCGCAGTACCAGTTCTCCGACGGCGGGCGATGGTCGTGGACGGCGACCGACGGCTGCTGCCTCGGGCAGGGCGCGCCGACGACCCTCACCTACAGCTTCGTGCCCGACGGCACCCCGATCTCGGGCGGCGCCGGCGAGCCGAGCTCGCCGAGCGACATGCGCGCGTTCCTCGACGGGATCTACGGCAGCTCGGACGTCTGGATGCCGCTCTTCCACCAGGTCTTCGCGCGCTGGAGCGAGCTCGCCGGCGTCCGTTACGTCTACGAGGCCGCCGACGACGGCGCCCCATTCCCGACCGCGGGCGGCGCGCTCGGCGTGCGCGGCGACGTCCGGATCGGCGGCCATCCGATCAACGGCACGGGCGGCGTGATCGCGTACAACTGGTACCCGAACAGCGGCGACATGGTCCTCGACACCGCCGACGCGAACCTCGGCTACACCGCGGGCGAGAGCCTCCTCCTGCGCAACGTCGTCGCGCACGAGCACGGGCACGGCCTCGGCCTGAACCACGTGTGCCCGATCGACGAGACGAAGCTGATGGAGCCGATCGCGACGCTCTCGTTCGACGGACCGCAGCACGACGACGTGCTCGCGGGACAGCGCGGCTACGGCGACCCGCTCGAGTCGAACGATGCGGCCGCGAGCGCAACCGACCTCGGCACGCTCTCCTCGAACACGACGGTCGGGATCGACGGCATGAGCGCCGACGACGACGCGGACGTCGACTTCTACCGGTTCGCCGTCGGAGGCGGCAAGAAGCTCTCGGCGACGCTCACGCCCGTCGGCTTCACCTACCTGCAGGGTCCGCAGAACCCCGACGGGAGCTGCACGTCGGGCACCCCGTTCGACTCGCGCACGCGGAACGACCTCGCGCTCGACGTGCTCGCCGCCGACGGCTCGACCGTCGTCGCGAGCGCGAGCGGTGCTCCTGCCGGGACGGCGGAAGCGATCGACGACCTGGCGCTGCCGACGGCCGGTGCGTACTTCCTGCGCATCCGGCCGGGTCCGGCGAGCACGGTCCAGCTCTACGACCTTTCGCTGTCGGTCGCCGACGTCGCCGCCAAGCCCGAGATGATCTTCGAGGACGACTTCGAAGCCGGCGACCTCGCCGCCTGGAGCGCGGTACGGGACGCCGGCGGCCAGCTCGTCGTGAGCGCCTCGGCCGCGCTCGAAGGCGACCTCGGCCTCGAGGTTCTGCCCGGCCATACGGCGACGAGCCAGCTCATCGACCGCCACCCCGACGCCGAGGAGCACTACCGCGTCCGGTTCCTCCTCGACGCGAGCGGCTACGTGTCGCCGAGCGAGACCTCGCGCCCGCACCTCCTGCGCGTCTTCTCGCGCACGCCGACCGTGCGGTGGATGATCATCGTCCGCATGCGCGTCGTCGCGGGCGCGACGGAGCTCCAGGCGCGCGTCCGGCGGGACGACAAGTCGTCGTACAACACCGCCTGGTTCCCGATTTCGGCGGCGGCGCACGAGATCGCGCTCGAATGGCAGAAGGGAACGTCGCCGGGCGCGAACGACGGCACGTTCCAGCTGTGGATCGACGGAGGCTCGGTCGCGTCGGTCACGAGCCTCGACAACGACCTGCAGCTCGTCAAGTACGCCCGCTTCGGTTTCCTCGGCGGCTCCGCCGCCGCCGGCGGCGTGATCCGCCTGGACGGCTACACGACCACCCGCTGAGCGTTCGAGAGGCGGCGCACGTCAGTCGCGGCGCTGCAGCTTCGCGAGTAGGCGCAGGATCTCGAGGTAGAGCCACACGAGCGTCACCATCAGGCCGAACGCGCCGTACCACTCCATGTACTTCGGAGCGCGGGCGCGCGCGCCGGACTCGATGAAGTCGAAGTCGAGGACGAGGTTCAGCGCGGCGATGCCGACGACGACGAGGCTGAAGACGATCCCGAACGGCGTCGCCGAGTTCACGAGCGGCAGGCTCGCGCCGAAGAAGCTCATCACGAAGCCGATCATGTAGAAGAGGAAGATGCCGCCCGTCGCCGCGAAGACGCCGGCGCGGAAGCGATCGGTCACCTTGATGAGGCCGGAGCGATAGGCGACGAGCAGCGCCGCCAGCGTCCCGAACGTCAAGAATACCGCCTGTACGACGATGCCGGGGTAGCGGCGCTCCATCACCGACGAGATGCCGCCCAGGACGAGCCCTTCCAGCACGGAGTAGATCGGCGTCGTGACGGGTGCCCAGGTCTGCTTGAACACCGTCGCCATCGCGACGATGAGGCCGCCGATCGCCCCGACCAGCGTCAGCCCGCCGACCGCGGCGGGATTCGAGGCGCCGACGTTCCACGTGTAGGCGGCGGCGAGGATCAGCAGGAGAAGCGCGATCGCCGTCTTGTTCGCGGTGCCCGCAACGGTCATCGCCTCCTCTCCGAACGTCGCGCGGGCGTTCCGGAACGTGTCGGCGGTGAGGGCTGGGTTCCCCGAGCGGAGATCGGCGAGCTGTGGTCTCATGATCGTTTGCCTCCCGGGCGAACGGCCTTGGCGGTCCGTCGCCCCCGAACGATGGTGCGGGGCGCGCCCCGCTCCGTCAAATCGGACGCGCGGCCGGCCGCCTTGAGAGGCGACCCGGCATCGTCCGACGCAAGCGCTTCGGCGAGCGCCCGGAACGCGCCCACGATGTCCGGCAGCTGGTAGCTCGCGTTCAGGCCGCTCGGGTTCGGGAGAACCCAGACCCGCGCGGGCCCGAGCGCTTCCGGCTGCGGCCCGACCGCCGCGCGCGGGCGCGCGAACGCGACCCGGTAGGCGCCGACGCCGAGAAACGCGACGCAGCGCGGCCGCCAGCGCCGGACCTTCGCGAGCAGGCGGCGTGCGCCCCGGACCAGCTCCTCGGCCGAGAGCTCGTCCGCGCTCGCGGTCGCGCGATCGACGAGGTTCGTCACGCCGAGGCCGTACTCCAGGAGGCGCCGCTCCTCGAACGGCGACAGAAGCTTCTCCGTCCACCCGGACGCGTGGAGCGCCTTCCAGAAGCGGTTTCCCGGGCGCGCGAAGTGATGCCGGACGGCGCCCGAGTAGAGCCCGGGGTTGATGCCGCAGAGGAGCACGCGAAGGCCGGACGCGATCACGTCGGGGACGGTGCGCCCCGCGGCCGCCGCGATCTCCGCCGGCGTCGGACGCCAGGGTAGAACCGACTCGCTCGCGCGGCGCGGTCGCGCCTCGCTCACGCGTTGCGGCGCGCCTTCGAGCCGTCGTCCAGGTCCCACACCATCCGGCCGTCCGCGTCGTCGCCGAGCAGCTCGACCGGGCTCCGCTTGTCGATGTGCCCGATCAGCATCTGGTAGACGCCGTAGCCGACCAGCTCGCGCAGGCGCGGCGAGAAGCCGCGCGCGATCTCGCGCGGGATCCCGAGCTGCTGGTTCTCCTGCTGGCGGATGAAGCCGGCGCAGTAGTTCATCGCGATGCCGACGCGCCGGCGATCCGTCCGGTTCGCGCCGCCGCCGTGCCAGAGGCTTCCGTGCCACACGAGCACGCTGCCGCGCGGCATCTCGGCGGGGATGCTGTCGTAGTGCTTGCCGTACGTCGGCGAGTGGTCCTTCAGGTGCGAGCCCGGGATGATGCGGGTCGCGCCGTTCTCCTCGGTGAAGTCGGTCAGTGCCCACATCGAGTTGCAGACGGTCGGCACGTGCGGCTTCCCGAGCGGGATCAGCTGGTCGTCGGCGTGGATCGGCTGCGCGCTCTCGCCCGGGAGGATCGCGATCGACGAGAGCGACGACACGAGGCAGCCGGGATCGAGGACGCCCTCGACGATCGGCAGCACGCTCGCGTGGACGGGAATGCGCTCGTAGAGCTTGCCGTAGACGAGGAGGTTGTAGATCCGGATCGTCTGCGTGCCCTCGAAGTCGTTGTGCGCGGGGCGGACGCTCTTCTCGCGCTCGAGGCGGAGAATATCGTCGTGGAGGGCGTCGACCAGGTCGGGCTCGATGGCGTTCTCGACCACCGTGTAGCCGTCGCGCGCGATCCGCTCGACGTGGGCCGCGACTTGTTCCGGCGTCAGCATCGTTCGTCAAACTCGCACCGCGTGCATGCGCGTTCAAGCGGCGATTCGCGTTTCTGCCTGTGGGCCGCCGGAGCCGTGTGTGCGGGCGCTCGCTCCGGGTCTCGTTCGCGGGGAGGAAGAGCGCCCCGAATTGTTTCATGAATCAAGGTGGGGGCGGTTCATTGTCCCGCTCGCTCGCTTGCCCGCAAACACGGCTCCGGCTGCGTCGGCGAGTGGGCGCGGGAGCGAGGAGTCGCGGCTTTGCCGCGGCGACGAGGCCCATCGGAGGAGCGGAGCGCGGGCAGCGATAGCTGCCTGCGCGAGCACCGCACGGAGGCGAATTGGAATAACCCCGCTCGCTCGACAGTCGCTCGCTTGCCCGCACACACGGCTCCGGCTGCGTCGGCGAGTGGGTCGGCGCCGGTGGTGGGCGCGGTTGTTCGCGTCGGAGCCGTGGGGCAGAGTGCCGACGGAGGGTCGCCATGTCGTATCCGAAGCTCGGGATCGTGCCGTTTTGGAAGCAGTATGACCGGAAGGCGGTGGTGCGGGCGGCGCAGGTGGCGGAGGAGCTGGGGTACGACTCGGTCTGGGTTCCGGAGGCGTGGGGGTACGAGCAGTTCCAGCTGCTGACGGAAATCGCGCTTCGGACGAAGCGGATCCGGGTGGCGACCGGGATCGCGAACGTGTTCAGCCGGTCGGCGGCGCTGCTCGCGATGAGCGCGGCGACGCTCGACGAGATCTCCGAGGGCCGCGCGATCCTGGGACTCGGGACGAGCGGCAAGAACGTCGTCGAGAACCTGCACGGCGTCCCCTACGAGAAGCCGCTCACGCGTCTGCGCGAGACGATCGGCATCCTGCGCGTCCTCTGGCGCGGCGGGCGGCTGTCGCCCGAGCTCAGCACGCTCTTCGACGCGCGCCAGTTCAAGCTCGAGATGAAGCCGCTCCGGCCGGACATCCCGGTGTACGTCGCGTCGCTCCAGGAGCGCGCGATCCGCGAGGTCGGCAAGATCGCCGACGGCTGGGTGCCGACCTTCTGGCCGTACCGCCACCTGAAGGACGGGATCGCGCTCCTGCGCGAGGGCGCGAAGGCCGCCGGACGCGACGCGTCGGCCGTCGAGGTCGCCGCGTTCGTGCCCGTGATCCCGCTCGAGGACCTCGCGATGGCGAGGTCGATGATCAAGCCGACGGTCGCGTTCTACATCGGCGGGATGGGCGTCTACTACCACGCGCTCTTCTGCAAGTACGGCTTCGCCGAGAACGCGAACCTGGTGCGCGAGCTCTACAACTCCAGCGACCGGAAGCGCGCGGCGGAAGCCGTGAGCGACGATCTCGTCGACTCGATCGCGATCTGCGGCCCGCCCGAGCTCTGCCGCGAGCGCCTCGCCGAGTGGCGCGAGAACGGGCTGGGCGCCGCGCTCGTCAACCTGCCGACGGGCGTGCCCTTCGAGATGACCGAGCAGCTGCTGCGCGCGATCGCACCGGCGCGCTGAACCGAGGATGAGAACGCTCCGCTTCCGCACGGCGTCGCGCGGGAGCGGGACGGGGGCAAGACCATGTCCGTGAGACCATTCATCGTCGAGCCGCGGGACTACCCGCGCGCGCTGGACCTCGTCGGCGAGCACATCACCGTCCTCGCGTCGGGCGAAGCGACCGAGGGCTACGAGATCTTTCTCCAGCGCGGCCCCGAGGGAAGCGGCCCGCCGCCGCACAGCCATCCGTGGGACGAGTCCTTCTACGTCGTCCGGGGCGAGATCGATTTCGGGATCGGCGAGGAGTCGAGGACCGCCCTGCCCGGCACGCTGGTCCATCTTCCCGCGGGCACCGCCCATTGGTTCCGGTTCGGGAAGGGCGGCGGCGAGATGATCTCGATGACGTCGCGCCTGGGAGCGTCGCGGATGTTCGCCGACATGGCTCGGGAGGTCGCGCCGCAGAATCCCGACCTCGGGAAGCTCGCCGAGGTGGGCGGTCGCCACGGCCTCAAGGTGGAGGGCTGAGCGCGACCGCCCACCGCCGCGCGACTTCGCGAACGGCACCACACCGGTGATGAGGCGGGTCTTGCCGGAGGTGGAGTTCCGCGCGGTGAACGATGTTCAGCCGGCGCGCCAGACGGTCCCGCTCGGGAAGAGATGCGCGCGGACGCTCTCCTCGCGTAGCTCGACGCCGTAGCCCGGGGCCTCGGATAGCCGGTACGCGCCATTCGCGACGACCACGGGGTTCACGAAATGCTCGTGGAGGTGGTCGGCGAACTCGGTGAAGCGACCGGCGAGGCTCGGCGCGACGGCGATCTGGTCGAAGGCCGCGAGGTGCTGCACGTACTCGCAGAGGCCGACGCCGCCCGCGTGCGGGCAGACCGGCACGTCGAATTTCGCGGCGAGCAGAAGCACGGCGAGGACCTCGTTCACGCCGCCGAGCCTGCAGGCGTCGATCTGGCAGGCGCCGATCGCGCCGGCCTGGAGGAACTGCTTGAACATCACGCGGTTCTGGGCCATCTCGCCGGTCGCGACCCGGATGGGCGCGACCGCGCGCGCGATGGCCTGGTGGCCGAGGACGTCGTCGGGGCTCGTCGGCTCCTCGATCCAGTACGGGTCGAACGCGGCGAGCGCGCGCATGCGCTCGATCGCCTCGGGGACGTCCCAGATCTGGTTCGCGTCCATCATCAGGATGCGGTCCGCGCCGATCTGCGAGCGCACCAGGCGCGCCCGCGCGACGTCGAGGTCCGGCGGGCCGCCGACCTTCATCTTGAAGCGGGTGAAGCCGCGCCCGAGCGCCTCGGCGCAGCGGTCTCGCACGGTGTCGTCCGTGTAGCCCATCCAGCCGGCCGACGTGACGTACGCGGCGACGCCTTCTGCGACGAGACGTTCGGTGCGCGCCGATCGGCCGGGGGCGCGCTCGCGCAGGATCGCGAGAGCCTCGGCGGGCGTCAGCGCGTCCGTCAAGTACTTGAAGTCGACCAGCGCGACGATCTCGTCCGGCGTCATCCCGGCGAGGAGCCGCCAGAGCGGCAGCCCGGCGAGCTTCGCGCGCAGGTCCCAGAGCGCGTTCAGGATTGCGGCCGCCGCCATGTGGATCGCGCCCTTCTCCGGGCCGATCCAGCGGAGCTGACCGTCCTGCGTCAGCGCGCGCGAGAAGCGGCCCATGTCGGAGAACACGTCCTCGAGCTCCCGACCGACGACCAGCGGTCGGAGCGCCTCGATCGCCGCGACGACGATCTCGTTCCCGCGCCCGATCGTGAACGCGAGGCCGTGGCCGGAGTGTGCACCGGAGCCGGCGCCGTCCACGCGCACGATCGCGTACGCCGCCGAGTAATCGGGGTCGGGGTGCATCGCGTCCGAGCCGGCGAGCGTGCGCGACGTCGGAAACCGGACGTCGGCGGTCTCGATGTCGCGGATCCTCATGCGGCGAGCACCTCCTCCGCGACCGCCTGCACGCGCCGCACCGCCTCGGCCGGGGTGCACGCACCGCGGAGCGCGTCGCGGATCGCCGACCAGCCCGCGTCCTCGAGCGCCGGGAACGACGCGTGCGGCGGGTACGTGATCATCTGCTCCTCGATCGCGGCGCGCGTGAGCTCGAGGCGCCGGGCGTCCTTCGCGTCGACCGGCTCCGCGCTCGCGAAGGTCGCCGCGTGCGCCGGCACGCCGCCGTTCGCGAGCTCGCGGCGCGCCGCCTCCGCGCCCGCGAGCCGGTGCAGGAGCTCGACCGCGCGCCCGACGTCGCCGCAGGTCGTCGGGATCGCCCAAGCGTGCGCGCCGGCGTACGTGAAGCGCCCGCGCGGGCCCGCGGGGTACGCCGCGGGCACGAGCTGCGCGTAGCGCGCGGACCGCCGGATGGGTCCGTACGCTCCCGGCCACGCCGCCGCCATCGCCACGCGACCGTCGAGCAGCGCCGCGTCCACCTGGTCGTAGTGCCAGTCGACGAGGTCCGGCGGCGCGGTCGCCGCGAGCGCGCACAGGGTCCCGACGGCGCGCTCCGCCTCCGCGGTCGCGATCGTCGGCCGACCGCGATCGTCGAAGAGGCGTCCTCCTTCGCCGACGACGAGCTCGAAGAACGTCCCGAAGAGCCCGGACTCGCGGCCGGGGAAGCCGAAGCTCCGGCCGCTCGCGCGCACGTCGGCCCAGGTGTCGGGCGGCGTCGCGACCAGGTCCGCGCGCACCCAGAGCACGCGCACGTCGACGTTCCGCGGCACGCAGAGGAGCTGGCCGCCGAAGCGGCAGAGCGCGACCGCGCGCGGCGCGAGCTCCCGGAGCAGCGTCGGATCGACGAGGTCGTCGAGCGGGCGGAGCCAGCGCGCCTGCGACGGCGCGTACTTCGCGTGCGTCGAGATCAGGTCGAGCCGCTCGCCGCGCGACAGCAGCTCGGCGACGCGCCGGTTGAGCGCCGGGTGGTCGGCGTGCACGGCGACCTCGACGTCGACGCCCTCGAGGAGCGCGTACATCGGGTCGTACATCGGCCCGCCGACGAGGGCGACGCGGAGGGCCGTCACGGCTCGCGCTCCGCCTCGGGCGTCGGCGCCCGGTCGTCGAGCAGCCGCTCGCGACGGAGGTCGTCCCACAGAGCGAGCGGGATCGGCGCCGCGAAGAGACGCGCGTTCTGCGCCATCTCGGCCGCCGTGCGCGCCCCCGTCAGCACGCACGCGACGGCAGGGTGCGCGCGCGGGAAGCGGAGCGCCGCGGCCTTCAGGTCGACGCCGTGCCGCGCGCAGACCGCCGCCAGTCGGCGCGCACGCGCCACGAGCGGCGGCGGCGCGGGCGCGTAGTCGTAGGTCGCGCGCGGCGACGGATCGGCGAGGAGCCCGCTGTTGAAGACGCCGCCCGCGATCACGCTCACGCCGCTCGCGACGCACGCGGGCAGGAGGTCGTCGAGCGCCGACTGGTCGAGCAGGGTGTAGCGGCCCGCGAGCAGCACGCAGTCGACGCCCGCCTCGCGCACGAAGCGGGCGAGCGGCGCGGAGCGGTTCATGCCGCCCCCGATCGCGCGCACCACGCGGTCGTCGCGGAGGCGCCGGAGCGCGCGGAACGCGCCGCGGAGCGCATCGTCGACGTGGTCGTCGGGATCGTGCACGTGGAGCACGTCGACGCGGTCCGTGCCGAGGCGCGCGAGGCTCTCGTCGAGCGCGCGCAGGGTGGCGTCGAAGGAGAAGTCGAAGACCGGGCGGAAGGGCGACGTCTCCACGAAGCCGTGGTCGGGCGGGGACTCGTCGGGAACGAGGAGGCGGCCGACCTTGGTCGCGAGAACGAACTCCTCGCGCCGGTGCGCCCGGAGGGCGGCACCGATCCGCTTCTCGGAGAGCCCGTGGCCGTAGAGGGGGGCCGTGTCGAAGAAGCGAATGCCGGAGCGCCACGCGGCGTCCACCGCGCCGGCGGCGTCGCGGTCGGCGACCGGTGCGAAGAGGTTTCCGATCGGGGCCGCGCCGAACCCGAGGCGCGTCACCTCGACGTCGCTCGCTCCGAGCCGTGCGCGACGTTCGGACAAATTCACGAGGGGATCGCTCCCCTCGCCCCGTTCGGCCAAGCCGAACGGGGCCCCGCTCCCCGCGGGCTCGCTTCGCTCGCGTCTCGAGTCATTCTCCTAGCCGCCCGCGTCGAGCGAGCGCCGCAGCGAGCGGGCCGCGTCCGCGAGCAGCATGCAGTCGACGCCGACGGCGACCGGGGAGAAGCCGCGCGCCAGGTACCCGCGCGCCGTGTCCGCGCTGCCGCAGAAGATCCCGACCGGGGTGCCGTGCGTACGCCCTGCGCTCGCGACCGCGTCGATCGCCGCGACCACGTCCGGATGCCCGACATCTCCGAGCCGGCCCAGGCTGCCCGAAAGATCGAAAGGGCCGATCACCGCCGCGTCGACGCCGTCGGTCGCGAGGATCTCGTCGGCGTTCTCGACCGCGCGTGCGCTCTCGATCTGCACGAGGACGGCGGTCTCGTGCGGCGACGACGTCAAGTACTCGTTCATGCGCGGCCCGTAGCCGTGCGCGCGCGCCACCCCGAAGCTGCGCTTGCCGCGCGGCGGGTAGAACGCGGACTCGACCGCGGCGCGCGCCTCGGCCGCGCTGCTCACGTGCGGCAGGATGATGCCGTCGCAGCCGGTGTCGAGGATGCGCTTGATCCAGACCGGGTCGTTCGCGGGCGCGCGCACGATCGCCGCGGACGAGCCGCGTGCGCGCACCATCGCCTCGACGTGCAGCAGATCGAGCGGGCCGTGCTCCATGTCGATCCAGAGCCAGTCGAAGCCCGCGTCGGCGACGATCTCGGCGACGCCCGCGAGCGGCAGCGTGACGATCGAGCCGACGAGCCGCTCGCCGGCCGCAAGGCGGGCGCGAAACGATGCCGGCGCGGCGGACACCGTTGCCGTCTACGCCGAAAGGATCGCCGCAGGCAACGGTCGGTCCGCATCGGGTCAACCTCTACTCGGCCGCGCTTGCGCGCGGCCGAGCGAAGCGAGCCGGGGAGTGGGGCCCCGTTCGGCTTTGCCCGAACGGGGCGAGGGGAGCGATCCCCTCGTTCGACAACTTGGGGCCCGGCGGGCTTTGCCCGACGGTGCGAGGGGAGAGATCCCCTCGTTGAAACGTCAGTTGTCGGCCGCGCCCTGCTGGATCCAGCCGGTGATGAGGCCGATCTCCGAGCTCGTGAGCGGCCCGCCGAAGAGCGGCATCCGGCCGCCCGAGATCCCGGGGGCGCCCGTGACCTTCATCCAGAGGTAGCTGTTCGCGGTGTCGCCGGGTTCGACGCGGTCGAGGCCGGGCACCTCCAGGTTCGGCACGTTGACGATGTTGGCGTAGGAGGCGCCCGCGGTGAGCAGCATGCCCTGCGCCGGGAAGTCGCCGCTGTGGCAGCCGGACGTGGTGCAGCGATCGGTGAAGATCGGCTGCACGTGGTTCGCGAAGCTGACGGTGCCGATCGCACAGCCGCCCGGGACGCACGCGTCGCACGCGCTCGTGAACGTGCTCGCGCACGCCGAGCCGCCGGCGGGCGGCTTGCAGTGTCCCGGATCGCTCGCGATCGCGCTCTTGGTCACGCCCTTCGAGTTCGTCTTGCAGCAGACGACGGCGCCCGGCTTCCCGCACGTCGACTTCGCAGCGCAGCGCTGCACGGTGCCCTTGCAGGCGGGATTGAGCTGGAGCGCGACGATGCGGCCGAGGATGACGCCCGACGCGCACTTGACGTACGTGCCGTGCGTCGGCGACCCGGTGCAGTCGCACGTCGCGTCGATCGCCGCGCGCGCGTCGGCGATCGGGGTCGCGTCGGCGCCCGCGGGTTCGCACTTGGCGGCGAGCGCCGGCGCGGGCCAGCCGAGCGAGGCGGCGAGCGCCGCGACGGTCATCGCCGCCAGCGTGCGTGCGGCCGATCGTTTCGAGCGCATGTCGGTCACGTCCTCCCGGATCACGAGTTCGCGGGTGCGATCCGGAGTACCACGCCCGTCGTCCCGAACGGAACGCCCGTCCCGCTGCCGAGGACGTAGAGCTCGCCGGCCGCATCGCGACCGAAGCCGAGGAGCGAGAGCCCGAGGGCGGCCTGGTCGACGAGGCGGAGCTCCGCGATCGCGCTCTTCGCGATCTTGCCGTTGGGTCGCACGATGTCCTTCTTCTTCAGCACGAACAGCCGCCCGTCGTTGTTGAAGGTCTTCGCGAAGTCGCCGAACACGTATCGGCCGCGCAGCGCGCGGATCTCGCTGCCGCGATACACGAAGCCGCCGAGGACCGCGATCCCCTCGTCGTGATCGTACTCCGCGACCGGATCGCGCAGGCCGGCGGGGACGCCGGGATCGACGCTCGTCACGAAGCCCGGGCCGGTGCCGTTCGGATCGAAGAAGAACGATCCCTCCTCGAGGCGCCAGCCGTAGTTGCCGCCGGCGACGATGACGTCGACCTCCTCCACCGCGTTCTGACCCGCGTCGCCCGCGTAGAGCGCCCCGGTCGCGGAGTCGAACGACATGCGGAATGGATTCCGGAGCCCGAGCGCGAAGATCTCGGGAACGACGCCGGGCTGTCCGACGAACGGGTTGTCGGCGGGGATCCCGTAGCTCCCGTTCGCGGAGCTCGTGCCGAGCGGGTCGATGCGCAGGATCTTTCCGAGCACGACACCCGGGTTCTGGCCGTTGCCGTTCGCGCCGTGGCCGACCGTCGGACCGCCGATGAAGGGCTCGCCGTCCTGGTCGTCGGCGCCGCCGCCGTCGCCGAGCGAGACGTACAGCTTGCCGTCCGGCCCGAACTCGAGGTCGCCGCCGTTGTGGTTGAACTGCGGCTTGTCGATGCGCAGCAGCTCGCGCGCGCTCGTCGTGTCGACGACCGAAGCCGGATTGCCTGGGTCCGGCACGTGCCACTCCGTGACGACGCTCTGCGTGTCGGTCGTGGCGCCCATCGGGAGCGTAGAGAAGTCGGCCGGGCCGGCCGGCGGCTCGGACGTGAACGTGTAGAGCAGCCCGTTGGTCTGGTAGTCGGGGTGGAAGGCCGTCCCGAGGAAGCCGCGCTCGTCGAAGGTGTTCGCGCCGAAGACGCCGAGCGACACGAGGCGCGACGACACGTCGAGGAAGACGGTCTTCGTGCCGGTCGCCGTGTCGATCGCCCACAGCTTGCCGGCCTGGTCGACCACGAAGAGGCGCGCCGAGTCGCCCGGCGCGACGACGCCTTCCACCGGCGCGGTGAGGCCGGACGCCAGCGTCTCCAGCTTGACGCGGATCGCGCTTTTCCGGATGACGCGCGGGAAAGGGTTGGCGATCTGTGCGAGGGCGTCGGTCGTCCAGCAGCAGACCCACGCCATTGCGAGCGCACACGACGCGCGCCGAATCGATGCGAGCATCCGACTCCCTCCAGGTGCTGCGAGATACAGCCAGCCGATCCATGATGGCGGCCGGCGCACTCGGTGGGCGGTCCGAACGCGCAGCCGCCGCCGGCGGAACGCCGTCATAGCTACGGCCGACGCGAATGCGGTGTCAACGCATTTCGTGGGAATTTTTCCCAATCGACGCTTCGCGGTCGCGACCGGTCGGGGGCATTTCCCCCAGCCCGCATCTCGACCGGGCGCGGCCGGGCTCGGGCGGCCGGTCGCATCCGGGGTCGTTCGTCATGCGCCGCCAAGTGTGACAGGAACGCGGCCCGGGATCGCGATGGCCGCCCAGCGACGCCGCCACTTCACCCTGATACGCGACTTCTCGCTCGCGGACCTGATCACGCTCGCCAACGGCTTCGCCGGCACCGGGTCGATCCTGGCGACCCTCCAGTACATGGATACTCGCGATCGCCGCATCCTGTGGCTCGCGTTCGCCCTCCCCCCGCTCGCCATGGTGCTGGACTTCCTCGACGGGCGGGTCGCGCGCTGGCGACACCGCGCGTCGCCGCTCGGCCGCGAGCTCGACTCGCTCGCCGACCTGATCTCCTTCGGGGTGGCGCCGGCCGTGCTCGCGTTCGCGGTCGGCCTGCGGGGCGCGTGGGACGCGGTCGTGCTCGTGTACTTCGTGAGCTGCGGCCTCTCCCGCCTCGCGCGCTACAACGTGACCGCCGAGGAGCTCGCGGACGAGTCCGGCAAGGTCAAGTACTTCGAGGGCACCCCGATCCCGACGAGCGTCATCCTGGTCGCCTTCCTCGCGCTCCTCACCTGGTACGACGCGATCGGCGTGAACCTTCCTCTCGGACGGATCCGCATCCTCGGCGGCGCCTTCCACCCGCTGGTCCTCGTCTTCGCGGTCAGCGGCAGCGCGATGATCAGCAAGACGCTCCGCATCCCGAAATGGTGACTGCTATCAGCGCTGCATGACTCCGAGCGACCTCGCGCGCGACACCGCCATTACCCGCCTGCGCGTCGCGCCCGGCTGGTACACCGCCGATCTCCCCGACGCCTGGAACTTCCGCTCGCCGGCGGGCGGCGTCCTCATGACGGTCGCGATGCGCGCGATGCAGGCCGAGCTCGCCGACCCGGACCTCCGGCCGGTGTCCGCGAACACGCACTTCTGCTCGCCCGTGCCGGCGGGCCCGCTCGAGGTCCGGGTCGAGGTGCTCCGGCACGGCGGAGCGGCCGCGCAGGTCCGCGCGCAGCTGTCCTCGACGACGATGCCGGGACCGGGGCTCGAGGTGAGCGCGACGTTCGGCCGCGACCGCGACAGCATCGACCTGGTCGACGTCGAGCCGCCGGGCGTGCCGCGCCCCGACGACGCGCTGCCCATGCTCCGGATCGGCGGCATCGACCTCGGCCAGCGGCCCGCCTTCTTCTCGAACTTCGACACCCGGCTCGCGCTCGGCCACCCCTGGTGGACCGACGGCTGGGAGCCGGGCGCGGCGCGAATCGCGCGCTGGTTCCGCTACCTCGTCCCGCAGCGGCTTCCGGACGGCCGGCTCGACCCGCTCGCGCTGCCGCCGATCGCCGACACGATGCCGCCCGCGCTCTCGCAGAAGCTCGGGCCCGGCCACCCGCCCTTCCACGCGCCGAGCCTCGACCTCACCGTGCACTTCCTCGAGGACACGACGTCGGAGTGGCTCCTGACGGCCGTCCACGCGCGGCGCGCACGCGCCGGCTACGCGACCGCGGCCGTCGAGATCTGGGACGACGGCGGTCGCCTCATCGCGTACGGCACGCAGATGATGATGCTGCGCCGCGTCCCTCAGTCGGGGCCGCTCGTTGGCGCTTGACGGGCGCGCGCTCGCGACGCGCGCTCAGCCGAGCTTCGCGACCTCCTCGAAGTACTTCGCGAAGCTCGCGATCCCGCCTTCCGCCTGACGCCAGTCGAAGTTCTCGTTCGGGGCATGGTAGCCGTGCTCCGGCAGCGAGAGGCCGAGGAAGTAGACGGGCGCACGCAGCACGCGCTCCATCGACAGCACGGCGCCGATCGACCCGCCCTCGCGCACGAAGACCGGCTCGCGGCCGAAGCCGAACTTCATCGCGTGCCGGATGGCGTCGGCGTGCGGACCCGTCGTGCGGCCGCGGTAGGGCTCGAGCGCGTGCTCGGCGCGCACCTCGACGTCGGGATAGCGCGACCGGGCGAAGTCGCGCACGAGCCGGACGATCTTCGCGGGCCGCATGTCCGGGACGAGGCGGCACGAGATGATCGCGGTCGCGCGCGGCGGCACGACCGTCTTGACGCCCGGCCCCTGGTAGCCGCCGGCGATGCCGTGCACCTCGAGCGTCGGGAGGCACCAGATGCGCTTCATGACGTCGATCGCGTCGTCGCTCCGGAGCGAGCGCAGCAGGTGGTCGCGCTTGAAGCCCGCCACCGTGAAGCCGGAGCGCGCGAGGTCGGTGAGCTCGGCGCGCGTCGGCTTCACGACGTCGTCGTAGAAGCCGGGGATCTTGACGCGGCCGGTGCGCGCGTCGACCATCGCGGCGACCAGGTCCGCGACCTCCGCGACGGGGTTTCGCGCCGCGCCGCCGGTCGTGCCGGAGTGCTGGTCGGTCGCGCCCGTCCGGATCGTCAGCCGGAAGCCCTGCAGGCCGCGCAGACCCGCCGGGCACGCGGGCTGGCGGCGCGACACCCACACCGTGTCGGACACGACCACCGATCCGGTCGCGAGCTCGGCGCGGCGCGCCCGGATCGCGCGCTCGAAGTGCGGCGAGCCGATCTCCTCCTCGAGCTCCCAGAGGAAGCGCACGTTGACCGGCACGTCGCGCTCGCGCGCGTAGCGCGCGCCGAAGAGCGCGGCGAGCGCCGGCCCCTTGTCGTCGGTGGTCCCGCGGGCGACGTAGCGGTCGCCCTCCTGCACGAGGCGGAACGGATCGCTCCGCCACTCGGGCTCGTTCGCCGGCTGGACGTCGAGGTGGTTGTAGACGGTCACCGTCGGGCAGCCCGCGCCGGCATCGAGGCGGCCGTGCACGAGCGGGTGGCCGCCGGTCTCGTGGATCTCCGCCGTGCCGCCCGCCTCGCGGACGAGCGCGGCCGCGCACTCGGCGGCGTGGCGTACGTCGTCGCGCCGCTCGGGGTCGACGGAGACGCTCGGGATCTCGACGAGCTCCCTGAGGCGGCTCTCGTACGCCGCGCGCGATGCCCGCGCGTACGCCAGCGCTTCCGTCCGCCGCACCCGCTCCTCGCGGTCCGCCACGCGTCTCTCGTAGCGGCCCACGGGCGCCCGTTCCAGCGCTGCGCGTGGCGGCGATTCGGGCATCTCACCGCGCCGGCTCGACCCAGGGGCGAAGGAGCGTAGCGCCGTCACCCGGTCGCCGGCGCGCGATCGAGCCGGATCGCGACCGAGCGCGACGTGTCGACGAGGCACCCGATCCACCAGTCGGCGAGGCCGTACTTCGCGCGCAGCATGCCGCGGATCTTCCGGTGGCCCTCTTCGCCCGGAAGCGGCCGCGCGACGTACCTCGCGGCCGCACCGCCTCGGACGAGATCGACGTGCGGGTCGCGCGCGAGATCGGCGTAAAACGCGCGCTCGGGGTTCCCTGCCTCGATCCACGGAACGCCGGCCTCGTCGGCGACCCAGACGCGCGTCTCGCGCACCGCGCCGGCGTCGCCGCGCGTTCGGAGGACGGCCACCTCGCGGCCCTCGAGCGCGAGCCAGGTGAGCGCGGCGAGCGCCCCCACGGCGAGCGCGGTCGCGCCGACCGCCAGCACCGCGAGACGGGTCCAGCGTCGCACGGAAGGTTCGTTCGTCAGTGGATCGTCGCGCGCTGACGGACCCGCCACGTCGACAGCAGGTCGGGGTGATCGACGCTCTCGCCGGTCGCGAAGAGCGAGTACACCCCCGGCTCGGCGGGACGGATCGCGGTCAGGTGCGGCGGCAGCGTGATCACCGTGCCGGCGCGCGCGCCGCGCAGCACCACGACGATCCCCGCGCGCGAGACCGCCTCGATCACGCCGTACACCTGCTCGCGACGGATCGTCGCTCCCTCGGGGTCGAGGTACGTGACGCCGACCAGGATCGTCTTCCCGAGGTACGAGGCGGCGACGTCGGTATCGAAAGGCGGGGTCCCGGCTCCTTCCATGCCGCGAGTATCGACCGCCGAACGGGTCGTCTTGAAGAGAGAAAGTTGCTCCGCGCGCGCGCGGCGCCGCACGACCGCTCCGCGCCGATGGGAATCAGAAGTCGAGCGGAAGCTGGAGATGGTCGCGGTAGATGCGGTCCCGGTGTGCGAGCAGGCGCGGGTCGAGCGCTGCGGCCACGGCCGGATCGGTGCTCGTGTACATCCAGCGCAGGAAATCCGGCATCGGGCAGAGGTCGTGCGGAAGCGGGACGAGGAGCGCCGCGAACGTCGCCCAGTAGAGATCGGCCGCCCCCAGCGTCGAGCCGAAGAGGAAGCGGCGGCCCTCCGCTTCCTGGCGCTCGAGCCGGCGCGCGAGCATGGCGAGGATCGCGATCACGCGCTTCTGCGCCGCGTCGACCGCCTCGCGCGAGTAGCCGTACTTCCGGCACATGCGCAGGATCGCTTCCGGCGGCTCCTGTCCCTCCGGCGTCCGCGCGACGATCGCGTGGAACATGAGGAGGCGGCGGCACCAACCGAGGCCGAGCTCGCCGATGATCTCCAGGCACGTCCCGAGGACGAGCGCGCGCTCCTCGGAGGCTTCGGGAAGGAGCCGCGGCTCGGGCGCGAGGCGCTCCGCGAGGTGCAGGATCTCGAGCGACGTCGTGCGCGGCGGCTCGTCGTTCCAGGCGGCGACCGGAGCGCTCGTCTGGCCCGTCCACTCGAGGAGGGCGCGATTCTCGCCGCCGCCTTCCTGTCGGACGCGGACGAACGCGATGCCCTTCACGTGGAACACCGCCTTCGCCGCCTCGCTCCACGGGCCCGGCACGCCCTCCGTGAGGACGAGGCGTAGCCCCGGCAGGCGACGCGCTTCCTCGACGTCGACGTACCCGGTCATCGCTCCGTCGTCCCGTCCGCGCGCGGCCTTGTCAACCCGCGTGCGCGTCGCGTATCCGATACCGCCATGGCGATCGGCGATCAGAGGGATCCGGAAGCCACGCGCGCCGCGCTCACGCCGTGGTTCGCGTCGCGCCTTCCGGACGCACGCGACGTGGAGGTGCGGAACCTCGTCGTCCCGACCATGGGCTTCTCGAACGAGACGCTCCTTCTCGACCTCGCGTGGCGCGATCCCGACGGCGCGCACGTCGAGCCGCTCGTCATCCGGGTGCGCCCGAAGGGGCAGATCTTCCCCGAGTACGACCTCGGCCGGCAGTACGACGTCATGCGCCGCCTCGCCGCGACCGACGTCCCGGTTCCGCGCATGCGCTGGTTCGAGGAGAGCGACGCCGTCCTCGGCGCGAGCTTCTACGTGATGGACCGCATCGAGGGCGTCGTGCCGCCCGACAACCCGCCCTACCACGTCGCCGGCGTGTGCACGGAGATGAGCCCGGAGAGCCGCGAGGCGCTCTGGTGGGACGGCCTCGACAAGCTCGCGCGCGTCCACAAGCTGGATTGGCGCGCGCTCGGCTTCGACTACCTCGACTCGCGCCAGTGGGGCCGGACGCCGCTCGAGCAGCAGCTCAACTACTACGAGCACTTCCTGCGCTGGGCGTGGGGCGAGCGCCCGCACCCGACGTGCACGCCCGCGCTCGCGTGGCTTCGCGAGCACATGCCGGCGAACGAGCCGGTCGGGCTCTGCTGGGGCGACTCGCGGATCGGCAACCAGATGTTCCGCGACGACCGCTGCGTCGCCGTGCTCGACTGGGAGATGGTCTGGCTCGGCAACCCGGAGCAGGACCTCGCCTGGTGGCTCTTCCTCGACTGGCACCACTCTGCGGGGATCGGCGTCGATCGCCTCGCCGGCTTCCCGTCGCGCGAGGCCACGATCGCGCGCTACGAGGAGCTGGTCGGGAGGCGCGTCGAGCACCTCCACTACTACGAGGTCTTCGCCGCGTTCCGCTTCGCGGTGATCATGATCCGCGTCGTCGCGCTCGTGCGCGCGGCGGAGCTGCCGATGCCGGAGAACTACGAGGTGAACAACACCTGCACGCAGGGGCTCGCCGGCCTCCTCGGACTCCCGCCGCCGCACTAGCCGCGTCTCCGCGGCGCGGTCACGCGCGGCCTCGAGCACGTCCGAGCCCCCGGACGAGGTTCGCGCTCGACCGTGAGGGCGTAACGTTCCGGCGAACAGTGTTCGCTGGGTCCGATCGATCGACCGAACCCCGCTCGATCGGACCCCGATTGACCGGCGCGTGCGAGCCGATCTACCGTCCTATCGTGTCTCGCGGGCAGCGGTTCGTCGGCCGGGAGACGGAGCTGGGCGCATTGGTCGGCGCTCTGCGCGCGGCCGCTTCGGGCAACGGCGGCCTCGCGCTCGTCGCCGGCGAGCCCGGCATCGGAAAGACCCGCCTCGTCGCGGAAGCCACTCGTCTCGCGGCCGCCGAGACCGGCGCGATCGCGCTCTGGGGACGCTGCCCCGACGCCGAGGGCGCGCCGCCCTTCTGGCCCTGGCGCCAGGTCCTGAGCGCCGCTCGCTCGCAGCTCGACGTCGGCGGGCTCGACGAGATCGAGCGCCTCCTCGGACAGTCGAGCGGGACCGCGGACGCCTCGCCGAGCCAGGCGCGGTTCGAGCTCTTCGAGCGGGTCGCCGTCGCCTTGCGCTCCGCCGCGGAGGAACGGCCGCTCGCCGTCGTCCTCGACGACCTCCACTGGGCCGATCTCTCGTCCGTCAAGCTCCTCCAGCATCTGGCGCGCGAGGTCGCGAGCGCGCGCGTGCTTCTGCTCGTGACCTTTCGCGAGGTCGAGCCGTCGGCGTCGGCGGAGGTGGCACGCCTCCTCGGCGAGCTCGCCGGCCTCGGCTACATGCTGCCGCTCCGCGGTCTCGCGGAGAGCGAGGTCGCGGACCTGATCGCCGACCGGGCCGGAGTCGTTCCCCGGCCGAGGCTCGTGCACGCGGTCCACGAGGCGACGCGCGGCAACCCGTTCTTCGTCGACGAGGTCGTCCGGCTGCTCGCCGCCGAGCGCCGCCTCGAAGGCGGGGACGACGACCGCCCGGGCGCGATTCCGATCCCGGTCGGCGTCCGCGCGGCGATCTCGCGCCGGGTCGACGGGCTCGGCCCGTCCGCGCGGCCCGTCCTCGCGACCGCCGCGATCGCGGGGCGCGACATCGACGCCGGCATCGTCGCGCTCGTGACCGGCGCCGCGCGCGCCGAGGTGCTCGCGACGCTCGAGGCTGCCGCGCGCTCCGGCCTGCTCGCGCGCGGCCCCGGTGCGAGCGATGCCTTCTCGTTCAGCCACGCTCTCGTCCAGGAGACGCTCTACGAGAGCCTGCCGGCCGACGAGCGCGCCCGCAGCCATCGCCGGATCGGCGAGGCGATCGAGTCGATGCACCGCCACGACCTCGACCCGCACCTCGCCGAGCTCGCCCATCACTTCGCCGCCGCCGCGCGCGGGGGCGGCGACGCGAAGAAGGCGAGCGACTACGGCCTCCGCGCCGGCGAGGCCGCGCTTCGCCAGCTCGCGTTCGAGGAGGCGGAGCGCGAGCTCGCGCGCGCGCTCGCCGCGCTCGATCTCGCCGACGGCGACACGACTGCGCTCCGCTGCCAGATCGCGCTCGCGATCGCCGACGCGCGGAGCGGCGCCGGCGACCTCGCCGGGATGAACGAGAGCTTCCGCGAGGGCGTCGACCTGGCCCGCCGGGTCGGACCGGAGGCGTTCGCCGAAGCCGTGCTTCGACTGAGCCACGCGCGCGTCGAGAGCTTCTTCGTCGACCGCTTGCTCGTCGACCTCCTCGAGGAGGCGATCGAGCGGCTCCCCGCCGGGCCGAGCACGCTGCGCGCGCGCTGTCTCGCGCGCCTCGGCGCCGCGCTCCACCTCGACCCCGCCTCCGAGAAGCGCCGCACCGAGCTGACGGACGAGGCGGTCGCGATGGCACGCGCCCTCGGCGACCGCCGCGCGCTGGCCTGGGTCCTGATGATGCGGATCGTCGCGGTGCTCGGGCCCGACAACCTCGAGGAGCGCCTCGCGCTCGAAGGCGAGATCATGCGCCTCGCCGACGAGACCGGGTACGTCGTCGCCTCGCTCGAGGCGCAGAGCTGGCGCGTGCACGACCTCCTCGAGCTCGGCGACATCCGCGCCGTCGACCTCGCGATCGAGTCGTTCGCGCGCACCGCCGAGCGCCTGAAGCGGCCGGTCTACGCATGGCACGTCGCGACTTGGCGCGTGATGCGAGCGATCCTCGACGGCCGCCTCGCCGACACCGAGCGCCTGCTCGAGGAAGCGCTGGCCGCGGGCCAGCGCGCGCAGCAGCAGGGCGCGCTCCTCCGCTACGGCGAGGGGCTCATGATGCTCCGCTACGAGCAGGGCCGCCTGCGCGAGCTCGAAGGCCTCGTGCGGATGGGCGCCGACCAGGCACCCGACGTCCCCGCCTGGCGGATCGCGCTCGCGAGCATGCACCTCCAGAACGAGCGCTTCCCCGAGGCGCGCGCCGAGCTCGACCGGCTCGCGGCGCACGGCTTCGACGACCTGCCGCGCGACTCGAACTGGCTCTTCAGCGTCGTCTCGCTCGCGCACATCGCGTGCGAGCTCGGCGACGTCGAGCGCGCGCGCCGCGTGTACGATCTCCTCCGTCCCTACGCCGGGCGGATGACCGCAGGTCGCCCGGCAGTCAGCTTCTCCGGCGGGGTTTCCCACTTCCTCGGACGGCTCGCGGCGCGCGTCGGCGACGGCGCCGCCGCGCGGACGCACTTCGAGAACGCGGTGCGCGAGCATCGCCAGCTCGGGGCGGTCGCGTGGATCGCGCGCTCGCAGACCGAGTACGCGCGCCTCCTGCTCGAGGCGGGCGACGAGCGCGAGCGGCCGCGCGCGCTCGAGCTCGCGACCGCGGCGCACGAGGTCGCCTCCCGGCTCGGGCTCGAGGAGGTCCGGCCGGGCGCCGAGGAGGTGCTGGCGCGCGCCCGCGATCGCGCCGCGACGGCCGCGCATGCCGGCGAGGGCGCTCGCGTCGTCCCCGGCGCTCGCGCCGCGGACGCCCCGAACGCGTTCGTCTGCGAGGGCGAGTTCTGGCGCCTCGCGTTCCAGGGCTCGGAGATCCGCATCCGCGACCTCACCGGCATCCGGCAGATCGCGTATCTGCTGCGGAATCCCGGCCGCGACATCTCGGTGCTCGACCTCCTCGACGTCAGCGGCCGGCGGCGCATCGGTGGCGACGCGCACCCGAACGGAGGCCCGCCTTCGATGCGGGACGCCGGCGAGATCCTCGATCGCCGGGCGCGGGCGGAATACCGCGCGGAGATGGCGTCGCTCGAGAGCGAGCTCGAGGAGGCGCGGTCGTTCAACGACCTCGGCCGCGTCCAGACGATCGAGGCGGAGATCGCCGCGATCTCGGGCGAGCTGTCGCGCGCCCTCGGCCTCGGCGGGCGGCCGCGCCGGATCGGCGCGCCGATCGAGCGCGCGCGCGTCAGCGTCACCCGGACGATCCGCGACGCGATCCGGCGGATCGGATCGCTCCACCCGCGCCTCGGGCGCTTCCTCGACGAATCGATCGCGACCGGTCGCTTCTGCTGCTATCGCCCCGCGCTCGACCGCGAGCTCGTCTGGCGGGTGGCGTAGAAGCTCGCCCGAAGCGGCTACTGCTTTTCCTTCGCGGCCGGCGGCTCGGACACGAGGAGCGTTCCCTGCGCCACGCAGGCGAGGCGCCCCTCGTTCTCCACGTCCACGCGGACGACCGCGGTGCGCGACGTGAGCGCGATCACGGTCGATTCGGCGACGAGCTTCCCCTTCCGCACGGCGCTCAGATAGTTGAGCTTGAACTCGGTCGTCGCCGCCCATTGTCCGCGCTTCATGAGCGGATAGAGGACGCAGCCCATCACGTGGTCGACGAACGCCGCCATGGCGCCGCCGTGGAGCGCGCCGACGATCGTGATGAGCTCGGGCTTCACCTCCATCTCGGCGACGAGCCGGCCGGGCTCGAACCGGACGAAGCGCGCCCCGAGGAATCCCGGCAGGCCATCGGGCTTGTCGTTCGACTTCATCATCGCGTCGGCGATGCGCTGGTCGAACTGGTCCTCGAAGCGGGGTGCGGTCTTCGGTCGCTCGTCGCTCATGATGCGCTCCTCGTCGCAGTGCTGTCGCGGAGCGCGCTCCCGGTCAAGGGCCGGCGCGGCGATTCCGCGGCATCTGTTCAGACGGCGCCCGCTCGTAGTAGGACACGCCCATGCTGACCCTCTTCGAGCATCCGCTCTCGCCCTACGCGCAGAAGGTGAAGATCGCCCTCTACGAGAAGGGCATCCCGTTCGAGGCGAAGATCCCGAACCTCTTCGGCGACCCGGAGCCGGAGTTCCTCGGCTCGAGCCCGCGGCGCGAGGTGCCGAGCCTGATCGATGGCGACTTCACCGTCTTCGACTCGACCGTCATCCTCGAGTACGTCGAGGACCGCTGGCCCGACCCGGCGCTCCGCCCGTCCTCGGCGCGCGATCGCGCGCGCGTCCGGATGATCGAAGACCAGTGCGACACGTACTTCGAGGCGATCAACTGGGGGCTCGCCGAGATCGCCGTCTTCGGTCGCGCGACCGGTGACCTCGCATCGAGCATGACGGCCCGCGCGGCGCAGCAGATCGCGGGCGTGCACCGCTGGCTCGAGCGCGAGCTCGGCGATCGTCCGTGGTTCAACGGCGACGCGTTCGGGTGGGGCGACCTGTCGGTGTGGCCCTACGTCGCGGGCTCCGCGGGCTTCGGCCACGCGCCGCCGGCGGGGTCGCGCCTCGCCGCCTGGTTCGGGCGCGCGAGCGAGCGGGACAGCACGCGGAAGTGCACGGAGGCGGTCGCGCAGGTGATGGCGTCGTTCCAGAACCTCGGGCCGCTGGTCGAGTCGGGCGCCTTCATCCGCGAGTACCGCGACCATCGGTTGGAGTGGACGATCCGGACCGGCGGCCTGCAGATCGTCGTCGACGGGCTAGCCAAGAAGAATATCCGCATGGCCCACGAGATTGCGTGATCGACCTCGGGGCGGGCCGCGGCGAACGGAGAGCCGTCTACTCTTCTTGCGACAAGTACCGACGCGCGACCTGGTTGTTCGGGTCCTTGCTGAGGGCCTTGTGGAGCAGCGCTTTGCCCTCCTCTTCGTCGCCGCCGAGGAGCGAGGGGAGCTTCATGAGGAACGCGCCCTTCGCGGTGAGCATCGCGGGATCGTCGGGCGAGAGCTTCAGCGCGGAGTCGATCTCGCGCTTCAGGCGATCGATCACGAAGACTTGACGGACGCTCGGACCGGCGCTCTGCGTCTTCTTGCCGAGATTGCAGAATACGGCGAAGTGAGCCTTCGCGTCGGAGCCGTCGCGATCGACGGCCTGCTCGGCCAGCTCGAGACCACGATCGAGGAGACGCGTCTTCTCTTCGCCCGACGCGCGATCGGCCTGCTCGCAGATCGTGAGGGCTGCGACCGAAGGCGAGCCGGAGTCCGCCGCGGTCGGCGCCGCGAGCGCGGGCGATCGCGACGCGAGCGCCGCGCACACCGCCGCCGCGAGCATGAACGTGGTTCGTCGGAGCGACATCGTGGCGACCGCGCATGCAACCGACGTGCCGCCTCGGAAAACCAGCGGTGTTGCGGAGCGAGCCACGCACGTGCGGGCGCTCGTGCCGCCTGTCCTTGGCATTTCGCCAAGCGCGCTTTGCAGGTCTCGCCGGCGAAAATCCGTCGGTGCGGAGCGATGTGGCCGCACGTTCACGTATGCCGCGCCGCGGCGATCCAGGTCGTCGTTTGCCGACGCGAGCGGGGTCATCGCCCCCGTTACGCGTCCGGGGCATCGTCCGGATTGCCGAGCACACTGCGCGCTCCGGTGTCGCATGCCGGCACGTCGTCATCGGACCGTCGCGCCCTCGGTGGGCGGGAAACGCGACAACGCCGCGCGCGCGGCGATCAAGAATGGAGGCGCGCGAGGTAGCCGAGCACCACGTCCGCACCCGCGGGTACGACGCGCTCCGACGGAGCCGTCCGGGCGGACGACGACGGCGCACGACAGGTCGTTTCCCCCGTCTCGCGCATCGCGCCGCGGTCCGGCCGCGCGCTCAGCGGTCGAGCAGGTCGAGCTTCTCCGCCTTCGCGAACTCGTCGCGCAGCGCCGCGTAATCGGCAGCGCCGAGCGGGCGGAACGCCTTGTCGCCGCGCGTCCGGAAGTAGATGGGCTCGCTCGGGAGGCGCTTCCGGTCGAAGTGCACGCGCTTCAGGTTCCGGACGAGGATCTTCTCGGTCTGCGTGTACTCGAACTCGTCGACCAGCCGCACGAAGTCGGGGAACCACTTCTTGTCCATGCCGCCGTTCACGACCTGGTCGTCGCAGAACTCGAAGAACGCCTTGGGGTCGAACGACGCGCCCGGGCGGATCTTGAGCGCGACCATGACGAGCTCGTCCGATACGCTGCACGGGACGCCGTAGGCGGCGGCGAGCACGACGTCGGGGTGCTCCTGCACGAGGCGCGCGACCTGGAGCGCCGAGAAGTTCTCGCCGTCCTTCCGGATCCAGTCGTCGGTGCGGCCGTCGAAGAAGAGGAAGCGCTTGCCCTCGCGCTCGACGATGTGGCCGAGGTCGCCCGAGTGGTAGACGCCGTCGCGGTACTTCGACGTGTTCGCGCCCGGGTTGTCGAAGTAGCCCTGGAAGAGGCCGGTGTCCGCCGCGACGCGGCAGATCTCGCCGACCGCGTCCGCGTAGTTCCGGATCTTGCCGTCGGGGCCGATGTCGGCGTTCGGGCACTCGTCGCCGCGCTCGTTCAGGATCTTGACGGCGGGGTCCGTCACCTCGCCGACGGAGCCGCGCGGGTCGCCCTTCTTCCGGAACGTGCTGATGGCCGCCTCGGTCGATCCGTAGAGCTCGAACATGTCCTCGAGCCCGAGCCAGTCGGTGAAGCGCTCGATGTCCGGCGCCGCCGCGCCGTTGCCGAGCGCGTAGCGGAGCTTGTTCCGCGGATCGTTCGTGATCTCGCGATGGATCCGATCGACGTCGCCGCCGAACTGCTTCTCGAGCGCGACCAGCACGTAGTGCACGGGCTCGCCGACGTAGTTCCAGAAGGTGACGCCGTGGTCGAACACGTCGGGCACGAACTTGCTCGCGCTGAAGCGCTCGCGGATCGCGAAGCTGCCACACACCTGCAGCGCCGGCTGGTAGCACAGGTAGAGCGAGTTCGAGTGGAAGAGCGGCATGCACGCGTAGCCGACGTCCTCGGGTCCGAGCTGCAGGTTCTGCGACACCGCCATGCCGATGAGCAGCATCTTCGCGTGGTTGTTGACGATGCCCTTCGGGAGGCCGGTCGTCCCCGAGGTGTAGATGACGACGATCGGCTGCTCCGGCTTGACGTCGACGGACGGCGGCGCGAGCTTCTCGCCGTCGGCCCCGACTTCCGCCGTCGCGCACTCCATGAGATCGGGGCCGGCCAGCTCGCCGTCGCCGGTCCGGACGTAGACGACGTTCTCCGGCGCGATGTGGCGGAGATCGCCGCGGATCTTCTCGAACTCGTCCTGGAAGCGCTGGTCGACGACCGCGACCCGCGCGCGCGACTGGTTGAGCACGCCCGAGAGCGTCTCGCCGCGGAGCCCCGTGTTCACGCCGAAGAGCGTGAGCCCGGCGTAGCCGCAGCCGCCGTAGAGAAAGAGCAGCTCGGGATGGTTCTCGAGCACCATCGCGACGTGCCCGGGGCGCGCGTCGTCGATCGCCCCGAGGCGCCGCTGCAGGAGGTGCGCGACGCGCACCGATTCGTTCCGGTACTGCCGGAACGTCCAGGTCCGGCCGTCCTTTCGCAGGAAGACGCGCGACGCGACCTCCGGGTGCTCGGCGCGCGCCTCGATCTGGGGACCGAGCCAGAAGGGTGCATTGATCGTGGGTGCGGTCGACATGCTGTTCTCCGAGGATGGGCGCGGCGATCCGGATGTGAAGCGGGTCGCGCGAGGTCGTCCGCCCGAGGGGGCGCTCGCCGCGTTCTCGCCCGGTACGCGAAGCCGCTCGGGCGCGCAAGCGGCGGTGGACGGACCGCGTGAGCGATCAGGTCGGCTACGCGGAACGTCCGCGAGGTGTCCGTCTTCCCGACGCCGACCGGGTCGATCGGGACCCTCCGGAGGGGCGTCCCAGTCCGAGCGCGTTGCTACGCCGTCGGCGTCGCCGGCGGCGTGTGGCCGACCGGCCGTAGCCGGACCGGCACGCCGTTCAGGATGGATTGCCCGACGACGCCCTCGACGCGCGCGTCGTCCGTGAAGTCGTTCGCCGAGACGCCCGCGTGCGATCCGGCGGTCGACTGCCACGGCGCGCTCGCCGCGTGTCCCCACCCGTGCGGCAGGCTCACCACGCCGGGCATGATGTCCTCGGTGACGCGCACCGGGACGACGCCCGAGTGGACGCGGCTTTCGAGCAGCGCGGGCTGGCTGTCGCGGAGCCCGGCGCGCGCGGCGTCGGTCGGGTGGACGAGCAGCACGCAGCGCTCGCGCCCGGCGACCAGCGCCGGGACGTTGTGCATCCACGAGTTGTTCGACCGGAGCTCGCGCCGGCCGATCAAGAGCAGCTCGCCGTTCGCCGATCGGCCGCGCGCCCGCTCGACCTCCGCGCCGAGCGCCTCCATCGCCTCGAAGAACGGCCCCGCGGCGAGATGGACCTTGCCGTCGGCGTGCTGCACGCGGTGGCGGAACCCAGGGCGCGCCGGCCCGAGGTCGACGCCGTACGGCGACGCCTTGACCTTCGCCAGGCGGAGCCCGTCCCTCCAGGGCAGGAAGCGATCGCCGTGCGGTCCGATCCGGAGCAGCAGGTCGAGCGCGCGCTCGGGGTCGTAGCGCCAGCCGAGAGCGCGCGCGACGCGCGCGCCGCGGTCGAGCCACTTCCGTCCGAACGGCCCGCCGCCGAGCTGCTCGCTGAGGCGCAGGAGGATCTGCCAGTCGGCGAGCTCGCCCTCGGCGCGCGGGACCACGGGCGCGCACCAGCGGACGTGGTTCCGGAGCGAGAAGCTCGGCGTGAGCGGCTCGGAGTGGTCCTCGGCGAGCGACCAGCTCGGCGGAAGGATGACGTCGGCGTGGCGGGTCGTCTCGTTCACGTAGAGGTCGACCGAAACCATGAACTCGAGCTGCCCGAGCGCGCGCTCGAGGCGGCGTCCGTTCGGCGTCGACAGCACCGGGTTGCCGGCGATCGTGACGAGCGCCCGCACCTGGCCGTCGCCCGGCGTCTCCATCTCCTCGGCGAGGATCGACGCCGGGAGGTCGCAGCCGGTCTCGGGCAGGCCGCGGACGCGGCTTCGCCAGCGCGCGTGGCCGTTCATGCCGCCCAGGCGGACGAACTGGCTGCCGTCGAGCGCGGGCTCGGGAAACATCGCGCCGCCGGGCGCGCCGAGGCTTCCGAGCGCGAGGTTCAGGACGTCGTTCGCCCAGGTCGCGAGCGTGCCCCACGCGTTGTTGCAGGTCCCGACGCGCGTGTAGACGACGCTTCGCGCGGCCACGGCGAGCTCGCGCGCGATGCGCCGGGTCGTCTCCGGATCGACTCTCGTGAGGCCCGCGGTCGCTTCGGGCGAGAATGGGGCGAGCCGCGGCTCGACGTCCTCCCACCCGGTCGCGGAGTCGCGCAGCGCGTTCACGTCGGCTTCGCCGGACGCGACGAGGGCCTGCAGGAGTGACAGGACAAACGCCGCGTCGCCGCCCGGGCGGATGAAGACGTGCTCGTCGGCGAGCTTCGCCGTTTCGCTCGCGCGCGGATCGACGACGACGACCTTCCCGCCGCGCGCGCGCACGTCGCGCAGGCGCGACTTGACGTCGGGCGTCACCATCGCGCTGCCCTGCGACACCGCCGGGTTCGCGCCGATGCACAGGAAGTAGTCGGTGTGGTCGAGGTCCGGAACCGGCGCGACGAGCGTGCTCCCGTAGAGGTGATGGGAGGCGGCGAAGCGGGGCGACGTGTCCTGCGATCCCGCGCTCGTCCGGTTCTTGGTCCCGAGCGCGTTCAGGAGCGAGCCCGCCATGATGATGCCGCTGTAGTTGTGGACGAGCGGATTCCCGAAGTAGGCGGCGATCGCGTCCGCGCCGTGGCGCGATCGGATCTCGCGCAGGCGCGCGCCGGCGAGCTCGAACGCCTCGTCCCACGAGATTTCATGGAACGAGCCGTCGGCCGCGCGCCGGACGGGCCGCCGGAGACGGTCGGGATCGCGGTGCACGTCCGCGATCGCGAGCCCCTTCGGGCAGACGTAGCCGCGGGATTGCGGGTCGTCGTGATCGGGCGCGACCGAGAGGATCTCGCTGCCCTCGACCTCGAATTTGAGGCCGCAGCCCGCCTCGCACAGGTTGCAGCTCCGCAACACCGTCGTTGCCATTTCGCCTCCCGGGTGGATGGCCGCGTCGCCGACGCGGCCGATCATTCGATTTCACCCGACCTCAGGCAAGATCGGTACCGGCGCGCCCAACCGGAGTGGCGCCGCGGCGACACGGCGCTTCGGCGACAACCTCTACGTGCACATGCGCGACTTCCTCGGAGCGGAGCTCGGGCTTCAGCCGAACACGACCGGCAGCTTCCGGGGCGCGCGGAAGCCGAGCCCCGTGATGTGCACGTCCTCCGCGTCCGGGTCGAGCCGCAGGTTCGGGAGGCGGTCCAGGACCGCGTTCAGCGCGACCGTCGTCTCCATCCGCGCCAGGTGCATTCCGAGGCAGGTGTGCGGGCCGGTCGCGAACGCGACGTGCGGCTTCGGCGTCCGGAAGATGTCGAAGCGCTCCGGCGACTCCCAGCGGGTCTCGTCGTGGTTCGCGGCGCCCATGCACACGCTCACGACCGAGCCCTTCGCGATCTTGACGCCCGCGACCTCCACGTCGCGCGTCGCGAGGCGCGCGATGCCGGTGAGCGGCGCCTCCCAGCGGAGCCCTTCCTCGATCGCCTGGCGCATGAGCGAGCGGTCGTCGCGCAGCGCGCGCAGCTGATCGGGGTTCTCGAGGAGTCCGAGCAGCAGGTTGCTCGACGAGCGGTACGTCGTCTCGGCGCCCGCCGGCAGGAGCAGGCGGAGGAACGCGAAGATCTCCTCGTCCGTCAAGCGCTGGCCGTCGAGCTCGGCCTGCGCGAGCATGCTGATCACGTCGTCGCGCGGCTCCGCGCGGCGGCGCTCCAGGATCCCGGCGAAGTAGTCGCGCAGGCCCTGCGACGCGGCGAAGCCGCGCGGGATGTCGACCGCGATCGAGATGAGCTCGACCGCCAGGCGATGGAACTGCGGCAGGTCCTCCTCGGGCAGTCCGAGCATCCCCGCGATGACCTGGATCGGGAACGGAAAGGTGAGCTCGCGAACGAGGTCGGCGCGGCCCCGGTCGACGAAGCGGTCGATCAGCGCGTTCACGATCGGCGCGACGATGTCGCGCTCCCATCGCTCCATCGCCTTCAGCGTGAACGCCTGCTGGATGAGCGACCGGTAGCGGCGGTGCTCGGGCTCGTCCATCTCGAGGATGCTGTGGCCCATCACCAGACCCATCGACGCCGAGTAGCCGGACGACGAGAAGGTCTGGCCGTCGAGCAGGACCTGCGTGACCGCGTCCCAGCTGAGCGCCGCGAAGTGGTCGCTGGCACCCGGGATGAGCTCGTGCATGTCGGGCAGGTCGAACGCCCGGTGGAGCTTGCCGTGGTAGACCGGGCACTCGCGCCGGAGGTCGCCCAGCTTGGGATAGGGATTCCGGACCTGGCCGGCGCCCACCGACTCGTCGAAGGTTGCGAACGGATCGCGCTCGTCCTGCCCTTCCGTCTCGTCCGTCCGAGCCCGTTCGTCTGCCGTCTTCATCGTGACCTCGTCGTATGCGAACCGCGCCGCTCGTGCCCGCGAACAGCGTGCCACGTTCGGCCGCCACACGTCGAGCCCGACCGGCGGCCACGGACGCGGATGTGCACCCTCGCACGGGACGGCAGCGGTCCCACCGCGAGGCGAAGCGGCCCCGCTCGACGATTCGGCTTCCCGCTAGTTGATCGGCCGGACGATGCCGGCCAGGCTCGCAATCGTGAGGACGAGCTCCATGGGCTCGAACGGCTTTGCGATGTGCCCCTGGAAGCCGGCGCGGATCGCGCGCGTCCGATCCTCGATCCGAGCGAACGCAGTGAGGGCCACGGCCGGCGTGCGCGCGGAGGGCTCGTCGCCGGAGCGGATCTTTCGCACGAGCTCGTAGCCGTCCATGTCGGGCAAGCGGATGTCGCTCACGATGATGTCCGGCGATCGGCCCAGCGCACGCAGCGCGTCGGCGGCAGACGTTGCCGCAATGACGGTCGCTCCGTGACTTTCGAGGATCACCTTGATCAGCGCCAGCATGTCGCTCGCGTCCTCGACGACGAGCACCGTCAGTCCGTCGAGGGACACTCCGGTGTCCGTGTGCGACATCGCCCGATCGGCGACGCTCGCCTCGCCGGCGAGATGCGCCGCGGAGCGAAGTGGGATCTCGACCGTGAACCGAGCGCCCTTTCCTTCCCCATCGCTCTCCGCGCGCACCGTGCCTCCGTGAAGCTCGACGATATGCCTCGCAATCGACAATCCGAGGCCGAGGCCGCCGTAGCGGCGTGTCGTGGTCGGACCGGACTGGCGGAATCGCTCGAAGAGGAACGTGAGGTCGTCGGATCGAATCCCGATCCCGGTATCGGTCACGACGATCTCGGCAGACGACCCCGAGGTTCCGACATGCACCTCCACCCGCCCCCCGGTCTCCGTGAACTTGATCGCGTTGGATAGGATGTTCGACACGACTTGGCGAAGACGTGCCGCGTCGCCGACCGTGAATATCGGATCGGAGCCGATACGAGCGACCAGTTCGATGTGCTTGTTGTCGGCTGCATGCTGAAGCGTTTCGATGCTGTCGCGGACGACCGACGCGACCTCGACCGTGTCCACCTCGAGCGCCAGCTTGCCGGACGTGATCCGGCTGATGTCGAGCAAGTCGGACACCAGCTGTATTTGCGTGCGGGTGTTGCGGTCGATGACTTCCAACCCGTGCTTCAGTCTCGCGTCCAACGCCTGCCTGAGGAGAATCTTGCTCCAACCGAGGATCGCGCCGAGCGGCGTCCGGAGCTCGTGCGAAACCATCGCGACGAACTCGTCTTTGACGCGGTTCGCGCGCTCCGCCTCGGCTCTCGCGCGTCGCTCGGCCTCGAGCAGCTGCTCGCGCTCGTGTGCCGCCCGCGACCTGTCGGCTTCGGCCCGCCGTCGCTCGCTGACGTCGCGAAACACGAGGACGGCGCCGGCGATACGCTGGCTCGAGTCCCTGATGGGCGCGCCGCTGTCGTCGATCGGCCGCTCCGTGCCGTCGGCAGCGATGAGCATCGTGTGGTTCGCCAAGCCGACGACGATTCCTTCCGCCAGGACGCGGGCTACCGGGTTCGGAACCGTTCGGCGCGTGTGCTCGTTCACGATCCGGAAGACGTCTTCACACGGGCGATCGACGGCATCCGCCACGGAGTATCCGGTGAGGTGCTCCGCCACGGGATTCATGAAGGCGACGCGGCCGCGGATGTCGGTCGCGATCACGCCATCGCCGATGCTCGCGAGCGTCGTCGCGAACCACTCTCGCTGCTCCGCGATGGCCCTCTCCGCCCGCCGCTGCTCCGTGACGTCGTGAAAGACGAGGACGACTCCCAGGATACGCCGCTCGTCATCGAGGATCGGCGCTGCGCTGTCTGCGATGGGACGCTCCGTTCCGTCGCGGCTGACGAGACATGCGTGGTTTGCGAGACCGACCACCGCACCCGATCGGATCACCCTCTCCGCAGGATTGTCGACTCGCGCCCGCGAGGTTTCGTTGACGACGTTGAAGACGTCCGCAAGCGGCTTGCCGAGCGCGTCGTGAGTCGGCCATCCCGTGAGCTGCTCGGCCACGCGGTTCATGTACGTGATGCGACCTTCGGGATCCGACGCGATCACGGCATCTCCGATGCTCGCAAGAGTGACGCGAAACCACTCCTGTTGCGCACGGAGCGCCTCCGCGGCGCGCTTTCGCTCCGTGATGTCGCGGGCGATCTTTGCGGCGCCCACGATCTTTCCAGTCGGGTCACGGATCGGCGAGATCGAGAGCGAGATGTCGATTCGGCGTCCGTCCCTGGCGAGACGGACCGTGTCGAAGTGGTCCACCCGCTCGCCGAGGCGCAGCCTCGCGAGGATCCGGTCTTCCTCGTCGAGCCGCTCCGGAGGCAGCAGGATCCGGATGGACTTGCCGATGATTTCGGCCGCGGAATAGCCGAAGAGCCGTTCCGCGGCCGGATTGAAGGACCGGACGATGCCGTCGAGATCCTTACCGATGATGCCATCGTTCGAGGAGTCGACGATTGCGGCGAGGTACGCGCGGCTGGTTTGCGGGTCGCCCTGGAACATCGGCCATCACTCCATGTGAGAGTCGGTCCTCTCCGACGAGCTCGAGACGAAGGCGCTCAGCGGAGAACCGCACCTCGTCGCGCGAGGTACGTCAAAATGATGTTTTTCGTGCTTTCCGACGAAGAAAGGCCGACTCGTCGCGGGCGGCCGCGACGGCGGTGCGCCCGCCGCGCCGTCGCGTCCGGGGGGCGCGGGTCAGACACCCCGCCTCCTTCGTGAGTGCGACCTCGCCAAACGTCGCCAGTTTGGCCGGTCGCGATCCCGACGGCAACCGCGTCCGCGAGTGGACGGCCCCGCGCCGCCGCGATACTCGTGCGGCGGGAAGCCACGAAGGGAGCCGCGCGATGGGCGAGCCCGTGCTGAAGGTCGAACGGTCGGAGGGCATCGCCACCCTGACCTTGAACCGCCCGCAGGCGATGAACGCGCTCTCCGGCGAGCTCCGGCGGGCGCTCGTGACGGCGTTCCGGGAGGTCGCGGGCGAGCGCGACACGGCCGTCCTCATCCTGACCGGCGCCGGGCGCGCGTTCTCGGCCGGGATCGACCTGAAGGAGCTCGGGGGCGAGGCCGGCGACGCGAGCGCCCGCGACGCTGAGGTCGCGATCGCGGGCGGCGACCTGGTGGGCGCGATGCTCGCCGTCCCGCAGCCGATCATCGGCGCGATCAACGGCTTCGCCATCACCGGCGGCTTCGAGGTGGCACTCGCGTGCGACGTCCTCATCGCCTCGACCGAAGCGCGCTTCGCCGACACGCACGCGCGGGTCGGCATCATGCCGGGCTGGGGGCTGTCGCAGCGCCTTCCGCGGGCGATCGGCATCTATCGCGCGAAGGAGCTGTCGCTCACCGGGAACTACCTCGACGCGCAGCGCGCGTACGAGTGGGGTCTCGTGAATCGCGTCGTCGCCCCGGACGAGCTGATCCCCGCCTGCCGGGCCATCGCGCGCGACATGATGTCGTGCGAGCCCGACGTCGTCCGCAGCTACAAGCGCATCATCGACCAGGGCTTCGCGACCACGTTCGGCGAAGGGCTCCGCCTCGAGGACGAGGCGTCGCGGGCCCACATGCGGGGCGTGACGCGCGACGCGATCGCCGCACGGCGGGCGGGCATCCAGCAGCGCGGGCGCTCGCAATCGCGAGCCTGAAGATCCCGCGCGTGCCCCGCAACCGCCAGCGAGATCCGCAAGGCGGACGTGGGGCGCCAAGACTTCGCGCCTCGCGCCCGCGCCGCGAACCGCCGAAAATCGAATCGTGCCGCTCGATCCATTCGGCGCGCTCGGTCGCGTCCTCGACGCCGCGCGCGCGGCCACCGGCTATCCCGAGGTACTGGCGCGCATCGCGACCGCCGTCGCGACCAGCATCGGATGTGATCGCGCGACCGTCTACATCCACTCGCGCCGGCGCGGGCAGTACCTACCGGCCGCCGATCACGGCACGCCGCCCGAGGTCGCGGAGGCCTTCGTCCGACGCGGCTTCGGCGAGGGCGCGATCCCGGAGGTGGAGGATCTCGCGCAGGGTCGATCGGTGCATGCGGTCCGCGGGAGCGCGACGCCCGCGATGGAGGAGCTGCTCGAGGTCGCGCGGCTCCATTCGGTCGCGATCGTGCCGCTCCTCTACCAGGGCGACGGCGAGGGATCGATCACGTGCGGCTGGCACGGACCGCCCGGGGTGCGACCCGACCAGGTGCGCGCGCTCGAGCACCTCGCACCGCACGTCGCGCTCCTCATCCGGACGTCGCGCCTCGAAGCGGCGCACGCCCGCCTCGCGGAGCGCCGGCGACGCCTCGCGACCTGGGCCGCCGACGTCCTCGCGGCCGCCGACCTCGGCGGCATGGCGGCCCGCCTCTGCGAGGCGACGCGCGCCCTGTTCTTGACGACGCGATCCGCGCTCTTCCTCGTGGAGGACGAGTCGCTCGTCCCGTACGGGACCGCGGGACCGTACGGCGAGCGCGCCGCGGGCGGCGCGCTGCACCTGCCGCGCGGCGCGGAGCCGGCCTTCGACGAGGCGCTGCGCACGCGCGAGGTGCTCGTGCTGAACGACTTCCGGAGCACCCCGTGGGCCGAGACGCCGATCCCTGCGCCGTTCCGCCCCGCGGCCGCGCTCGTCATCCCGCTCCACGACGACGCGGGCGTGCTCGGCATCCTGACCGCCAGCGAGCTCGACGAGCCCTTCCGCTTCGGCGCGAGCGACGCCGAGGACGCGCGCCTCCTCGGCGCGATCGCGACCGTCGCGATCCGAAAGGGCATGCTGCTCGAAGAGCTGAAGCGCGCGGATCGCGCGAAGAGCGAGTTCCTCGCGAACGTGACGCACGACCTCCGGACGCCGCTCAACGTCTTCCTCGGCTACACCCAGCTCCTCTCCGAGGGCGCGTTCGGGGTGCTCTCCGCGGAGCAGGTCGACACGTTGACGCGCATGGAGCGAAGCGCGCGCGGGCAGCTCGCCCTCATCAACGACCTCCTCGACCTCGCGCAGATCGAGCAGGGGAAGCTCGTGTGCCGCCTCGAGCGCGTGCACGTCGCCGACCTCGTGGCCCCGCTCCGGGAGATGATGGAGGCGCTCCTGCGCGGCCGGCCCATCGAGTTCGACGCCGAGATCGCGCCCGACGCGTGTGCGCACACCGACGCCGGTCGACTGCATCAGATGCTCGTGAACCTGCTCGGCAACGCGGCGAAGTTCACGCGACGCGGACGCGTGCGGCTGGTCGCGCAGCGCCGCGCCGACCTCGTCGAGATCGCGGTGATCGACACCGGCCCCGGGATCGAAGCCGGATTCTCCGCGAAGGCGATCGAGCCGTTCGTGCGCGGCGAGAGCCGAGAAGCGGGCGCGGGCCTGGGCCTCGCGATCGTCGCCCGCCTCCTGCGGGCCCTCGGCGGCGGCCTGGCGATCGAGAGCGCGCCCGGGCAGGGCACGACCGTGCGGATCACCCTGCCGGCGGACCGGCCGGCTCAGAACCCGCGCGTCTCGCCGATCTTGAGGACGTAGGTATCGTCGGACGAGATCGACGCGTCGGCGGCGGCGGCGCGCAAGCGGCGCGGCGGCTCGTCGGGCGGCTCGTCGCTCAGGTCGAACGTTCCGTAGTGGATGGCGACGATCCGCCGCGCCCGGAGATCGAGCCCGGCGCGCACCGCCTCCTCCGGGTTCAGGTGCCAGGGGCGCATCATGGCGGAGGGGGAGTAGGCGCCGATCGGGAGCGCCGCGAGGTCGAACGGGCCCCAGCGCTCGCCGACTCGCGAGAAGCCGTCGAAGTAGCCCGTGTCGCCGGCGAAGTAGAAGCGGCGCTCGGGTCCGAGCACCGCATACGAGCCCCAGAGCGCCTTTCGCGCGTCGAACGGTCCACGGCCGCTCCAGTGCTGCGTCGGGAGGCACACGACCTGGATGCCCGCGATCGTCACGCCGTCGCCCCAGCCCAGCTCGACGACGTCCCGCACGCCGGCCGCGCGCAGCGTGTCGCCGTTCTCGAGCGGAACGACGAAGCGAGCGGCCGGGTTGCGGCGCGCGAGCTCGCCGAGCGTGTCCACGTCGAGATGGTCGTAGTGGTTGTGCGAGACGAGGACGAAGTCGATCGGCGGCAGCGCGTCGAGCGCGATCCCGGGCGGCACCATCCGGCGCGGCCCGCCGAAGCTCACCGGGCTCGCGCGGTCGGACCAGATCGGATCCGTGAGGAAGGTCGCGTGGTCCATCTGCACGAGGAGCGTCGCGTGCCCCACCCAGGTGACGACCGGCACGCTGTGGCCGGCGTTCCCGCGCAGAAAGGCGCCGTCGTTCGCGACGACCGCGGGAATGCCGGTGCGACCGGCGATCATTGCGGCGGCGCGCCGGAAGAAGAAAGGCCAGGTGACGAGCGGGCTCGCGAACGGGATGTCCCCGCTCGGGTTCAGGAACCGCCCGTTCGCATCCTTCCGTGCGCTCCCGAGCGCCGCCGTGTCGCCCGACGAGGCTGCGGCCTCGCCCTGCGCGACGCACGCGATCACGAGCGTCGCCAGCGCCGCGAGGAGGGTTCCCCCGGACAGCATGAGCCGTTTTGTGCCGACTTCGCGCCCGGAGACAAGCCGCCCGGCGTCAATGCTTCCCGTAGTCGAGAGCGACGCCCTTTCGCTGCGCCAAGATGTACGCTTCGAGGGCCTTCAGCTTGACGTCGTCGTCGCGCAGGGGCTTTCCGCGCACGGGGTTCTCGATGCACCAGTTGATCATGTCGCGCAGCATGGCGACCCGGCCGAGCTGCACCTGGAACTTGGGATACGTCTCCGGGTGCGTGTTCGACGCGTTCGGGTGGCACATGTCGCACGAGACGCCGATCGTGCCGCCGAGCGCCTTCGTGTCGTGGAAGATGGTGTTGCCGTCGGTCACGAACTTGTCCGTCGCCGCTTGCCAGACCTTCTCGTCACGATCGGTGTAGGCGCTGTAGATGCCGGTCTGGACGCGCTCCTGTCCGGCCGGCGGCTGCGCGCCCGGCACGGGGACGTTCTCGCTGCCCTTCTCGGTTCCGCTCTGGAGGCCCGGCGCCGGCGCGGGCGCCGGCGGAACGGTGTTGGTGCGCGCGTCGGGCTCGCCGCGCGGCGCGGGCTCTGCGGCGCGGTCGCCGTCCGGACCCGCGGCGCGCGCCGCGTCCGCCGGCTCGGCCTGACGGCCGACGCCGCTCGGGCCGCCGCCGGCCGCCTGCGCGACCCGTACCGGCGGATCGTCGTCCCAGCGCGCGTTCGGGTTCTTTCGGCGCCACTCCGCCATGAGGGCATCCGAGACCGCCTGCGCCTTGTCGCGCGGCATGGCCTCGCCTTCCTTCAGCCCGTCGACCTCCATGCTGGTCTCGCCGTCGCAGAGCGCGACGACGACGTTTCCGTCCTTCCCCTTCGCCACGTGATGCTGCGGCGGCGCGTCGGCGCGCGCGCGCAGCGCGCCGGCGACGGCGAGGGCGGCCAGCGGCGCGGCGATCGCGATTGCGGTCCGTGGTCTCATCGTTCCGCCTCCTCGCCGCTCAATAGGATGGAAGCTTCGTCGCGAGCGGGCGATCGCGCGTTCCGTTGGACGCCACGTAGCTGCCGCTCACGGTGACCGGGTTCCGGTCCCAGAGGTTGTAGACCTTGTCGACGAGCCCGCTCTCGAGCACGTCGAGCGTGCCGTCGCCGCAGCCGTCGAACTGGCTGAACGGGTCGGCGCGGTTCATCTGGATCGTGAGCTGCGGGAGGCCTTCCGGCGCGTACGGCCACGGCCACGCCGTCGACAGCATGCCGTGGAACGCGATGTTGCCGATCCGGTTCGTCAAGAGCTGGTGCGTGTGCCCGTGCACCACCGTCACGTTCGCGAACGGCGAGAGGATGTCCTGCACCTGCTCCGCGTCGTCGGTCCAGAAGTTCCAGTTCCGGTAGTACTTGTAGAGCGGCGAGTGCGAGAAGACGACGATCGGCGTCGCGCGGTCGACCTTGGCGAGGTCGTCCGCGAGCCACTTCCTGCCCTCGTCGCCGACCTCGAAGCGCGACTGGGTCGCGTTGTCGAGCCCCGCGACCGTCAGCATGCGCTGCATCGGCGTCATGCCGCGCTCCGTCCAGAAGTCCTTCTCCTGGACGCTCATCAGCGTCACGAAGTGGACCCCCTTGTGATCGAACGAGTAGTTCGGGGCGCCGAAGAGCTCGCGCCACTTGTCGCCCATGTCGAGGAACCAGTCGTGCTCGCCGACCATCATCTTCACGGGCGCCTTCAGGTTCTTCAGGATGTCGCGGCCGAGCTCGAGCTCCTTCGCCTGGCCGAGCTGGGCGAGGTCTCCGCCGTAGAGGACGAAGTCCGGCTGCGGGTCGAGGTGGTTGACGTCGTCGACGGCCTTCAGGAGCGCGCGCACGAAGCGGTCGTTCAGCTTCTGCTCGTAGAGGTGCGAGTCGGAGACGTAGGCGAACGTGAACTTCTTCGTTCCGGCGCTCCCTCCGCCGGCCGGCATCCCCTCCTCGGCGGCGGTCGCGACCTCGACGACCTGGAAGCTCCGCGGCCACACGACGCCCTTTGCCAGCGCCGCCGCCGCCGACGCGCCCGCGACCCGGAAGAAGCCGCGCCGCGAAAGCCTCGCGAGACCGGCGAAGAGCGCGCGGCGCTCCTCCTCGTATCTCGTCTCGACGCTCTTCGGGCCTCTCGCCATGGCCGGCTCCTTCACAGCTGCGGCACCGGCGGCAGGGCGCCGAGGTCCGCGGGATTCTTCTGGTCGGGATTCGGGGCGAGGTCGCCCAGGTTGCCCTTCTTCCCCATCGCGACGTCGGTATCGCGCTCGGGCCGGACGTTCTTGCGGGCGCGCTGGCGGGCGAGCTCCTGCTTGCCGAAAGCCGCGACGTCGTCGCTCGTGAGGGTCGCCATGAACGCGACCATGTCGTCGATCTCGCTCTCGGTGAGGCCGAGGCGCTGCATGCCGCCGTCGAGGAACGGGTTCGGGACGCCGCCCTTGTTGTAGTGGTCCATGACGTCCCACAGGGTGGCGAGCGACCCGTCGTGCATGTAGGGCGCGGTCGCGACGATGTTCCGGAGCGTCGGCGTCTTGAAGGCGCCGATGTCGGCCGGCTGCTTCGTCACGAGGAAGCGCCCGAGCTCGGACATGTCGGTCTCGATCGCCAGGCGATCGATCTGGTCGACGTCGCCGCTCCGCACGATCGCAGCCGACTTCCGGGCGAGGTCGATGAAGTCCGTCTCGTGCGCGGCGATGCCGATGTTGTGGAACTTCTGGTCGGAGAAGAGGCCGCGCGTGGTGCTGAAGGCGTGGCAGCTCGTGCAGCGCCCCTTGCCGTTGAAGAGCGCCCAGCCGCGCTTCGCGGGCGCGTCGATCGCGTTCGCGTCGCCCGCGACGAAGCGGTCGAAGGGCGAGTCGGCCGACGCGTGCTGGCGCTCGAAGGCCGCGATCGCCGCCGCGAGGTCGTCGTACGTCACGTCGCGGCCGTAGATCCTCTGGAACGCGGCGCTGTACTCGGGGATGCCGCGCAGCTTCTTCTCGACGTCGGCCGGCGACGCCTGTCCCATCTCGATCGGGTTCAGGATCGGGAGCTTCGCCTGGTCCTCGAGCGTCTTCGCGCGCCCGTCCCAGAACTGGTCGGCGTTGAACATCGCGTTCAGGATGGTCGGGCTGTTGCGCTTGCCGGTCTGGTCGCGGACGCCGACCGACGTCGGCTTGTGGTCGACGAACCCGCGCGTGGGCTCGTGGCAGGTCGCGCACGAGACGCTGTCGTCCACCGACAGCCGCTTGTCGTTGAAGAGCTTCTCGCCGAGCGCCACGACCTCGGGGCTGCCGGCGCCCTCGGGCGGGACCGAGATCTCGTACAGCACGCGCGAGAGCCCGAGCGGGTAGCCCGGCGGCACGTCGCCGCTCGCGGGCGCGCCTAGCAGAAGGGCCACCGCGCCCGGGACGCCGAGCGCATGCCAACGGCGACCGCGCCTACCGCGTGACATCGGACCTCCTTCCCTTGCGCGCACGCGCGCCGTCTCGACCGCGTGGCCGCGCGGGCGCCGCCGCGCTCCGCGCCCGCCGGCAGTCCGGGCAGAGCCCGCGAAAGTGCACCGAGTAGTCGGTGAGCTCGAAGCCGTGCCTGCGCGCGCTCGGCATGGGGAGCACGTCGAACGCGGGGTCGTGCAGGTCGAGCACGCGCTCGCACTCGAGGCAGACGAGGTGGTGATGGCGCTCGGTGCGGGGGTCGAAGCGCACGGCGGTTCCCGGGCTGCAGGTCTTCACCGCGAGGCCGATCCGCGTGAGCGCGTCGAGCACGCGGTAGACCGTCGTCCGCGACAGGCCGGGAAGCCGGCCGCGCACGTCGTCCAGGATCTGGTCCGCCGTAGGGTGGTCGTCGCGCGCGGCGAGCGCTTCGAGGATGACCGAGCGCTGCACGGTGAGCGGCACGCCGTGCCGCCGGCACGCCTCCTTCAGCTCCGCGAGCTTCTGCGCGCTGCGCCCGTTTGAGTGCATGTTCCAAATGGTAGTTGGTACCAACTACGGCGACATGTCAATACCGAGCGCGGCGCGGCGCACATTGAAGCGCCGCACCGCCGTCGCTACGACCGTCGTGCGAGAGGATCCGCAGGTGGACCGGGCCGCGACCGACGGAAGCCCGACCGACGATCGCCACCCGCGCGATCGCCTGCGGCGCGAGCTCTCGCGCGGGGATGCGACGCTGCTCGTCGTGTCGTCGGTGATCGGGGTCGGCATCTTCCTCACGCCCGGGACCGTCGCGGGGGTGCTCCCCCACCCTACGCTCTTCCTCTTTGCATGGCTCGCAGGGGGCGCCCTCTCGCTGGCGGGCGCCCTCGCCAACGCCGAGCTCGGCGCGATGTTCCCGCACGCCGGCGGCGACTACGTCTACCTGCGCGAGGGCTTCCACCCGATCGCGGGCTTCCTGGTCGGCTGGCTCTCGTTCTTCGTGATCTACGCCGGCACGGTCGCGACTCTCGCCGTCGGCTTCGCGGACGCCCTCGCCGCTTTCGTGCCCGTCGAGGCCGGCGGCCGCGTGCTCGTCGCGCTGGCGGTCATCGCGCTCACCTCCTGGGTGAACTACGTCGGCCTCCGCGCCGGCGCGACCTTCAACAACGCGACCGCGATCGTGAAGGTCGCGACCCTGATCGGGTTCGCGGTGCTCGGCCCGCTCATCGGACGCGGCAGCCTCGCGAACTTCGAGAGCGCCGCCCCGGTGACGCCCGCGATGCTGGGCGGCCTCGGGCTCGCGCTGTCGCCGGTGCTCTTCAGCTACCTCGGTTGGAACGCGTCGGTGTACGTGGCGAGCGAGATCCGCGAGCCCGACCGGAACCTGCCGGCGTCGCTCTTCATCGGCCTCGGCCTCTGCACCGTGCTCTACCTCGCGATGAACGGGCTCTACCTCTACGCGCTCTCGATGCCGGCGCTCGCCGGCGAGCCGCGCGCCGGCGAAGCGGCGGCGCGCGCGCTCTTCGGCCCGGTCGGCGGCTCGATCGCGGCGGGTCTCATCCTGGCCTCGATCCTCGGCTGCCTGAACGCGACGATCCTGGTCGGCCCGCGCATCGCCTACGCGATGGCCCTCGACGGCCTCTTCTTCCAGGGTTCGGACCGAGTTCACCACGCGAACCGGACGCCGTACGTCGCGATCGTCTCGCAGGCGGCGACCGCGGCGGCGATCGTCGTCGTCCTGCAGCGCTTCCCGAGCGTCCTCGACTACACGACGTTCGCGATCGTGCTCGCGACCATCGCCGACACCGCGGCGCTCTACGCGCTCCGCCGCCGCCAGCCGAAGCGCCGTCGGCCCTACCGCGCGTGGGGATATCCGTGGGTGCCGGCGCTCTATCTCGTCACGAACGCCGCGATCGCGCTCGCGATGCTGCGGGGCCGGCCGCTCGAGTGCGCGATCGGCCTCGCCGTCACGGCGACCGGCCTGCCGTTCTACGCGTGGTTCGCCGGACGCCGCGCCTAGCCGGCGATCGGACGGTGGCGCGGGGCGCGCTCCTCGTCGTCGCCGCGATGGCCGTCACCGTGCTCCGACAGCCGGCCTACGTCCTCGAGCCCGGCTTCTTCGGCGAGGAAGGCATGGCCTATTTCTTCCGCGCCTGGCACGAGCCCTGGTACCGCGTCCTCTTCATCGCGCCGGCGGGCTACTTCCTCTTCTTCACCAACGTCGCGGCGCTCGCCGCCGCGCGCCTCGTGCCGCTCGAAGCCGCACCCGCGGTCACGACGCTCTTCGCCTTCGCTGCGCAGATGGCGCCGGTCGCGATCGTCGCCTTCGGCGCGGCGCCGGAATGGCGCCGCCCGGCCCGGCAGGCGGTCGCGATCGCGATCCTGCTGTTCGCGTCGCTGAGCGACGAGATCTGGCTCAACACGATCAACAGCCAGTGCTGGTTCGCCGTGCTGGCGGCCCTGATCCTGCTCGAGCCGGCCGACCTCGGACGCGCGCGCCTCCGCACCTACGCGTGCCTGCTCGCGCTCGCCGGCCTGAGCGGGCCCGTCGCCGCCGGCCTCGCGCCGCTGTTCGCGCTGAAAGCGTGGCTTGCGCGCTCGCGCGCCGCGCGCGTGCTGGCCGCGATCGCGTGCGCCTGCCTGCTCGTGCAGATCGCGACCGTCGCCGCGACGCACGGCGGCCGGTACGTCGGCCGGCGCGGCAGCGGCGCCAGCGTCGCGACGCTCGCCGCGATCGTGTGGATGCGGACGATCGTCCTCCCGACCGCCGGCGCGGACGCGGCGACCGGCTTCGCGCGCGCGTTCGTCGCGTGGACCGGGGACGACGTCGCCGGTCCACGCGCCGTCGCGGCCGGGATCGCGCTCCTCGCGGCCGCCGTCGCCGCGCTGGCATGGCTCGCGCGGCCGCTCGACGCCCGCCAGCGCATCGCGCTCGCCGGCGGCTACGCGACGATGACCGCGATCGTCGCCCTCCTCGCGTCCGGCCCGCAGCGGAGCTTCCTCGGCCACGCCGGCTACTCGTCACGCTACTTCTACGCGCCGGGAACGATGCTGCTCTTTCTTCTCCTCGCGAATGCGGACCTCTCGCGCGGACGGCGTCCGTCCGCCCGCAACGTCGCGTGCGCCGTCCTGGTCGCGATCGGGATCGCGACCGGTGCGGCGCGCTTTCGCGAGTCGACGCGCTGGCGGCCGGACTGGCCGCGCTGGCGCGACGAGGTCGCGCTCTGGCGAGCCGACCCGGCGCGATCGCTCCGGACGTGGCCGCCGGGCTGGCGCATCTTCTATCTCGTCCCGCGCACGCCGCCCTCGGCCGGGAGCGGCAAGGCGCGCTGATCGCAGCCGGGTCCGCGAGCGGTCGTCAGCGCGCCGCGCGCGCGGCGCGCGGTGGCGGGCTGTCGACGGCGGCGAGCCGGACGAGGTTGTCGCGGCGCTCGGCCGGGATGCGCCGCGGGCGGCCGGCGTCGTCGACCATCGCGTGCTCCGTGCGCGCGGCCGCGATGCGATCGTCGCCGCGCCGGATGTCGTACGCCATCGCGAGCGACGCGCCGCGCACCCACTCGAGCCAGGTCGCGATCTCGAGCACGTCGTCGAAGGCGGCGGCCCGCAGGTAGTCGAGCTCGACGCGCGTCGTCGAGAAGTGGAGGCCCTGGGCCACGTACTCGCGGTACGGCCGGTCGTGCTCGTCCATCCAGGCGATGCGCGCGAGCTCGAGGTAGCGCACGTAGTTCGCGTGGTGGACGATCGCCATCGCGTCGGTCTCGTAGAACGGCACGCGGTGGCGGAGGACCGAGCGCGTCATCCCGCCGCGCCGCTCAGCATGAGGTAGATCACGACCCCCGTCACCGAGACGTAGAGCCATATCGGAAGCGCGATCCGCGTCAAGCGCCGGTGGCGCTGGAACTCGCGCCGCCACGCGAAGTAGAACGCGGTGAGCGCCATCGGGACGACCGACATCGAGAGGACGACGTGGCTGATCAAGATCGCGAAGTAGACCGGCCTGACCCAGCCGACGCCGGCGAACTTCGTGTCGCCGTGGACCCAGTGGTAGACGAGGTACGAGACGAGGAACACGGCCGAGGTCGCGAACGCCGCGACCATGAGCCGCTTGTGGACGCGGATCGCACGCCGTCGGATCGCGACCCAGCCCGCGAGGAGCAGGACCGCGGAGGTCGCGTTCAGCGCCGCGTTCACCGCCGGCAGGAACCGGAGATCGACCGCGCCGGCCGCCGTCCCCGTCTCGCGCAGCACCAGGATGTAGCCGATGAAGGCGAGCGCGGCGGCGGACACGAGCGCGTTGAACGCGAAGAACGAGCGGTCCGAGACGCGCTCGATCGCCGCCGGGCGGGTGGACGCCATGACCGGGACTACCCGGAACCGGAGCGCCGCGCCACCGCCCGGCGCGGCCGAGCCGACGCGCGCGGGCGCGCGCGGGCAGCGGTGGGCGCCGCTCGCGCCTTCGTCGCGATCGCGCTCGGCGCGATGGTCCTCGCCGGCGCGCTCGCCTCGCTCGCCCGCGCCGAAGACCGCGAGCCCGCGGGCGCTCCGACGCCCGAGGCGATGGCGAGCGCACGCGCTTCCGGCGCCGAGTCCGTCTCCGTGCTCTACGGCCCGAGCTTCGCCCACCTCATGTCCGATCGCATCGGGCCCGAGTTCACGCGCGCGACCGGCGTTCGCTTCGACGGCCAGCCGCAGGCGTCGCTCGCGGAGATGCGTCTCACGACGGCGTCCGGCGCGCCCGCCGACGTCGCGATCGTCACCGACCCGGAGCTCCTCGGGGAGAAGGCGACCGCGGCCCAGGCGCCGTACTACGTCGTCTTCGCCGCCGACGCGATGGTCGTCGCGTACCGCGGCGACTCGACCTACGCGAAGGCGATCGCGTCGGGCATGCCGTGGTTCGACGCCCTGCGCGCGGGCGGCGTGCGGTTCGGCCGGCTCGATCCCGATCTCCACCCGCTCGGCATGCGCGCGATCTTCGTGCTGCAGCTCGCCCGCCGCTACTACGAGAGCGGGGACCTCGCCGCCCAGCTGCTCCGTCCCGATCAGATCGTGCCCGCGACCGATCTCGTCCCGCGCCTGCAGCGCGGCGCTCTCGACGCGGCTCTCCTCTATCGCAGCCAGGCGGTCGAAGCCGGCCTGTCGCTCCTCGACCTCCCGGTCGAGATCAACCTCTCCGATCCCGGCCGGCGCGGCGTGTACGACGAGGCGTCGCTCGAGGTCCACGGCAACCTGCAGCGCGGAGCGCCGCTCGTCGTCGCCGCGGTGCCGCTCGCGCCCGCGCCGCATCCCGCGGTCGCGCTGCGCTTCGTCGACTTCCTCACCTCGGGGCGCGGCCGCCGGATCTTCGAGGACAGCGGGTTCGTGACGCTGCCCGGCTTTCCGCTCCGGCGCGCGTGGGGCCAGGCGCCCTGAGGTCATTTAACGATGAGGTCGCTCTCCTCGCCCCACTGCCCGCGGGCTCGCTTCGGTCGCGTCTTGAGTCTGTGGGTGCCGGCTCACACGAGCTCGACCGGCGCGCCGACGGTGATCCGACCGGCCGCGCGCGCCGCCCCGTAGACGCCGACGTTCTGGGCGAGGTCGCGCACGATCGTCCGGAGGACGCCCGGGTCCTTCGACAGGTCGTGCTGCGGGAGCGTCGTCATCACGCAGCGCGGGCACGGCGCCGCGACCGTCACGGGCACGCCGCCGATCCGGAGCTCGCGTCCGACCCATTCGACTTCGGGCGGCGACGCGCCGTCGCCCTCGGTCTCGACGACGAGGTTCGGGCGAAAGCGCCGGACGTCGAAGCGCGCGTCCGGGTTCCGGCCGGCCAGGAAGCGGAGCGTCCCGGTCGTGAGCACATGGAGCGGGAACGCGTCGAAGTACGTGCCCGCCGGCGAGGTCAGCTCGAAGATCTCGGCCGGGAAGACGGAGAAGTCGGGCAGCGGCTCGTCGGGGAGACGGCCGAAGATCGCGCGCAGATCGGTCTCGAGGTCGACGCCCGGCTCGGGGACGCGGCGGTAGTGGTCGCGGCTCTCGGCCGGCTGGATCGGCCACAGAGTGACCTCCCGCCCGAGGAGGCGCGACAGGCGCTCGCCGGCTTCGGGGTCGTCGCTCCGGACGCGCGACCCGTCCGGCAGCGTGATCTCCGCGGCCGGCACGCGTCCCGGCGACGGCTCGTCGAGATAGCGGGCGCTGCACTGCAGGAGACCTGCGAGCTTCTTCGCGCCCCGGATCTCGCCGGCGGTCTCGTCGCGCGCCGCCCAGCCGCGGTCGCCGACGATGCCGCCGCCGAAAACGCTCGCCTCGTTCAGGCGCTCGCCCGCCATCGACTTGACGGGGAACCGCCAGATCTCCTTCACCGTTCCGACGATCGCCATCGCGCGCTCCTCGTCCCGCGGCTTCCCACACGCGCCGAGCGTCCGCAAGACGCGGCATGCGCCTCCGTCACAGCCGGAGCAGGATACCGCGGCGATGGAGGACGGCGAGCGGCACGAGCCAGATCGCCACCCAGACGAGCGCGTAGAGCAGCGACGCGCGCGGGCCGCTCGCGATGCGGAGGAAGACGCTCTGGTAGACGAGCGCCTTCGCCGAGATGCGCGACCCGTCCGGCCGCACGACCGTCCACCAGAGGAGCGCCTTGTCGGAGAGCGCCGACAGGACGTACGCGAGGAGCGGGTTCCGCCCGTAGACGACGAAGGGCGCGGTCCAGCGCCGCCAGCCGCAGAGGTCGATCGACCAGGCGCAGAGCGCGAGGCCGAGGAGCGACACGCCGCCCGAGAAGACCACGAAGGAGGCGGTCCAGAGGCTCTTGTTGATCGGCAGCGCCGCGTCGAAGGCGAGGCCGGCGACGACCGCGATCGTCCCGGCCGCGAAGAGCCCGGCGACGCGCTCGGCGAGCGCGCGCCGCGTCGTCCACCACGTGCCCGCGAGCACGCCGGCGAGCGTCGTCGCCGACGCGGTCAGCGTCCCGAGAAGCCCTTCGGGATCCCAACCGGTCCGCAGCAGGTGGCCGCCGAGGAGCGCGCGGTCCAGCATCGCGCCGGGATTGCTCTCGGGCCCGAGCCAGCCCGACGTGCCCAGGAGCGGCGGGACCAGCCAGAGCGCCGCGGTGTGCACGACGAGGAGACCGGCCGCGAGCGCCGCCTGAGCGCGCGCCGAGAGGTAGAGCGTGGCGATCGACCCGATCGCGAAGCAGAGCGCGATGCGCTGGAGGACTCCCGGGACCCGGAGGTGCGCGAGGTCGAAGGTCGGAAACGCGTTCAGGAAGAGACCGACGCAGAAGAGCAGCACCGCGCGCCGGACGATGCGCGCGACCAGCGCGCCGCCCGCCGCGCCGCGGTCGCGCGCGCCCCCGAGGGCGAGCGTGATCGCGACCCCGACGATGAAGAGGAACGCCGGGAAGATGAGGTCGGCCGGCGTCCACCCGTGCCAGTCGGCGTGCTCCAGCACGGGAAAGCGATGGCGCGGGCTGCCCGGCGTGTTGACGAGGATCATCGCCGCGATCGCGACGCCGCGGAAGGCGTCGAGAGCGAGCAGTCGGCGCGGCGCGGCCGGGACCGGTGCGGGATCGCGGGTGGCTTCGGAAAGCGGTGCGACGCTCGCGGTGCGGCGTCGCGCGGGCTCGGGATCGCGCTCGCGCGCGGGCGATGGCGCGAGCCTCTTCGGGGCCATGTCACGTCACCGTCGCAGGCTCCCCCTGCACCGAGGATACTCCGCACGCGCGCGGCCGAACAGCCCGATTCGACACGGACCGACGGCGCGACGCGAGCCGTCGACGTCAGTGGGCGGCGACGACCGTCCCGGCCGCGAGCGCCGGGGACGGCGCCGTCGCACCGGCGGGCGGCGTCGACCCGCCGGCCGCGGGGACGTCGCCGTGCGCCGCGGCGGGGCTCTGCAGCGGCGGCGCCTCCGGCCCCTCGACGAGGCTTCCGGCAGACGCCATGTCGCTCGCGCCCAGCTGCGTGAACGGCTCGTCGTGCCGCACGAACGCCGCGAGGAACGACGCCATCACCTCCTGCTGGCTCGCGTAGCGCGCCAGCGCGGCCCGCTTCGCGGCGACCTGTCGCTCGTCGAGCGCGACGCTCACGCGCCCGAGCCCGCGCGCCGACAGTCCGGCGGGCAGCGTCAGGGCCGAGTCCGCGACGAGAGCCGGATCGACCGCATCCCAGCCCGGCGGCCAGGCGGGCCAGTGGACGAGGTAGGCGAGGAGCTTCGGCGCGACGCCTTTCCCGGCGGCCGACGCGTGCAGCCAGTCGGCGGTCGCGAGCAGCGTGAAGACGCCGGCCGCGTGATGGTCGGGGTGGGTGTCGAGCGGATCCGGAAGCGCGACGATCGTCGGGCGCGCTTCGCGGATGATGTTGCCGAGCTCGTGCCGCAGGTCGGCGCCGTCGTACGGGATGTCGGGGTCGATCACCTCGGCGTCGTACGGCGGGTCGGAGGCGCCGGTCGTCCGCGAGCGCTCGGGGTTGCTGCGGCGCCAGTGGGCGCGGAGGAGGTCGTTCAGGCCGCCGTCGGGGAAGCCCATGATCTGGAGGCGGATGCGATCGTGGTCGAGCTGGCGCATGGCCGCGCGCGCCTCGCGCAGGCGGCGCTCCCCGTACGCGATGAACTGAGCCGGCCGCGGCTGCAGCTCGCCGGTCTCGCGCACGACCGCCTCGACGTAGCCGTCGCCGGCGGTGAGGAGCAGCACGCGGACGGTCCCGCCCTGCCCGAGGACCTGCTGGATGAGGCCGGCCGCGCCGATCGTCTCGTCGTCGGGATGCGGCGCGATGACGAGGAGCCGCTCGCCGTGCCCGATCGCGAAGGGCCGGCCCGGAGCCGGGCCGGCGCCCGGCTTGGCGGCGCCGGGAGCGGCGTCACCCGCCCAGGCGCGACGCGCGATCAGCGGCGCCGCGCCCGCGAGCGCGGCGGTCCGCAGGAACCGGCGCCGCGTCCACCCTTTTCGCACCGCCCACATGCGACTTCGCTCGACCGGGACCGCTACGGCTCCGCGCCGCGCATGCCCTCGGGCCTTGGACGCCGGTTGCTAGCGAATGATGCACGATCTGTCGACGACCGCGGCACGTCCTGCCCATCGCGTGCGCAGTGCGCGTTTCCATGTCACTCGAAAGCGCTGCCATCGCGGCGGCCGATTGGCTAGAATCCCCGTTTCCTCGCGCGCCGCGCGGAGCAGCCATGAGCACCACACCCCGGACCCCGTTCGAAGAGATCCTGCGCCGGCGGATCGTCATCCTCGACGGCGCCATGGGCACGATGGTCCAGCGCCATCGCCTGACCGAGGCGGACTTCCGGGGCGATCGCTTCCGCGACCACCCGCGAGATCTGAAGGGAAACAACGACATCTTGGTCCTGACCCGTCCTGACGTCATCGCCGGCATCCACCGCGCCTACTTCGAGGCCGGCGCCGACGTCGTCGAGACGAGCACCTTCAGCGCCACCCGCGTCGCCCAGGCCGACTACGGCCTCGAGGACGTCGTCTACGAGCTGAACCTCGAGGGCGCGCGCCTCGCGCGCGCGGTCGCGGACGAGCTCACCGACCGCGACCCGGCGAAGCCCCGCTTCGTCGCCGGCGCGATGGGCCCGACGAACCGCACGCTCTCGATCTCGCCCGACGTGAACAACCCGGCGCTGCGCGCGATCGAGTTCGACGAGCTCGCCGCCGCCTACGCCGAGCAGGCGCGCGGCCTCCTCGACGGCGGCGTCGACCTCCTCCTCCCCGAGACGACCTTCGACACGCTGAACCTGAAAGCCGCCATCTGGGCGATCGAGGAGGTCTTCGCGGAGCGCGGCTCGCGCGTGCCCGTGATCCTGTCGCTCACGATCACCGACCGGAGCGGGCGGACGCTTTCCGGCCAGACGCTCGAGGCGGCGTGGATCGCGATCGCGCACGCGGAGCCGCTCGCCGTCGGCCTCAACTGCGCGCTCGGCGCGACCGAGATGCGCCCGTTCATCGCCGAGCTCGCGCGCGTCGCCCCGACGTACATCTCCTGCTACCCGAACGCCGGGCTCCCGAACGCGTTCGGCGAGTACGACGAGACGCCGGAGCAGACGGCCGCGATCGTGCGCGAGTTCGCGGAGTCGGGCTGGATCAACGTCGTCGGCGGCTGCTGCGGCACGACGCCCGACCACGTCGCCGCGATCGCGCGCGCCGTCGACGGCATCGCGCCGCACGTGCCCACGCCGCAGGAGCGCCTGACGCGCCTCTCCGGGCTCGAGCCCTTCGCCATTCGTCCGGAGACCGGCTTCGTCATGGTCGGCGAGCGGACGAACGTGACGGGATCGAAGAAGTTCGCCCGCCTCATCAAGTCGGGCGACCACGAGGGGGCGCTCGCGGTCGCGCTCGAGCAGGTGCGCGGCGGCGCGAACCTGATCGACGTGAACATGGACGAGGGGATGCTCGACTCGGCGAACGAGATCGCGCACTTCCTGAAGCTCGTCGCGACCGAGCCCGAGATCGCGCGCGTCCCCGTCATGGTCGACTCCTCGAAGTTCGAGGTGATCGAGGCCGGCCTGAAGTGCGTGCAGGGCAAGCCGATCGTGAACTCGATCTCCTTGAAGGAGGGCGAGGACGCGTTCCGCGAGCACGCGCGGCGCGTGCGCCGCTACGGCGCCGGCGTGGTCGTCATGGCCTTCGACGAGGAAGGCCAGGCGACGACCGTCGAGGGCCGGCTCGCGATCTGCAAGCGCGCGTACCGAATCCTGACCGAGGAGGTCGGCTTCCCGCCCGAGGACATCGTCTTCGACCCGAACGTCCTCGCGATCGCGACCGGCATCGAGGAGCACGACGGCTACGCGGTCGCGTTCATCGAGGCGACACGCGCGATCAAGAAGGAACTGCCGCACGTCCACATCTCGGGCGGCGTCTCGAACCTCTCCTTCTCCTTCCGCGGCAACGACGTCGTCCGCGAGGCAATGCACTCGGCCTTCCTCTTCCACGCGATGCGGGCCGGCATGGACATGGGAATCGTGAACGCGGGCCAGCTCGCGGTCTACGAGGACATCCCCGCCGACCTGCGCGAGATCGTCGAGGACGTCGTCCTGAACCGCCGCCCGGACGCGACCGAGCGGCTGCTCTCGTTCGCCGAGACGGTGAAGGGCAAGGGGCAGGCGCGCGTCCAGGACCTCGCCTGGCGCGACGCGACCGTCGAGGAGCGCCTGTCGCACGCCCTGGTGCAGGGCATCGTCGACTTCATCGACGAGGACGTCGAGGAGGCGCGCCGGAAGCACGCGAGGCCGCTCGACGTGATCGAGGGCCCGCTCATGGACGGAATGCGGGTCGTCGGCGACCTCTTCGGCTCCGGCAAGATGTTCCTGCCGCAGGTCGTGAAGAGCGCGCGCGTGATGAAGAAGGCCGTCGCCTACCTGCTTCCCTTCATGGAGGAGGAGAAGCGCCGCGGCGGCGGAGGCGAGGTGCAGACGCAGGGAAAGATCCTCCTCGCGACCGTCAAGGGCGACGTCCACGACATCGGCAAGAACATCGTCGGCGTGGTGCTCGGCTGCAACAACTACGAGGTGATCGACCTCGGCGTCATGGTGCCGTGCGAGAAGATCCTCGACACGGCGAAGCGCGAGGGCGTGCACATCATCGGCCTGTCGGGCCTCATCACGCCTTCGCTCGACGAGATGGTCCACGTCGCGAAGGAGATGGAGCGGACGCAGGTCCACCTGCCGCTCCTGATCGGTGGCGCCACGACGTCGCGGCAGCACACGGCGGTCAAGATCGCGCCCGGCTACAGCGAGCCGACGGTGCACGTGCTCGACGCGTCGCGCGCCGTCGGCGTCGTGTCGAGCCTGCTCTCGGCGGACGGGCGCGCGGAGTTCGACCGCAAGAACCGCGAGGAGCAGGACGGGCTGCGCGCGCTCTACCGCGAGCGCCAGAGCCGCCCGCTCCTCCCGTACGAGCAGGCCCGCCGGCAGAAGGTCGCCATCGAGTGGCGGGCGGAGGACGTCGCGAAGCCGGCGTTTGTCGGCCGGCGCGCGCTCGACGACTTCCCGCTCGGCGAGCTCGTGCCGCTCATCGACTGGACCTTCCTCTTCCATGCCTGGGAGCTGCGCGGGAAGTACCCCGACATCCTCGAGCACCCGGAGGTCGGGAAGGCGGCGCGCGACCTGTTCGCGAACGCGAGCGCGCTGCTCGACCGCATCGTGCGCGAGAAGCTCCTCCACGCGCGCGGCGTGTGGGGCTTCTGGCCCGCGGCCGGCGACGGCGACGACGTCGTCCTCTACACCGACGAGTCGCGGACGCACGAGCTCGTCCGTTTCTGCATGCTGCGCCAGCAGGAGACGAAGTACGAGGCCCAGCAGGTCTACCGCTCGCTCGCCGACTACGTCGCGCCCATCGACAGCGGCCTGAAGGACTACGTCGGCGCCTTCGCGGTGACCGCCGGGATCGGGGTCGACGAGGTCGTGCGGCGCTACGAGGCGGACCACGACGACTACCACGCGATCATGACGAAGGCGCTCGCGGACCGTCTCGCGGAGGCGTTCGCCGAGCGGCTCCACCTCGAGGCGCGCCGCGCCTGGGGCTACGGCGCGGAGGAGCACCTGTCGAACGACCAGCTCATCGCGGAGAAGTATCGCGGGATCCGGCCCGCGTTCGGCTATCCCGCGTGCCCGGAGCATTCCGAGAAGACGAAGCTCTTCCAGATCCTCGAGGCGCCGTCGGTCGGCATCACGCTCACCGAGTCGTACGCGATGGCACCCGCCGCGTCGGTGAGCGGGCTCTACCTGGCGCATCCGGAGGCGCGTTACTTCGCGCTCGGGCGCGTGAACGTCGATCAGGTGGAGGCCTACGCTCGGCGGAAGGGCATCTCCGTCAAGCAAGCGGAGCGCCTCCTCGGACCGAGCCTCGCGTACGACCCCGACTGATCGGCGGCCGACCGAACGGACACGGACGTCCTCATGCCCCGACGCCTCCGAGCCGCCGCCACGGCCCTGGTCTGCACCGCGGCGGTCACCCTCTCTTCGGCCGCGATCGGCGCCCCGAAGGCGACGCCGCATGGAGTCCTCGGGACGCCGGGGACCCCGCGCCCCGAGACCGACCCGGCCGCCCGCGTCGAGAAGATCCTCGTCGCCCGGCCCGCCTACGCGGCGCTCCGCGAGCACGATCCCGCGCTGCTGCACGAGGTCGTCGACGGGGTCGCGAAGTCGGAATACTGGAACGCGCGCGACGAGGTCGTGCTCGCGGTCGCTCGCGGGCGCGTCGCGCTCGGGGTGCGGAAGCACCTCGCCGCGGGCAACAACCGGAGCATCGAGCTCTTCACGCGAAACCTGGTCGCTCAGCTCCGCGTCGTCGCTCCACAGGTGAAGGAGGCGTGCTACGCGCTCCTCGCGACGGACGACGAGGGCGCCGCGCGCCTCGCGACCGTCTACCTCGCCGACCTCGACGACTCGGACCTCCAGTACATGGCCGACGCGATCAACACGCTCGGCCCGCCGCTCGACGAGGAGAAGCTCGAGCGCATGCTGAACGGGATCGTCGTCGTGCTGCGCGAGCGCTTCGGAGACGCCGTGAAGATCCTCGACCACATCGGCGAGCCCGGCGTCGACCACGCGCAGGCATGCCAGGTGACGAACGCGCTCCTGGTCGCGATCCTGAAGAAGACGGGCACCGCGAGCCCGGGCGACGTCGCCCCGCTGTACCGGTACGTCTTCCTGAAGCAGTCGACGCACCGGCCGATCGCGGAGTGACGGCCGCGCACGCAACGGGCCCGGCCGGCCGGCGCTCGCGGGTGGCGGAGCGCGCTCCGGTGCCGATATCGTCGCGCGCGTGACGCGAGGCGCGCCATCTCGGTCGGACCGCCCGGCGGGCGCAGTCCCGTGGGCGGCGCTGGGCGCCGCCGTGCTGATCGCCGTCGTCGTGCGGCTCGCGGCGATCGCGCTCTACGGGCCGTCGACGCTCCGCTTCGGCGACGCCGTGAGCTACCTCGACACGGCGTCCGACCTCTGCCGCACGGGGCACTACTCGTGGCAGAGCAATCTCCCGTTCTTCCGCGCGCCCGGGCTTCCCTTCTTCATCGCGCTCGCGACCGGCTGCGGGCCCGATCGCGTCCCCGCGGTGAAGGTCGCGCTCGTCGCGCTCGACGCGGCGACGGTCGCCGTCGCGTACGCGCTCGCGCGCGGCCTCTCGTTCGGCACGCCGGCCGCACTCGCAGGCGCGGCGCTGGTCGCGATCCACCCGTTCTTCGTGCAGTCGAGCGCCGACGTCACGACCGAGCCGCTGGCGACGCTCCTCGTCGCCATCTGGCTCGCGGCGGTCGTGTGGGCGGCGCGCGACGGCTCGCGGCGGCTCGTCCTGTGGTCGGCCGCGGGCGCCGCCGCTGGCTTCGCCGCGCTGACGCGGCCGGCCGCGATCCTGTGCGTGCCGCTCGGGATCGCCGGACGGCTTCTCCTCGACCGCCGCGGGCCTCGCGGCCTCGCCGCGGACGCCGCGTGCTTCGCCGCCGCGGCTGCGATCGTGGTCGCGCCGTGGTCGATCGTCGCCTCGCGCGCCGCCGGCGGCTTCGTCCTCGTGAACGACGCCGGCGGCTACGCGCTCTGGCGCGGCATGCACCCGATGCTCGCGCGTGCGACCGAGGAGCGCGACCCCGCGCGGTTCCTCGCCGAGTCCGACCGCTTCGAGCGCGAGGTGTCCCCGCACGCTGCCGCCGACGTCGACCGCCGCGCGAGCACGCCGCGCGCGCGCAGCGACGAGTGGACGCGCCTCGCGATCGAGGACGCCAAAGCGGAGCCCTGGCTCGCTGCCCGCTACTTGGTGCGGAAGGCGCGCGTGTACTGGCGCCCTTGGGTCGATCGCAGCATCTCGCCCGGCTGGCTCGTCGCCGCGAGCGCCGCCGTGCTCGTGCCGGTGCTCCTCGGCGGCCTGCTCGGGCTCGCGCGGCTCGCGCGGGCCGACCGGGGCGCGGCCGTCTTTCTCGCGCTCGTGCTCATGGTGCCGTGGATCGCGCAGCTTCCGTACCAGGTCATGAGCCGCTTCCGCGTTCCCTTTTCCGAGGTGCCGCTGTGCGTCCTCGCAGCGGCGTACGGCTGGTCGCTCTGGGAGCGCGCGCGGTCGCCGGCGCGGCGAACGGGCCCGGGCCGCATGTGAACGTTCGCTCGTTTGCGCTGCCATACCGGTCAGGCGTGCCGTCGTGGTCGCCGCGGACGGCGCCGAGCCGGCGAACTCGCCGCCGGTGCTCGCGTGCGACGACCTCGCGCAGGTCCCCGGGGAGCCGGGCTTCAAGGCGCCGGGGACGATCGAGGCGACGAACGAGCTCACCGCGCAGACGCTCGTCGTGCGAAACGCCCAGCGCCGGCTCTGCGTGCCGACGGAGATCGTCGGGGATCGCTGAAGCGCGGCTTTCGCCGAGCAGCATCGACCGACGCTCCGACGGCGGCGAGCGCCTCGACTCCGCTCGTGGAATGACACCGCTTGCGTCGCCGACCTCGATCCGTTGACGTGGGCGGACGCCGCCTGCGGCGGCGCCTGCGATGAACGGAGAAGCCGAGCCCCTGTCCCTGCCCGCGGAGGCGACGCCGACGCGCGCCGCGGTCGGGCTGGGGTCGGCGGGCGGCGCGTCGCTCAGGCGGGTCGTGTGGTCGCTCGCCTGGCCGGTCATCGTCACGATGCTGTCGGAGTCGCTGGTCGGGCTCGTCGACATGCTCATGGTGTCGCGCCTCGGGCCGGCGGCGGTCGCCGGGGTCGGCGTCGGCGCGCAGATCCTGGGCGGCGTCTCGGTCACGATGACCGCGGTCGGGACCGGGACGCTCGCGCTCGTCGCGCGCTACGTGGGCGCGCGCCACAAGGCGCAGGCGGAGCGGGTCCTCGGTCAGTCGGTGCTTGCGGCGTTCGCGCTCGCCTGCGTCGTCATCGTGCCGGTCATCGCCTGGCCGTACGAGCTCGTGCGGCTCTTCGGCGTCGAGCCGAACGTCGTCGTGCAGGGCGGCGCCTTCGTGCGCGTGGTGATGCTCGCGATCCCGGCGTCGGCCGTGAGCTTCGTGATCGCGTCCGCGCTCCGCGGGGCGGGCGACACGCGCACGCCGCTCGCGATCGGGCTCGTCGTGAACGCGCTCAACGTGCTCGGCAACTGGGTCTTCATCTTCGGGAAGCTCGGCTTCCCCGCGCTCGGCGTGCGCGGCTCGGGGGTCGCGACGACGCTCGCGTTCACGAGCGGGATGGCGCTCGGGCTCTGGCTGCTCGCGCGCGGCCGGCTTCGCCTGCGTCTCGGCTGGGGCGATCTCCGGTTCCACTTCTCGACGATCCGCCGCGTGCTCTCGATCGGCTCGCCGGCCGCGGTCGAGCAGGGGATGATGCAGGTCGGCTTCTTCGTCTACCTGCTCTTCGCGGCGCGCTACGGGACGGACGCGGTCGCGGCCTACTTCATCGGCGTCCGCATCCTCGCGCTTTCCTTCCTGCCCGGCTTCGGCTTCGCGGCCGCGGCGGCCGCACTCGTCGGCCAGAACCTGGGCGCCGGGAAGCCGGACGCCGCGGAGCACTCGGGATGGCTCGCGAACTGGATGTCGGTCGCGCTCATGTCGGCGACCGGCGTCTTCGCGTTCGTGTTCTCCGAGCCGATCGCGCGCCTCTTCGTCGACCAGGAGACGGTGATCGCGGGCACGGCGTCGTTCATCCACATGCTCGCCTTCTCGCAGCCGCTCATGGCGATGGACTTCACGCTCGGCGGCGCGCTGCGCGGCGCCGGCGACACGCGCTTTCCGCTCCTGACGGTCCTGATCGCGTTCTACGGCTGCCGGCTCGGGTTCGCGTTCGTCGTCGTGTCGCTGCTCGGGCTCGGGCTGCCGTGGCTCTGGGCGGCGCTCATCCCCGACTACATCATGCGCGCGACGCTGAAGGCCTGGCGCTTCCGGCGCGGGACGTGGAAGACGATCGCCGTTTGACTGAGCGACGGGAGAGACACGAGCCACCGCGTGTGGCAGGACGTCCCACCGTGGGACTGCGCGCGCCGGCGGGTGCGGGCGCGGGTTGAAACGGCCATCGGAGGCTTACGCGTGAACGATGCGAAACGTGACGCGACCGACGCGACGGCGGCCGGGGACGCGGGCGCGGACCTTGCCGCGCTCACCGATCGCGTGCGCCGCCTGATCGACGCGACGGTAACGAACCGGGCGCCCGCCGAGGCGCTGCGAGCCGCCTGCGCGTCGGTCGACGAAGCGATCTCGCGTCTCGCGCCGCACGTCGTCGACCCGCCGCCGCCGCGCTATCCCGCGCTCTCCGGGTCCGCCGTCGACGTCCAGGCGATCTTCCCGTACGACGTCGTGCTCGGCCGCTTCAATCCGCTGGCCGTGCCGGTCGCGATCGAGTGGCGCGATCCGATCGCGATCGGTCGCGTCGTCTTCGAGACGCCCTACGAAGGCCCGCCCGGCTGCGTGCACGGCGCCGTGATCGCGGGCGCATTCGATCAGGTGTTCAACGCCGTGAACCTGATGCGCGGCAATCCGGGTCCGACCCGGAGGCTCGAGATCCGCTACGCGAAGCCGACGCCGCTCCGGCGCGAGCTCCGCTTCGAAGGGTGGCAGGAGCGGACGGAGGGACGGGAGGTCTTCACGGCGGGCCGGCTCGTCGCGGACGGCGTCGTCACGGCCGAGGCGTCGGGCGTGTTCGTCCAGATCCCGCCCGAGCGCGTGATGCAGCTCCTCGCGGCTCAGCGCACCTCGACGGAGTAGGCGGCGACGCGCGCGGGCGCGACGTCGGTCTCCCACGGGCGGACGTACACGAGCTCGATGCGCGCCCGCCCGGGCGCGACGCCCTCGAATCGCCAGGTCTCGAGGCCGCCCTGTCCGACGCGCACCTCCTCCGACGGCGGCGCTTCGCCGGGCGCGGGCGGCGGCTCGACGCCCGGCCGCGCGAACGTCCCGCCGGTCACGGGCGTCGGCGACGGCGTCGGCAGCGCCGCCGGCTCGACCCGCTGGAAATCCGACCCGACGAGCTTCACCACCGCCTCGTCGAGCGGCGGACCGATCTGCCACTGGTAGCCCGTGCTCGGATTCGACGGGAGGCGGACGTCGAACTGCTGGCCCGGCGACACGATGAACTCCGCCGGCGCGCCGAGCGGTCCGGCGGGCGTGCGACCAGCGCACGCCGCGACGACGCCTCCGGCGACAAGGACCGCCGCAGCCACGCACGTCGAGGCGACCCCGCGCGGGCGAGCGCCGTCCGCCCCGCCGCGACGAGCGCCCGCGCTTGCCCGCCCTCCTCGCCTCACGCCTTCCCCGCGCCCGGGACGAGCCGCTCCATCGGCACGTCGAGCAGGTTGCCGATGCGATCGATCGCGACGTCCGGCGCCGGGTACTTCGCGACCTCCTCCGCGTCGCGCGCGTAGTGGCCCTGCTTCGGGAAGACGGTCGTCACGCGATCGCCCCACGTCTTCTTGATCGCGGCCAGGATGCGGACCTTGTCGTCGACCATCACGTAGTGGTCGGCGGGGTAGCGGCGCTCGACGTCGTCGAGCTCGTGCTCCTTGTGGATGTAGATCAGGATGTTGCCGTCGGTCGCCTCGTAGAGGCCCGAGCGGTGGATCTTGAGCGGCTGGAAGACGACGTCGCCGTCCGAGAGGATGACGGCCGCGCCCCACTGGCGGCAGTGCTCGAGCACGTCCAGCGAGTTCGGAAAGAGGCGGTTCGCGAACGGGTAGCTCACGAGGAACGTCGACACCGCGAGGAGGTGCGAGTCGCGCGGGTTCTCGATGCGGTAGCGCTGGAGCGCTCCGAGATAGTCCGCGTACCCGAGCTCGCGTCGGAGATCCTCGAAGATCTCCCAGTACCGCTGCTGCCGGCGATCGCCGACCTCGTGCGCGAGGTAGCGCTTCATGTCGGCGGTCACGCGGTCGTTGTCGACGAGGGTGTTGTCGACGTCGAAGAGGAACACCACCCGGTCCTTGGCCATGCCCGGTCTCCACGGCGCGGTCGCGGCGCGCGCCTCGCGATCATCGGAACGTGTCTACACCGCATGCGCAGCCGGACAAGCGCCATGCCCGCCCGCAGGGAGTGGGGCCCCGTTCGGCTTTGCCGAACGGGGCGAGGGAAGCGTTTCCCTCGTTGAATGGATCAGCTCGCCAGCGCGACCGCCTCCGGGACGTCGCGACCGGACGCGATCGGACACCACCGCTCGAGCACCCGCAGCAGGTCTTCCGACTTGACCGGCTTCGTCAAGTAGTCGTCCATCCCGGCGGCGAGGCAGCGCTCGCGATCGCCCTCCATCGCGTTCGCGGTCATGGCGATGATCGGGACGCGCGCACCGCGCTCGCGTCGGCGGATCTCGACCGTCGCCTGATAGCCGTCGAGCTGCGGCATCTGGCAGTCCATCAGCACGACGTCGTAGGGGATGCGCGACAGCGCCTCGAGCGCCTCTGCACCGTCCGCGACGGCGTCGGCGCGACAGCCCAGCTTCTCGAGCAGGCGGACGGCGACCTTCTGGTTGATCGCGTTGTCCTCGGCGACCAGGACGCGGAGCGCCGCCAGCCGGCGGCGCGTGTCGTGGGTGGCGACCGGATCGGCGCCCGGTCGGGCCGGCTGCGACTGCGCTGGCTCGAGCGGGAGGTCGACCCAGAACTCGCTCCCGCGACCGGGCTCGCTGTCGACCCCGATCTCTCCGCCCATGAGGTGCACGAGCTGCCGGCAGATGGTGAGGCCGAGGCCGGTTCCGCCGTAGCGGCGGCTCGAGCTGCCGTCGGCCTGCGTGAAGCTCTCGAAGATCGCCTGGTGGCGCTCGCGCGGGATGCCGATACCCGTGTCGCGCACGGTGATGCGCACGCCGATGCGCCCCTGGGCCCGGCCCCTGTCCCGCACCGCGATCTCGACCTCGCCGCGCTCCGTGAACTTGACCGCGTTGCCCGCCAGGTTCGTCACGATCTGGCGGATGCGACCGGGATCGCCCCGCAGACTCGACGGGAAGTCGGGCGGAAGGCTGCACGCGAAGGTGACGCCCTTTCGCGCAGCACTCGGCGCAAGCAGGTCGCGAACTTCCTCGACGAGCGCCCGGAGGTCGAAATCGACGACCTCGATCGCGAGCTTCCCGGCCTCGATCTTCGAGAAGTCGAGGATGTCGTTGATCACCGTCAGCAGGCCCTCGGCGCTGCTCCGGATGGTGCTCGCGAAGTCGCGCTGCTCCTCGTCGAGCTCGGTGTCGAGCAGGAGGCCCGTCATGCCGATGACGCCGTTCATCGGCGTCCGGATCTCGTGGCTCATGTTCGCCAAGAACTCGCTCTTGGCCGCCGCCGCGTGCACCGCCTCGTCGCGCGCGCGCGCGAGCTCGAACGCCTGACGCGCGAGCTCGGCGGCCTGGATCTCGATCCGGTCGCGTGCGGCGATCGCGTCCGCGGCGAAGCGACGGAGCTCGCGCTCCGCGCGCTTGCTCTCGGTGATGTCCCGCGTGACCGCGGCGAGGCAGAGCGGCTGCCCGCTCTCCGGGTCGCGCACGACGAAGACGTTGTGCACGACGTCGATCCGCTGTCCGGTCCGGAGGTTCGCGATCTGCGACTCGCCGATCCAGCGTCCGGTCGCGAGGACCGTCGGCCCGACGAGGAACCGCAGCTCCTGGCGGACGTCCTGCGGCACGTAGCGGAGCACGTTCGTGCCGACGACCTGCGCGGGATCGTCGAGCCCGACCATGCGGGCGGCGGCCGGGTTGACGTACAGGATGGTCGCCTCGTCGAGCGAGAGCAGGACGATGAACTCGCTCGAGCACTCGACGAGCGAGACGAACTTCTGCCGCTCCTCCTCCGCCTGGCGCCGCCGCGAGATGTCGCGCACCGACGACTGGAAGCGCGTGTACGACCCGGCGTCGTCGAGGATCGGCTCGGTCACGGCCTCCATCCACGTCCAGGACCCGTCCCGGTGCCGCATTCGCATGCAGACGGTGGAGGGCTGGCCCGAAGCGAGGACCGCGCTCTGGGCCATCACGCCGGGAAGATCGTCGGGGTGCACCAGGTCGGTCGTGATCCGGCCGACGAGATCGTCCGGCATCCAGCCCAGGACCCGCGTCACCGAGGGGCTCGCGTACTCGATCGTCCCCCTGCTCGAAACGATCACGATGTCGGTGATGTTGTCGGCGAGCAGGCGGTAGCGGTTCTCCTCGGCGCGGAGCGCCTCCTCCGCGCGCTTGCGCTCCGTCAAATCGCGACAGACGGCGATGAAGCGCGGCTCGCCGCTCCACGCGGACTCGGTGACGCACACCTCGATCGGAAAGACGGTGCCGCTATGCTTGATGGCGATGCTTTCCAGAGCCGCGGCTCCGTCGCGCGCCGCGCGCGCGCGAGCGGCGCGCTCGACGTCGGCCCAGGACGGGTCGGCGCCCGCGGGCATGAGCGAGGCGATCGGACGTCCGACGAGGTCTCCGGGCGCGCAGCCGAACACCCGGCCGGCCGCCGGATTCGCCGACTCGATTCGGCCGCCCCGGTCGATCACCAGCACGCCGTCCGCGATCGCGTCCACGACCGAGCGGAGGCGCGCCTGCCGATCGACGAACGCGGCTTCCGCGGACTGGCGAGCCGCGAGGAAGGCGCGCGTCGTCGCGACCAGAGCGATCCCGAAGAAGACGCGGCCGATGGCGCCGTACGTCGGGAGAACGTCGGGCGGCGCCAGGGGCGTGCCGCCGACGACGGCGTAGTACGCGATCTGCGCGATGACGACCGCGCCGTAGAAGACCGCCGCGCGAAACCCGAGGACCAGCCCGGCGCAGAAGACCGGGATGAAGAGCCATTCCTGCGCCGGCGAGTGGACGCCGCCCAGCTCCCCTTGCAGGAAGAAGAAGACCGCGACCGACTCGATCATGACGAAGTGCGCGACGCCCTCCACCCAGCCTGTCCGCCGGAGCACGATCAGCGAGGCGCCGGAGATGGCGGCCGAAAGCAGGATCGCCGTCGCCGCGCGGTGGGCGCCGATCGCCACGAGCAGCGCGATCGCGAAGGGCCCGAACGAAAGCAGCCCGACGACCATCCCGTTCAGCGTCCGCATGCGACGCATGAAAAGCGCGTCGTCGTAGCGCGGGTCGGAAGGTGCGATGCCGCCGTCGAGGAGGTCGCGAAACCCGTTGGAAACCGAGAGAACCATCCCCCCGTCCCGATCATCGGCGCGCACGCGTCGCCTCCTGAGCGCGCCGGCGCGCCTGGAGCGCGCCATGCGCCAGCGCACGGCGACCTCGCCACGGCGACGGGACCGCTCGCGCGACCTCGGCCGGTGAGCCGCACGGTGCGTCAGCGCTTCGTCGCCGCTATCGCCGCCGCGCGGTCGCCTCGCTCGCTCGTTTGAAGGGATATCCGAGCTGGGCCCAAAGCCCCGCCGGAACGTCGCCGCCGGGGATGCCGAAGCGGGTCGGCGCGCGGTCGCGCGGCAGGTGGTACGTGCCGAACGCGAGGTCGATGAACGGGAAGAGCCCCGCGAAGTTTCGATCGAGACCCTGCTCCTCGGCAGCGTGATGCCAGCGGTGGAACGCCGGGCTCGCGACGGCGAACCGGAAGGGCCCGAACGTCCACGGCACGTTCGCGTGCACGAAGACCCCGTACGCGGAGAGGAGAGGGACGTACGCCGCGAGGAGCGCGGGATCGAAGCCGATGGCGAGGATCGGCGCCGCCTGCGCGAGCCGCATCACGAGGTCGTTCACCGGGTGGAGGCGCACCGCCGAGAGCCAGTCGACCTGCTCGGACGAATGGTGCACCGCGTGGAAACGCCACAGCGGGCGCCGGTGGAACAGCCGGTGCATCGCATAGGCCGCGACGTCCGCGACGAGAAGGAACTCCACGAGCTGCAGCCAGAGCGGCTGGCGCGCGATCGCGGCGCGCGGCGCGAGGAGCGACTCGAGGCTCGGCTGGTCGACGGGCAGACCGAGCGCGAGCGCGACCGCGACGAGCGCGAGCACGATCGCGACCCGCGTGAGCGTCTTGGTCACGAGCGGCGTGAAGAACCAATACGCGACGTCGGTCGCCGAGCCGCTCCGCCAGCCGGGCTGCGCGACCGCGGGCCAGCGGCGCTCGAGGAAGGCGAACGCGGCCCCCAGGACGAGGAGGCCGGCGGCGACGCCCATCAAGCTCGGACCCATCGCGATGCACCGCCGCCGCCCCGCGAGCGCGGCGCGCGCGGCGGGCACAGCTTACGGCAGCGCGCCCGCGCGCGCGAGCGGATCAGGCAGCCGCGCGGTGCGCCGCGATCAGGGCCAGGCCGCGCGCGACGGTCGTGAGCTCCTCGCCGCCCCGCAAGCGATCCGCGCCGAAGCGGGTCTCGAAGATCTCCCGCACGCGCGGGACGAGCGACGTTCCGCCGGTCAGGAACACGCGGTCGATCGCGGACGGCGCGGCGCCGGCACGCGCGAGGAGAGCGTCGACGCACGCCTCGAGCTTGGCGACGAGGTCCTCGATCCAGCCCTCGAAGTCCGAGCGCGCGACCTCCAGGTCGATCCGCCGCGGCAGCTCGTGGAACGCGAAGCGAGCGCGCGGCGCGCCCGACAGGTCGACCTTCGTGCGCTCGACGGCCCGGTAGAGCAGGTAGCCGAGGTCGTCCTCGACGAGCCGGATCAGGCTCGCGATCTTCGAGCGCTCGCGCGCCTCGAACTCGAGCTGGCGAAGCGTCTCGAGCGTCTCGCGCGTCTTCAGGAAGGACACGTCCTCCCAGCGCTCGAGCCGCGCGTAGATCCAGGCCGGGACGGGCAGCTCCTTCCCGTGCTCCGAGCGCCGGAGCGATCCGCGCCCGAGGCGCGGCGCGACGACGTGGCGGACGATCCGGCCGTCGAATGCGCCGCCCGCGACCGGCACGCCGTCGACCGCGAGGATGCTCCGCGAGCGGTCCATCGCTTCCGTGCGCTCGCTCGGGCCGAGCCGGACGAGGCAGAAATCGCTCGTGCCGCCGCCGAAGTCGCCGATCAGGACGAGCTCGTCGTGGTCGAGGCTGCGCTCGTACTCGAACGCCGCCGCGACCGGCTCGTACTCGAACGCGATCTCCTCGAAGCCCGCCGCCTCGGCCGCGCCGCGCAGGCGGACGAGCGCGGCGGCGTCGCGCTCGGGGTCGGTCTGCGCCTCCTCGCCGATCACGAAGTGCACGGGACGCCCGATCACGACCGCCTTCGCGTCGTCGCCGAGCTGCGCGCGCGCGGCGTCGCGCAGCTCGCGCAGGAGCGTCGCGATCAGGTCCTCGAGCGTGAAGCGCCAGCCGTAGATCAGCGTGTCGTTGAAGAGTCGGCTCGCGAGGTACGACTTGAGCGACTGGAGGAAACGCCCGCCGGCGCCCTCGTCGAGGTAGGAGGCGATCGCGCGCGGCCCGGCCGTCGCCTGCGGGCGCCGATTCGGGCCGTGCCCCTCGGCGCTGAAGTGGAGGGCCGAGCGGAACACGGAGGTCTCGCCGTCGCCTTCGCGGAAGGTCGCGAGGCGCGCGGCGCCCTCGCGCGTCGCCGCGCCGATCGCGCTGTTCGTCGTGCCGAAGTCGAGGCCGAGCATGGCGAGATGCGAGTCAGGCGCGGCGCGCGGCGCCGCAGCTCGCCGGCGCCGTCGCGCCGGCGGCGAAGATCTCCCGAAGGCTACCGCGCGCCCTGCGCCGCGGCGGCGACCTCGGGCTCGATCAGGTCCGGGCGGTACTCCGGGTGCTCGGTGAGCCAGGCCGAAAGCCGCTGCATGGACTGCTCGTTCTGCTTGTTGATGAAGCGGTAGATCGGCCCCTCGAACCACTTCCACGGCGGCTTCGTCAGGTTGTAGCGCTCCTCGAAGTGGAGCCGGGTCTTGTTCGGGCCGATCGGCTCGAGGCGAACGCGGCCCGTCTGATCATTCCCCGGGACGCGATTGATCATGAGGAACGTGTAGCCGCGCGCAGGCTCCACGCCGGAGACGAGCTCGAGCGCGGAGCCGGTACGCCCGAACGGCATCTTGTAAATGACGCGGCGAAGCAGGCCGTTGCCGCGGTCGTCGCCCGGCCACAGCACGTCGACGCGGATCACCATCGGCGCGTACTCCGTCCAGCGCGCGTAGTCCTGCATCACCGCCCACGGGCGCTCGGGCGAGTGCGGCAGGTCGACCGAGTAGCGATGCTCGCGCATCGCCCGAGATTGCCCCGACCGCCCGCGCAGGTCCAGCGGTTGCCGCGCCGCGGCGCCGTACGTGGTGACCGGCGTTGACATCTCGTGCTGACGGGCGGACGCTCGGAGTCACACCACAGCAGGAGGGTTCGACATGGCCATTCTGCCGAAGCTCAAGGAGCTTCTCGACGCCCGCCAAGTGCGTCACGAGGTGCGCGCCCACAAGGTCGCCTACACCGCGACCGGGGTCGCCGCCGCGGACCACGTCCCGCCGAGCGAGATGGCGAAGGTGGTCGTGCTGCGGGGATGCGGCGGCTACCTCATGGCGGTCCTGCCGGCCTCGCGCGAGCTCGACGTCGAGCGGCTGCGCGACGCGGTCGGCGATCCCGATGCCCGGCTCGCATCCGAGGACGAGTTCGCGCACCTCTTCCCGGGCTGCGAGCCGGGCGCGATGCCGCCGTTCGGCGACCTCTTCGGGATGCCGCTCTGGGCCGACGACTCGCTCGGGCGGGAGTCGGAGACGGTCTTCAACGCCGGCAACCACCGCGAGACGGTCCACATGGCGTACTGCGACTTCGTCCGCCTCGCGCACCCGACCTTCGCGGCGTTCGCGAGGCAGCACGCGGGCGCCGCGTACCGGCCGGCCGCAGCCACCTGAAGCGGGCGCCTGCTACTTGGCGTCCCACCACTTCGAGAGGTGGGCGCCCGCCGCGCGCGGCTTCTCCGCGTAGTGCGACGTGTCGTTGTAGACCATGAGCCGGGCCCGCACGGGGTCCTTGAAGTCGACGACGTTGAGGCAAGCCGGCGCCTGATCGAGCCGGTCGCGGTAGCCGCGCGCGTCGATTCCGAGGAGCGTCGCGAGCACGAGGCGGATCGTCGCCTTGTGCGAGACGAGCGCGACGGTCGTGCCGGCGTGGCGCTCGACGATCGCCCGCACGACCGGCAGCGCGCGCGCCATGACCGCGATCCCGGGCTCGCCGCCCTCGGGGGCGAACGTGACGGGGTCGAGCTCCCAGGCGGCGTACTCGGCGGAGAAGCGCTGCTCGACCTCGCGCCGCGTGAGGCCCTCCCACCGGCCGTGATCGATCTCCGCGAGGCCGGGTGCCGTCGCCGGCTCGAGCGCGTGCGGGGCACCCACGAGCGCGGCGGTGTCGAGCGCCCGCTTCAGCGGGCTCGCGTAGATCGCGGCGATCTTCTCGCCCGCGAGCCGCCGACCGAGCGCGCGCGCCTGATCGCGTCCCTCGTCGGACAGCTCGACGTCGGTCGACCCGGCGAAGCGGTCCTCCGCGGAGAGGACGGTCGCGCCGTGCCGGATCATGAGCAGTCGCGTCGCCATGGGCCCCCCCCCCGCTACGGCTCGACGTAGCCCGCCGCCTGCAGTCGGAACATGCGCGCGTATCGCCGATCGCTCGCGAGGAGCTCGGCGTGCGTCCCGAGCTCCGTCAGGCGGCCGTCCTCGAACACGGCGATGCGGTCGGCGATCCGGACGCTCGAGAAGCGGTGCGTGATCAGGATCGCGGTACGATCGGCCGTGAGCTCGCGGAAGCGGGCGAAGATCTCGGCCTCCGCCTCGGCGTCGAGCGCCGCGGTCGGCTCGTCGAGGATGAGGACCGGCGAGCGGCGCATGAACGCGCGCGCGAGCGCGAGGCGCTGCCACTGTCCGACCGAGAGCTCCGCGCCCCCGAACCAGCGCCCGAGCCCCTGCCCGTAGCCGCCCGGCAAACCGGCGATCACGTCGTCGATGCCGCCGGCCGCGGCGGCGCGCTCGATCGCGTCGCGGTTGCCGATCTCGGGAAGCCAGCCGACGCCGATGTTGTCGGCGACCGTGAAGTGGAAGCGGACGAAGTCCTGGAAGATCACCCCGACGCGCGCCCGCAGCTCGGCCGCCGAGAGGTCGGCGATGTCGACGCCGCCGATCCGGATCCGGCCGGCCGTCGGCCGATAGAGCCCCGTGAGGAGCTTGACGAGCGTCGTCTTGCCGGCGCCGTTCGGCCCGACGAGCGCGATCGTCTCGCCGGGCTCGATCGTGAGGGTCACGTCCCGGAGCGAGTCGCGCGCGGCGTCCGGGTAGCGGAAGGAGACGCCCTCGAGGTCGATGCGAGGCGGAAGCGGCACGCGTGCGGGCTCGCCGCCGCCCGCGCCGTTGCCGTGGAGCGACTCGCTCGCGGCGCTCGCGCTCGCACCGTTGCCCGCGGACGCGCCGAGCGCGTCCGGGATGCCGACGTCTTCCGGGATCGCCTCGTGCGGCTCGTCCTCCGGGAGCCCGAGGTACTCGAAGAGGTTCGACATGAAGAGGTTGTCCTCGTAGAGCCGCGCGACCGCCAGCATCGCAGCCTGGAACGCCGCCTGCCCTTCGCGGAACGCGACCAGGTAGAGGGTCATCGTCCCGACCGTGAGGTCGCCCGCGACCGCGCGCACGACGACCCACGCATAGCAGGCGTAGAGCGCGAGCAGGCTCACGGTGCCGAGCACGAGCGTCGCGCGGCCGCGCCGGCGTGCGAGCGCCACGTCCTCGTGGTGGAACCGCTCGTAGAGCGCGCGGTAGCGGTCGAGGAGGAGGCGCGAGAGCGAGAAGAGCTTGATCTCCTTCGCGCTCGCCTCCTGGGAGAGGAGCACCTCGAGGTAGTGCGCCTGGCGCGTGTCGACCGTGCGCGCGCGCTTCAGCCAGAACGACTCGCGCCCGAAGCGCGCCTCGGCGAAGAAGGGCGGGATCGCGGAAGCGAGGAGCGCCAGGACCGCGAGGCCGCTGAATGCTCCCAGCACGGCGCCGTATCCCGCGAGCGCGGTCAGGTTGCGAGCGAGCCCGAGCGTCTGGCGGATGACGTCGAGCGGCCGCGTGCTCGCCTCGCGTCGCGCCTGCGTCAGCTGGTTGTTGAAGGTCGGGTCCTCGAAGTGGCGGTAGCTCACGTTGATCGCCTTCTCGAGGATGCGGACGTTCACCTCGACGCCGAGCGCGGAGGAGAGGATGGTCTGCGCGAGGGCGTTCAGCTGCGTGACGCCGGCGCGCGCCACCATGAGGCCGCACTCGATCGCCACCCAGCGGAGCGCCCCGGCGCCACCGCCCGCGGCGCCGGTGCTGGCGGCCACGACCGCGTCGATGATGCGCTTCCCGACCCACGCGATCGCGACCGGGAGGACCGCGTCCGCGAGCGCGAGCGCGACGAGCGCGGCGGCCAGGCGGGCGTTCGTCTCGATCAGGAGCCCGAACGCGTGGCGCGCGTTCCCCATGACGGCGAAGAACTCGCCGACGGCGCGCCCGAGACGTTCGAGGAGCGCAGGCGTCGGCTCGGGACGAGCTGCCTCCGTTGGATCGATCGCGTCGGGCATCGCGGCTGCGACGACCCTAGCGCGCGCCGGAGGCTGGTTCGACGGCTGGGCGCGTACCGGCGCGGCGGATCTCGACGGTGCCCTCGCCCCGCAGGTCGCGCAGCGTGAGCCGCGGCGGCTCGAACGACCACGTCCCCGCGAGACCGGTGAACGTCACGGCGACGTCGCGGCCGAGCGACGACGCGTCGAGCTCGACGATCCCGCCGTCGCCCCGGCCGCGGAGGACGACGGCGTCGGGCGCGTCGCGCTTCCCGCCGCTCGCCTCGGCGCCCGTCACCGTGAACCCCTCGATGCGCTCGCTCCGCACGCCGCCGACGTCGATCCCCGCACGCGCCGCCGGGATGCCGGCTTCGGGCGCGCGCCGGACCCACGTGATCGGGTTGCTCGAGACCTTCGCCTTCCCGTCCGCGGACTCGACCGCGATCCGGACGAGGGTCGTTCCACCGGGAGGCAGCGCGATCTCCCGCTTGTCGTCGACGTCCGCGGACGTCGCGTTCAGCGTCGCGGGCGGAGCACCCGGCTGCACGACGCGCACCGCGTCGCCGGCCGCGACGCCGCGGATCGCGATCGCGACGTCCTCGGACTCGCGATCGCTGAGCACGATCTGTCCCATGCGCCAGCCGCGCGCGGTCGTGAGGTCGACCGACCCGTGGAAGAGCGTGATGTCGCCGAAGAAGATGCGGCCGGCGCGCATGCCGGCGAGGAGCTCCGGCTTCGTCGGCGAGCGCGCCCAGATCCAGGAGAGGAAGTTGTTCGGCGACGTGCGCCAGCGCTGACGCGGGCCGCCGTGCGAGTCGCTCACGCCCACGCCGACGAAATGCAGGCCCGCGAGCGCGAGCTGGTCCCAGACCCAGAGGTGGTCCGCGAGGTCGTGCCCGCCGCGATCCCGGTAGCCGACCTCGAGGATGTCGGCGCCGTACGCGCGGTTCGCGAGGATCTTGGCCAGGATCGCGTCCCGGCTCGCGAGCGCGGGTCCGCCCGCCATCGCCGCGCCGAACATGTGGTTGTACGACACGAGGCCGCCGCGGGCGTGCGCTTCCGCGACGGCGCGGCGCGCGACGGCGTCCTGCACGTCCGCGGGGACCGCTGCGCTCTCGTCGCCCGAGTCCGCGTCGCCCGCGTCGGCATCGGCGGCGCCGGCGACGGCCGGGGCGGCGGCGCGCGCGTGCCGCTGCGCGGCCTCGGCGAGCACGCTCTCGTAGTCGAGGAGCCGCGTCCCGATCGAGAACTCGTTCAGGTGCTGCGAGGCGTACGAGATCTCGACGCCCTGGAGCTGCACCAGCCCGGGATGGTCGGCGGCCGCCTGCTCGATGACCTGGGCTTGACGGTCGTACGCCTGGTCGCCCGCGATCCGCTGCGCGATGCGGAAGCGATCGAAGAGCGCCGACGCCGTCGCGCCCCGCCGCGCCTCCACGCCGAGCGCGACCACCGCCATGCTGTTGTCCTCGCCGCGGATCATCGGGAACCCGGCGACGACGTCGCGCGTGACCGGGAGAACGAGCCGGTTCCACCCGCCCTCGCGGTAGGCGACGGGCACCTCGAGCGTGGTCCCGCGCCGCTCCGGCGCCGTGCGCGCGTTGTCGAGCACGTAACGCAGGAGGTAGTTCGCGCGCGGCAGGTCGCCCTTCGGCGGGTGCTCGGAGAGCATCACCTCCACGAGCGCGCGCGCGTCGGGCCCGAGCGCCTCGGGATAGACCGACAGCTCGATTGCGACGTCGGAGAAGAGCGGGCGCTTGAACAGCGAGCGCGCGCTCATGAGCTGGTAGAGGAGCTCCTGGAACTCGGGGCCCTCCCCGGCGGCCCGGACGCGCAGGCTGTGGGAGCCGTCGTCCGCGCGGTCGGCGGTGATCTCGGCCGCGCCCGCCGCCGTCGACCGGCGCGCCTTCCGGAGCATCTTCTGCGACGCATCTCCGCTCTCGGCGTCGTGGGCCGCTCGTCGCCGGAGCGCGCCGCGGCCGCGCGGCAGGCCGGTCGGCTCGCGCCACGACTCGCCGGCGTCGATCGGCTCCGCCCAGGCCTCGAAGTCGAACGCGGTCGGATGGTGGTACGACGCGATCCGGAAGTCGTGGTCGCTCCACCAGATGACGTCGGCGCCGACCTCGCGCGCCTCGTCGCTGTGGGAGTCGATGCTGGCGATGCCCTCGCTCGCGGACCCGTGGACGTGGAGTTGAACGGAGAAGGGCCGGGCGTCGCCGCCCGCTCCCGCGGCCGCCGACGACAGGACCGCCGCCGCCAGCACGGCGGCGGCGCAAGCGAGGCGCGATCCTTCCATCGGTGACGCGGCGGGCGCTCCGTCGCTCTTGTCGCAGACCGCCGGGCACGGCCGCAAACCCGCCGCTGCGCCGATCGAGTTTGACGGTCTCGCGGCCAACCGATAGCCGTGGACGGTCGCTCGGGCCGCTCGGCCTTCGGGCGATCGAGAGGACCCGCCCGCTCCACCGTCGTCCTGCGCCCGCGATGACGACCAGACCCGAGAAGCACCGGACCGCCCTTTCGACGCCGCGCTCGCGGCGCGAGCCACCGCGAGCGGCGTCGCGGCGACGCCGCTCGCCCGCCGCGCTCGTCGTCGCTCTTCTGGCCGCGCTCGCGGGAGGATGCGAGCGCGGCGCGCGCGACGCCGCGCCGACGCGCCCGAACGTCCTCCTGGTCTCTTTCGACACGACGCGCGCCGACCACACGTCTGCGTACGGCTACGAGCGCCCGACGACGCCCCGCCTCGCCGCCCTCCTCGCGACGTCGATCCGCTTCGACGCCGCCTACGCGCCGATGCCGACGACGATGCCGTCGCACTCGTCCATGTTCACCGGCGTCTTTCCGCGCACGCACGGCGTCGTGAAGAACGGGCTCGCGCTCGCGCCGGGCACGCCGACGCTCGCGGCCGCGCTCTCCGCGGCCGGCTACCGGACGGCCGGCTTCGTGAGCTCGTTCGTCCTCGACCGGCGCTTCGGCGCATCGCAGGGCTTCGAGACGTGGGACGACCACTTCGGCGAGGGGTCGTGCAAGATGGCGGCGAAGAACTGGGAGGGGCGCGACCTCGAGGAGTCCTTCTGCCGGCGCGGCGCCGAGACGCGCGCGCGAGCGGAGTCGTGGCTCGAGTCGAACGGCTATCTCTCCGGGGCGAGCGCCGGCTCGGGCGCGGCGGCCGCGGCGACGCCCGCTCCGCCGTTCTTCCTCTTCGTCCACTTCTTCGACCCGCACGACCCCTACGCCCCGCTGCCGGAGCACGCCGCGCTCTTCCCCCCGGCGCCGGGCGACGATGCTCGCATCGCGCAGCAGGTCGCCGCCTACGACGGCGAGATCCACTACGCGGACGAGCAGCTCGGGCTCCTCCTCGACCGCCTCGCGCAGGCCGGCATCCTCGACTGGACGCTCGTCGTCGTCGTCGGCGACCACGGCGAGGGCCTCATGCAGCACGGCTGGATGAACCACGGCCTCCACCTCTACGAGGAGGCGGTGCACGTGCCGCTGGTCGTGCGCTGGCCGGCGCGGCTCGCCGGGGGGAGATCGATCGCCGAGCCCGTCGAGCTCACCGACTTGACGCCGACGGTTCTCGCGCTCGCCGGCGTGGCGGCGCCCGACATCCGCCCGCAGGGCCGGAGCCTCGCGGGAGCGCTGACCGGCGGCGAGAAGCTCGATCCCGAGCGCCCGGTGTTCCTCCAGCGCCGGCACTACGAGGGCAAGGTGCGGCCCGGCGTCGAGGCCTACGGCCTGAAGGTCGGCGTCCGGAAGGGTCGCTGGAAGTACATCGAGTGCAAGGTCGAGCAGACGCGCGAGCTCTACGACCTCGCGAGCGATCCCCACGAGCTCACGAACCTCGTCGACGCGCACGGCGAGGAGGCGGGTCGCCTCGCGGCGACGATCGAAAAGTGGCTGTCGGAGACCCCGGAAGCCGCGCGCGGCGGCGTCTCGGGAAAGGACGCCGAGCGCCTCCGCGCGCTCGGGTACGTGCAGTGAGGGGCGGATCGACTCGGAGGACGGCGATCGCCGCCGTCGCCGGCGCGCTCGCGGGCGCGCTCGTGTTCGCGGCGCTCGGGTCGACCGCCGCCGGCCCCGAGCCTGGCCGGCGCCGGAACCTGCTCCTCGTCACGGTCGACACGCTCCGCGCCGACCACCTCGGATTCGCGGGCTACGCGCGCGACACCTCGCCGAACCTCGACGGGCTGGCACGCGAGGGGACGTGGTTCGCGCGCTGCTACTCGCAATCGGCGACGACCGGCGCCTCGCACGCGACCATCTTCACGTCGCTCCCGCCCGACCGCCACGGCGTCGTCGCGAACAAGCAGCGCTTCCCGGCGGACGTCCCGTCGCTCATGACCGAGCTCCGCCGCCACGGCTACGCGACGGCCGGCTTCGCCTCGAGCGTCGTCGTCGGGCGGAAGTCCGGCCTGCAGGACGTCTTCGAGCACTTCGACGACCAGCTCACGGTCGCCGAGCTGAACCGGCAGCAGCGCTACGAGCGGCCCGCCGGCGACACGGTGGCGGCCGTGCGCGCCTGGATCGAGCAGGCGCCGCCCGACAAGCCGTTCTTCGTGTGGATGCACCTGATCGACCCGCACGGCCCGTACCAGGCGCCGGTCGACCCCGACCGCTACGTCGGCGACCCGCTCTTCGGGAAGATCGGCCGCGACTACCCGATCGGCAAGGAGGACTTCGTCCCGGGCACGATCCCGTCGTACCAGGTGCTGGGCGGTCGGACCGACGCCGACTACTACGTCGCGCGCTACGACGCCGAGATCCGCTACGCCGACGCGAAGCTCGGCGAGCTGCTCGCATTCCTCCGCGAGCGCGGCCGCGATCGCGACACGCTCGTCGCCGTGACTGCGGACCACGGCGAGACGCTCGCCGAGCCCGGCCACCGGCTCGTCTTCTCGCACGGGAACGTCGCGTACGAGGAAACCGTGCACGTCCCGCTGGTCGTGCGCGAGCCGGGCGGCGACCGCCGGCTCGCCGCCGTTCCGCGCGACGCGCCGGTCGCGCTCCTCGACCTCGCGCCGACGCTCCTCGTCCTCCTCGGCTTCGAGCCGCCCGCGTCGTTCGAGGGCCGGAACCTCCTGCAGTCGCAGCTGGCGGGCGACGTCGCCCTGTTCTCGTTCGGTGCATACGGAAACGCGAAGCTCGAGAAGGACCTCGGGACGCAGTTCTCGGTCCTGATCGGACCGACCCGCTACGTGCTCAACTCGAAGGACGGCGCCGACGAGCTCTACGACCACCGGAGCGATCCGACGGAGGCGAAGAACGTCGCCGCCGGCCGGCGCGACGACGTGTCCCGGATGCGCGCGCTCGTGACCGATCGGCTCGCGCGCGGCGCGCGCCCCGCGCCGGTGCCCGCCGAGACCGTGTCGCCCGAGCACCGGGAGAGCTTGAAGGCGCTCGGCTACGTCGAGTAAGCGACCGCTCATGGCGCCGGCGGCGGCGGATCGGCCTCGCGGCGTCTCCGCCCCTTCCGAGCGCGTGGGATTGCTCGGGCGCCTCGCGCCGCGCGGGCTCGCGCCGCACCTCGTCTTCGCCGCGATCGCGCTCGCGTTCTGCGCGCCGTACCTGCTGCCGGGCAACGTCCTCCTGCCGACCGGCCTCCACACGTTCCCGCCCTGGATCGGCGACGTCGGCGCGCCGGGCGATCGGCCGACGAACGAGCTCATGGCGGACGCGCTCGTGCTCACGCTCCCGGCGCGCGTGCTGAACCACGACGCGCTCCGCGCCGGGACCATCCCGTTCTGGAACCCGCGGATCTACGGCGGCTACCCGCACTTCGCGATGATCCAGAACAACACGCTCTACCCGCCGAGCGCGGTGTTCGATCTCGTCGATCCGTACTGGAGCATGGGCGCGAGCATCTGCCTCCACCTGGCGCTCGCGGGGAGCCTCATGTTCCTCTTCCTCCGCGGGTCCGCGCTCTCGAGCGCAGCGAGCGCGGTCGGCGGGGCCGCGTTCGAGCTGAACGGGATGTTCCTCATCCGCGCGAGCTCGCCGAGCTACGTGTTCACCGGCACGTGGCTGCCGCTCCTCCTGCTCGGTGCGCGCGCGCTCGCGCGCGGCGGCAGCACGCGGCGCGCCGGAGCGCAGCTCGCCCTGGGAAGCGCGCTCACCGTGCTCGGCGGCCATCCGCAGATGGCGGCGATGTCGTTCGCGGCGAGCGCGGCGCTCTTCGCGTGCGACATCGCGGGCGAGCGGCGCGCGGGCGCGGGCCCGGCGGGGCGCGAGGTCGCGCGCCGGGCGGCGTGGCTCGCCTGCTGGATCGCGCTCGGCGTCGCGCTCGTCGGGTTCCAGGTCGTTCCGTTCGCGGAGTTCCTGCGCGAGTCGTCGCGCGAGGTCGTGTCGCTCCAGCAGGTGCTCGCGTCGGCGCTGCCGGCTCCGGGCCTCCTCCAGGGCATCCTGCCCGACGTCTTCGGCCATCCGGTCGACGGGACCTACTGGTTCGACGACCTCGCACCCCTCCTCGACGGACGGCCACGCTCTGCGCGCTACTGGGCGCTCAACTACAGCGGCGAGAACGTCTTCACCGGCTGGGCACCGCTGGTCCTGGCCGCGGTCGCGCTCGTGCGACCCGCTCGGCCACGCGACGTCGCGCTCTTCGCGGGCATGGCGCTGGTGAGCCTCGCCGTCGTGCTCGGGACGCCGCTCCTCGCGCTCGCCTACGCGGCCGTGCCCGGGTTCGCGTACTCGCGGCCCGATCGCGTCCTCTTCCTCTACATGGCCGCCGTCGCCGCGCTCGCGGGCCACGGCTTCGAGTCGATCGCGACGGCCGACGACCGGCCGCGGACGCGCCGGATCGCGCTCGCCGCGGCGATCGCGCTCGCCGCCGAGCTGGCGTGGACGTCGCGCGCGTGGCTGCTCGACGGCGCGCGTCGGCGCGCGTTCGGCGACTGGCTCGTGCAGGCGTGGGAGCACGCGGCCGCGCTTCCGGTCTCCGGAGCGCGCCAGCTCGCGGTCGCGCTCGCGATCCTGGCCGCGTGCGCGTGGCTCGCACGACGGCGCCTCTCCCCGACGGTCGCGGCGGCGGCGTGGATCGCCGCGATCGCGGTCCCGAACGCGTGGTTCGGCTGGAAGTTCAACCCCGTGCAGCCGCGCCCTTCGCTCGGGGGCACCGCGACCGAGCGTGCGGTCGCGGCGCACGCCGGCGGACGGAGGCTCGCGCGCGTCCTCGAGTCCGGCGGCCGCGTCCTCCCGGCGAACGTCACGCAGATCCTCGGCGTCGACGACGTGCACGGCGCGAGCGCCGCCGGCCTCGAGCGCTACCTCGCGGTGATGAGCGCCTTCGATCGGACGTCGGTCTCGCGCATGAAGTACTTCCCGGAGTTCCGCGACCGCCGCGTCGCCGACGGCCCGCTCTTCGATCTCCTGTCGGTCGGGCTCGTCCTCTCGGACGTCCCGTTGCCGGCGCCGTGGCGCGCGGTGAGCGGGGAGGACGCGATCACGCTCTACGATCGCCCGGACGCCCTGGCGCGCTTCCACTTCGTGAGCGAGGTCGAGCGCGTGCCCGACGTCGCGTCGGCGATCGCTCGGGTCACGTCGGCGGATTTCGCCCCGGCGCGCCGAGCGGTCGTGGTCGCGCGCAACGGAGCGGGCAATGCGACGGCCGGCAGCGCGAGCAGCGGGGCCGGCGGCGACGCTGGAGCGGGTCGAGTCGCGGTCGTGTCCGACACGCCGCACGGCATCGCACTCGACGTGGACGCGCCGAGCGCGGGGGTCGTCGTCACGAGCGAGGTCGACTACCCCGGCTGGGAGAGCGATCTCGACGGAGTCCGCGCCGACACGCTGCTCGTGAACGGCGCGTTCCGCGGCGTCGCCGTCCCCGCGGGAAGCCACCGCGTACGCTTCCGCTACGTGCCGCGATCGTTCTACGCCGGGGTCGCGGTTTCGGTCGTGGCGGCGCTCGCGTGGATCGCGCTCGCGCGCCTGCACCGCTCGTGACCGCGGACCGGGGCGGCTCGCAGCCGGCTGCTCACGGCGCGATTTCGCGGAGCCGGAGCACCACGAAGGCACCGCGGCGGGCCTCCTCTCGTCCGAGGTCGCGCAGCCCGGCGCACGGCCCGTCGAGCTGCAGCACGACGCGATCGGCGCCGCTCTCCGCGATCGTTCTTCGCGCCTCGGCGTCGCCGCGCTGGTTGCAGACCGCCTGCAGGCCGAGGACCGGCCGGTCGAGCAGAAGCGCGTACACCGAGCCGTAGTCGCCGGCGAGCCGCTCGCCGGGTTTCGCGGTCGACGCGACGTAGGACGCGATCGCCCCCAGCTCCGCGAAGCGCTCGGCGCTGCGCGGCCGCAGGAAGTCGGCGCGGAAGGTGAGCGCGGTCGCGGCGGCGAGCGCGCTCACCACGGCCGCATCCGCGACGCGCACGCGCGCGACGCGAAGCGCCGCGTCGCGCGCCGCCTCGACGGCGTTCGCGAGCGCGACCACCGCGACGACGAGCGCGAGGCGCGCCTGCGGGACGTAGTACACCGCGATCACGCCCGCCGTGATCCCCGCGAGCCACTCGGGCGCCTCCCGGCGCTTCGCGCCGACGTACAGCGACGCCGCGATCGCGAGCGCGGCGAGCAGCCAGGCGAGCGGCGTCGGCCGCGAATCCGCGGGCGACATCCCGAGCAGGCCGACGTACGAGGCGACGTTCACGCGGAGTCGGCCCGCGATCGCGGCCGGCCCCACCACTTCGGAATCGGGGTCGAGCGCGTCGGCCCGCACGAGCGCGGTCGCGTACGAGGCAAGCGCGTCCTGCGCGTATCCGCCGCCCGACGGCGGCTGCAGCGCCCACGGCAGGTACGCCGCGAGCGCGATCGCGCCGGCGACGGTCGCGTGTCGCAGGCGTTCACGCATCCCTCCGCGTTCGCGGCCGTGCGCCGCGGCGTGCGGCCGCGACTCCGACGCCGGAGCGAGCAGGCGCTCGAGCGCGAGCGCCGGCACGAGGAGGACGTTCGCCGTCCGGACCCACGTCGCGAGCGCGATCGCCGCGCCGGCGACGACGTCGCGCGCGATGGAAGGCCGTCGCCCGGACCAGCGGATCGCGAGCAGCGCGAGGAGCGCGAGCGCGAGACCGGGAACGTCGGACAGCACCTGGTTGCAGAGCTGCTGGAAGCCGGGCTGGAGCTCGAGGGCGAGCGCGGCCGCGAGCGCGCACTCGTTCCCGACGCGCGGCGCGAGGAGGAGGAAGAAGAGCGCCACCGCCGCGACCCCGAACGCCTCGCCGGCGAGGTTCAGCGCCTCGAAGTCGATGCCGCGCCACGCGACGATCGGTGCGAGCGCGAGGCTGAAGCCGGGCGGCCGGAGCGTGTACGGCTCGCCCATCACCCGGTAGCCCTCGCCACGCGCGAGCGACCGCGCGGCGAGGAGGTAGGTCGCCGCGTCCGGCTTCGCGTCCCAGTGGCGCTGGACGAGCCACGGGATGGTCGCGCACAGGACGAGCACGAGCGCAGCCGCCCATGTCGCCGTCGACCGGCCGCCGCCCTTCGCCGACGCGCGCGCGCGCCGCGCGCCGGGCTCCGTCACCGAGCGGCTTCCGATCCCGTGCGCGTCGTCGAGCCGCTCTCGGCTGGCGGCGCTCCCCCGCCGGCGAGCAGCCGATCGACGAGCGGGGACTCGAGCCGACGCATGCGGACGATCGCGACCCGCTTTCCCTCGTGCAGCGTCGGGTTCAGGAACTCCCAGACGACCTCGCCCGCCGCGTCGACCTCGAGCGCGCGCCCGGCGTCGGATTCGGCGATCAGGGTGTTGCCGTTCGGGAGGCGCTGGTTCGAGCCGCGCGCGAGCGTGAAGAAGCTCTTCGGGTCGTCCGCCTTCCACTCCCACACGATCCGCTCCGCGATCGGGTCGAGCTCGATCACGCGCGACCATTTCCGCGCGATGCCGTTGTCGAAGAGGAGGATGTGGCCGTTGGGCAGCACCTGCGCGTCGTGCGGGCCCGACAGCTCGCCCTGGCCCCAGTGCCAGACGACCTTCCGTGCCTTCCAGTCGATCATCGCGATCGCGTCCTGGTGCCGCATGCAGACGAGCACGTTGCCGGCGGCATAGAGCGGGCTCTTCGCGGCGAGCTCGGGCGATCGCATCCAGTCGATCGCGTTCGTGTGGAGCAGGTCCGAGTTGTCCTCGCCCTTCTTCGGGCGCGGCTGGACGACGAAGCCGGGCGCCGCTCGCAGCATCTCGTAGAGCGACGCCTCCTCCACGACGTCGCCGTCCGGCGAGAGCAGCGTGAGCTTGTCCGTGGAGACGTCGTCGTCGGGGTCGACCTCGGGGATGCGGCGGTCCTCGCCCGTCAAGACCGAGATGAGGCCGTTCGGCGCGAGCTCCGCGTCGTGGTGCGCGTTGATGCGGCGCTCCCAGCGCAGCCGGCCGTCCCACGCCAGACGAGCGAGGTACTGGCCCTGCCGCCAGCGCGATCCGGGCTTCGCGCGCCCGGGATCGGCCTTGCCGTCGCGGCCGACGACGAGCAGGTCGCCGTCCGGGAGGAGCGTCGTGTTGTCCCAGCGGAAGCACGGCTCGCGCGACCAGCGGTGCACGAGGCGACCGTCGCCCGCGATGATCTCGGTCGAGCACGTGAACGCGTTCGTGAAGAGGTTGTAGCCGGGATAGGAGTGCGCGGGATCGCGCTTCACGACGCCCGAGCGTCCGTCCGCGGGCTCCTCCGCGACGTCGACGTAGCCGAGCGCCTTCAGGCGCTGGACCTCGTCGGAGGACGCGACCGCGGTCGCGGTCGGCGTCGCCGCGGGAAGCGCGGTCGCGGTCGGCGCCGGCGACGCGGCAGCGGGCGCTCGGCCATCGCTTCCGTCGCCGGAGCGGCATGCGCCGAGGAGGGTCGAGCAGAGAAGGACGCCGCCGCAGACGGCGAAGGCGCGAGCGCGCCGCGGCCCGGCGAGCGACGGTGCGAAGGCCGCCGTCACATGTAGCCGAGGCTTCGGAGCCGGCGGGCGGTCGCCCGCTTGATGGGCGGCAGCGGCGCCTCCGACTCGACGACGCGGGCCAGGATCTCGCCCTCCGCGCGGACGGGCGCGCGATCGGCATAGACGTTCGTCGACTCGCGCGGGTCGGTGCGGAGGTCGTACAGCTCGCGGCGGTCGTCGTGCAGCGCATCGACGATGAGCTTCAGCTCGGGCGTCCGGACGCCGCGCATCGCGACGCTGCCGTCGTTCGCGAGCGTCAGCAGGTCGAGGCCCGGATCGCGCGCGCCGCCGGCCGTCGACTCGCCGCTCCGCACGACCTCGGCGAGCGAGCGGCCCTCGACGTCCGCGATCGCCGGAGCGCCGGCGAACTCCAGCAACGTGGGCGCGACGTCGAGCAGCGACGCCTGCCGCCCGACCCGCCCCCCGCGCGCGACCCCTTCACCCGTCACGACGAGCGGCACGTGGAGCACCTCGTCGTAGAGCGTCTTCCCGTGGAGGAGCCCGCCGTGCTCGAGAAACTCCTCCCCGTGGTCCGCGGTCAGGACCGCGACGAAGCGGCCGCGCGTCCGCGCGCGCACGGCGTCGATGAGCTCGCGGATCTTGACGTCGACCTGGAGGATCTCGCCATCGTAGAGGTCGACCAGCCGATCGCGCTCCTCGGGGCGCGCCTTCACGCCCGAGCTCGCCATCTTCTGGACGCGCTGGCCGATCCGATCGGCGCGCGCGTCGTCGCGGGTCGCGGCGTCGCGCGCGAAGCGATTGAACTCCGGCTCGGGATCGTAGGGGCTGTGGACGTCGAAGTAGTGGACGAAGAGGAAGAACGGCTCGCGCGGGAGGCCTCGCACGACCTCCAGCACGCGCGACTGGTAGCCGGCGGCGTCGCGCGGCTTCGCGTGCTGCTCGTACGCGTCGAAGCCGCGCGCGAAGCCGAAGCGCCTGCCGAGAAACGGCGCGGACACGAGCGCCGCGGTCGCGTAGCCGCGGTCGTGCAGGCGCTCGGCGAGCATCGTCACGTCGCTCCGGATCGCGTGGCGCTGCGTGACCGCGCCGTGGCGATACGGCGACGCCCCACTCAGCATCGACGCGTGGCTCGGAAGCGTCCACGACGACGGCGCGTACGCGTGCTCGAAGACGACCCCGTCGCGCGCGAGCGCGTCGATGTTCGGCGACGTCGCGCGCCCGTACCCGTACGTCCCGAGGTGATCGGCGCGCAGCGTGTCGACGGAGATCAGCACGAGGCTCGGCGGCGTGGCGGGCTGCGCCGGCTCCGCGGGGCCGCTCGTGCAGCCCGCGACCGCGAGCAGGAAGGGCGCGAGCAGCAAGGCCGCCGCGCCGGGCGACCGAGCTCCCGGCGCACGCGACCGCCTGGGTCCGTGCACGCGCCGCCGCGGGCCGGCGTCGGTTGCGAGAGCAGAAGCGGCCACCGAGCTTGTCGTTGCTAGCAGGTCTCCGCGCCGGCAGCCAAGCGAGAGCCGTCCATCCCGCGCGCCCGAAGGACGGCGGTTTGTCGGTCCGCGGGACATCGGCTAAGCGCAGCGCGGTGTCCGCGCCGGCGCCCCTCGCGAACGCGGCCGGATCGGCGGCGACGCGGCGACGCCCGCTCGCGTGCTTCGCGGTCGCGGCCGCAGTCCTCGCCGCGCACCTCGCGAGCTTCCCGCTCGATCGCCCGATCGTGACGGACATCCGCTTCTCCGTCTACTTCGCATCCCGGGCGGCGAGCGGCGCCGTTCCGTACCGCGACTTCTTCGACAACCGGACGCCCCTCTCCACGTACCTCGGAGCGCTCCTCCACCTGATCGCGACCGGCGTCGGCGCGGATCCGCTGATCGCGATGCGGATCGGGTGCCTCGCGGTCGCCGGCCTGGCGGGCCTCGTCCTCTTCGCGGTCCAGCGTCGCCTCGCAGCGGGCGATTGCGTCGCCGGGATCGCGGGGCTCCTTCCCTACGTCGGCTTCACGGTGCTCGCCGTGCTGCCGTCGGTCGGCCCGTTTCCGAAGCTCCTGATGGCGCTGCTCGCGCCGCTCGCCGCGCTGCTCGCCTTCCACGAGCGCTGGGCGCTCGCCGGCGCGGCCGCGGCGCTCGCCGCCCTCGACTGGCAGATCGGCGTGCTGGCCGCGGCGGGCGTCGTCCTCGCGGCCGTCGCGACGCCGCACGAGCGCCGCTTCGCGTGGCTCCGCGCCGCGGCGGGAGGCGCGGCGGTCGCGCTCGCGTTCCTCGGCGTGCTCGCGGCGGCGGGCGCGCTCGACGACGCGCTCCGCCAGATCGTGCTGTCGGCGGCGAGCCGGGGCGCGTCGTCGATGCGCGAGAGCCCGAACGGGCGGCTCGAGCAGATCCTGCAGGTCGCCCGCATCGCGTGCCCCGGGCAGACGTGGCTCCTCGCGCTCGGCGCCGCCGGCATGCTGGCCCTCCCGCTCCTCTGGTGGCGCGAGCGCCGCGGCGCGCTCTCGCGCCTCGCGTGCGTGCTCGCCGTCCATCACTACGGCGTGGTCGCGTTCAGCGTGCTCGACTTCCAGCGCTTCGGCGACCTCTTCATCCTGCTGCAGAGCCTCGCCTTCTTCGCCGGCATCGCGCTCGCGCTGCCGGTTCGTCTAACGAGGGGAGCGCTCCCCTCGCCCCGTTCGGCAAAGCCGAACGGGGCCCCACTCCCCGCGCTCGCTTCGCTCGACCGCGCGCGACGCGTCGTTTCGGTGGCGGCCGTCGCGATCCTCGCGGTCGCCGTTCGGCCGTCCGTCCTCCACCCCGACGTCCATCTTCCGACGCACGCGACCCGCGCCGACGTGACGCTCGCCGGCCAGCGCGCGGTCGCACGCGAGCTCGCGACGCGCTTCGCGGGCCGGCGCGTCGCGGTGATCGGACCGTCGGAGCTCCTCTTCCTCGAGGGGTCGGCGAGCGCCCTGCCCTTCATCTACTGGAACGCCGCGACCTGGGCGTTCTATCGCGCGGTCGCCGACGAGGAGCCGCGCGACGCGCTGCTTCGCATCCTGCGCGACTCGCGCCCCGACGCGATCGTCTACCCCGAGGAGCGGCTCGGGCACGACGAGCGGCTCGACGCCGAGTACGCGCCGCTCGAGCTGGTCTCCCCGGACGGCACCTATCGGCTGCCGCTCCTCGTCCGGCGCTGATCGTCACTCGGGCAGCGAGCCCGTCTGCCGCAGCTCGGGGTGCGCGTAGTAGATCGCGACGATCGCCGCGAACGCGAGCACGGTGAGCGCGGCGCCCGCAATGCGGAGCGCGCGGCGATCCGCCGCGATCGCGCCGCAGAGGAGCGGTCCCGTGTCGAGCGCGAGGAGCGGCAGCAGCGGCAGCCGGAAGCGGTGGTTCGCGTTCGCGAAGGTGTAGATCGCGAGGTGGAGGAGGATCAGGACCACGACCAGCGGCTTCGTGCGTCCACCGGGCACGAGCCAGATCGCGGCCGCGCCGAGCGCGGTCGCGGCGACGTACCAGGCCGCCTCCCAGGCGATCAGGCCGCTCGCGAACGGCACCGCGCGATCGGGCAGCCAGCCGCGGTTGTCGTAGCGGACGAGCTGGCTCATCGGGCTCCACAGCAGGTAGCCGTTCCGCACGATCTTCTTCGCGAGCCACCACGGCTGCTCGCGCGCGATCGCCTCGAGCGCGACCCGCCGCGCGAACTCCTCCCGCTCGATCTCGTTGCCGCTCGCGCGGTAGCGCGGCAGGAACCAGTCGTGACCTTCCGCGTCGGCGTCGAGCAGGGAGACGCCCCCAGCGGGCAGGATGTTCCCGAGCACGACCGGCATCCAGCGCGTCGTCGACACCAGGACGAAGCGGCCGTGCAGCGCCCAGTTGCGCGCGCTCCACGGCAGCACGATGATCGCGACCGAAAGCGCGACGACCGCGGCGCGGCGCGTTCCGCTCAACGGGCGCGCGGGCGGTCGCAGCGCGGCCCACGCGGCGACCACGGCCGCGAAATAGACGACCATCTCCCGCACGAGCACCGCCGCACCGAGCGCGACGCCCGCGGCGGCGAGCGACAGCTCGTCGCCCGCGCGGTCGAAGCGGTCGAGGAGCCAGAGGACGAGCAGCAGCAGCGTGGTCGCGAGCGGCTCGGCCCAGAGCAGGATCGAGTAGTGGACGAGCGTCGGGTGGAACGCGACGACCGCGCTCGACAGGAGGGCGGCGCGCGCGCCGTGGCGCGGCCGCACGAGCCCGAAGACGAGCGGGATCGCGGCGAGCGAGATCGCGATCTGGAGGAAGCGCGCGGCGGTGAAGTTCTTCCCGACCACCGCGAAGACGGCCGCGACGACGGCCGGAAACCCGGGCGGCCGCTGCGAGCCCGGGAAACCGTTGCCCGACGCGAGCTGGCGCGCCGCCTGGATGTAGTAGCCCTCGTCGCCGTGGAGGTGGGGCGGCTCGAGCAGGGCGAGCGCGCCCAGGCGGAGCAGCGCCGCGGCGACGAGGATCCAGACGAGCCCGGTCGAGCCGGTCGTCGGTCCGTCCGCGGCGCGCGCTTCGGTCACCCCTTCGGCCTCCCCCAGCGCGACCGGCTCGGGTGCCAAGCGCGCGCGCCTCGCATACCATTCCGCCACGGGAGGCCGCGATGCTCGACGACGCCGTGATCGTATCCGCATGCCGCACGCCGATCGGGCGCTTCCAGGGAGCGCTGTCCGCGCTGCGCGCGCCCGAGCTCGGCGCGATCGCCGTGCGCGAGGCGCTCGCGCGCGCCGGCGTCGCGCCCGACGAGGTGGACCAGGTCGCGCTCGGGAACGTCCTCACGGCGGGCGTCGGCCAGAACCCGGCCCGTCAAGCATCGATGCTCGCCGGCGTGCCGCCCGAGGTCCCCGCCTTCGGCGTGAACGAGGTCTGCGGCTCCGGGTTGAAGGCGGTCGCGCTCGCCGCGCAGGCGATCCGCTGCGGCGACGCCAAGATCGCGGTGGCGGGCGGACAGGAGTCGATGTCGAACGCGCCCTACCTGCTTCCGAAGGCGCGCGGCGGGTTCCGCCTGGGCGACCAGGCGGCCGTCGACTCGCTCATCCACGACGGCCTCCTGGACGCGTACCACGGCGTCCACATGGGCGAGACCGGCGAGATCGTCGCCGAGCGCTTCGGGGTGACGCGCGAGGACGCGGATCGCTTCGCGAGCGAGTCGCACGCCCGCGCCGCGCACGCGAGCGAGTGCGGCGCGTTCGCCGCGGAGATCGTGCCGGTCGGCCTCGCGGACGGCCGGACCGTCGAGCGCGACGAGGGCATCCGGCCGTCGAGCACGATCGAGGCGCTCGCGCGCCTGAAGCCGGCTTTTCGCGAGGCCGGCGTCGTCACGGCCGGGAACGCCTCGCAGATCTCGGACGGCGCGAGTGCTCTCGTGATCGCGAGCGCGCGCGAGGCCGAGCGGCGCCGGCTGCCGGTCCTGGCGCGCATCGTCGCGCACGACGACTCGGCGACCCGGCCCGAGTGGGTGATGGAGGCGCCGATCGCGTCGGTGCGCCGGATGCTCGAGCGCGCGCACGTCGCGCTCGACGAGGTCGAGCTCTTCGAGCACAACGAGGCCTTCGCGACCGCGTCGTGCGCGGTCCGGAAGGAGCTCGGGATCCCGGACGATCGCTTCAACGTCAACGGGGGCGCGATCGCGCTCGGGCACCCGATCGGCGCGAGCGGCGCGCGCGTGCTGACCACGCTGCTCCACGCGCTGCGCGCGCGTCGCGGCCGGCGCGGCGTCGCGACCCTCTGCCTGGGCGGCGGCGGCGCGGTTTCGCTGCTGGTCGAGGCGTTGTAGGAAATCCCAACCGGAGGCACGCAAGGTGAAGGACCTCTTCTCGGTTCGCGACAAGGTGGTGCTGGTGACCGGCGGGTCGCGCGGCATCGGGCGCATGATCGCGCAGGGCTTCGTCGAGCACGGTGCGAACGTCTACGTCGCCTCGCGGAAGCAGGAGGACGTCGACGTGGTCGCGCGCGAGCTCGGAAGCCTCGGCCGCTGCACCGCGATCGCCGCCAACCTCGCGACCCAGGCCGGCGCGCGCGAGCTCGCGGACGCGATCGCGGCGCGCGAGCCCGCGCTCCACGTGCTCGTGAACAATGCCGGCGCGAACTGGGGCGCTCCCCTCGCCGAGTACCCCGACTCGGCCTGGGACAAGGTCCTCGCGCTCAACGTGAAGGGCGTGTTCCACCTGACGCGCGCCTGCCTGCCGCTCCTGGAGAAGGCCGTCCGACCGGGCGATCCCGCGCGCGTCATCAACGTCGGGTCGATCGACGGGATCCGTGTCCCCGCGCTCGAGACCTACGCCTACTCGGCGAGCAAGGCCGCCGTGCATCACCTGACGCGCGTGCTCGCGATGCGCTTCGCCGACCAGAAGATCACGGTGAACGCGGTCGCGCCCGGGCCCTTCGAGAGCAAGATGATGGCCGCGACGCTCGAGCGCTTCCGCGACGCGATCGTCGCAGGCTGCCCGCTCGGCCGGATCGGCGAGCCGGAGGACATGGCGGGCGTCGCCATCTACCTCGCGTCGCGCGCCGGGGCCTACGTGACCGGAGCGGTCATCCCGGTCGACGGCGGGATCACGGCGAGGGGCTGAGCGGTC
>DASRFA010000017.1:0-194047 GCA_035651755.1 Binatia bacterium | reverse complement strand
TCGTCGGCGTCGAGCTCCTCCAGGCGGCGGATGTGGATCCCGTTCCGGTTGAGCTCGGGCAGGATGTCCTCGTTCCAGCAGCGGCTCTGGTCCTGGACGAGCGCGTGCGTCTCGCGCGCGATCGCGCTGAGCTGATCGGGAGGCGACAAGCCGTCGGGTCCGCGCTCGTCGACGCCCGCTTCCGCCTGCTGGAGGAGCCCTCCGACGCGGATCTCGAAGAACTCGTCGAGGTTGCTCGCGGAGATCGCGAGGAACTTGACGCGCTCGAGGAGGGGGTGCCGGCGGTCGCGTGCCTCGTCGAGAACGCGCCGGTTGAAAGCGAGCCACGAAAGCTCGCGATTGATGAACAGCTCGGGTGGGAGACGGCTCATCGGGAAGGTCCAGAGACGGTACTGCGGAAACCCGGACCACGCAACGAAATGCCCCGCGGTGCGGCATCGTGCGAGGATGTTTCGTCCGCGCTTGCCGCGGCGCGGCGGCCTCGTACAATCCCCGCGATGGCGGCCACCAAGTGCCCGGAGTGCGGGGCGCCGACGGCATGGGAAGGAAACGACTACCGGCCGTTCTGCTCGGACCGCTGCCGTCTTCTCGACCTGCAAGGGTGGCTCGGGGAGCGCTACGCGATCCCCGGCGAGCCGGTTCCGAGCGAGCCGGCGCGCGAGGACGGCGCATCGGAAGGCGATGCGCCCGCCGGCGCGCGCGATGGACGAGAGGCGCGCGGCGCCAAGCGCGCGCGGCGGAACTCGTGATCGACGCGCGCGCGATCGTGAGCCCGGACGCCGCCGTCGCCGACGGCGTGGAGATCGGCCCGTTCGCGATCGTCGAGGCGGGCGTCGCGATCGGCCCGCGCACGCGCATCGCGGCGTACGCGTACCTGTGCTCGGGCACGACGCTCGGCGCCGACAACCACGTCCACATGGGCGCGGTGCTCGGCCACGAGCCGCAGGACCTCGCCTACGACGGCGCGCCGACGCGCCTCGTGGTCGGCGACCGGAACGTTTTCCGCGAGGGCTGCCAGGTGCACCGCGGCACGTCGCCGGGGTCAGCGACCGTGATCGGGAGCGGCTGCTACCTCATGACGAACGGCCACGTCGCCCACAACTGCGTCCTGGGCGACGGTGTCATCGTCGCAACCGGTGCCGCGCTCGGGGGCCACGTGCAGGTGGGCGCGGGGGCCTTCGTCTCCGGCAACGCGCTCGTCCACCAGCACACCCGCGTCGGCCGCCTCGCGATGCTGCAGGGGGGCTGCGCGGTGTCGCGCGACGTGCCGCCCTTCCTGATCGCGGCGCGCCCGACGAACTGCGTCGCCGGCGTGAACGTCGTGGGCTTGAAACGCGCCGGCTTCGACCGCGCTCGGATCGCGGCGCTGCGCCGCGCGTACCGGGTGCTCTTCGGGCGCCGCTCGAACCTGGCGCTCGCGCGCGATCGTCTGCTCGCGCTCGAAAGCAATGCCGGCGGCCCGACGTCCGACGTGCAGGAGCTTCTCGACTTCATCGCGGAGGCGAAGCGCGGCGTCTGCTTCGGCGCTCGCGATGGCGGCGGGGCGTCCGGCGACGAATGACCGGACGGCACACTTTCCCTGCGCGGGCCCCGGGAGCGTTTTACTTCGGGCTTGGGCGGCGCATCCGACCGAACGAATCTCCTGCGGCCCGCACGAGCGGCCCGCACGTTCCGCGAGACGAAGAATGACGAATGGCCGCGCCGCCCGGCGATGAGAGCGGGACCGGATGGAGCGCCGCGCGCCCCGCGATGCCGCCGACGATCGCGAGCTCGTCGCACGCGTCGCCGGCGGAGAGCGCGCGGCGTTCGGCGCTCTCGTCGAGCGGCATCAGAGGATGGTCTTCGCGCTCGCGGTGCGGATGACGGGAAGCCGCGACGAGGCCCTCGACGTCATGCAGACGACCTTCCTGAACGCATTTCGGCGGATCGGCGAGTTCCGCGGCGACGCCTCGTTCAAGACCTGGCTGTACGGCATCGCGCTGAACGAGTGCCGCATGCACCACCGGCGCGCGCAGCGGACGGTCGCGCTCGACGCAGTCGCCGAGCCTGTCGCCGCGGTGGCTGCGGGCGACGAGATCGACCGCGCGGCGCTCGCGCGCCTCGTCGCGCGGCTTCCGGAGAAGCAGCGCGCCGCGCTCGTCCTGCGGGTGACCGAGGACCTCTCGTTTCGCGAGATCGGCGCCGCGATCGGGAGCTCGGAAGCGGCGGCGAAGGTCAACTACTTCCACGCCGTCAGGAAGCTGCGCGCGTGGGTCGCGGCCGGCGGCGCCCCCGCGGCAGCGCCGCGCTCCGACCGAGGTGAATCGTGACCGACCGGCCCGGGCCCGATTGCGAGCGCGCGGACGAAGCCCTCGCCGCCATCGACCGCGGCGACGTGGTTGCCGAGCCGGAGATCGCGGCCGCCGCGCGGCACCTCGACGGCTGCGCCCGCTGCTCCGGACGCGACGACCGCTCGACGCGCGCGATCCTCGAGGCGCTCGCCCAGCCGCCGCCGGAGGAGCTGCGCGCGGACGATGCGCTCTTCGCCTCGAGTCGCGAGCGGGTCATGGCCGCGATCGCGGACGAGCGCGTCAGCGGCGACGGGCGGCGGCGGCTCGAGTCGCGCCCGGCGACGCTGCCGCCGGGCGCGCGCGCGGATCGCGGCGGACGCGGGTCCTCGTCGACGTCGCCGGCAGCCGATCGGCGGGATCGCGACCGTCGGAGCGGCGCGAGCGGCGCGCGCTCCGCCGCCGCGGCCGCCCTCGGCTTCGCCGCCGGGGTCGCGCTCGCGGCGGTCGTCATGACGGGCGTGCTGCGCGAGCGTGTGCGCGGCGAGCCGGAGGCGGATCGCATCGCGTCGTCGGCGGAGCGGTCTCGGGAGCCGGCGGACCGACTCGCGGAGCGACGTGCGCGCGGGCGAGCGACCGCCGGTGTGGGCATGGCAGCCGCCGTCGCGGACGACGACGCGTGGCTGGTGGCGGGCGGTGACGTCGCGACCGCGCTCCGGGCGCCGTCGCTGCGCGACCTGAGCGCGGAGGAGCTCGACGAGCTCGACCGCGAGCTCGGGCTCGACCCGGGCCGCGGCTGAGGGACGCGCCATGCGAACGACCGCGATCCTCCTCGCCGTGGCGTGCGCGCTGCTCGCTTGCGCGGTCGACGCGCCCGCGCAAGCGACGGCGCCGGCGGCGACGCCGCGCGCCGGCACGCTCGAAGGCTCTCCGCCCTCGCGCCGCGGCGAAGCGGCGGGTCTCCGCGAGCGCTTCGTGCGCCGCGGCGGCGGCCGCATCCTTCTCGCCCTCCGGATCGCCGAGGCGCTCGATCTCGACGAGCAGCAGACGATCCGGGTCGCGACGCAGCTGCGCGCGATCCAGGACCGCCGCCGCGCGCTCGTCGACGAGCGGAACGACCTCGAGACGCGGCTCGCGAGCGAGCTCGCGAAGCCGTCGCCCGATCGCGCGCGGCTCGAGAGCTTGACGGCGGACGTCGCCGAACGCGACCGCAACCTCGCGCTCCTCCCCGAGGAGGCCTTCGACGAGATCGCGAAGGGGCTCACGCCGGAGCAGCGCGCGAAGCTCGTGCTGCTCCGCTCGAAGCTGAAGGCGCAGGTGCAGAGCGAGCGCGATCGCCGCGCGCGTGCCGCGGACGACGCCGACGAGCCGGCGTCGCCGCCGCCGCGCCGCCCCAAGCGCGCGCCCTGATCGCGGCTCGTCGGGGCGGGCCACCCTGCTGCAAGGTGCGCTTGCTTTCCGCTCGCCTCCCGCAGATGAACCGCCGATGGCGGGCCGCGCCCTGTGCGCCGCCGTGGCGGCCGTCCTCGCGGTCGAGCTCGCGCTCGAGCTGGTGGACGCGCGCGAGCGCGATCGCGCGGCCGCGCGCGTCGCGCCCACGTACTCGCGCGCGCTGTTCACGAGCGGAGGCGACCGGATCAGCCCGGACGACGGCATCCTGCGGCTTCGCTTGACGCCGTTTCGCGGGGTCGCGGCGGAGCCCGGCCTCGTCGGGCCGCCCCTCACGACCAGCTCGCTCGGGTTCCGCGGTTCCGAGATCGGGCCCAAGCGCCCCGATCGCTTCCGCGTTCTCCTGTCGGGCGGCTCGACCGCGTTCGGCAGCGGTCTCGCGAGCGACGACTCGACGCTCGCGGTCCAGCTCGAGCGCCGCCTGCCGTCGGTCGAGGTGATCGACGTCGCGCTCGACGCCTATACCTCGGGGCACGAGCTCGCGACGCTGGTCTTCGCCGGCATGGACCTCGCGCCCGACGCGGTCGTCTCGCTCGGCGGCTGGAACGACTTCTACCAGCTCCGCGTGGGACACGACGTGCCCGAGTACGAGGAGCAGATCGAGCGGCAGCTCGTGCGCTCGGCGCGCGCGGCCGATCCCAACGTGCTGCGCCGCTGGCCGTGGGGCGCGATCGAGACGTTCCTGCCGGCGATCGCGCGCCGCTTGGGCGTCCGCGACTCGATCGCCCCGCGAGGCGGCGACGCGACGCTCGTGCCGGACCCGGACCGCTCGGCAGCCGCTTATGTCGCGAACGTCTCACGCATGGCGCGCATCAGCGCCGCGATGGGAGCCGGGTTCCTCGTCGTCATCCAGCCGGACCGCTGCGAGATGGACGCGCGCATCGGCGCGGCCGAGCGCGACGGCTGCCTGCGCGCCTTCTCGGAGCGCTATACGCGGTTTCGCGAGCTCGCGACGAGCGCCCTCCGGGACGCCGGCGTGCGCGTCGTCGATCTGGGCGACGGCGAGGCCGAGCTGCCGGCGACGCTGTTCACGGACCCCGTCCACCTGACCGCCGAGGGCTACCGCCGCCTCGCGGAGCTCCTCGCCCCGCGCGTTCGCGAGCTCGCCGATCCGGTGCGGCGCGCGCAGGCGGCGGACTCCGGTCCCTCGGAGGCCGGCGCGCCGCGGCCATGACGTCGCGCGCGCGCCGCGCTGGTTGACTGTCCGGACGCGATCTCCGATGTTCGAGCGGATGGCCGACGGCGCATCCGCGCGCGCGCACGCTCGCGTCGCCTGGATCGCCTGGATCATCGGCGTCGCGTGGACGGTCGCGGTTGCCCTCGTCGCGCCGCGCCCGGTCTTCGGCGCGGCGTCGCCGTCGGCCGAGCAGGTGCCTCCGCCGCGGCCGCCCGCCGCGCGGCTCGTCGTCACCCCGCTCTTGCCGGCGAAGCCCGAGGACGCGCCCGGACGCATCGCGATCCGCGCCGTCGAGACCGGTGATGGCGAGCCGGTCGACCTCGCGTCGCTGCCGCTTCCGGCCGGCTGGCAGCGCGACGGCTCGGGCGGTGCGGCCGCGGGTGTCGCTGCGGCCGGCGCGCCGGCGGCGGAGCCGCTCGCGATCCCGCTTCGCGCGGGCTGGGTGAAGATCCATTTCGCGCGCGAGCCGAAGGGCGGGTCAGCGCTCCTCGAGGCCGGCGACCAGGCGCGCGTCGTGGATACGGCCATCGTGCCGCCGGGCGGCGATGGAGACGCCGTCGTGGAGCTGGGATCCGGGACGCCGTACCACGTCTGGCGCGACGCGGGCGACGTCGCCGCGGAGCGCGCGCTCGCGGGAGAGCCGGGCGTGCTGCGGGAGCAGGCCGGGCCGTCGCGCCGCCTGATCTTCGGCGATCGCTACGCGATGTCGCCGCACCCCTTCCTGCCCGCGGCCGCCGTGGCTCTGCCCGCGACGCTCGACTTCCCGCGCGTGCGCCTCGTGGAGCGCGCGCGCGCGTCGCTTCTCCTCGCGGTTGCCGCGCCGGGAGACGAGATGGACGTCGACGTCGTCGTTCGCGCCGTCCCCGAGTCGGGCGCCGCGCCCGTCGCGAACCGGGCGCGCGTGCGCGTCTCCGGATCGGAAGGCGCCGCCGCCCCGGTCGACGTCCCGCTGGACGGCCTGCGCGACGGTCCCGGTCGCGTCGTCATCGACCTCATCCCGGCGTCGCCATCCGCGACCGTCGCGCCCGGGGCCGGGCCGGACGCCGCGTCGCAGCCGCCGGCGCGCACCGTGCAGGTGATCCAGCCGGCGATCGCCGGCTTCGAGGTCGTGAGGCGGCGACCTCCGAACGCGATCGTCATCACGCTCGACACGACGCGCGCGGACCACCTCTCGCTCTTCGGCTACGAGCGCGACACGACGCCCTTCCTCGCCGGCATCGCGCCCGATCTGCTCGTGTTCGATCGCGCCTACAGCCAGATCACGAACACCCGGCCGTCGCATTTCTCGATCTTCACGTCGCGCTACGCGAAGGATCTCCGGATCTGGAACAACGACGGGCCCAATTTGCCGGAACGCGAGCTCACGCTGGCGGAGGTCCTTCGCTCCGCCGGCTGGTCGACCGCGGCCACGATCAGCGTGCCGTTCATGGGCCCCAAGAGCGGCATCGCGCAGGGATTCGACCGCTTCGAGGTGCCGGTGCTCCCCGAGTACAGCCAGATCGGCGCGGAGACGACGCGCCGCGCGGAATCGCTCGTGTCGGACCTTGCCGACCGGCCGTTCTTCCTGTGGATCCACTACTTCGACGCGCACCTGCCGTACCAGCCGGTGCCGTCGTACCGCGGGCTCTTCTGGCCGGGTCCGCCGCCGACCGCCGCCGACGTCGATCGAAGCCTTCTCTTCGACGGGGCCGAGAAGGAGTTCTTCGTCGTGCCGAACCGCGCGTACATGACCGCGATGTACGACGCGTCGGTCCACTATCTCGACGCGCAGCTGAAGGAGCTGTTCGCGCACCTCGAGCGCCTCGGCCTCCTCGACCGGACCGTCGTCGTCATCACCGCGGATCACGGCGAGAGCCTCGGCGACCACGGCCTCTACTTCGTCCACGACGGCCTCTACGAGAGCACGGCGCGGGTCCCGCTCGCGATGCGGCTGCCGCGCGGCCTCGCGCCGCCGGGGAGGGTCGGCGCGGTCGTCGAGAACCTGGCGATCGCCCCGACGGTCCTCGATGCGCTCGGCCTCGCGGTCCCCGCGTCGTTTCGCGGCCGATCCCTCCTGCGGGCGGCGCCCGGAGCCGGCGGGACGGCGTACTTCGAGCACCACGCGCGGCTGGCGACGGGGTTTCGCGACGGCGACGTCAAGCTCATCGATTCCCGACGGCTGAAGGAGAAGCCTGAGCTGGCGCACGGCTACCTCCGTCGGTGGTACGAGGCGCCGGCGATCTCGCTCTTCGACCTCGCGACCGATCCGCACGAGCTCGACGACCTCGCCCAGCGCGAGCCCGCGCGCGCCGCCGAGGCGACGCGACACCTCGAAGCCTGGCTCGCCGAGGGTGCGGACGCCGCCGAGCCGCCGCGCCCCGCGGCGACCATCGACCCCGAGCTCGAGCGGAGCCTCAAGTCGCTCGGCTACCTCCGCTGAGAAGGCCGGGCGTGCGGCCGAACGCTTCGCTCGATACACCGTCGTCGGCACGGGTCGGCGGCTCGCCGGTCCGCACGTCCGGGGAGCCAGCTTTGTCCGCCGATTCCGGCAAAGTCATCGTCGTCATGCCCGCGTACAACGCGGAGAAGACGCTCGAGCGCACGGTGCGCGACATCCCGTCCGGCGTCGCCGACGAGATCATCCTGGTGGACGACGCGAGCGGCGACGGCACGGTGGCGCTCGCCGAGCGCCTGGGCCTCAGCGTGCTGAGGCACGAGCGCAACCGCGGGTACGGCGGGAACCAGAAGACCTGCTACCGGGCCGCGCTCGAGCGCGGCGCAGACGTCGTCGTCATGCTCCATCCCGACTTCCAGTACGACGGCAGCCTGATCCCGCACTTCGTCGGGTTCGTGCGAGCCGGGATCTGCGACGTCATGCTGGGCGCGCGCATCCGCACCCGGCGCGAAGCGCTCCGCGGCGGGATGCCCTTCTGGAAGTACGTGATGAATCGGATCTTGACGCTCCTCATGAACGTCGTGCTCGGACAGAACCTCGCCGAGTGCCACTCCGGCTTCCGCGTGTACTGCCGGCGCGTTCTGGAGACGATCGCGTTCGAGGAGAACTCGGAGGACTTCGCGTTCGACGCCGAGCTCCTGGCCCAGGCCGCGTTCCACGGCTTCAACCTCGGCGACGCGCCGATGCCGGTCCGCTACTTCGCGGAAGCGTCGAGCATCGGCTTCCGCGACAGCGTCGTGTACGGCATGAAGATCCTCCGCGTGCTGGCGGCCTTCCTCGCCCAGCGGGCGCGGCTCGCCGACCTTCGCCTGTTCGCGCCCGCGAACCGCGAGCCCGCGCCGAGCGTTTAGTTCAACGAGGGAAACGCTTCCCCCGCCCCGTTCGGCAAAGCCGAACGGGAAGTTATCTCAACGAGGGAAACGCTTCCCTCGCCCCGTTCGGCAAAGCCGAACGGGGAGTTATCTCAACGAGGGAAACGCTTCCCTCGCCCCGTTCGGCAAAGCCGAACGGGGCCCCACTCCCTGCGGGCTCGCTTCGCTCGCGTGTTTCGTCGCTCTCAGCCGCGGGCGGTGGTGCGCGTGCGCCGGCACGGGCGTTGCACCGGCCGTTGGGCCGCGCCCGCCGGGCGGGCGGAACGCCGCGGGAATCGTGCTCGCGGCGACAGCAACGGTCCATCGCTGCACATCGAATGAGCACGGCATGATCGCCTCTTCGGCATACCGGCCCGCGGACGGCGTCTTCGACGAGATGTTCGATGCGTCGCTCGCGCCGCGCCGCGGTTGCGATCGGGTGGTGAGCGACCTGCTCTCGCTCGGCCTCGCCGAGCTCGTCGAGATGCGTCGGCGCGCGGACGCGATGTTTCTCCGCCAGGGCGTCACCTTCAACGTCTACGGCAGCGAGGAGAAGACCGAGCGCATCTTCCCGTTCGATCCGATCCCGCGCGTGATCGACGCCGCCACATGGGCAGAGCTCGAGCGCGGCCTCGTCCAGCGCGTCCGCGCGCTGAATGCCTTCGTCGCCGACATCTACGGTCCGGCCCGCATCCTGAAGGACGGCGTCGTGCCCCGCGACATGGTGCTGAGCTCGCCGCAGTACCGGCACGCGGCGGTCGGGATGACGCCGCCGCTCGGGTCGTTCATCACCGTCGCCGGCATCGATCTCGTGCGCGGCGAGGACGGCCGCTTCTACGTCCTCGAGGACAACGTGCGGACGCCGTCGGGCGTCTCCTACGTCCTCGAGAACCGCGTCGTCATGGCGCGCCTCGTGCCGACGTTGCTGCGCACGTGCGGCGTGCGGAGCGTCGAGAGCTATCCCGCGGACCTCCTCGCGAGCCTGTGCGAGCTCGCGCCGGGCGGGGAGCCGCACCCGACCGTCGCGCTCTTGACGCCGGGCATGTTCAACTCCGCGTTCTTCGAGCACGTCGCGCTCGCGCAGCTCATGGGCGTCGAGCTGGTCGAGGGTCGCGACCTCGTCTGCGTCGACCACGAGCTCTTCATGCGGACGGTGCGCGGCCTGAAGCGCATTCACGTCCTCTACCGCCGGATCGACGACGACTTCCTCGACCCGGTCGTTTTCCGCCCCGACTCGCTGCTCGGCGTCCCCGGCCTCGCCGCCGCGATGCGCGCCGGCACGGTAGCGGTCGCGAACGGCATCGGGACCGGCGTCGCGGACGACAAGGGGATCTTCGCCTACACGCCGGCGATGATCCGCTACTACCTCGGCGAGGACCCGCTGCTCCCGATCGTCGAGACGCATCTCCTGCGCGACGCCGACGTCCGGCGCGCGGTCCTGCGCGACCTCGACCGCTACGTCGTGAAGCCCATCGGCGAATCCGGCGGCTACGGCGTGGTCATCGGGCCGAAGTCGAGCTACCGCGAGCTGGCGCGTGCGCGCGACCTCATCGAGCGCGATCCCAAGAGCTTCATCGCCCAGCCCGTGATCCAGCTCTCCGTCCATCCCACCGTGATCGGCGAGAGCGGGAACGGCGCCGGCCCCATCCAGCCGCGCCACGTCGACCTGCGCCCGTTCGTGCTCCTGGGGGCGAAGCCGCGCGTCCTCGCGGGCGGCCTGACGCGCGTCGCGCTCCGCGAGGGGTCGCTGATCGTGAACTCGTCGCAGGGCGGCGGCAGCAAGGACACCTGGGTGCTCGGGGCTTGAGCGTGCTGCGACGGATCGCCGACAGCCTGTTCTGGGCCGCGCGCTCGCTGGAGCGCGCGGAATGGCGCGCGCGCCTGGTCGACGTGGACTACCGTCTCCTCGTCGAGACGCCCGTCGAGCTGTCGCAGCCGTGGACGCCGCTGCTCGCGATCGCCGGCGAGGAGGCGGCCTTCGCCGAGCGCTGGGGCGAGCCCGACGAGACCAAGATCCTCGAGTTCTTCCTGTTCGACCGCGGGAACCCGTCGTCGATTCGCGCGTGCATCGAGACGGCGCGCGAGAACACCCGCACGCTCCGCCACACGATCTCCTCGGAGCTCTGGCTGGACCTGAACACGCTGTACCTCGACTCGCAGCGCTGGTCGCTTCGCGAGCTCGAGTCGGGCGGCCTGTTCGGCTTCTTCTCCGACCTGCGCGAGCGCTTCTACCGGCTCTCCGGGATCGTGTCGGCGACCCTGCCGCGCGACCTCGGCTACGACTTCCTGACGCTCGGGACCATGCTCGAGCGCGCCGACAACGTGACCCGTCTGCTCGACGTCAAGTATCACGTGCTGCTGCCGGACGTCGCGGACGTGGGCGGGCCGATCGACCTGCTGCAGTGGGCCGCCGTGCTGCGGAGCGCCTCCGGCCTCGAGGCGTATCGGCGCGCCCACGGCAACGCGATTCGCCTCGACCGCGTCGTCGACCTGCTGCTTTTCGACGCGACCTTCGCCCGCTCCGCGCGCTTCTGCGTCGAGCGCGTCGGAGGCGCGCTCGCGCGCATCGCGGGCGGAACGCCGTCGGCGTCACGGCGCGCGGCCGACGAGCTCGCCGAGCGGCTCGCGTGCGCCTCGGCCGCGGACGCGATCGCCGGGGGCCTGCACGAGTTCGTCGTCGGCGCGCAGTCGCAGTGCGCCGACGTCGCTAGCGCGGTGTTCGACGACTACCTGCGGTTCGAATGACGACCGAGCGAGGCGGCGTGACATGATCCTCCGGATCCGGCACACGACGCGCTTCTCGTACACCCAGCCGGCGTACGAGTCGCACAACGAGGTCCGCATGACGCCGCGGCCGAGCGCGGGGCAGCGGTGCCTGTGGTCGCGGGTCGACGTCGAGCCGCCGGCGGCGGTGCTCCGGTTCGACGACGCCTTCGGCAATGCCGTGCACGCGATCTCGCTGCACGCGCCGCACCCGGAGCTCGTGATCGTCGCGAGCGCGGAGGTCGAGCGCGCCGAGCCCCGGCCGCTCCGCGCGGCGCGCGTGCCGTTCTCGGAGTTCCTCGGCGAGGACGACGCGCGCACGCGCCAGCACTTCGAGTACCTGAACCCGAGCCGCTACGTCCCGTTCAGCGACCGCCTCCGGAAGTTCTTCTGGGCGAGCCGACCGGCTCCGAGCGAGCAGGTGGACGAGTACGCGCTCCGCATCGTCCGCTTCGTCCGCGATCAGTTCGAGTACGACCGCGGCGCGACGCACGTGCATTCCAGCCTGGACGACGTCCTGGTCGCGGGCGGCGGCGTCTGCCAGGACTTCGCGCACTTGACGATCGGCATGCTGCGCCTCGCCGGCCTTCCTGCGCGCTACGTGTCGGGATACGTCGCGAGCGGCGACGGCGACGCGGCGCCGAGCGAGCAGGCGAGCCACGCCTGGATCGAGGCGCTGCTGCCGGGAGCCGGCTGGACGGGCTTCGATCCGACGCACCGCGGGCGGACGACGGAGCGCCACGTCCGGGTCGCGATCGGCCGCGACTACGGCGACGCGACGCCGCTCCGCGGCGTGTACCGCAGCGCCGGCGGCGTCGAGCGGATGTCGGTCGAGGTCGCCGTCGAGAAGCGGACGGAGCCGGGAGGGGAAGCGGCCGCGGACGCGGCGGGCACGCAATCCCAGCAGTAGCGCCGGCTCGCCCGTCTGATAGAGCCAGCCGTCATGTCGGACGAAGAGATCAAGGCGGAGCTCGAGCGGCTTCGCGCGGAGAACGAGCGCCTGAAGCGGTCGGCCGGCCGCGGCATGACGATCAAGGTGAGCGAGAAGGGTGCAGTCTCGGTGTACGGGCTCGGGCGCTTTCCCGTCACGCTGTACAAGGAGCAGTGGCAGAAGCTGCTCGACGCCGCGGACGACATCCGCGGATTCATCCACGACAACGAGGCGCGGCTGAAGGCGAAGGAGTGACCTCGCGCCCGGCCGATCCCCCGCGACCGCCGCGGTGACGCGCGCTCATCGTCCCGCGCGCGCCGGACGCGCGCTCGCGCTCGAGGGCGCGCTCGCGCTCGAGCCGTCCGGGCACGCTCTCTTCCGGCTCGCGCCGGATCTCCTCCTCGTGTTCAAGCCGAGAGGCCATCGCGAGAGCGAGCACGCGCACGGCCACGCGCAGCGCCTCCGCGTGCTGCGCGGTCGGCTCGCGGTCGCGACCGCGCGCCGGGTCGTCGTCCTCGTGCCCGCGTCGTGCCCGCTCGCGATTCCGGCCGGACGCCGGCACGCGACCGAAGCGCTGACCGACGTCTGGCTCGTCGCCGAGCGGCGCAGCGAACGAGCTGCACGGGGGGCTTGACGCAGACGATCGCTTCGCGCCAGGTGAGGTCGGGCGCCACGCCCGCGCACCGCGAGCATCGGGCGCCCGAAAGGGGCTCGCGTGGCGTCTCTGGTGCTCGCCGCGGCGTTCTTCGCCGGCATCCACGTCTTCGTCTCCGGTACGGCGCTCCGCGGCGCGATCGTCTCGCGCATCGGTGAGAACGCGTTCCGCGGGCTCTTCTCGATCGCGTCCCTGGCCGCGATCTGGTGGATGGCGCGCGCCTACGCCGCGGCTCCGACCGTGGCGCTCTGGACGCCTCCGCCCGGCGCGTCGCGCGCGCTCGCGCTCGTGCTGGTCGCGCTCGCGTTCGCGCTCGTCGTCATCGGCCTCGCGACGCCGAGCCCGACCGTCGTCGGCGGCGAAGCCCAGCTCGCGAAGACCTCCGACGAGCCGGCGCGCGGCATCCTCCGGATCACGCGCCATCCGTTTCTGACGGGGGTCGCGCTCTGGGCGATCGCGCACCTGGTCGCGAACGGCGACGCGGCGTCGGTCGTGCTCTTCGGCACGTTCCTCGGCGTCGCAGCGCTCGGACCGTTCCTGATCGATCGCAAGCGCCGCGCCGCGCTCGGGGCGGCGTGGGATCCGTTCGCGCGCGCGACCTCCGTCGTGCCGTTCGCGGCGATTGCCGCCGGCAGGAATCGGCTCGCGCTCCGGGAGATCGGCGCGGGCCGACTCGCGGCGGCCGCTGCGGCGTACGCGATCCTCCTCGCCTCGCACCGCGCGCTCTTCGGCGTGTCGCCGCTGCCGTGACTGTCAGGCGGGGAGCAGCTCCACCGGCAGCTTCCGCACCCCGCGCAGGATGAAGCTCTCGGTGCGCGCGACCGGCTCGCCGGCCACGCGCTCGAACGAGCGCGTGCGCCCGAGGAGCGCGTCGAGCGCGATCCGCGCCTCGAGGCGCGCGAGGTTCGCGCCCAGGCAGTAGTGCGTCCCGAAGCCGAACGCGATGTGGCGATTGGGGTCGCGCGCGACGTCGAAGCGATCGGGGTCCGGAAAGATCTCCTCGTCGCGGTTCGCGGATCCGATCCAGACGAGCGCCAGCTCGCCCTCCGCCACCGTGTGGCCGCGGATCTCCGCCCGTCGCGTCGCGCGCCGGACGGTCGCCTGCACGGGCGAGTCCCAGCGCAGCACCTCGTCGACGGCGCTCGCGAGGAGACCGCGGTCCGCGCGCAGGCGCGCGAGCTGGCCGCCCTCGCGGAGGAGGGCGAGGGCCGCGTTGCCGATCAGGTTCGTCGTCGTCTCGTTGCCCGCGACCAGCAGCAAGACGAGCATCGAGATCATCTCGTTGAACGACAGGCGGGAGCCCTCGAGCTCCGCCGCGACGAGACCGGACAGCAGGTCCTCGCGCGGGTCGGCGCGCCGCGCCGCGATGAGCGGCTCGAAGTAGCGCGCCATCTCGCCGCGGATCCGCGCTTGACGATCGAGCTGGTCGGGCGAGAACGCGAGGATCCCGGTCCCGAGGTCCTCCACCAGCTCGTCCGACCAGCGCTTGAAGTCCTCGCGATCGCCGACCGGAACGCCGATCATCTCGGCGATCACGATGACCGGCAACGGGTGCGTGAACGACTCGATGAGGTCCACGCGGCCGCGCTCGAGCGCGTCGTCGAGCAGCTCGTCGGCGACCGCGCGGATGCGGTCCTCGAGGCGCGCCACCATGCGAGGCGTGAACGCCTGGTTCACGAGGCCGCGGAGCCGCCCGTGCTCCGGCGGGTCGGTGATCAGCATGCTGGGCGCGAAGTCGGGCGGCAGCTCGATCCCGGGAGGCAGCGGGATGTCGGACGACCAGCCCGCGGCGTCGCGGAGGATCGCGAGGACGTCGTCGTAGCGGAACATCGAGACGATCGGCAGCGCGGGGTGGCGATGGACCGGATGATCGGCGCGACCGCGCGCGTACCACGGAAACGGATCGTCGCGCGTGGCGGGATCGAGCGGGTTGAAGTCGAAGGCGGCGGAGGTCTCGGTCACGACGGCCATCGTGGGAAGCCTCAGCCGGCGCGCGTCGGGATCCGCTCGCGCGCGGCTTCCGGCTTCGGCTCGCGCGCCGGGGCGCGCGCAGGCGTCGCGCCCGCTCCCGCGCGGTCCCAGAGCTCGGCGAACTGCCGCGCGAGACGCGGCCCGGTACCGGCGTCCTCGTGCTTGAAGAAGACGAACGCGTCGCGCCACGGGCGTCCGCGGACGCGATCGACCCAGGCGGTCAGATCGGCCTCGCCGTACTGGACCTTGCGCAGGCGGAGGTAGCCCCACGACGCGGTCGCGACGTCGGCCGGGCGGAGGTCGGATTCCTCCGGGTCGGCTTCGGCGATGCAGAGCGCGGCGTCGCGCGCGCGGAGCGCCGCGTAGACGTCGTCGTCGAGCCAGCTCGCGTGGCGGAACTCGAAGGCGACGCGCGTCCCCTCGGGCAGAAGCTGGAGGAAGTCGGTGAGCCGAGCGAGGTCCTTCTTGAAGTTCGGCGGAAGCTGCACGAGGATCGGCCCGAGGCGCGAGCCGAGCGACGACGCCGTCTTCAAGAAGTACGCGACGTCCGGCCCGACCTCGCGCAGGCGGCTCCGGTGCGTGATCCGCATCGGGGCCTTCAGGACGAAGGTGAAGTCCGCGGGCACCTCGTCCGACCACTGCCGCAGGATGCGCTCGTTCGGCATCCGGTAGAACGTGTTGTTGATCTCGACGGTCGGGAACTGCTGCGAGTAGTACCGGAGAAACCCGTCGGGCTTGCAGTCCTCCGGGTAGAACGTCCCCTTCCACTCCTTGTAGGCGTAGCCGCTCGTGCCGACCGCGAGGCGCACGGACGGCACCATAGCGCGTCGGCCTGCCCGACACGAAGCGGCCAGGCGCAGAGCCGAAAGCGGCGGTTCAGACCCGCACGTCGACGACGAGACCGAAGTGATCGCTCGGGAACACGCCGTCGATCGGCTCGTCGAGCGCGAGGCGCGCGGACTCCACGAACCCGCGGCCGTCGCTCCGGGCGAGGCCGACGAGGACGTAGTCGAGGCGGCGATTCGGCTCGAAGTTGTAGGCGGCGTACGGGTTGCGATTGTCCCAGGTGTACCCGGGGCCGCCGTCGCCGGCGACGCGCCAGGCATCCTGGAAGTAGGTGCTCCGCCCTTCGAGCGAGGCGAGGCCACAGAGGTAGCGCACCTCGCTCGAGTCGGGCTCGGCGTTGAGATCGCCGACGACGATCGGCGGGAAGTCGGCCCCGGCCGACCATTCGGCCGCGAAGTCGGCGAGCGCCATCGCCTGGCGCTCGCGAAAGACCCCGTGATGGAGCTTCCAGTTGAGGTGCGTGCAGACGAAGGGAATCGCGCCGAAGGGCGAATCGACGATCGCGCCGATGGCGCTCCGGCGCTCGCCCGACTCCGCGCCCGGAAGGCGTCGCAGCTCGCTCCGCGCGATCGGCCAGCGCGCCGCAACGGCGTTCCCGAACGCGTCGCCGTCCGATTCGGGCGGGAGGATGGTCCCGGAGCCGTCGAAGCGAAACGCGGCGCCGAACACGCGCTCGTACCCGAGCCCCTCGAGGACGAGCGCCGCCTGATCGAAGCCGTCGCGGCGCACGATGATCTCCTGGAGCCCGATCAGGTCGGGCGCGAGGTCGGCGATCGCCGCCCGCGCGGCCGCCATCCGCTCCTCGAACGGCGCCGAGACGTTCCAGCAGTTGAGCGTCAGGACGCGCAACCGCGGCCGGTCCATCGCTCGCCGTCGCCCTTCGTGCACCGTCGGGCGGTCGTCAGCCCGCCAGGCGCTCCGGTGCGACGTCCGGCGCGGCGTCCGACCCATCCGCGACCCCGGCGCGCGTCCGCCTCGACACCGGGGTTGCGACGGTCGCCGGTGCAGCGGGCGGCAGGGCGGCGGTCAGAGCGCGCCGCGCGCGCGCGGCTGCGCGCCGCTCGCGCGCGCACGACAGCACGACGCCGCTCACGCGCGCGGTGCGGAAGTCGCCGAACGGCGTCCCGAGGCCGCTGTTGACGATGAGCGCCATCGCGAGGTCGCGGCTGGGGTCCGCCCACGCGCCCGATCCGCCGAATCCGAAGTGCCCGAACGCGTGGCGCGGAACGCCGCGCGTCGTGAAGACGCCGTGGTACCCGAGGCGCCAGCGCATGTCGAAGGGGATGACGACGCGGCTCGCCGCCGGCGGCTGCACCTCGGTCGCGCGGCGAAGCGCCTCGCGCGACAGGAGCCGCACGCCGTCGATCGCGCCGCCGCCCGCGAGGCACGCGTACATGCGCGCGAGCGAGCGCGCGGTGAAGAGCCCGTTCGCGGCCGGGATCGCGGCGCGCAGCGTCTCCTGGGCGCCGAAGTCGAACTCGCCGATCCCGCGCGGCGCGAGCGCGTCGAGGATGCTCGGGAGATCGAGCTCGACGCCCGCGAGATCGAGCAGCCTCTGCACGATGCCGGCCGACCATTCCGCGACCTCGCCGATCTCGCGGGATCGACCGCGGAGCCAGCCGAGCTGCGACGCGAGCGAGCCGCCGTTTCCCGGCCACACGAGCTGCGCGGCGCGCTCGAGCGCGTCCTCGGGCGCGCCGATGTAGAGGCCGTCGAGCGCGAGCGGCTCGGCGATCTCCTCGCGCACGACCTGCGAGAACGGGCGGCCGGTCGCCCGCCGCACGAGCTCGCCGACGAGGTAGCCGAACGTCAAGCCATGGTAGCCGGTGCGCTTCCCGGGCTCGTGCACCGGCGTCGCCCGCTCGATCGCACGCACCATGAACTCCCAGTCGAGCATGCGATCGGCGCGATCGATCATCTGGCGGATGTGGTACAGGCCGGACTGGTGCGCGAGCACGTGGCGCACGGTGATCGCGTGCTTGCCCGCTTGCGCGAACTCGGGCCAGTAGTCGGCGACGCGCGCGTCGTAGTCGATCACCCGGCGGTCGGCGAGGATGTGGACGACCGTCGCCGCGACGCCCTTGGTGGTCGAGAAGCTGGGCGACATGGTGTCGCGCTGCCACGGGCTCCCGGTCGCGTCCCGGAGGCCGCCCCACAGGTCCACGACGACCTCGCCCTCGTGGTAGACGCACACCGCCGCGCCGCCGGGGCTGCCGTCGAGCTGGCGGCGGAGGGAGTCCGCGACGGGGATGAAATCCGGGTGGACGAACCCGTCGAGCGGAACGGCCGGCTTCGCGGAGGTGAGCAGGACGGGAAGGGTCAGCGCCATGGCGGGCCTGGTGAGGGCGGAATGCTCCGATGATCTCCCAGAAGGGCGGGTCGGTCAACGAGCAAAAGTCCGTGCTGCCAAGGACGCGTGCTCGTGACGCGGCCGCGGTCGATCGCCGGCCGGATCACAGGCCCTTCAGCGCGGCCGCCGGCGGCGCGACGTCGGGCACGCCGGTGGACGAGCCTCCGCGGCGCAGGGCGGCGCGCGCCGTCACGCCCGAAAGCGCCGCCGCGATGCGCGGCAGGATGTCGGTGTTCTCGTACGAGCCGCCGAACAGCGCCGCGCCCGGCCCGGACGCGCCGATCGGCACGTCGTCGCCGGAATGCGGCGCGACGCTCACGCTCCTCTCGCTCTTGTTCGCCGCGCCGGGGAGGCTCCGCGTGGGCATGTTCCCGGTGAGGAGGAGGCCGTCGGGATCCCGCGCAGGGTTGGGCAGCGAGGAGTCCATCGGATCCGCGGGGACGAGCGGCTGGAAGTCCGTCAGGAAGTTCTGCGAGTACGTCGGCCGTCCGCCGTCGTCGATCACGAGCTTGACGGACGGGTCGGGGTCGTCCGGGAAGCCGTCGCCGTTCGCGTCGCGGTACGTCGGCGGCGACGCGTCGTCGAACGTGCCGACGGCGTCCTGGAGCTTGCACGGCTCGGTGCCGTCCGGGTCGGAGCCGAGGCGGAGCGGATAGCGCCCGCCGCTGAAGCAGCCGCCGGGCGAAGTGACGCCGCCGGCCGCGATCGCCTGCGTCAGGACGACGCCGATCGTCGTCTCGGGCTGCGCGTGGTCCGACGTCTGGACGACGAGCGTGCGGCCGTCCTTCGCGACCTCGGCCAGCACCCAGGCGATCGTCTGGTCGAGCTCGAGGGCCTCGTAGACGACGCGCTCGTACTCGAGCACGTGCCCGAGCTTGTCGGTCTGCGACTGCTCGACGAGCAGGATCCAGCTGCCGTCGTCACCGGCGAGCGCGTTCAGGACCGCGATCGCCTTCTTCACCATCTCGAGCTTCGCCGGCACGGCGCGGAAGCAGTCGGCGATCGTCGCGCCGCAGCCTGTTCCGAACGGCGGCGGCCGGCTCATGCCGATCTCCGGGGCGGTCGCGTCGCGGCCGCGGATCGTCGCCTCGCCGCGCGCCACCATGCGATCGAGCCGGCCGGGCAGATTGTCGGGACCGAGACCGGTCGACGTCGTGCGGAACTCTCCCGTGAAGATGCCGAGGAGAGGGGCGTCCGCGCGCGCCTCGGCGAGCTCGCGCGCGTTCCGGACCACCGACCAGCCGCGTGCCGCGGCCTCGCGCAGCGGCGCGACGTCCGCGCGGCGCTTCTTCGCGGCATCGGGGTCGTCGGGCGGGACCGGCGGGTACTCGTAGAAGGCGCCGAGCTCGGGATCGTCGGCGCGGAGCCAGTCGGCGGCGCCCCCGCCGAGCAGCACGTCGAGCGGCTGCGTCAGCTCGGAGAGCGCCGCGAATCCGGTCGCGGGCTGTGCGGTCCCGTCGCGGTAGAAATGGATCATCTGCTGCGCGATCGCGAAGCGGTCGCGGCGCGCGCGCGTGTGCGCGGCGGTCGCGGCGGGCGTCGCGTCGGTCGCGAAGGCGTCGGTCACGACGCCGGTGCGCCAGCCGCGCGTGCGCTTCAAGAGCTCGAAGATGGTCTCGATGCGCGGGTTGTCGAGGCTGTTCTCCGGGGTGTTGTCGACCGAGACGTTGAGCGCGTTGTCGGGTTGCTTGACGCCCGTCAGGTCGCTCGCCATCCCGGGCGCCGAGTCGGTGATGATGCTGTCGAAGGACGAGGTGCGCACGAGCCCGAACTCGTCGAAGCCGTCCATCGCGAGCGGCGCTCGCGCGCGCCCCTCGAAGACGCCGCGCCCGGCGAGGCGCGCGGCCGTCCGGATGGGTAAGCCCATGCCGTCCGCGAGGAACACGACGACGCGCCGCGGAGCGCTCGCCGCGACGTCGAGCTCGGCGACCGCCAGGTCGTTCTCGACCGTGCGCTCGACGCCGTCGACCGCGACGGTCGCGCGCACGCGGTAGGTGCCCGCACGATCGAACGAGAGGTTCCGCGCGGTCGCGCCGAAGAGTCGATCGGATGCCGGCGTGCCGCTCTCGACGCCCGCGCCCTGCGCCGCGACGCGCGCGAGGAACGCCTGGCTCAAGTCCTCGCCGTTCACGGCGAGCCGGACGAGCTTCGGCGGCGACTTCGCCGGGATCTGCGTCTCGACCCGCAAATCGAAGCGCTGGCCGCGCACGAGCTGGCTGTGGGTCGGTGGCAGGATGCGGAGGCCGGTCACGGGGTCGGCATTCGTCGGGTAGTCGGCCAGCGTGCCGCCGTCGTGGATCGGCGCGATCGCGTTCGGAGTCGTGCCGTCGCTCCGCCACGGCGAGTCGTCGTCGGGGCCCGCCAGCGCGCGTGCGCCGCGTCCGGCGACGAAGCGGGCGAGGACGAGGGTTGCGGCGGCGACGAGCGTCGCGGTGGTGCGGGACGGACGCTGAAAAGCCATCCGGACAGCGTTACCGCGATTCGGCGGCCGATCGAAGCGAAGCGCCCAACGCGCGCTTGAACGTGCGCGGGCGACCTGTCACGGGACCGCATGGACGCGAGCGATCCCGCCGTCGTCGAGGCGCTGCGCCTGCTCGGGGTGCGCCGGCTCGTGCTCGCGATCCACGATGCGAGCTTCCCGTCGTCCGCCGAGGAGGACGTCGGGCGCGGCAGCCCGTACGGCGCGGGCGCCCGCGAGTTTCTCGCGTTCGTGCGCGGACTCGGGTTCACGGGCGTGCAGCTCGGCCCGCAGGGCGAGACGTCGGCCGACGATCCGTCGCCCTACGATGGCACCGCGTTCGCGCGCGGCGCACTCTCGATCTCCCTGGCGGAGCTGGCGCGCGACCTGCCCTGGGGCGGCCTCGTCGCGCCCGAGGACGTCGCGGCGATCGTCGCGCGGCGGCCCGCCGACCGCGCGCGCGCGCACCACGCGTTCGCCGACCGCGAGCAGCGCGCGGCGCTCGCGCGCGCGTGGTCGGCCTTCGAGGATGCGCGCCGGAGGGTCTCCGCCGGCGGCGCGCGCACGTCGCTCGAGGCGCGGGTCGCGGAGCTGGTCGAGCCTTTCGCGACCTTCCGCGCGCGCCACGCCGACTGGCTCGAGCGCGACGCGCTCTTCGAGGTGCTCGCGCACGTCCACGGCACCGCCGACTGGCGCGCGTGGCCGGGCGCCGACGCTCGCCTGTGGTCGCCCGAGCCGGAGGACGCGCCTCGGGCGGACGCGCGACTCCGGGCGCTCCGGGAGCGCTTCGCCGCCGACGTCGAGCGCCACGCGTTCGTCCAGCTCCTCGCGCACGAGCAGCACCGAGCCTTTCGCGCCGACATGCGCGCTCTCGGGCTCGAAGTCCGCGGCGACATCCAGATCGGCTTCGCGCACCGCGATCGCTGGGGCTTCGCGGGACGATTTCTCCGCGGCTGGGCGCTCGGCGCGCCGCCGAGCCGCACGAATCCGGCTGGCCAGGCGTGGGGCTACCCCGTGCTCGATCCCGATCAGTACTTCGCGAGCGCGAGCGGTGCGCTCGCGCCCGGCCCGGCCCGCGCGCTCTTTCGCGCACGCATGGCGAAGGCGTTCGCGGAGTACGACGGCGTCCGGATCGACCACCCGCACGGCCTCGTCTGCCCGTGGGTGTATCCGGCGGACGCCCGCGATCCCGACGTCGCGGTCGCGCGCGGAGCGCGCCTCTTCGAGTCGCCCGCCGTCGCCGAGCATCCCGCGCTCGCGCGTTTCGCGATCGCGCGGCCCGACCAGCTCGCGCGCGACCCGCGCGTCCCGCGCCACGCCGACGACTGGGTGCGCGCGCTCGAGCCGGAGCAGATCGATCGCTACGCGGTCCTGCTGGACGACGTCGTGGAGGCGGCGCGCGCGGCGGGGCGCGGCGCAGACGACGTCGCGTGCGAGGTTCTGAGCACCTGCCCGACGCCGCTCCGGCTCGTGCTCGAGCGCCATCGCCTCGGGCGCTTCCGCGTGACGCAGAAGGCGATGCTCGACGACCCGAGCGACGTCTACCGCACCGAGAACGCGTCGCCCGCGGACTGGGTGATGATCGGCACGCACGACACCGAGCCGATCTGGCTCCTCGTCCGCGAGTGGGGGACGAGCGGCGAGCTCCGCAGGCAGGTCGAGTTCCTCGCGCGCCGCCTCGCGCCGTCGCCCGCGGACGTTTCCCGGCTGGAGCGCCTGCTCGCGTCCGATCCCGGCGCGGTCGCGCAGGCGAAGCTCGCGGAGCTCTTCGCGAGCCCTGCGGAGAACGCGATGGTGTTCTTCGCCGACCTGCTCGGGATCGCGGACGTGTTCAACCGACCGGGCGTCCGCAGCGAGGAGAACTGGCGCGTCCGCGTGCCGCCGGGATGGCGCGAGGACTACGCGGAGCGCCGCGCGCGCGGTCGCGCCCTCGACGTCTCGGGCGCGCTCGCGCTCGCGATCGAGAGCCGCGGAGCGAGCTTCGCCGGCGCCCACCGCGGCCTGGTGGAGCGGCTTCGCCGAGCGTCGCCCTGGTGTCGTTCCTCGGCGTGACGCGCCCGACCGGCGCGCCGTCAGCGGCCGCGCCCCTTGAACACGACCACGGCGAGCGGCGGCAGCGTCACCGCGATCGAGAACGGCTGGTTGTGCGACGGCACCGGCGAAGCCGCGACGCCGCCCAGGTTGCCCTGGCCGCTTCCGCCGTAGAGCGGCGCGTCGCCGTTCAGGATCTCGCGCCAGTCGCCGTCGCTCGGCACCCCGATCCGGAAGTTGTGGCGCGGGAGCGGCGTGAAGTTGCAAGCGACCACGACGACGTCCTCGTGCTCGCGCGCCCGGCGCAAGTAGACGAGCGTGCTCTGCTCGGAGTCGTGGCAGTCGAGCCACTGGAAGCCGTCGGGATTGCTGTCGTCCGCGTGGAGCGCGGGCTCCGCGCGCACCGCCGTGTTCAGGTCGCGCAGCCAGCGCTGCACGCCGCGGTGGCGCGGGTCGTCGAGCAGGTGCCAGTCGAGGCTGCGGTCGTGCGACCACTCGCGCCACTGCGCGAGCTCGCCGCCCATGAATAGGAGCTTCTTCCCGGGCTGCGTGTACATGTAGCCGAAGAGGAGGCGCAGGTTCGCGAGCTTCTGCCAGTCGTCGCCCGGCATCTTGCCGGCGAGCGATCCCTTCCCGTGCACGACCTCGTCGTGCGACAGCGGCAGCACGAAGTTCTCGGTGAACGCGTAGAGCATCCGGAACGTGAGCGCCGCGTGGTGGTGCTTTCGGTAGACCGGGTCGAGCGACATGTACTGGAGCGTGTCGTGCATCCAGCCCATGTCCCACTTGAGGCCGAAGCCGAGGCCCCCGACGTAGGTCGGGCGCGACACCATCGGCCACGCCGTCGACTCCTCCGCGATCGTCTGGACGTCGGGATGCTCCTCGTAGACCGCGGTGTTCAGCTGGCGCAGGAACTCGATCGCGTCGAGGTTCTCGCGCCCGCCGTACTTGTTCGGGATCCACTGTCCCTGCCGGCGCGAGTAGTCGAGGTACAGCATCGACGCGACGGCATCGACGCGGAGCCCGTCGGCGTGGAACACGTCGAGCCAGTACAGCGCGTTGCTGATGAGGAAGCTCCGCACCTCGTTCCGCCCGTAGTTGAAGACGAGGCTGTTCCAGTCGGGCTGGATGCCCTGGCGCGGGTCGCTGTGCTCGTAGAGATGGGTGCCGTCGAAGTAGCCGAGGCCGTGCTCGTCGGTCGGGAAGTGCGACGGCACCCAGTCGAGGATCACGCCGATGCCGCGCTGGTGCAGGTGGTCGATCAGGCACATCAGGTCCTGCGGCGTCCCGTAGCGGCTCGTCGGCGCGTAGAAGCCGGTGAGCTGGTACCCCCACGAGCCGTAGAACGGGTGCTCCATGAGCGGCAGGAACTCGACGTGCGTGAAGCCCATCTCGCACACGTAGTCGGCGAGGGGCTCCGCGATCTCGCGGTAGCCGAGAGGGCGGTCGCCATCTCCGGGCACCCGCCGCCAGGAGCCGAGGTGCACCTCGTAGATCGCGATCGGCGCGCGCAGCGAGTTGCGCCCGCCGCGCTCCGCCATCCAGGCGGCGTCCTGCCAATCGTGGTCGAGGCTCGAGACGATCGAGGCCGTGTTCGGCGGCACCTCGCTCTGGAACGCGAACGGGTCCGCCTTGTCGACGCGGTAGCCCGCGTAGCGCGACGCGATCGCGTACTTGTAGCGCTGGCCGACGCCGACGCCGTCGACGAAGCCCTCCCAGATCCCGGTGGAGCCGACCGGCTCGAGGCGATCGCGGTCGCGCTGCCAGCCGTTCCAGTCGCCGATGACGGACACGCGCTCCGCGTCCGGCGCCCAGACCGCGAAGCGGGTCGCGCGCGCTCCCGCGGCGGTCGCCGGGTGCGCGCCGAAGACGCGCCAGAGCCGGCGATGCGTGCCCTCGGCGAAGAGGTGAAGGTCGGTGTCGCCGAACGCGCTCTCCCGCCCCGTCGTGCGCGCGCCTGCGGCCGCCGTGCCCTTCATGATGCTCCCTCCCGCGGCGAGACCGCGAGCAGCTCGGTGATGCCGGAGATCGGAACGGCGATCCGCTCCGGCCGGTTGTTGAGCTCGTAGCCGAGCTCGTAGATCGCCTTCTCGAGCATGAGGACGTGCAGCAAGAGCCAGGTCTCCGCCTGCGCGCGCGGCACGAACGGCGCGCCGCCGGCGCGCGCGAAGTACGCGGCGAGGAAGGTCTTGTCGACCCACCAGCGCCAGAACTCGGTCCACGGCTTCAGCGCGGGCACGTCCTCGGGGCGCACGACGCCGACGCCGACCGTGCCGTGGAGGACCTCGAACGCCGCGTAGTGGAACGAGCGCAGCATCCCCGCGACGTCGGTCAGCGGCGGGCGCTTCAGGCGCCGCTCGCTGAGCGCGCGCGCGGGCTCGCCCTCGAAGTCGAGGATGACGACGTCGCCCGCGCAGTAGAGCACCTGACCGAGGTGGAAGTCACCGTGCACGCGCGTCCGCACGGTTCGGACGCGCGTTCCGGTGATCTGGCGGAGCGCGGTCAGGACGTCGTTCTGGCGGTCGAGCAGCGCGCGTGCCTCGGTCGGCACCGTGGCCGGCGACCTCTGCATGCGGTCGCGCAGCAGATCGAAGACGCGGAGCGCGAGCGTGCGGGCCGATTGATACAGGCTGCGCTGGTGCAGGCTCGAGAAGGGCTCGGGCGCGAACGCGGGATCGTCGGGACGCGAGGCGAGCGCGAGGTGCATCCCCGCGGTGCGCTCGCCGAGGTGGCGAACGGTCTCGAGGTAGCTCCCCAGCATCTCGGTCGCGAGGCGCGGCGCCTCCTCGGGCACGAGCAGGTCGCGCGGGTCGGGCGTCTTCGGCGCGTCGGGCGTCGCGCCCGTGGTGAGGACGCGCTCGGCGAAGCGCCGGAGCTCGTCCAGCGTGTAGCTCCACGCGTCGCCCTGGTTGGGACGGAACCCGTGCAGGATGCCGACCGTGACCGGCTCGCGGCGCGGTCGCTCGAGCTCGATCGCGCCGCAGACCGGGGCCGTGTTCGCGAACTTCGCGCGCTCGGTGAGGAACCGTCCGACCTCGAGGTCCGGGCTGACGCCGTCGCCGAGGCGGCGGAGGATCTTCAGGATGAACGTTTCGCCGAACGCGAGGCTCGTGTTGCTCTGCTCGGCGCGCAGCGGGTGCGGCAGAAGCTGGTCCGCCGCGTGTGCGTACAGCTTCCGGAACGGCCCGAGCGGCGTGAACACGAGGCGATGGTCGCGCGACTCCGCGCTCCGCACCTTCCGGTGTCGCGCCATCGCCTCCAGGAGCGCCGTCGCGAACGCGCTGTCCTCGATCGCGTCGTACAGAACGCCGTTCGACGTGCCGTTGCCGCGCTCGAGCGCGACCTCGGCGTAGACCGGCTTCGCCGGGTGGTCGCGCAGCTGCTGCGCGCGCTCGCCCTCCGCGAACTCGAGCGGCAGCGCGTACGTATCGGTCGCGCCGTCGGCGTAGTCGATCGCGACGATCGCGATCTCGCCCATGTCCTCCTCGCGCGACATCGGGACCGACTGCACGATGCGGGCGGATCGGATCTCCCGCCCTTTGCCGCCGAACCAGCGCCGCCCCCGGATCGCCGCCGGAATGGCGGCCTCGAAGATCTTCCGGTCGTCGCGCAGGAGGTTCTGCCAACGCCCGGAGGTCGTGAGCCGCGCGACGGGCGATTCGACGGGCGCCGCAGTCGCCCCGCGCGACGACGGCGCGTCGAGCGTGAACCAGTAGAACGAGTGCGGACCGAGCGTCAGCAGGTACGGCCGATCGTCGATCGGCGGGAACGCGTGGCGCCCGAACATCTCGCGCGGGACGCAGCCCTTGTATGCCGCAAGGTCGAGCTCGACGTAGTCGACGAAGCGCGAGAGGTTCGCCACCACGAGCAGCGTCTCGTCCTCGAAGTGCCGGACGAAGGCGAGCACCTTCCGGTTGCTCGGGTGGAGGAACGTGATGTCGCCGCGCCCGAATGCCTTGTGGCGCTTCCGGAGCGCGATCAGGCGCTTCATCCAGAAGAGCAGCGAATGGCGGTTGTTCTGCTGCGCCTCGACGTTGACGCTCTCGTAGTGGAACTCCGGATCGATGATCACGGGCAGGACGAGGCGCTGCGGGTTCGCGCGCGAGAAGCCGGCGTTCCGGTCGCCGCTCCACTGCATCGGCGTCCGGACGCCGTTCCGGTCGCCGAGGTAGAAGTTGTCGCCCATCCCGATCTCGTCGCCGTAGTAGAGGACCGGCGTGCCGGGCAGCGACATGAGGAGAGCGTTCATGAGCTCGATCCGGCGCCGGTCGCGGCCGAGCAGCGGCGCGAGGCGTCGCCGGATGCCGAGGTTGATGCGCGCGCTGACCTCGTCGGCGTAGGCGCGGTACATGTACTCGCGCTCCTCGTCGGTCACCATCTCGAGCGTCAGCTCGTCGTGGTTGCGGAGGAAGAGCGCCCACTGGCAGTTGTCCGGGATGGGCGGCGTCTGCGCGAGGACGTCGATGATCGGGAAGCGGTCCTCCATCTGGAGCGCCATGAACAGTCGCGGCATCACCGGGAAGTGGAACGACATGTGGCACTCGTCGCCGTTCCCGAAGTACGCGACCGCGTCCTCCGACCACTGGTTCGCCTCCGCCAGCAGCATGCGATCGGCGTAGTTCTGGTCGACGTGCCGGCGCAGGCGCTTCAGGAAGCCGTGCGTCTCCGGCAGGTTCTCGCAGTTCGTGCCCTCGCGCTCGTAGAGGTACGGGATCGCATCCAGGCGGAGGCCGTCGACTCCGAGGTCGAGCCAGAAGTCCATGATGCGGAGCACGGCCTTCTCGACCGCCGGGTTCTCGAAGTTCAGATCGGGCTGGTGCGCGTAGAAGCGGTGCCAGTAGTACGCCTTCGCGACCGGATCCCACGACCAGTTCGAGCTCTCGAAGTCCTTGAAGATGATGCGCGCCTCGCCGTAGCGCTCGGGCGAGTCGTTCCACACGTAGAAGTTGCGCTTGCTGCTTCCCGCCGGCGCGCGCCGGGCGCGCTGGAACCACGCATGCTGGTCCGACGTGTGGTTGATGACGAGCTCCGTGATGACGCGGAGGCCCCGCGCGTGCGCCTCCTCCAGGAACTCCTTGAAGTCCTCGAGCGTGCCGCACTCGGGATGGATGCCGGTGTACTCGGCGATGTCGTAGCCGTCGTCGCGCATCGGCGACGGATAGAACGGCAGCAGCCAGAGCGCCGTCACGCCGAGGTCGGCGAGGTAGTCGAGGCGCTGCGTGAGGCCGCGGAAGTCACCGATGCCGTCGTCGTTGCTGTCGTAGAACGAGCGGACGCGCAGCTCGTAGAGGATCGCGTCGCGGTACCAGACCGGGTCGCGCTGCAGGTCCGATTGCTGGCGCGAGATCGTGGCCACTCCCATCTTCGTCCTCGCCGCTCCGCCCCATGCCTTCCTAGAGGTAGTAGTCGAAATCGCGCTCGGTGCGCACGTGGCGCCGGAGCCGGAACACGTGCGCCGGGCTCTCGCGCGGGTCGAGCTTCACGTAGTTCCGGGCGCCGCGCCACAGGTAGCGACCGTCGCCCAGCAGGTCGTGCATCTGGTAGGTCCGGTCCGCGTCGAGGCCGAGGTCGGCGAGCGGCAGCTCGATGAACCCGCTCTGCGCGTAGTTGGGGTCGAGGTTGACGACGACCAGCACGGGCGGCGCCTCGTCCGGCGCCGTCCGCAGGTAGGCCAGGATCTGCGGGTTGTCGACGTGCACGAACTCGACCCGTCCATGCGACCGGAGCGACGGGTTCTCGCGCCGGATCCGGTTGATGCGCGTGATGAACGGGCGAAGGCTGTCGCGCGCGCCGACGTCCCAGGTGCGCACCTCGTACTTCTCGGAGTCGGCGTACTCCTCGCGGCCGGGCAGCGCCTGCGAAACGCAGAGCTCGAACGGCGGGCCGTAGATGCCGTAGCTGCCGGACAGCGTCGCGGCGAGCACCAGGCGGATCTCGAACGCGGCGCGCGACCCGGTCTGCAGGAACTCCGGCAGGATGTCGGGCGTGTTCGCGAAGAGGTTCGGGCGGAGGTAGTCGCTGACGGCCGGGCGGTACAGCTCGGTAAAATACGCGATCAGCTCGTCCTTTCCGTTCCGCCACGTGAAGTACGTGTATGACTGCGAGAACCCGAGCTTCGCCAGGTGGCGCAGCACGGCCGGCCGCGTGAACGCCTCGGCGAGGAACACGACCTCGGGGTGGCGCGCGCGCGTCTCGCGGATCAGCCACTCCCAGAACGCGAACGGCTTCGTGTGCGGGTTGTCGACGCGGAAGATCAGGACGCCGCGCGCGATCCAGAACCGCACGACCTCGAGCAGCGCATTCCAGAGCGCGCGCCAGTCGCGGCTCTCGAAGTCGAGGGGGTAGATGTCCTGGTACTTCTTGGGCGGGTTCTCGGCGTACTGGATGGTCCCGTCCGGGCGGTGGCGGAACCATTCGGGGTGCTCGCGCACCCAAGGATGGTCGGGCGAGCACTGGAACGCGAGGTCGAGCGCGACCTCGACCCCGAGCTCGCGCGCGCGCGCGACGAACCGGTCGAAGTCGTCGAGCGTGCCGAGGTCGGGATGGACCGAGGTGTGCCCGCCCGCCGCGGCGCCGATCGCCCACGGGCTTCCGGGATCGCCCGGCTCCGCCGCCGGCGCATTGCTCTTTCCCTTGCGGTACGACTCGCCGATCGGGTGGATCGGCGGCAGGTACACGACGTCGAAGCCCATCGCGGCGGCGTAGGCGAGGCGGTCCTCCGCGTCGCGCAGCGTGCCGTGTGCGCCGGCCTCGCGGCTGGCCGAGCGCGGGAAGAACTCGTACCAGGCGCCTTCGGCCGCGCGCTCCCGCTCCACCTGGATGCGGAGCGTGCGCGCGTAGCGCGCGGCCTGCGTTCGATCCGGATGGCGGGCGACCGCATCGCGGAGCGACGGCGAGAGCGCCATCCGGGCGCGCTCGCCGTCGCGCGCCGCGTCCGCGAGCCGAGCCGACGCCGCACGCAGGAGCTCCGCATCGTCGCGCTCGCCCGCGGCTTCCGCGCGCGCCGCCGCGTTCGCCACGAGCGCCGCGCCCTCGAGCAGCTCGCTGTGAACGCCGAGGCCGGCGTCGAGCTTCCGCGCGAGCCCGTGCCGCCACGACGAGAACGCATCGACCCAGGCCTCGATCGAGTACTCGTGGACGCCGAGCGCGCCGACGCGAAAGCGAGCGGCCCAGCGGTCGTTGCCGGGAGACCCGGTCGGTGCGAGCGCGACCTCGCTCCAGTCCTCTCCCTCCTGCCGGTGGAGAACGACGCCCGACACGACGTCGTGCCCTTCCGCGAAGACGGTCGCGCTCACCTCGACCCAGTCGCCGACGGCGCGCTTCACCGAAAAGCGGCCGTCGTCGACCTCCGGCTCGACCGCCTCGATGACGACGCGCGGCGGCGGGAGGTCCGCCGTCTCCTCCGCGACGCGACCGGCCGCCGATCCGGAGGCGGCTCGCGCGTCGCGATCGATGCGGCTCGCGCCCGGGCGGGCGCGCTCGATCGTCGAGGGGGCGGCGGACGCGCACGAGCTGTCTCGGCGTCCCATGTCCGCTCTCATGATGCGCGGCGGTCGCCGTAGAACCAAGCACCCGTGCCCGCGTCCCCTCGGATGCGGCGTCGGGAGGCCGGCACGGACGCGAGCGGCGCGGCCCTTCAGGCCGGCAGCACCTCCACCGGAACGCCGTTCACGACGCTCGTTCCCGAGAGCTCGTCGACGAGCAGCTCGTCCGCGAGCTGGTTCGCGTTCACGCCGGGCTGCGCGCGCGAGGCGACCGAGAGCCGGCTTCCGGGGGCGGTGTGCCCGAAGCCGTGCGGGAGGGAAACCACCCCGGGCATCATCTCGTCGCTCACGCAGACCTCGGGCGACACCTCGCCGACGCGCGACCGGACGCGCGCGCGTCCGCCGTCCGAGAGCCCGAGCCGAGCCGCGTCGGCGGGGTGGACGAGCAGCGTGCAGCGCTCGCGGCCGCGCGCGAGCAGGTCGACGTTGTGGAGCCAGGAGTTCATGTTGCGGAGCTGCCGGCGTCCGACGAGGAGCAGCGTTCGCGCGTCCGCCGACTGCGCCAGCTTCGCTCGCAGGCGGGGGACGTCGCGCACGAAGAGCTCGTGCGCGAGCGGGATGCGCCGCCCGGGCGTCTTCAGCACGTCGGGCAGCCTCGGCTCGAGCGGTCCGAGGTCGACCGCGTGCGGAACCGCACGGAGCTTCGCGACCGAGAGCCCCGCCGCGTCGTCGTCGAAGCGATCGCCGTACGGCCCGGAGCGGACCATGAGGTCGATCAGGCGATCGGGCCCGCTTTCCCGCGCGAGCTGAGCGCGCGCCGCGGCCGGATCGACGTCTGCGCAGCGGCCGCCCGGCACGCCGACGAACGCGCTCAGCATGCCCTCGAAGAGGAACTGCTCGTAGGTCGCGACCGTCGTGTCGTTCAGGCGGGCAGCGATCTCCATCATCACGCGCCAGTGCGACAGCGCGCCCGCGGCGGGCTCGAAGACGCGCGGCGACCAGCGCGCCATGTTCCGGATCGACGTGGTCTGGAAGAGGAAGTCGAAGTTGGTCTCCTCGAAGGCGGTCGTGGTCGGGAGGATGACGTGCGCGTGGCGCGTCGTCTCGTTCAGGTAGATGTCGACCGACACCATGAAGTCGAGGGTCGCGAGCGCGCGCCCGAGGCGATCGCCGTTCGGCGTGGAAAGGACCGGGTTGCCGCAGAGCGTGACCATCGCGCGCATCCGGTCGTCGCCTGCGGAATCGATCTCCTCGGCCATGACCGCGACCGGGAGCTGCCCGTCGAACTCCGGAAAGCCGCGCACCCGCGAGCGGAACCGCGCGTACGGGATCGGTCCGCTGTCGTGCGGCGACGGCTCGATGTGGCCGGTCGCGGGGCGCGGAAACATGAAGCCGCCGGCGCGGTCGAGGTTGCCCGTCAAGAGGTTCACGACGTCGACGAGCCAGCTCGCGAGCGTCCCGAACTCGACGGTGCACGTGCCTTGCCGGCCGTAGCAGACGGCGCGCGGCGCGGCGGCGAGCTCGCGCGCGATGCGGCGCGTGACGTCGGGCGCGATGCCGGTCGCGGCGGCGACGGCTTCCGGCGAGAACTCGCGCGCGAGCCCTCCGACCTCGGCGATGCCGTCGGTGAACTCCGCGAGCCGGCCGGGACGGACGAGACCCTCCGCGAAGAGGACGTGCGCGATCGCGAACAGGAAGAGCGCGTCGCTGCCCGGGCGGATGAAGTGATGCTCGTCGGCGAGCGCCGCGGTCTCGGTGCGGCGCGGGTCGATCACGACGACCTTCGCGCCGCGCGCGCGCAGCGCGCGGAGGCGCGACTTCATGTCGGGCGCGGACATCAGGCTGCCCTGCGAAACGACCGGGTTGGCGCCCAGGCAGAGGAAGTAGTCGGTGCGGTCGAGGTCGGGGATCGGGAAGAGCCAGGAGTCGCCGTAGAGCACGCGCGAGCTGAAGTTCTTCGGGAACTGATCGACGGTCGCGGCCGAGAACGTACGCTCGCTTCCGAGCGCCTGGATGAACATCGCCGACCACAGCATCGCGCCGACGTTGTGGCCGGTCGGGTTGCCGATGTAGGTCGCGATCGCGTGCGGGCCGTGCGCATCGCGCGTCGCCTTCAGGCGGCGCGCGACGAGGTCGAACGCCTCGTCCCACGCGATCTCCCTCCAGCGATCGCCGTCGCGGCGGATCGGCCGCCGCAGGCGATCGGGGTCGGCGTGCACCGCGGCGGGCGCGAACGCCTTCGGGCAGAGATAGCCGCGGCTCCGCGGATCCTCCTCGTCGCCGTGGATCGCGACCACGCGTTCCGCCGCACGGTCGACCTCGATCACGAGCCCGCAGCTCGCCTCGCAGACGGGACAGGAGCGCCGCACGACGTCGTGCCGGGCGACGCCGGCGCCCGTTCCTCGCTTCGTCGCGTGCTCCATGAGGCGTGTATCCGGCGGCCGCGATTGGCGGTCAACCGAGCCCCTCCAGCGCGAGGCGCGCCAGGACGCCGTAGTGGTCGGAAGGCCACAGGAAGCCTCCGTCCGGGAGCCGCCGCGGCTGGTCGAGCACGACCCGGCTTTCGACGACGCGCGCGCTCGCCGCGCTGCCGGGCGCGACGAACACGAAGTCGACGCGCCGGCCGACGGTGCGGGTCGCGCGCCCGGGATCCTGCCAGACGGTCTCGCCGCGGCCTTCGCCGGCGACCCCGAACGCGTCGACGAGGCCGGCCTCGTCGACGAGACGTCGCATCTCCGGCGACTCCGCGACCGCGTTGAAGTCGCCCAAGAGCACTCCCGGGAGCGCGGCTCGCCGATCGCGGACGAAGGCGGCGAGGTCGGCGGCCTCGCACGCGCCCCACGAGAGGTGCGCGGAGAACGCCGGCACCGTGCCCCACGGCGTCGCGATGGCCGCATACACGACGACGCGCGGATCGAAACGCCCGTTGCAGAGCGGCAGGTCGTGGGCCGCGGTGTCGGCGATCGGATAGCGGCTCAGGATCGCCGGACCTTCGGTGAATCGCATGAGCCAGCCGACGAGGTCGTTGAACGGGCGCCACGGCGTGATCCGGAAGAGGGCGGGCGCGCGCACGAACCGGTACCCGAGCGCGCCCGCCAGACGCCCCGCGACGTCGCCGCGGCCCGGGCCGGCGGAGGCCTCCTGCACGCCGATCACGTCGGGGTCGAGCGCGCGCAGCTCCTCGGTCGCGATCGCGAGCCGGCGCTCGAGGTCGGCGTCGTCTCCGGTCCAGCCGGAGAGGACGCCGCCGTGGAGCAGGTTGTACGTGACGACGACGAGCGGCCGCCCGGGGGCGGCGTCCGCGGCGCGCGCGGCGCTCCGCCCGGCGAACGACGCCGCGCACAGGAGCGCCAGCGCGACCCGCGTCAGCGCTTGAACTCGGGGATCACGTGCCGCCCGACGAGCTCGATCGTCTGCATGACGCTCTCGTGCGGGATCTTGTAGGGGTTCACGAGGCAGAGCAGCAGGTCGACGCCCGCCTGCTCGTAGCGCTTGCACGTCTCCAGACACTGCTCGGGCGTGCCGAGCACGCAAGCCCCCGCGCCCGTCAGGTAGTCGAGGTTCATGAGGTCGAGCGCGCCCGAATCGTCGACCGACTTCATGTCGGCGGCGTACGCGTAGTTGCCGAGCTCCTTCTTCTGCTCGGCCATCCAGCCGGCGAGCGACCCGATCATCCGGGCGCCGGTCTTCGGGTACCACTCGAACGACTCGCGGGCGACCTCGTACGCCTCCGCCTGCGTCGGCGCGCACAGGGTCATCGTGAAGGTGGCGGCGCGGGGATTCATGAACTTCCCGAGCGGCTTCTTGCAGTCCGCGATCGCGCGCCGGTAGATGTCGATCTTGTCCTTGACCTGCTCGGGCGGGATGCCGACCGCGAACGAGCAGAGCCCGATGCCGAGCGACCCGATCTGGCGATGCCCGTCGTCGCTCGAGGTCGCGCCCCAGATCGGCGGGTGCGGGTCCTGGATCGGCTTGGGATGGACGCGCCGGCGCGGCAGCGACCAGTGCTTGCCCTGGAACTCGACCTCGTCGTTCGTCCAGCAGTCGACGACGTGCTCGATCGCCTCCTGCCACATGCCGCGCGTCTCGTGCGGGTCGATCCCGAAGCCCTCGAGCTCCGCGCGCGTCGACGAGCGCCCGGTCCCGAAGTCCACGCGGCCGTCGGAGAGGAGGTCGAGTACCGCGACCGATTCGGCGGTGCGCACGGGATGGTTGTAGGGCTTCGGCATGAGCCGGACGCCGTAGCCGATCCGGATGCGGCTCGTGCGTGCCGCGATCGCGCCGTAGAGGACCTCGGGGTTCGAGCAGTGCGAGTACTCGTCGAGAAAGTGATGCTCGACGGTCCAGAAGGCGTCCCAGCCCCACTTCTCGCCGGCGACCGCCTGCTCGAGCGTGTTCTTGTACGCCTGGTGCTCCTTGCCGCGCGTCCAGGGGCGGGCGACCGGGATCTCGTAGAACAGGGCGAACTGCATCGCTTTTCCTCCGAGCGCGACGGCTCAGGCGAGCCCGCGCACGACGTAGCGCGCCACGTAGGCGCGCACCGCTTCCGGGTCGTCGAGGTCGACGGCCGCCGACGGCATCACCGCGAACGACATCATGAGGCGGACGATCCACTCCGCAGCCTCGCGCCCGTCGAGGCCCTTCCGGACCTCGCCGCGCGCCTCGGCGTCGGCGAGGAACGGCTGCCAGAACTCGATCCAGCTCTCGAGGAGCCCGCGCACCTTGCTCGAAAGGAGCGTCGCGAGGAGCGTCTCGCTCTCGCCGGGCAGCTCGAGCGTCAGGACCTCGTCGCGCAGATGGCGGCGGATGAACGCGGCCGCCTCGGCGACCTGCGCCGCGAGCGTGCGGCGGCGCGCGACCCCCGCCTCGCTGCTCTGGACGAAGCGGCGCGCGCTCCGCTCGAGCACGGCCTCCACCAGCGAGTCGCGGTCGGGGAAGTAGCGATAGACCGATCCGCGCGAGACGCCGGCCTGCGCTGCGACGTCGGCGATCGAGACGCGCTGGAGGCCGAGCCGCCGGACGCAGCGCTCGCCCGCCTCGAGGATGCGGGCTGCGGTCGGGAACGGGCCCCGCTCGCCGCCGGCCTCGGGCGGCAGGCGCTCGATCTTCGGTCGCGACGAGGCGGGCATGGGCGGGCGTGCCGGCCGCGCGCCGGCAAGGCCGTCGGCGGTCGGTGAACGACTGAACAGTTCCTATGAAGTTGTTCAGTCGCCGTCAAGCGCGGTTGCGGGCCAGAGCGCAGCGCGCGGGCGTGCAGCCGCGGACGGAGCGGACGAGCCGGCGGCGGACGGCGCGGAGGCGCGCGATCTCCCCGTCGATCCTCGCGAGCGCTCCCGTCACGCTCGGCGTGGCGGCCGCGCAAGACCCGTCCCCCCGGTCGCGCGCGCGCAGCACGTCCGCGATCTCCGAGAGCCGGAGCCCGAGCGCCTGCGCGCGCCTGGCGAAGCGGATCCGGTCGATCGCCGTCGGCGCGAACAGGCGGTAGCCGGACGGCGACCGTCCCGGGCGCGGCAGGAGGCCGCGGCGCTCGTAGTATCGCACCGTGTCCACCCGCACGCCCGCCGCGGCTGCGACCTGCCCGATCCGAAGATTGCCGTTCGGCATGCCGGCATCGGAGCTTGACCCTGGAGCCGGGTCAAGGGTGTACGCGGGCCGCCGGAGGAACCCACGATGTCGCGAGAACGAACGGATCCCTTCTGCCGGCTCGACGCCCTCGATCCCGGCGAGCGCGCCCGCCACGCCGAGCTGCTCGCTTCGCTTCGGGCGGCCGTGGACGAGGTGAGCGAGCGAGGCGACGGCTTCCGCTTCCGCCTCCGGGCCGACCCGGAGGCCTTCGCCCGCGTCGCCGAGTGGGTCGGGCTCGAGCGCCGCTGCTGCCCCTTCCTCGATTTCGCGCTCGAATGGCGCGCCGGCGCGGCGCCGCATCTGGACCTGATGGGCGAGCCCGCCGCGAAGGCGTTTCTCGCTGCGATGGTGCGCTGATCGCACCGGTCGCCGTCCGTGAGCGCGAACGCGGGTGCGGCTTCGAGGCGACGAAGGCGACGCATCCGGGTGGCAGCGCCTGGCGGCCGTAGCGGGGGACCGCCCGCGCGCGGAAGCCCGCTCGCCGGAGATCGGCGAGCACTGCCGCGCGTGCGAAGAGCGCGAGCTCGTGGGTCTCGTCGCTCCGGCGATATGCGCGGCCGGCGCGGACGAACGTCGTGATCCGGCGCGTGAGGCGCGCGCGCGACGCGCTCTCCTCGGCTTCGACGAGCACCGCCCAGCCGTCTCCTGCCATCCAGCGGCGCTGCGGTCCCCGGCCGGGCTCGCGGCCCGGTCCCGCGACGTCGAACACGAAGAGGCCGCCCGGGCGGAGCGCGCGGTGGACGCGGCGGAAGAGCGGAAGCAGGGAAGGCGTACGCCCGGCGCGGCGGTCGAAGAGGTAGTTGAAGCACTCCCCGAGCGCGGTCACGGCGTCGCACGTCGGCAGCTTCGCCCGGTGCAGCGACGCGACGTGGAAGCGCGCGCCCGGGACGCGCCGGCGCGCTCGTCGCACCATGGCGTCCGAGAGGTCGATCCCGACCGCCTCGTAGCCCGCGTCGCACAGCACGCGCGCCCAGTGCCCCGGCCCGCAGCCGAGGTCGACGACGAGCCCGCGCGCGATCCCCGATCGCCGGAGGAGCGCGAGGAGCGCGGGCGCCGCGCCGATCGCGAACCCGGCGAACCCGACCTCGTGGACGTGCGCGAGGTCGGCAGCATACGCGCGCGCCATCCGTTCCGTCCCCTTTCGACGGCGCGACGTCGCGAGCCGTCGCGCTCCCGAGCGCCGCGGCTTCTACATCCGCAAGGGCACGCCCGGCAACGCTTACACGGGCACCGCGGCGCCGCCGGTCGTCGGGACCGGGCGGACGGGCCGATTTTCGACCGGGCGACCCGGGCATGGCCGTTGCAGCCGCGCGCGGCGTGTCCCCGGTGACGGTCCGTCGCGAGAGCCCCGTGCCGCCCGCACGCGAGGCAGCCGCCGACGTCGCGGCCGGTGCCGAGGTCCGGCGCCTCGCACGCGCGCTCGCGGCGTTCGTCCGGCTCGGGCGGCCGCGCTTCCTGGTCGGCGGCTTCGTCCTGCACGGGCTCGGCGCGGCGGTCGCGGTCGCGTCGGGAGCCCCGTTCGTCGCACGCCGGTTCACGCTCGGGCAGGTCGCGGTCACGGCATTCCAGCTCATGACCCACTACGCGAACGACTACTTCGACTACGCGGCCGATCGCGCCAATCTGACCCCGACGCGCTGGTCGGGCGGGAGCCGCGTCCTCGCGCGCGGCGAGCTCCCGCGCGCGGTCGCGCTGCGCGCGTCGCTCGTGCTCGCCGCGTGCGGGCTCGCTGCGACGGCCGCGCTCGCGTGCGATGGATCCGACGGGCGCCTCGCCGCGATCGTGCTCGCCGTCGCGGCTGCCCTCTCGTGGGCGTACAGCGCGCCGCCGCTTCGCCTGCACTCGCGCGGCCTCGGCGAGATCGACGCCGCGCTGGTCGTCGCCGTTCTCGTTCCGGCGGTCGGGCTCGTCGCGCAGCCGGGCGGGGCCGCGGCGGCCGGTCTCCTCGCGCCGGCGGTGGCTCCGCTCGTCCTCCTCGAGCTCGCGATGCTCGTCGCGTTCGAGCTCCCCGACGCGCGCGGCGACGCGGCGGTCGGCAAGCGGACGCTCGTCGTTCGGCTCGGAGCGCCCGCCGGAGCGGCGCTCTACGCGGTCGCCGTCGTCTCCGCATACGGGGCGCTTCCGCTCCTCGTCGCCGCGGGGCTGCCGCGATCGGTCGCGCTCGCGGCCGCCTTTCCGGCGCCGATCGCCGCCTGGCGCGTCGCCCGGATCGCGGCCGGCGATCACCGCGACCCGCGCCGCTGGCCGGCGGTCTGCTTCTGGGCGGCGGCGCTCTTCGTCGCGACTGCGGTCGCGGAGGTCGCAGCGTTCGGCGCGCTGGCCGCGGTGTCGCTTCCCTAGGGTGCGATGGCCGACGCGATCCTTGCCGCTCTCGTGGATCGGCTCCGCCGCGAGCTCGTGCAGTCGCTTCCGGTGCTCGAGCGGGTGCTCCGAACGCAAAACGGGCGAGGCGGCCGCGCCTTGCGCGCGACCGCCTCGCCCCATCGTCGACCTGTGCGCTAGCGCGCGTCCTGCCGGATCACGGCACGGGCGACAGCGTCGCGTAGAGCGACAGGAACTGACCTTGCCGCGACACCTCGACGCCGTCGAGCGCCAGCCCGAAGAACTCGGGCAGCGGGAAGCTCGACAGCGACGAGGAGAGCGACGGCAGCAGGTTCGCGATGAGCGGCGGCAGCAGGTCGTTCACGAGCGCCGTCTCGCTCACGTTGAGCGGGTTGTCGACGATCGCGATCGTGATCGCCGACGGATCGACCGGCGAGAGCACGATGCCGAGCCCGGACGGCGAGAACTGAAGGTCCATCCCGATGTGCGTGTCGAACGCCATCGTGAGGGCGACCTCGTTGCTGCCGTCGTCGCGGACCAGCTCCCCGAGGACGTTGGCGACGCGCAGCTCGGTGAGCTCGCCCGCCGGTCCCGCCGCGCCGGTGACGATCGGAGCGATCGTCGGCCGGACGTCGATCCGGAACGGCGTCATCGCCGGGTACTGCTGGAACGGCGGCAGCAGCACGGACAGCAGCCCGGCCGTGATCGGCAGGGGTCCGAGCCCGATGTCGATCTCGTTCAGGCTGGTCACGAGGAGGCCGCACTCGGTCTGCCCCTTCAGGAGCTGGTTGAAGCCCTCGGCCGAGATCGAGATCGCGACGTCGTACGGGATGCCCGACACGGGCGAGTTCTGCCCGAACGACGGGAACACCTCGTTGAAGGCGAGCGAACGCGTCAGGTTCGGCGCGCCGGGAGGCGGCTGGCACTGGTCCGGCCCGTTGCCGATGGACGTCGTCACCCTCATGTCGGAGCCGAGCGTGATGCCGACGTTGTCCTCGTTCACCGCGAAGAGCGGCGTCTCGAGGTTCACGTGGAGGGCCTGCCCGATCGGGCCGGCGATCGAGATCCCGGCGAGAGCAGTCTCGATGCCGTCGGCGATCGGACCGTCCTGCGGGCCGGCGCCGTCGGGATCGTCCAGGAAGTCGTGCAGCGCATTGATGGTGAGCGACTCCACATCCGGGATGAAGGCCTGGATGATGTCGCCGATGATCGGCGCGTCGCAGAGGCCACCGTACTGCGTCTGGAAGTTGTCGAACGCGACGTCGAGCGGCCCGACCTGGTTCACGTCGATGTTCGACGGAATGATCGGATCGGGGCTCAGGTTGTAGTCCCCGAAGAAGAACGCGTGGTTCGCCGTGATCGTGAGCGGGCACGACGGCACGAGACCGCTGCCCTCGATGTTCACGTGCACCGCGATGTTGTTGACGGTCACGTCGCCCGCCACGAAGTTCGTCATCGAGTCGGCGGCGAGCTCGAAGCCCGAGACCGACGGCGGGGGATTGACGATCCGCACCGTCGCGCGGCCGAGGCAGCCGAAGATGCTGTCGATGAAGCACTCGTTGTTCACGAGGATCGTGCCGACCGGGACGAGCTGGGCGAGGTCGAGGCCCGCGCCCGCGAGGTCGCCGATGAGCGGCTCGACCTGATCGAGGCCGGTGTCGTTCAGGCGAAGCGCCACGCTCTGCGGCGACAGCGCGCCGTCGGCGACCGAGTTGCCGACGATCGCGACGACGCGGTCGTGCGCCTGGCCGCCGTGCACCGTGTCGGTCAGGTTCGCGAGGATCGGGTTGAAGATCGCGCTCGCGCTGAGCGGCACGGTCGTCGAGAAGGTGCCGTTCGGCTGGACGGTCACCGGGTTGCCGTTGACCGTCAAGCCGGCGAGGGCCGGTGCGAGGTTCAACACGGTGCCCGTGACGTTCGCGGTGCTGCCCGTCGTGAAGGAGCCGTTGGCGGGCGAGGTGATGACGACGTCGAAGTGCGTGCACGTGCTCGGCTGGCCGGTGCACGAGAAGCCGCCCTCGATGTCGCAGCTGCTGCTGCAGCCGTCGAACGAGGCGTGGTTGCCGTCGTCGCACTCCTCGCCGCCGATGATCAGCCCATCGCCGCAGACCGAGCTGCAGGTGCTCGGCGCGCCGGTGCAGTTGTACCCGGTCTCGACCTGGCAGGTCGCGCTGCAGCCGTCGCCGGGGACCACGCCGCCGTCGTCGCATTGCTCGGAGCCGACGACGAGGCCGTCGCCGCAGACCTCCTGGCACACGGTGGGAAGGCCGGCGCAGAGCCAGCCGGGCTCGATCTGGCACGACGAGCTGCAGCCGTCGCCCGAGACCGCGTCGCCGTCCTCGCAGTTCTCGAGGCCGTCGATCAGCAGGTCGCCGCAGGTGGTCGGCTCGGGGCAGCTGCCGTTCAGGTCGTTGCCGTCGTCATAGAGATCGCAGTCGGTCGCGATCCCGTCGACGCCGTTCAGCATCGCGCACGTCCGGCAGCGGGCGCGCGAGTCGAGGCACTGCGTGAGGGTCGTCGAGTTGGCGGCCGAGCAGCCCGGAAACGCGCTGCTGAGCGCGATCCCCTTCGCGACGCACGAGGCGTTGACCTGCGCCTGCACCTTCGCGAGGCAGGTGAGGGCGATCTTGAACTTCGGATCCGGCTGATCGGACGCGCCGCTCCCGAGGCACTGCGCCTGCAGGCTCGCGGTGTCCGTGATCGTCCCGCGCTTCATCCCGTCCTTCTTGCAGCGCAGGAACTCCTTGATGCGCGCGTCCTCGCACTTCTGGACGGCCTTGTTGACGAACTGCTGGCAGCCCGTCCCGCTGGCATCGGTGAGCAGCGATCCCTCGACGTCGCTCGAGAACACGTCCGTGAGCGTGTTCGTGCCGGCCTGCACCGCCATGAGCGGCTGCGCGGTGATGCTCGGCGGACCGAACGACGGCGGCGCGCCGTGACACTTCTTCGCGGCGTCGGCCGTCGCCTTCGCGACGGCGCGCTGCACGCCCGCGGACGAGGCCGGAGCGGCGCACGCGGCGATCGTCGGGGCGCCGAGGCTTCCCTTCACGAACGACTTGATGCAGCTGTTGATCGCCGAGCTCTCGGCCACGAGGACCTTGCGCGCACCGTTGTTGATCTCCGCGACGCACTTCTGCGTGTCGGTCGAGACCTGAGCCGCGGCCGCGGCCGGGCGCAGGAGAGCCAACGCGGCGAACAGGACGACCAGGTGGTGCAGGCGAGGCTTCGGGCTTCTCATGGCTCCCCCTTGTTCAAGCCCGAGCTGGGACGGGGCTTGGGGACATGCTGTAGGCGATGCGTGCCTGGCTAGCACGGTTCTAGTCAATAGAGAACCGAAAACCGGCGGCCGCGGCGCGAATTCGGGCGCGCAGACCGCCGGGTAGGGCGCGATGCGCGGTCAGCGAGCCGCGCGCCTTCCGTCGCCCCCGAGGTCCCACACCGCGAGCTCGCCGTCGCGATCCGCCGAGACCAGCGTCGGTCCGGCGCCGAACGCGAGCCCCGCGATCCCGGCGCGGTGCCATTCGAGCGCGTCGAGGATCTCCCCGCCTGGGAGCGCGTGCAGCCGCAGAACGCGATCGCGGGCCCCGGTCGCGGCGACCCGACCGCCGCGCGCGAGCGCCAGCGCGACGAGGGGGGAGCCCACGTCGCGCTGCCACGCGACCGTCCCGCTTCGCGGATCGAGCGCCCGCAGCACTCCGTCGCTGCCCGCGGCGTAGAGCGCGTCGCGGCCGAATGCGAGAGCAGCCGCCGGTTCGAGCGAAGGCGTCGCGACGACCGGTTCGGCACCGCCTGCGAGGTCGAAGAGCGCGATCGAGCCGACCTCGGTCGCGACTGCGGCCCGGCTGCCGGTCGTGTCGATCGCGATTCGCGCGGCGCGGTCGGCGGTTGCGAGCGTCCGGACCGGCGTGCCGGTCGCGTCGAGAAGGTGCGCCTGGCCGTCGCCGGAGGCGACGACGGCGATGGCGGATCCATCGCTGGTCGCGGCCAGGTCGCCGATCCGGCCGCCCGGTCCGTCGATCGCGTCCGCGACGCGGCCGGACGTCGTGTCGTAGCGGAGGATCCGCGACCCGACCGCGAAGAGGGCACGGGTCCCGGGCTCCGCGACGAAGATCGCCTGGGCCTCCGCGTCCGCGGGGAGGGGGTCGAATGGCCGGTCGAGGATCGCTCGGGGAAGCGACCACGACATCGTCGCCGAGTGGGTCAGCGAGACGATCGCGAGCGGACCCCCGGGCGCGATGCCGAGCGTGATGGCCCGGCCGAGCGACGCCACGCAGCGCGGAGCCGGCCCGCTCGCGGTCGAGCGGTCGGGGCGGACGCAGCTCGCTTCGGGCAGGATCGATCGAGCGCGCTGGTCGAGCGTCGGCTCGGGGGCCGGCGCTTCACCCGCGGGCGTCGCTCCGTCTCCCGGCGGCGTCGCCGTCTCCGACGCTCTTCCTTCGGTCGATGCCTCGCCGCCGGAATCGCTGCCCGTGCGGCCGTCGGCCGCGAGCCACCAGAGGAGCGCGATGCACGCGAGGACGAGGAGTGGTCGCAGGCGAGCGGACATCCGGCCTTCCATATCATGGCGCGATTCGTATAGCGTCGCCGCCCACTACGGTCGGCATTTCGGCCGTGACTCGAACGGGGGCTCCGTGAAGCACCTGCGCCGACTCATCCCACTCCTGCTCCTCGCCGTCGCGACGACCGCCTCGGCACAGACGCTCACGCGGGGCCCGCTGATCCAGAACCCTGACGGCCTCACCACCACGATGACGATCGAGTGGTGGACGAACGTCGCCGGGGACAGCCGCGTCGAGTACGGGACGACGCCGTCGCTCGGCTCGTCCGCGACCGTCGGACAGACGGGGAGCTGCGAGATCGGAGCGGCCGGGACGTGTCACGCGGTGCAGCTCACGAGCCTCGCGCCCGGTACGCGCTACTACTATCGCCTGCTCACGAACAACGTCGAGGTCCTCGCCGTGAACTCGTTCCAGACGTTCAAGGCGCCGACGGACACGAGCGAGCTGTTCTTCACGGTCGTCGGCGACTTCGGCTCGGGCCAGAACGAGGCGACGAACGTCGCAAACAACATCAGCGCGTCGGATGCTCCGCTGCTGATGACCGTCGGCGACAACGCCTACGAGAACGGCACGCAGTCGGACTGGGACAACAACGTCTTCATTTCGGCGTACCGGAACCAGATCCTGCGGCGCGCGGTGTTCATGCCGACCCTCGGCAACCACGATCTGAACGACGTCGGCGCGAGCAACTGGGCGAGCTCTGTGGAGATCAAGCTCCATCTCCTGCCGCGCAACGCGCCCGCGGGGCAGGAGGAGCGCTTCTACTCGTTCGATCACGGCGACGCGCACTTCGTCGTCCTCGACGTGAACCCGCCGGCGATCGGCTCGACGCAGGCGAATTGGCTAGCCGCCGACCTCGCCGCGACGACGCGCAAGTGGAAGTTCGTGTTTCTGCACCAGGCGTCGCACTCGTGCGCGAACGGCATCGCGTCGTTCGGCAGCAACTCGTCCGTCAAGAACACCTTCGGGCCGATCTTCGAGCAGTACGGCGTCGACATCGTCTTCGAGGGGCACGACCACATCTACGAGCGCTCCAAGGCGGTCGACGAGTTCGGCGGCGACGGCTTGAAGACGCGCTACATCATGAGCGGCGGCGGCGGGAAGACGCTCGACAGCGCCGCGAACGCGGACGGCGGCGGCCCCTATCGCCAGCCGCTCTTCGGCAGCAAGAGCTACTGCCCGTGGATCGCGAACGATTGCGCGAACGGCGTCGCCGGCCAGTACTGCAGCTTCGCGGTCTACCAGCACCTCGAGATCCGCATCCAGAACGACACCACCCTCACCGGCCAGGCGGTGAACCAGAGCAACCAGGTCTTCGACCAGTTCACCATCGTGAAGAACCAGGTCTGCGGCGACGGCGCCGTCCAGGCGGGCGAGGCGTGCGACCAGGGCGCCGCGAACGGCGGCCCCACGTCGTGCTGCACGGCGAGCTGCCAGCTCGTGTCCGGCGGCACGCAGTGCCGTGCGAGCGGCGGCGTCTGCGATCCGGCCGAAAGCTGCGACGGCTCGAGCCCGCAGTGCCCCGCCGACCTCAAGTCGACCGCGGAATGCCGCGGCGCCGCCGGCGATTGCGACGTCGCCGAGAGCTGCGACGGCGTTGGAAACAACTGCCCGCCGGACGTGCTGGTCTCGGCCGGGACCACCTGTCGGCCTTCGGCGGGCGACTGCGACGTCGCCGAGTCGTGCACCGGGTCGAGCGCCGCCTGTCCGTCCGACGGCTTCGTGGCGGCGGGCACCACGTGCCGGCCGTCGGCGGGTGACTGCGACCCGGCCGAAGCTTGCACCGGATCGTCGGCGGCTTGCCCCGCGGACGGGTTCGCGCCGTCGACGACCGTCTGCCGCGGCGCGGTCGACGTGTGCGACCAGGCCGAGAGCTGCACCGGCTCGAGCGCGGCCTGCCCGGCGGACGGCGTGAAGCCCGCCGGCACGGGGTGCCGCGGGTCGGCCGGGCCGTGCGATCCTTCGGAGGTCTGCAACGGCTCGTCGACCGCGTGTCCGGCCGACGCGCTCGCGCCGACGACGTCGGTCTGCCGCCCCGCGGCGGGACTGTGCGACGTCGCGGAGAACTGCACCGGAACGTCGGCCGCATGTCCGGCGGACGCGCTCCGGCCGAGCGGCTTCGTGTGCCGTTCCGCCGCCGGCATCTGCGACGTCGCCGAGCAATGCAACGGCACGCAGGCGCAGTGCCCGACGAACCAGTTCGAGCCCACGACCACCGTCTGCCGGCCGGCGGCCGGCGACTGCGACGTGGCGGAGAGCTGCACCGGGACGAGCGCCTCCTGTCCGGGCAACGCTCTCAAGCCGGCGGGCACGGTGTGCCGCGCGGCGGCCGGGGTCTGCGACGCGGCCGAGGCGTGCTCGGGCTCGAGCAGCGCGTGCCCGCCCGACGGCGGGCAGCCCGACACCGACGGCGACGGGCTCTGCGATCTGACCGACGACTGCCCGAACCAGTCGGATCCGTCGCAGGCCGACAGCGACGGCGACGGCACGGGCGACGCGTGCGACCCGTGCAACAACTACCTGCCGGTGTTCGCGACCAAGCCGAACGTGACCATCAGCAAGCTGGCGACCCCCCCCGGCGACGACAAGCTCAAGTTCTCGGGCGTGGTGGCGATCCCGACGAGCCCGCCGATCGATCCGTTGAACCGCGGCGTCCGCGTGCTGCTGACGGACGCCAACGGCGGGACCATCGTCGACGCGACCATCCCGGGCGGCATCTACGAGTTCAACGCGCGCTTCGGGTGGACGATCAACGGCGCCGGCACCACCTATACCTATCGCAACTTCGGGAACCCGGTGCCGCTCGTCGAGGGCATCTACCGGGTGACCGTCAAGAAGAGCACGAGGGTTCCCGGCCAGGTGCAGTTCTCGGTCTCCGGCAAGTCGGGGAGCTACGCCGTCGCTGCAGCGGCGCTGCCGCTCAAGGCGACGATCGTCCTCGACCCGCCGTACGCCGAGACCAACCAGTGCGGCGAGGCCGTCTTCCCCGGCCCGGCGTCGCCGACCTGCACGTACGTGACGAGGGCCGGCGTGGTGAAGTGCAAGTAGGCGCGGAGGGAGCGCGGCCGGTGCCGCCGCGCTTGCGCCGAGAGCGCTCCGCACACCGCGGCGCCGGGTGCGGGGCCCGGACGGTCGTTCCGTCCGGGCCCGCACCCGTGCCGCGCATTACTCGGTGATGACCAGCGTCGGCGCGAAGCTCGGATTCCCGACCGCGGTCGCACCCTCGCGCGAATAGTACGCGACGAAGCCCGGGCCGTGGCGCTCGACGAACCAGGTCATGAACTGCTGGTCGAGCGGGCCGAGGCCCGCCTGGACGTCGGGCGTCACGTCGAAGACGACCTTCGTCCCGTCGGCCATGCCGTCGGTCTGGATCGCCGGCCCGCGCAGCGGACCCTCCACCAGCCGGCCGCCTCGCTTCCAGTGGAAGATGCCGGAGCAATCGGTCTTCTCGTTGGCGATGTTCGTGTCGGTCGCGCAGTTCCAGGTGACGCCGGACCCGGTGCCGCGCGGGTTCTTCGGGATCGGGAAGTTGTTGCCGTTACCCTCCGCCCAGGTCTCGAAGCCGTCGAACAGACGCCCGACGAACACCCCGCCGCCGCCGACCGGCCAGCCGGAGCTCGGCGAGTAGGGCGGCACGTCGAAGCCGTTGTCGGAGACGGTGAGGATCAGCTCCGCCTTCGTGACCTTCGAGAAGTCCACGGTCGAGACGTCGAAGCCCACGAGGGACCGGGTCTGGAAGTCGACGCGCAGGGTCTTGGTCGCGCCGTTGTTCTGCATCTTCCGGTTGTGGAGGATCGTCGCGTCCTTGTTGCTCTGGAACTCCATCATGTTGCCGGGCGGCGATCCGCAATTCGTCGAGTTGCCGGTGATGGCGTGCTCGATGTCGACCATGTTGCTGAAGAAGCGGCCGGCGAACGTACCGGTCGTGTCGCCCGAGCCGACGTGGATCTCGCCGTTCGGCACGAAGACGTCGCCGATCCAGTTGCTGCCGCCGCCGAGCTGGAACGCGTTCGTCCCGCTGCCGTGCACCTCGACGAAGAAGTCGCAGGGCGAGGCGGCGGGCGTCTGGACCTGGACGTTGCCGAAGAACACGGTGCCGCAGACGAACACCCGCGTTCCGGGCTGCGTCACGGTGATCGTCGAGCCGTTGCCGGCGTTGATCGAGTCGAAGAAGTAGTCGCCGGTCGTGGTGAGGACGAGGTGGAACGTGGCTCCGAAGTTGAGGACACCGTACGTGCCGGCGGCGAGCGGCAGCGTCTGTCCGTTTCCGCCGGTCAGCGGCGGGCCGCCGGTCGGGCAGGCGAACGCCATCGGCGCCGGCAGCGTCGGAAGCATCGGGTCGACCGGGAACGCATCGGTGCCGACGCTCGAGCCGAAGTTGAGCGTGAGAGTCGTGCCGGCGGGCCGGAAGAGGGTGCCGGTGATGAACGCGTTCTTCTGAAGGTTGACGTTGCCGCCGCTCCGGACGTCGCCGTTGACGGACGCGCCCTGGTTCAGCTTGACGGCGTTGTTGTCGGCGACGGGATCGTTGTTGCGCGCACCGACGAGCCCGTTGATGTGCGACTCGAAGCCGATGACGACGCCGTTCTCGCCGAAGATCGTGTAGGCCGAGAGCGGCGGCCCGGCGGCGGCGGCGTGATGGGCGAACGAGAGGAAGGCGGCGGCGGCCACGGCCGCGCCGAGGCGCTGGACGAGCGTCTGCATGGACTTGAATCCCCCGCGTGACGCTCGCGCGGCCCAAGCGCCAACAGCGTCTATCCCCCCAGAGCCGCGCCGGCGTGCTCGGCATAGCAGACGGGCGCATCGGCGGGAACGGTAAAAACACGTGTCGTTCCCACCGCTTGCCGACATTTCACGACGCAAGAGCGAGCGGGTGCCGCATGTCGCACGCGCGGTGTGCGGCCGCGCCCGGACACCGCGCGCGCTCCACCACGCCACCGGGGCGAGACGCTGATCACGCCATCGGGTCGTCACCCACGAGCCGTTCCACCGGTCGCCGCGGTTGTTGAGAGCGAGCACCAGCCCGGGCTGGTCGCCGTGGCCGAGCCGCTGCATCACGTACAGGTCGTCGTCCGCCCGCAGCACCTCGGTCGATCCGCCGGCGAAGCGCTCGTGCGCCGCGACGAGGGCCCCAATGCCGTTCGGCGTACCCGGCTTCCCGAGCTGCCAGTTGAAGTACTCCTTCCAGAAGACGCACGGGTACCCCTCGTGCGTGAGGACGAACGCGCGCGTGGCCGGGCACGCGCTCATTTCGGCCGTTGCCTGGTCGCCGGTCGAGAGGCTACCGTTCCGGGGAGCAGCCCGACGGCGGCGGCGCGACGCGCTCGCGCCGTGTCGCGCCGGACATCGCCCGCGGACGCGGCGATCCGGCACGGGGCGAGTCGGCCGACGAAGGATCATGGGCATCGGGACGGAGCAGGCGACGCTCGCGATCGTGGCCGCCGTCGCCGCGTGGCTCGTCGTCCGCCGCTCGATCGCGCATCGGCTCGCCGCGTCGGTCGCCGCTGCTCTCGTCGTCGCGCTCGTCCTGCCGCGCCTCTGGTCGCCGCCGGCGACGCCGACCGCGGTCCAGCAGGCCGCGCACAAGAGCGACGAGCTCGGCTACGTCTCGTCGACGAAGTGCCGGGCGTGCCACCCCGCGCAGTTCGCGAGCTGGCACCGGTCGTACCACCGGACGATGACGCAGGTCGCGACACGCGACGTCATCCTGCCTCCGTACGCGCCCGCCGTGGTGCACGGCCGCGGTCGCGAGCTTCGGCTCGACGTCCGCGACGGCGAGCTCTGGGCGAAGGACATCCACCCGGACGCGCTCTTCCAGTTCGTGATGCGGAAGCCGGATCCGGACGCGGCTCCGCCGCCGTCGCTCCCGAAGATGGAAGGGCCGGTCGTGATGACGACCGGCTCGCACCACATGCAGATGTACTGGATCCGGGATGCGATGGGCATCTTCCGCCAGCTCAACTGGGTGTGGCTCGTGAAGGACGGTCGCTGGGTGCCGACCGAGGACGTCTACAACCAGCCGCACTCGGGTTCGCTCGGCATCCTGGGCGGCGGAAGCTGGGCCGCCGCGTGCGCCCCCTGCCACGCGACCGCGCCCCGGGCGCGCTGGCCGCGGGCGGACCGGCCGGTCGCCGACACCCGCGTGGGCGAGCTCGGGATCGCGTGCGAGGCCTGCCACGGTCCGGCCGCCGACCACGTCGCCGCGAATCGCGATCCCGTGCACCGCTACGAGCTGCACGTCGGCGGCGCCGACGACCCGACGATCGTCAATCCCGCGAAGCTCGACCACGTCCGCTCCGCGGAGGTCTGCGGGCAGTGCCACGCGGTCATGAACCGGCGCCCGCAGGACCTCGACTGGGAGAAGGGCTCGTCGTATCGCCCCGGCAAGGACCTGAGCCTCTACCGGATCATCAGCACGCTCGAGGTCGAGCAGACGCCGGAGATGAGGGCCTACTACTGGCCGGACGGAACGTCGCGCGCGACCGGACGCGAGTACAACGCGATGATCTTCTCGCGCTGCTTCACGGAAGGGGAGATGGACTGCGTCTCGTGCCACTCGATGCACAAGAGCGATCCCGATGATCAGCTCGCCGCCGACAAGGAAGCGGACGGCGCGTGCCTCCAGTGCCACGCGGGGTTCGCGGCGAAGGCGGACCTCGAGGCGCACACGCACCACGCGGCGGAATCGACGGGATCGCGCTGCATGGATTGCCACATGACGAACACGACCTACGGGCTCCTCAAGATGACGCGCAATCACCGGATCGACGTGCCGATCGTCGCGGGCGTGGACGGCGGCGAGAAGCCGAACGCCTGCAACCTCTGCCACCTCGACCGGACCCTGGCGTGGACGCAGGAGCACATGGCCGACTGGTACGGCACGCCGGCCCGCCCGCTGTCGGACGACGAGACGCGGGTTCCGGCGGGGCTCCTCTGGCTCGTGCGCGGCGACTCGATCCAGCGCGCCGCCGCCGCCTGGCACCTCGGCTGGGAGGGCGCGGCCGGCGCGCTGCCGCCCGGCTGGGGCGCTCCCTGGCTCGCGCGCTCGCTCGACGATCCCTACGCGTCGGTCCGCTACCTCGCCGGCAAGTCGCTCCAGCGGATGCCGGGATACGAGCGGTTCGAGTACGACTACGTGCCGCCGGAGAGCGCGCAGAAGGCTGCGGTCGGCGCCGCGAAGCGCGCGGCGGGCGCGAGCGCGGACGCCGCGATCGAGGCCGGTCGGGACGAGCTCTTCGAACGTCTACGGGCGACGCGGAACGATACGCCGATCGCCCTTGCCGAGTGATCGAGGTCGAGATGCGAACCGCAGGCGCCACCGCGACCTCCGACCGCGCAGACGACGTCGGGCTCAAGAGCGCGCTGATCGCGTACCACCTGCGCGTCGGCTGGTGGTCGCTTCTCGTGTTCCTGTCCGCCGGGCTCGTGCTCGAGTCGCTGCACGCGTTCAAGATCGGATTTTATCTCGACGTCGGCATGGAGTCGCGACGCCTCATGTGGACGCTCGCCCACTCGCACGGGACGCTCTTCGCGGTGCTGAACATCGCGTTCGCGGCGACGCTCTGGATGGCGGAGCGCGAGCCGGCGCGCTCGTGGGTGATCGCGTCGCGCTGCCTCGTCGCCGCGCTCGTGCTGATGCCGGGCGGGTTCTTCCTCGCCGGCCTGTTCATCCACGGCGGCGATCCGGGCGTCGGCGTGCTGCTCGTGCCGCTCGGCGGCTTCGCGCTGCTCGCGGGGGTGCTGGCGGTCGCGCTCGGGCTCGCGCCCGGGCGGAAGTAGCGGTCGGGGCCGCGACGCGGCCCGTTCCTCGGTGGCCGACATCCCCTCCGGGAGCGGGTGCAGAGTCGCGCGTTCGCTGCCGATACCCCTTGCGAGCGGCGAGGAGCCGGCGGGGGAAGCGTGTTCAAGGCGATCCGGATCGCGGGATTGGTGACGGTCCTCGTCGTCGTCGGCGTGGGGTCGTGGCAGACGCGGCGGCGGCTCGCGGCGTGGGACCTTCCGATCCGGGCCGTCGTGTATCCGATCGCGGGCGACGACGGCGACGTGACCCGGCGCTACGTGCGCGAGGTCCGTGCCGAGACGTTCCAGCCGATCGAGACGTTCCTGGACGAGGAGGCGCGCAGCTTCGGCATCGAGCCGCGCTACGGGCCGCCGCTCAAGGTCCGGCTCGGGCCGGAGGTGAAGTCGCTTCCCCCTCCGCCGCCGGTCGACGGGAACGTCGCGAGCATCATGCTCTGGAGCCTCAAGCTCCGCTGGTGGGCGTGGAAGGTCGACCGGTACGAGGGCCTGTCTCCCGACGTCCGGCTCTTCGTCATCTATTACGATCCCGCCAGGACAGAGACGCTCGCGCATTCCCTCGGCCTCGAGAAAGGCTGGATCGGGGTCGCGAACGTCTTCGCGTCGAGCGCGCTGGCGGGCTCGAACAACGTCGTGATCGCGCACGAGCTGCTCCACACCCTGGGCGCGACCGACAAGTACGACCCGCGCACTGCGCAGCCGCGCTTCCCGGAGGGCTACGCCAAGCCGGACGCGAGGCCGCGCTACCCGCAGCGCTACGCCGAGATCATGGCGGGGCGGATCCCGGTTTCGGAGTCCGAATCGTCGATCCCGCCGAGCTTGAACGCGACCGTCGTCGGCGACGCGACGGCGCGCGAGATCAACTGGGTGCGGTGAGCGCCCAAGGGGTCGCGCTCACGGCATCGGCTGGACGGCGGGAACGCATGGGCCGCCGGTGGCGGGCTGGGCGGTCCACAGGTGATCGCCGCCGAACGCCGACATCGGAGCGGGTGTCCATGTATTTCCCGGACAGCGACGGCAGATTGACCTCGGGCGGTGCGATGCGCGGGGCGGCGGCGGAAATCATGTTCTCGTACAGCGAGAACTGCCTTGCAATCCGTGCCTGGGTGATCCATCATCGCGGCCTGCGACGCGTGTCGCAGGCGCCGGGACGAACGATGGGAACGGTGAATCGAGTCGCCGTGGTCACCGGGGCGGCGTCCGGGATGGGGCTCGCGATCGCCCGACACCTGGCGGCGCGGGGTCACCGGGTCGGCCTGCTCGACCTCCAGGGGGAAGCCGCGCGGCAGGCCGCTCGCGACCTCGGCGAGACGGGAGCGACCGCCGTCGGCGTGGCTGCCGACGTCACCGATCGCGGCGCAGTCGACGCTGCGCTCGAAGAGGTGCGCGCACGGCTCGGACCGATCGCGATCATGGTGACCGCCGCCGGTCTCGACTCGTTCGAGCCGTTCACGGCGATCACGAGCGAGAGCTGGGAGCGCGTCCTCGCCGTCAACCTCACCGGTACCTTCCAATGCCTGCAGGCCGCCGTCCGCGACATGCTGGAAGCGCGCTGGGGCCGGATGGTGACGATCTCGTCGTCGAGCGCGCAGTCGGGTGCCGCGCGCATGGCGCACTACGTCGCGTCGAAGGGCGGCGTGATCGGGCTCACCAAGGCGCTCGCGCTCGAGCTCGCGCCGCACGGCATCACGGTCAATGCCATTCCACCCGGAATGATCGACACGCCGATGTTGCGTCGCGCCGAAGCGCAAGGAGACGTCGGGAACCTGGCGAAGGTGGCGACCCGGGCGATCCCGGTCGGCCGGCTCGGAACGCCGGAAGAGATCGCGGCGACGTGCGCGTTCCTGTGCTCCGATGAGGCCGGCTTCATCACCGGCCAGGTCGTCGGCGTGAACGGCGGGATGGTCCTCTGAGGCACGGGGAGGAAGGAACGCGATGAACCAGGCCGTGAAGCCCCCGAAGCAATACCCGAAACCGCCCGAAGGAACGTGGACGGAGCACTATCCCGAGCTCGGAACCGCACCGGTGTCCTACGAGAGCTGCATCTCACCCGAGTTCTACCAGCTCGAGCGCGAGGCGATCTTCAAACGGGCGTGGCTGAACGTCGGGCGGGTCGAGCAGCTCCGGCGAAAGGGGAGCTTCTTCACGAAGGAGCTCGCGGTCGCAGGGACGTCGCTGATCGTCGTCCGCGGGATGGACGACCGGGTCCGCGCCTTCCACAACGTGTGCCGCCACCGCGGCAACAAGCTCGTCTGGACCGATCACCCGGCCGAGGAGGTCAGCGGAACCTGCCGGCAGTTCGCCTGCAAGTACCACGGCTGGAGGTACGATCTCGACGGCCGCTGCTCGTTCATCCTTCAGGAGGGCGAGTTCTTCGGGATCGACAAGGCCGACTACGGCCTCGTGCCCGTGCACTGCGAGGTGTGGCAGGGGTTCGTCTTCGTGAACCTCGCGAACGAGCCGAGCCAGACGCTCACCGAGTTCCTCGGCCCGATGATCACCGCCATCGAGTACCCGTTCGAGAAGCTGACCGAGCGCTACTATTACCGAGGCGACATCCGCAGCAACTGGAAGGTCTTTCTCGACGCCTTCCAGGAATTCTATCACCCCCCGATCCTCCACGGGCACCAGAATCCCGTCATGTCGAATCCCGAGTACCAGCAGCAGGGGTTCTACACGATGCATTTCCAGGTCGACGGCCCGCATCGCGTCGGCTCGACGAGCGGCGGCGCCGGCGGGCTCCTGCCGGCCGAGATGTACAACCCGATCGAGCGGCTGATGCGCAGCGGTTTGTTCGGTCCCTGGGACTTCTCGGAGATCGTGACGAAGGAGCTCCCGCCCGGTCTCAACCCGGGGAAGAAGAAGCATTGGGGGCTGGATTCGTTCCAGATCTTCCCGAACTTCGCGATCGTGTTCTGGGAGAACGGTTGGTACTTGACGTACCACTACTGGCCGACCGCGCACGATCGGCTCATCTTCGAGGCGAACGCCTACTTCGCGCCGCCGCGCAGCGTACGCGAGCGGCTCGCTCAGCAGCTCGGCATCGCCACGATCAAGGAGTACGCGCTGCAGGACTGCGGCACGCTCGAGGCGACGCAGATGGGGCTCGAGTCGCGCGTCGTCTCGGCCTTCCCACTCGGCGACCAGGAGTTCATGTGCCGCCACCTGAACAAGGTGGTGAACGACTGGGTCGACGACTACCGGCGCTCGCGCGCGGAGGGTTGACGGCGATGGCCGATGCGCTGCTCCCCCCACGATTCTCGGACCTTGAGCCGTTCGCGAGGGACTGGTGCCTCGCCAGCGAGCCCGAGCGCTATGCGAAACGTCTGTCGAGCACGATGGACGAGATGCAGGCGTTCTACGACGCCGTCTTCCCGCGCGCGGAGGCGGCCATCGCCTACCTGGACGAGCTCCCGCTCCACGAGCTGCCCGAGGACGCGATCCGGCTGCTGCAGCTCCTGTACTCGCTCATCCTCGTCTCGTTTCCCGTCGAGATCTGGCGGCAGCCGTACATCCCCGACACCGGGACCGCCTCCTTCGAGCTGAAGCTGGAGCCGTTCCCATGAGCGACGACACGAAGCGCATCGCCGACCTGGTGGAGATCCATCACCTGTGCTCGCGCTATCTCGCGTACGCGAGCCAGTTCGTTCCCGACCAGTGGCTGAAGGTCTTCACCCCGGATGCCGAGTACAGCGCGTTCGGCACGGCGTACACGGTCGAGCGCATGCCGGCGTTGCTCGCCGCCGCGCCGCGCGGGCAGTTCATCGGCAACATGCCGGTCGTCGACTTCGATGGCGCCGACCGCGCGACCGGGATGCAGCACTTCGTCTTCATCGACCAGAAGACGCACGCGATGCGCCTCGCCTGGTATCGCGACGAGTACGTCCGCACGCCCGACGGCTGGCGCATCCGCCGGCGCGCCACCACGTTCCTGCGGAAGCACGGCGGCGTCGACTCCGGTCGGCAGCACGATCCGCTCGCCGAGGGAGAGCCGGGCAAGTAGACCCGGGCTCGACGGACCTTCTCGAGGGACGATCATGCGGGATCCGGGGCCAGACCGCGGGAGAATCGGCGCGTGAGCGGACCGAATCCGACGAACGGCCGCCGCCTGCGAATCGCGATCGTCGGTGCGGGGCCCGGCGGGCTCTGCATGGGAATCCGCCTCGAGGGCGCCGGCTTCACGGACTTCGAGATCCTCGAGAAGGCCGACGGAGTCGGCGGAACCTGGTACCACAACCGCTACCCCGGTTGCGCCTGCGACGTCCCGTCGCACCTCTACTCGTTCTCCTTCGAGCTGAAGCGCGATTGGTCGCGGCCCTACGCGCCGCAACCCGAGATCCTGGCGTACCTGAACCACTGCGCCGAGAAGTACGGCCTCCTGCCGCACTGTCGATTCGGCGACGCCGTGCGGCGCGCTCGCTGGGACGAAGCCGCGGCGGAGTGGTCGCTCGAGACCGAGTCGGGTCGCACGATCTCGGCCGACGTCGTGGTGAGCGCGATCGGGATGTTCAACGAGATCCACGTGCCCCGGATTCCGGGCCTGGACACCTTCGCCGGGACGTCCTTCCACTCGGCGCGATGGAACCGGGATCACGATCTCTCGGGCGAGACCGTGGGCGTGATCGGAAGCGCGGCGAGCGCCGTTCAGCTCGTTCCCGAGATCGTCAAGCATGCCGGGCAGGTCCACCTGTTCCAGCGCACCGCGAACTGGGTCGCACCGAAGCAGGACGATCCCTACACGGAGGAGCTACTCGAGCGTTTCCGGAAGGAGCCGGGCTTCGCGCTCGCGGTACGGCGGAAGGTCTTCGAGTCGCTCGACGGCCCGCGCGCGTTCGAGCGCGTGCGGAGCGACATGGTGGCGGCCTGCCACCGGGAGATCGCCAAGGTCGAGGACGCGGACGTTCGCAGGCGCCTGATGCCCGACCACCCCTGGGGTGCCAAGCGGCCGCTCTTCTCCAACGACTACTACCCGGCCTTCAACCGGCCGAACCTCGAGCTCGTGACCGATCCGATCGAGCGCATCACCCCGCACGGGATCGTGACCGCGGACGGCCGCGAGCGGCGACTCGACACCCTGATCCTCGCCACCGGCTTCGCGACGACGAAATTCCTGTCGGCGATCGACGTGACGGGCCGCGGCGGACTGTCGATTGCCGACGCCTGGAGCGACGGCGCCCAGGCCTACAAGGGCGTCGCGACGGCGGGCTTCCCGAACCTCTTCATGCTCTACGGCCCGAACACGAACTCCGATTCGATCATCACGATGATCGAGTACCAGGTCGACCACGTCGTGCGTCAGATCCAGCGCATCGCGCGCGAGGACCTGGCGTGGATCGACGTCAAGCCGGGCGCGATGGCGGCGTACAACGACGAGATCCAGCGCGAGCTCGAGACCTTCGCGATGTGGCAGACCAGCTGCTCGGACTACTATCGCGCCCCGAGCGGCCGCATCGTCACGCAGTGGCCGCGCTCCATGCCCGCGCTCGAGGAGGCGCTGTCCGGCCTCGACGAGCAGGCTTACGAGTGCGTGCCGCGGTCGGTCTAGCGCGCCGCGGTCGGGTCTACTTCGGCTCGCCGGGGTCCTTCACGTACTCGGGGTCGTCGGGCGTCCGCATGCTGAAGCGCCACTTGCAGCACACGTTGCCGGGATCCACGCGCGGCGGAATCGCGAGGATCTCGACCTTCATGTTCGGGTTGTACATCTTGGTCGTGACGATCATCGACTTCGGACACGTGGAGTGACAGTTCTTCTCGAGGATGTCGGGCCGCCCCATCGACTCCCACTGGTCGACGGCGACGCAGCGATTGAACGTCATGATGCCGACGTCGGGCTCCGGCATCTCGAAGGAGAGGTCGAACGCCTTGCCCGGCATGGCGGTCGCGTCGACCTGGAGATCCTTCATCCAGTCGGCGACGGTGTTGCCGGTGATCCCGAGGTACTCCGCCTTGAGCTTCTTCACCCCCGGCAGCACCGAGTCGCCCCAGAGCGTCCACTGGATGTCGAACATCACGTCGAGGCCGTAGCGGAGCGTGATCTGGGTGGCCCACGCCTCGATGCACTGGAGCAGGTACTCGTGGCTTCCGAGCAACCAGGCGACGATCAGCGGCTTCGACAGCAGGGCGGTGCTCGAGTCCGGCGTGAAGAGACCGGTGTAGATCACCCGCGTCCCGACGCGCTCGCTCTCGGGGACGTCGCGGTTGGGGTCCTCGTACACCGTTCCGGCCGGGAGGAACTGCTTCCTCATGCGGTCGATCTCGGGGACGACCTGACCGGTCCACGCCGCCCATTCGATCTCGGCCATCGTTTCGGCGCCGTAGCGCCTGGCGACCTCGCGCGCCCAGCCGTCGACGCAGAGCCGGAGGTACGCCTCGCTCCACGGCAGGAACTTCTCGGCCAGAGCTTCCCTCGAGAAATCGGTGAAACGCAGGTCGGCCTTGTACGGGCCGCTGTAGTCGGGCAGCTCGGCTCCCGAGTCGCGGTCGACCTCGTGGCGGACGTCGAGATGGGTCTTCCGGTAGGTGACGCCGTCGTCCACCCGCGAGAACTTCGGGTAGTTCGCGAGGTCGACGCCGAGCTGGATGACGAAGTCGTCCGCGACGACGCTCTCCTCGAGGTGGGCGCCCGGCTTGCGAATCGCCAGGAACTCGTCGAACTCGCCGTCGTGCCGATCCGCCATGGCCCCGTCCCTCCGGTGCTCGCGTCGTCGCCGAGACTAGCCGATCGGCTAGTCGACGACAAGCCGATCGGCTAGTCGGAAGACATGGATCCCGCGACCGCCGGCTTTCCAAGCGCCGCCGCGTACACGGCCGCCCAGGCGCCCATCGTCGAAGCGGCGCTGGTCCTGTTCGCCGAGCACGGTGTCAGCGGAACGTCGCTCCAGATGATCGCGGATGCGATCGGAGTGACGAAGGCGGCCGTCTACCACCACTACAAGACCAAGGACGAGATCGTCCTCGCGGTGGCGCAGGTGATCCTGGCCCGGCTCGACGCGGCCGTGACCGCGGCCGAGGCGGAGAGGTCGCGCTCGCGCGCGCGCGAGCTGCTGGTGGCGGCGATGATCGACCTCGCGGTCGAGCGCCGACGCGTGGCGGGCGTCCTCCAGCGAGACCCGGTCATGCTGCGCTTCCTCGAGGAGCACGAGCCTTTCCGGCGCGTGATGGAGCGCGTGAACCGGCTGCTGATGGGCGGCGACTCGCGCCGGCGGGCACGCGTCCAGGCGGCGGTGCTCGCCTCGGCGATCGCAGGGGCGGTCGTCCATCCGCTCGTCGTGGATCTCGACGACGACACCCTGCGCGCGGAGCTCCTGAAGCAGGCCCGGAAGATCCTCCCGCTCCGCTGACCGCGAAGAACGAAAGGACTCCCGATGAGGCTTCGAGTCGTGCAGTGGACCACGGGAAACGTCGGTCGACAGTCGGTGGCGGCGATCGCCCGGAATCCCGGGCTGGAGCTGGTCGGCTGCTATGCGTGGTCGCCCGACAAGGTCGGGCGCGACGTCGGGGAGCTGTGCGGTCTGGAGCGACTGGGCGTGACCGCCACGCACGACGTCGACGCTCTGCTCGCCCTGCGGCCCGACTGCGTCGTCTACAATCCGATGTGGCCGTCGATCGACGAGCTCGTTCGGATCCTGGAAGCCGGAGCGAACGTCGTCAGCACGGCGGCGTTCATCAACGGCCGGCGCCTCGGGCCGGATCGCGAGCGGCTGGTCGCCGCATGCGAGCGCGGCCGCTCGTCGCTCTTCGGCACCGGTATCAGCCCCGGATTGCTCGAGCTGCTCGGCCTCGTGCTCGCCGGCATGTCCGATCGGGTCGACAAGATCACGGTGAACGAGGCCGCGCACACCGCCGCCTACGACTCGCCCGCAACGGAGATCCCCGCGGGATTCGGCCGGCCGATCGACGACCCCGACCTTCAATCGATGACGGCGGAGGGCACGGCGGTTTTCAGCGAGGCCGTGGCGATGGTGGCGGACGCGCTCGGTGTCGAGCTCGACGACGTCGTCTGCGTCTCGGAGCACGCCAAGACGACGACGGACCTCGACCTCGGCTCGTGGCAGATCGCGGCGGGCTGTGTCGCCGGCGTCGCTGCCAGCTGGCGGGGCCGGGTCGGCGACCGGACCGTCGTGGAGCTGAACGTCCGCTGGAAGAAGGCGTTCACCCTCGAGCCCGACTGGCAGATCGAGGACGGTTGGGTGATCGAGGTGCAGGGACGTCCCACCGTCCACGCGAAGGTGCAATTCCTCCCTCCGCCCGACTTCCAGGCCGAGACCCTCGCCGACTTCATGGTGCTCGGCCACATCATGACGGCCATGCCGGCCGTGAATGCGATCCCGGTCGTGGTCGCCGCGCCGCCGGGGATCGTGACCTACCTCGACGTCAAGGTGCCGCTCCCACGAGGGCTCGTGCGCGTCTGAGACTGCACCGCGCAGAGGGCACCGTGGCATCCCGTCGTGCGAGCAGAGCGAGCCCGCGGGAGTGGGGCGAGGGGCGCGAGCCCCTCGCTATGACAACCCGTGGAGGCAGAACTCCCAGGCGTCCTGCGCCGTGACGCGCGCGCGCGGGCTCTGGACGAGGCGGTTCATGAGCCAGCCGTGCATGACGGTTTGCTGGATCAGCACGGCGGCGCGCCGCGTCTCGGTCGTCCGCAACGCGCCCGCGGCGACCGCGGCCTCGAGCAGCTCGATCAGCATGCGGGAGATCGGTGCCATCGCGGCGGACAGGCGGCCCGCATCCTTGAGCGCGAGCTGCAGCGAGAATTCCGAGATCGGCACGCGGTTGTGAGCCCCGCGCTTGCGGCGTGGCCCTAGCGGCTCGCACCACTCGTGCAGGCGGATCGTGAAGGCGCGAAGCCGCGCGAGCGGCTCGGACTCGGACTCCACCGCCGAGCGCAGATCGTCCAGCGCCTCGCGGATGCTCTCCTCGAGCAGCGCGAACAGCAGCTCGTCCTTTCCCTCGAAGTACTGGTAGAAGCCGCGCAGCGACTGCTTCGAGCGATCGACGACCTCCTGGATCGTGAACTCGCTCGTGCCGCGCTCGTCGATCAGCGCGAACGCCGCATCGAGAAGGCGCTGGACGCGCTGCTCGGCGCGCGTGCGAGCAGCCTGCAAGCTCTTCGAGACCGCGCGGTGGCGCCAGCCTCGTGCGTCGTCGTCCTTCGACTCGTCCACGCCCGCCATGAAAGGCCTTCCTTAGTGCACGTGCGGTTGCGTCGCCATGGACGCGCCGTCGGCACGGCCGCTCTTCGCGCCCGACCGCGCGTTTCCGAAACGTCACTCTCCCAAAATGAGAATCAAATTGCCACCCGTGCCGGTACGGGCTAGTGTCCGGGCGCAATCGCGAAAGGGAGACGACGATGCGGATCGGTCTCATGATGGGCCCGGAAAAGGGGCGCTATCGCCAGAAGGTCGCTCAGCTCGTCGCCGATGCACAGGCGGCCGAGCGCGCAGGCTTTTCCTCCGTCTGGGTGCCTCAGATCCCCGGCGACTTCGACGCGCTCACGGCCATCACCGTCATCGGCCTCGCGACCGAGCGCATCGAGCTCGGGACCGCCGTCTTGCCGATCCAGACGCGCCATCCGATCGCGATGGCGCAGGAGGCCCTGTCCGTCCAGGCGGTGTGCGAGGGCCGATTCACCCTGGGCCTCGGCACGTCGCACCACTGGGTCATCCAGGACATGCTCGGGCTCTCCTACGAGCGTCCGGCGCGCCAGATGCGCGACTACCTGGAGGTGCTGAACGCCGCGCTCCGCGGTCCGGGCTCCGTCGACGTCGAGAACGACGCGTACCGCGTGCACAGCCCGATCGACGTCACCGACGCGTCGCCGAATCCGATCCTCCTCGCCGCGCTCGGTCCCGTCATGCTCCGCATCGCCGGCGAGAACGCTTTGGGAACGATCCTCTGGATGGCCGACGTGCGCGCCGTCGCCGACCACGTCGTCCCGCGCATCGCGCGCGCCGCTGCCGCGGCCGGGAGGCCCGCTCCGCGCGTCGTCGCCGGCGTTCCCGTGACGATCTGCCGGAACGACGAGGTCGACGGCGCGCGCGCGCGAGCGAACCGGGTGCTCGGGCACGCCGACTTCTGCCCGAACTACCAGCGGCTGCTCGAGCACGGCGACGCGACCGACGTCGGCGACATCCTCGCTGCAGGGGACGAGTCGACCGTCGTCGACCGGCTGCGCGCGTTCCGCGACGCGGGCGTGACCGACCTCGCGGTTCGGATCCTCGCCGTCGGACCCGATCGCGAATCGCGCATCGAGTCGCGCGACCGGACGCAGGCGTTCGTCGCCGCGCTGTCGCGAGAGCTCTGACCTCGGTGCGAGAGGCGGCCGGTCACCGGTCGTAGTCGACGACGACCTGGGGGCTCCGCGGAATCGATTGGCAGGTGAGGATCCATCCCTCGTCGACCTCGTCCGCGGCGAGCGCGTTGTTGGCGCGCATCGTGACCTGCCCGCCGTCGAGATGCGCCATGCAGGTCGCGCAGTTGCCCGCTTCGCATGCGAACGGCGGCTTGAGGCCGGCGCGTCGAGCGGCGCCGAGGATGGTGTCGCCGCGCTGGTACGCGACCGTATGCCTCCGGCCGTCGAGCCGGATCACGATCGACTCCGTCTCGGAGGCGTCGCCGGTCGCGTCTGCCTCCGCCGGCAGCTCGAACCGCTCGACGAAGATGCGATCGGCACCGACTCCTCGCCGCTTCAGACCCTCCTCGACGATGGCCATGTACGGTCCGGGGCCGCAGACGTAGAAGTCCGCCTGCGTCCGGTCCCCGACGAGCGCCGCGCATGCCGCGGCGTCCAGGAAACCGCTCTCGGAGTCGAGGTGGTGGTGGATCGAAAGGCGACCGGGGAAGCGACGGCGCAGGCCCTCGAGCGCGTCCGCGAAGATGACGCCGTCGCGGGCGCGGTTCGCGTACACGAGCGCGACGTCGCGCACCGTGCCGACGAGCGCGGTCTTGACGATCGAGAGGACGGGCGTGATCCCGCTGCCGCCCGCAAAGGCGACGATCGGCGTGTCGACGGCGCGCAGCACGAACGTCCCGGCCGGCGGCATCACGTCGATCGCGTCGCCCCGGACCAGCGTGTCGTTCATCCAGTTCGACATCTTGCCGCCGGGCACGCGCTTCACCGTGACGGTGAACGGGTCGCCCGTGGCCGGCGAGCTCGACATCGAGTAGCAGCGGACGACCGACTCGCCGCCGATCGTCGCGCGGAACGCGCAGAACTGACCGGCGGCATACGCGAAGGCGTCCGCGTGCTCTGGAGGGATCTCGAGGACGAAGGACCGCGCGTCGGCGGTTTCGTCGACGACGTCCGCCACCCGGAGCGAGCGGTAGTCGTGTTCGCGCGGCATGGGTTCGGCGCGTCGACCGCGCCGCTCGATGATAGGGCGGTTTCCGATTTCTGCAACCAGACTCTCCTGTGATAGAAGCGCCATTCTCACCATGGACGTCCGCGACACCCCGGAACAGGCGGAGCTCCGGCGCACCGCGCGCCGCATGGCGCGCGAGCTCGGGCCGCGGACGGTCCTGGGCCTCGCCGAGCGAGGTCGGAGCGAGCGCCTCGCGGGCGCCGTGCGCGGCGCGGGGTGGCTCGATCTCCGCCACGACCGCGGCGACGGGCTTCCGCTCGCGAGCGGCGTCGAGGCGGCGATCATCGCCGACGCGCTCGGGGAAGCCGTCGCCGACGTCCCGTTCGCGGGCCCGATCCTCGCCGCCGACCTCGCTCGCCGCGCAGGCGTGCCGCCGGTCGACGGCGCGGTCGTCGCGTTCGCGCCCGACCTGATCGGCCCTGCGGTCGCGTCCGGCCCCGTGACCGACGCGCCGATCTTCGCGGTCGATCACGCGGCCACGGGGCCCGTCGCGGCGTACGTCCTCGTCCCCGGCGGTGACGGCTACCACCTCGCGCTCGCAGCCGCCGACGGCGCGAGCGACGGCGCCGACCTCACGCGCGCGATCCGCCGGCTGCCGGCGGGCGTGGCGCTGGACCGCGTTCGCGATCATTCGCGGCGCCTCACCGAGAGCGATCTCGACGCCTGGACGGCGCTCGGCCTCGCGCTCACGAGCGCGGACATCGTCGGCGTCCTACGGGGCGTGCTCGACGTGACGGTGGCCTACGCGAAGGAGCGGCGGCAATACGGGGTCGCCATCGGAACGTTCCAAGCCGTTCAGCACCTGCTCGCCGAGGCTCGTTGCTTGACGGAAGGCGCGTTCAGCGCGGCGCTCTACCCGGCGTGGGCGGTCGACGAGCTCGACGCCGTCGAAGCTCGGGCTGCCGGGCGCGTCGCGAAGGCGTACTGCGCCCGCGCCGCGCGCACGGTCTGCGAGACCGCCGTGCAGGTGCACGGGGGGATCGGAAACACGTGGGACTGCATCGTCCACGTCCACCTGCGCCGGGCGTTGCTCTCCGCGCAGTGGTTCGGGGACGACGGCGAGCAGCTGCGTCAGATCGAGCGCACGCGTCTGGGGGCGCGCGATGGACTTCCGTGACTCGCCGGACGAAGCGCGGTTCCGGTCGCGTCTGCGGGCCTGGATCGCGGACAACAATCCGGGATTGCCGGTCTCGTCGACCGACGACGAGTACTGGGCGCGACAGGCCGAATGGCACACCGCGCTCTACGACGCAGGCTTCTTCGGGCTCTCCTGGCCGTCGCGCTTCGGCGGACACGACCTTCCGCCGGTCTTCGACGTGATCCTCGACGAAGAGCTCGCCGCCGCGGGCGCGCCGCCGCGTCCGAGCCTCGGATACCTGGTGCACGGGATCACCACGCACGGCAGCCCTTCCGTCCAGGAGCGCTTCCTCCCCGGCCTCATCAGCGGGCGCGAGCGCTGGTGCCAGGGCTTCAGCGAGCCCGACGCCGGCTCCGACCTCGCCGCGCTCCGGACGATCGCCACGCGCCGCGGCGACGAGTACGTCATCCGCGGGCACAAGATCTGGACGAGCTACTCCGACGTCGCCGACTGGTGCTTCCTGCTCGCGCGCAGCGACGCGGACGTCCCGAAGCACAAGGGTCTGTCCGCGTTCGCCGTTCCGATGCGCCAGCCCGGGATCGAGCAGCGGCCGCTCCGGATGATGAACGGCATCACCAAGGAGTTCGGCCAGGTCGTGTTCGACGATGCGCGGGTGCCCGCCGCCAACCTGATCGGCGAGCCCGGCGAAGGCTGGCGCATCGCGATGACGATCGTGAGCCACGAGCGGGAGCCCGGCGAGGTGGGCTACGTCGCGCGCTACGCGAAGGCCGTCAAGGACCTCGAGGCGACGGTGCGGCGCGATCCCGGCGCTTTCCGGAGCGACCAGCGCGAGGCGGTCGCGTGGGCCCACGTGCAAGCGGAGATGCTGCGGCTGCACGTGCGCCGGAGGCTCTCCGAGCGCCTCGACGGGCTCGAGCACGGGCCCGGTGGCTCGATCGACAAGATCCTGATGACGTGGGTCGAGCAAAGCGTCGGAGCGGCGGCGCTCTCGGTCGCGGGATCGCGCGCGGTGGTCGACCGCGACGACGTCGCGCTGAAGATCTATCTCTACAGCCGCGCGCAGAGCGTCATGGGCGGGACCTCGCAGATCCAGAAGAACATCATCGCCACGCGGATCCTCGGCCTTCCCGTGGCGTGAGCAGCCCACGGAGACGAGATCCATGAACTACCCGCTTCCCGACGCCGTGCGCGTCGAATCGGACGGCCCGGTCCGCATCGTGCGGCTCTGCCGCCCGGACCAGCTGAACGCCGTCAACGACGACCTGCACCTCGGGCTGACGTGCGTCTTTCCGCTGCTCGATTCGGATCGCGACGCGCGCGTCGCCGTCATCACGGGCGAAGGGCGCGCGTTCTCGGCCGGCGGCGACTTCGACCTCCTCGACCGGATGACGAACGACCGCGATCTACGACGCGAGGTGATCGCGGAGGGCCGCGAGCTCGTGTTCAACATGATCCGTTGCCGCGTGCCGGTGATTGCCGCCGTCAACGGACCTGCAGTCGGCCTGGGCTGCAGCGTGATCGCGCTCTCCGACGTCGTCTACATGGCGGAGTCGGCCTACCTGTCGGATCCGCACGTGACGGTGGGGCTCGTCGCGGCCGACGGCGGCCCGATCACGTGGCCGCTGCACACGAGCCTGCTCCTCGCGAAGGAGTACGCGTTCACGGGAGACCGCATCAGCGCGCAGCGGGCGCGGGAGATCGGTCTCGCGAATCACGTCTGCCCCGACGGCGAGGTGCTCTCCACGGCCGTCGCGGCGGCCCACCGGATCGCATCGCTCCCGCGGCAGGCCGTGGAGGCGACCAAGCGGGTGCTGAACCTCCACCTCGAGCGAGCGGTGCTCGCGACGATCGACTTCGCGATGACCGCCGAAGCCGATTCGTTCGACACGATCGAGCTGCGTCGGAACGTCGCCCGTTTTCTCAAGCGGTCGTCCACGGCGAGCTGACGAAAGGAGAACACGCGTGGCGAAGCGGGCCAGGTTCGCGGAGTACAAGGACCGGTACATCAACTATCGGTTCGAGCTGAGCGAGGAAGGCATCCTCCTCATGCAATGCCACACCGACGGGGGCAGCCTGGTGTGGGATTGGAAGGCGCACGACGAGATGTCGGACGCCTTCGCCGACGTCGCCGGCGATCGCGAGATCAAGGTCCTGATCCACACGGGCACGGGCGCGAACTACAACGCGGACTGGGGAGCCGCTCCGGTGGAGAAGCCCCTGTACGTCGCGATGGACGGCCAGAAGGGCCTCATGAAGCTCGACGAGAAGGCCTGGTACGGCCGCATGCTGATCGAGAACGTGCTCGCGGTGGAAGTGCCGATGATCAGCGCCGTCAACGGGCCCTGCAACATCCACTCCGAGGTCCCGTTGCTGGGCGACATCGTGCTCGCTTCCGAGGACGCCTACTTCCAGGACCTCGCTCACTTCCCGCGCGGCATGGTGCCGGGCGACGGGCAGCACGTCCTCTGGCCCTGGCTCATCGGACGCAACCGCGCGCGCTACATGCTCTTGACGGGCAAGAAGCTCTCCGCGCGGGAAGCGCTCGAATGGGGCGCGGTGGCGGAGGTGCTGCCGAAGGACCGGCTCCTCGACCGGGCGTGGGAGCTGGCGCGCGAGCTCGCGAAGCGCCCTCCGCTCGTGCTCCGCTACACCCGCATGCTGTTCATGCAGGATCTGAAGCGCGCGTTCCTCGACGAGCTCGGCCACGGCCTCGCGCGCGAGACGTATGCCCAGCGGCAGTTCTTCCCGGTCGGAGGCGGAATGGCGCCGCTCGATCGGCCGTGGAACGAGGAGCCCTGGTCGGACTGATCTCGGGCCTCCGTCCCGGCGGACGTCACCTCCGCGCGGCCCTCGACCTCGATCGCTTCGGTGCCTGCCGGCGCCTTGGCCGCCCGACCTCGATTGACGGTGGCCGGCGGCGGTGCGAGCCTGCTGGTGGTCCTCGACGAGGTGCCGGGTGGAAACCATCGTTCCCCGCTGGGAGTGGAGAACCTTCGCAGCGAGCTTCGGCGAGGCGGACGAGCGGTTGCGCGCGCTTTCTCCCGTCAAGTCGACCGAAAGCGACGAGTCGTACTGGCTGTCGCCCCACTGCGACGCGAACGTCAAGGTCCGGGACGGGCTCGTGGACGTCAAGAGCCTGGAGCAGGTCGACCCGCATGGCCTGGAGCAATGGCGGCCGGTCATGAAGGCGGCCTTCCCGCTTCGGGCCGCGGACGTCGCGATCGTATGCGCCGCGCTTCGCGTCGCGGCGGTCCCTCTCCGGAACGAGTACGACCTCGAGTCGCTTGAAGCGGAGCTGGCGGATCCGCCGCGCGGGGTGCGCATCGTTCGCATCCACAAGACGCGTCGCCGCTACACGGTCGGCGGATGCCTCGCGGAGATGACCGACGTGGCGGTAGACGGACGGACGACACGTACCGTTGCGATCGAGTCCGAGGAGCCTGCACGCGTTCGCGACGCCGTCCGCGAGATGGGCCTCGAGCGATTCGAGAACCTCAGCTATCCGCGCGGTCTGAAGCGCCTTCTCGGCTGGCCGGCGTAGCGAGCGTCGCATGGCGCGCTACGCGGTCATCGACGTCGGGACCAACTCGGTGAAGTTCCACATCGGGGAGAAGCACGCCGACGGGACGTGGACGACGGTCGTCGACCGCGCGGACGTGACCCGCCTCGGTGAAGGTCTGGACGCGAGCGGCGGTGCGTTCACGCCCGATGCCATCGAGCGAACGGTCGCGGCGATCAGCGGCATGGCGTCCGAGGCGCAGCGCGCGGGCGCAGCGGCCGTGGCCGCGGTCGGCACCATGGGCGTGCGCACGGCGCGCAACAGCGGCGACTTCATCGAGGCCGTCGCACGGCGCTCCGGGGTTCGCATCGAGATCATCTCGGGCGTGGAGGAAGCGCGCCTGGCGTATCTGGCCGTGAAGGCCGGCCTCGGGCTCGGGATGGGATCGATCATCATCTTCGATACGGGCGGCGGCAGCAGCCAGTTCACGTTCGGCCGCGGGCCCGCCGTGACGGAGCAGTTCAGCCTGAACGTCGGGGCGGTGCGATTCGCCGAACGCTACGGCCTGACGGGCGTCGTGTCGCCGACCGATCTGCAACGGGCGATCGACGCGATCGGCGCGGAGCTTTCGCGGCTCGACGACGCGCCCGCACCCGACGCTCTCGTCGGGATGGGCGGGGCGGTGACGAATCTCACCGCGGTCATGAAGCAGCTCCGCGTCTACGACCCCGAGGCCGTCCAGGGCGCCGTTCTCACGGTTCGGGAGGTGGATCGGCAGATCGAGCTCTATCGCGCGCATTCGACGGAGGAGCGACGACGCATCGTCGGCCTGCAGCCCAAGCGCGCCGAGGTCGTCCTGGCCGGCGCCTGCATCGTGCGGACGGTGATGGCCAAGCTGCGCAAGGACGAGCTCACCGTGAGCGACCGCGGGTTGCGACACGGCCTCCTGATCGAGCGCTTCGGCGGCTGATCTGCCCAGTCTAGAGCTCGATCAGGGTCGGGACGCGACGGTCGGCGAGCAGCCGGCGTCCGACGTCCAGGACGATCGCGTCGGCCGATCCGAGCAGGCCTTCGAGCGCCATGGTCCGCTTCAGGTATCGGTGGAACCGATGGTCGGTGGTGAAGCCGATGCCCGCCAGCACCTGCTGGCAGTGTCGGGCGACCGTCTGCGCCGTACGCCCCGCGATGGCCTTCGCGAGCGCCGCCGTCTCCGGGCTCGGCTGCTCGCGGGCGGCGGCCAGTGCGGCCTCGAGCGCCTCCACGGCGACGAGCGTATCCGCGAGCCGATGCCGGACGGCCTGAAACCGCGCGATCGGCCGGCCGAACTGCACGCGCTCCATGGCGTGGCTGCGCGCGAGGTCCAGCATCGCGCGACAGGCACCTTCGATCTGGTGCGCGACCGCGCGCCGGCCGAGCGCCACGGCCGAGCACCACGCGGCCGCATCGAGGCGCGCCGCGCTCGATCGCATGCCGCGCGCGCGAACGGCTCGCAGGCCGCTCTCGGGGTCCACCCCGCGTACGACCTGCGCTTCGACGTCGTTCGTCGGCACGACGACGCTCCACGGCTCCGACTCCGTGCCGCAGACGACGAGGATCTGCCGGGCGGCGGACGCGACTCGAGCAGTCGCCACGCCGTCCGCCTCGACGTCGCCGTCGGCAATCCGTCCCGGCGGCTGCCACGCCGCGAAGCGCGGGAGGAGGACCGCGAGGTCGGCGCGCGGCTCGTGGCCGAGCGCGGATGCGAGCACGTCGTCGAGCGGGGTCGCGGTCGCGTTCGCGGCGCCGAGCGCGCGGAACACGATCTCGATCGCGGCGTCGCGATCGCCGTCGAGGATCTCGAGCCAAGCGAGGCCGGCGAGGACGCCGTCGACGTCCGCGCCATCGCCGCGCGCGAGGGCGTCCGCGATCGCGCCGCGCACGGTCTCGTCCATCGCGGCGCGCTCACCGGTCCCGATCATTCTTCGCTCCCGAGCTCGAGCAGGCGGCGGGCGATGATGTTGCGCTGCACCTCGGCGGTGCCGCCGTAGATCGTCGCGGCGCGCGAGTACAGGTACTCGCTGCGCCACAAGTCGCCGGCGACGCCGTCGTCCATCTCGACGGTCCCGGGCAGCAGCCGGCGGACCGCGTCGTACGTCGTCTGCTCCGCCGTCGCGACCAGCACCTTGTCGATGGACGTCTCCGCGCCGATCGCGCCGGTCTCGGCCAGCCGATGCTGGGTCGCGCGCGAGCGGGCGCGGAGCGCGTGGAGCTGCACGTACGCCTCCCCGATCGCCTCCGCCGCGCGGTCGTCCTCCGGCGCGACGTCGACGAGCCGCTGGAGCCGCCGGTACAGATACGCGATGCGCTGCCAGAAGCACGACGAGCGCTCGTACGGGAGGATGCTCATCGCGACGGCCCAGCCGCCGTTCAGCTGTCCGAGCATGCGATCGGCCGGCACCACGACGTCGTCGAAGAAGACCTCGGCGAACTCCAGCTCACCGTTCAGCATCTCGAGCGGCGCGACCGCGATCCCGGGACTGTGCATGTCGACGAAGAACGCGGTGATGCCGCGGTGACGCGACTCCGCGGGTCCCGTTCGCGTGAGCAGCACGCAGCGGTCGGAGAACTGGGCCAGGCTGGTCCAGACCTTCTGTCCCGTGATCACCCATTCGGTCGCCGTGCCGGCATCGCCGCCTCTGGGCGCGGCGCGGCAGCGCAACGATGCGAGGTCGCTTCCCGAGTCCGGCTCGGAGAACCCCTGGCACCAGAGCTCCGCCCCGGACAGCAGGCGGGGGACGACGTCGGCCGCCAGCACGGGCGGCGCGAAGTCGATCAGCGTCGGAACGAGCACCTCGACGAGAGAGAAGAGACCGGGGTCCGCGAGGTCGCGCGCAGCGAGCGCGGCGCCGAGCTCGGTCCGGAGCATCGGCGACCCGCCTCGTCCGCCGACGCGCTCCGGCCATCCGAGCTGCATCCAGCCGGCGTCGAAGAGGATCGACTTCACCTTCTGCATCTGCGCGACCCGGGCTTGGAGCGTTCGGGGCGCGCCGGACCGGGGCGCGAGCTCCTCGTGATGCGCGTCGAGCCATGCGTGCAGCTCCGCGCGGTAGGCGGCGAGATCCGTCGTGGAAGGAGAATCCCCGCGATCACTTTTCGAGAATGACATTTCCGATCGACGGATATAGTCCTATGCGACGGTGCGGCAAAGGGCGTCGTCGGCGGTCGGCAACCGTCGGCACGGAAGCGAGCCGCGACGGAGGAGCTCATGAGCGAGGTTCTGCCCCCGGCACAGTTCATTCGCGATCTGGTCGCGCGCATCGAGGCGCGCCGGACCTTCGGCGGCCACCCGCTCTGGCTCGCGCTCGCCGACGGCAAGCTGAGCCGCGATCAGCTCAAGTCGTTCGCCGTGCAGTTCTTCCTGCAGGTGCGCGAGTTCCCGCGCGCCGTGAGCGCGATGCACGCGAACTGTCCGTTTCCGCAGGAGCGGATGGAGCTCGCGGAGAGCGTCTACGAGGAGGAGACCGGTCGCCTGTCCGGGTGCAACCTGCCTCACCCGGAGCTCTTCATCCGCTTCGGCGAGGCGGTCGGCCTGTCGCGATTGGACATGACGGAGGGCCGTCCCTTGCCGGCGACGCGAGCGCTGATCGACTGGTTCGAGCTGTCGACGAAGCAGCGGTCGTTCATCGAGGCGGCGGCCGCGATCAACCTCGCCGCCGAGGGGCAGGTCCCCGGCGCCTTCGGGCCGATGGCGCGCCGGCTCCAGCAGAACTACGGGCTGACCCTCGAGGCGGTCGCGTTCTGGGACATCCACGAGAAGGCGGATGCGGAGCACAGCGACGTCGGCGACAACATCGTCGTTCGCCACGCCACCGACGCCGCGACCCAGGCCCGCGTGCGCGACGCCCTGCAACACTCCCTCGACGCCTGGTGGCAGTTCTTCGACGGCATCCAGGCCGCGATCTGAAGCGCAGGAGGAGGAACCATGGCCGCATACTTCATCGCGCAGTACGTCGTGAACGACCCCAAGCTCTACGGCGAGTACCAGGCCGCTGCGGGTCGAACGATCCAGTCCCACGGCGGAGAGCTCGTGGCCTTCGACGTCGCCGCGGAGACGATCGAGGGGACGCCGCCGGGGCCGCAGACCGTGGTCGTCAAGTTCGACTCCACGGAAGCGGCGAAGGGCTGGTACCGGTCGCCCGAGTATCAGGCCGTGGTCGGCAAGCGCCTCGCGGCGACGAAGGGCTTCGCGATCATCGCCCAGTCGATGAACTTCGGGGGCTGACCCTTTCGCCGCCGCGTCGCTCCCGGTTACGCCGCGAGCCGCAGCAGGAAGCGCTTCGGCCCGCGGATGAGGAACGAGTCGATGTGCTCCACGTGCGGCTCGCTGCGCTCGCGGCGCGGCAGCTCGTCGAGCAGCGCCTCGAGCGCGATGCGCGCTTCCAGCCGCGCCAGCGACGCGCCGAGGCAGAAGTGGTTGCCGAAGCCGAACGCCAGGTGCCCCAGCGGATTGCGCGCGACGTCGAACTGCTCTCCGGTCGGGCCCCAGTGCCGCTCGTCCCGGTTGGCCGAGCCGAGGATCGCGACCACGTGGGCGTTCGCGGGAACTCGCTGGCCGGCGAGCTCGACCTCGTCGGTCGTCCGTCGCGAGACGAACTGGACCGGCCCGTCCCAGCGCAGGGTTTCCTCGATCCAGCTCGGGACGAGACCTCGATCGGCAACCACGCGGGCGAGCTGTGACGGATGGCTCAGGAGCGCGTTCGTCGCGTTTCCGATCAGATGCGTGGTGGTCTCGTTGCCCGCGACGAGGAGCAGCAGCACGAACATCGTCACTTCGGCCGCGCTGAGGCCTGCACCGTCCTGTGCTGCGATCAGGACGCTGATCAGGTCATCGCTCGGGTCCTTCGTCCGCTGCGCCACGACGCCGCGAATGTACTCCGCGAGGGCCCCCATCGCCTCGGCGAACCCGCTGGTGAGCGGATCGACCATGCGCGTCGAGCCGGTCGTGCCCGCGATGATGTGGTCGGACCACCGCTTGAAGTCGTCGCGCCGCTCGGGCTCCACGCCGAGGATCTCGCAGATGACGCGCACCGGGAGCGGCATGGCGAACGCCGCCACCAGGTCGATCTCGTCCGCATGCCGCATCTCGTTCACGCACGCGCGCGCGAACTCGCGCACGCGCGGCTCCCACATGGCGACGCGCCGCGGAGTGAAGCCGCGATTGACGAGGTTCCGCATCGCGGTGTGCCGGGGCGGATCCTCGGCGATCAGGTTGCGCGCGCTGATCAGCTCTTCCATGGGGAAGGCCAGCGCCTGCGTCAGCGCCAGCGCGCGCTGCATCACGCCGGGATCTTCGAGCGGGTCGACGCCTGCAGGAGCACCCATGAGCATCGTCCGCATGGCGTCGGAGGAGAAGAGCTCGGCGTTGCGCAGAACGAACTGCACGTCGTCGTATCGCGATACACACCAGGCCTGGGCGCCCTCTGCCCAGTAGACCGGGGCCTCGTCGCGCAGCGCCGCATAGTACGGATACGGGTCCTCCCGCACCGCCTCGGAGAACGGCTCGTAGCGGTCCATCTCTGTGGCTCCTTCAGCCGACGGGGTAAGCGACGGACTTGACCTCGGTGTACTGATCGAAGCCGGCGCGGCCGTTCTGCCGGCCGACGCCGCTCGCCTTGTACCCGCCGAACGGGACGTCGGCGCCGTAAGGTGCGCCGCCGTTGACCCCCATGAAGCCGGCCCGGAGGCGCCGGGCGACGCCCAGCGCTCGGTCCAGCGATCCCGACATGACGTTGCCGGCGAGCCCGTAGATGCTGTCGTTGGCGATCCGGATCGCGTGTTCCTCGTCGTCGTACGGGATGACGGCGAGCACCGGACCGAAGATCTCTTCCTGCGCGATCGTCATCGCGTTGTCGACGTCGACGAACAAGGTCGGAGCGACCCAGAACCCCTTGTCTCGCGCGGCGGGGACGTCGGTGCCACCGACGAGGAGCTTGGCTCCCTCGTCGATGCCTTTCCGGATGTAGCCGAGGATCCGCGTGCGCTGCTTCGCCGAGATCACCGGGCCGCACAGCGTGCCGGGATCCTGCGGATCGCCGGGGGCGATCGAGGCGTACATCGCTTGCAGGATCTGGACGCCCTCGTCGTAGCGCGAGCGCGGGACCAGCATCCGCGTCGGAATCGCGCAGCCCTGGCCGGCGTGCATGCAGGGCGCGATCCCGATCAGACAGGCCTGCGAGAGGTCGGCGTCCTCGAGCACGATGGTGGCCGACTTGCCGCCGAGCTCGAGGAACAGGCGCTTCATCGTCGCCGCGCCTTTCTCCATGATCCGCCTCCCGACGGCGGTCGAGCCGGTGAAGGAGATGAGGTCGACCTTCGGCGACAGCGTGAGCTCCTCGCCGACGAGATGGTCGGACGCGGTGACGACGTTGACCACGCCGGGCGGGAAGTCCGTCGACTCGGCGACCAGGCGCCCGAGGCGGGTCGCGTTGAACGGCGTGTCGGGCGCCGGCTTCAGCACCACCGTGTTGCCCGTGGCGAGTGCTTGACCGAGCTTGTTGATCGTCACCTCGAAGGGGAAGTTCCACGGAACGATCGCGCCGACCACGCCCACCGGCTCGCGCCAGATCTTCCGCGTGTTGACCTGGCCGGTGAGCTCGACGAGGGCGTCGCCGAGGTCCGTCTCCCAGGGATACTCGTCGATCAGCTGCACGGGATAGGTGAGCGCGCTCCGCAGCGGGGCGTCGAGCTGCGCCCCGTGCGTCACCAGGCGCGGGCAGCCGGCCTCGAGGATCAGCTCCTCGCGGAGCGGCTCCCGCTCCGCTTCGAGCGCGTTCTGGAGCTGCCCGAGGCAGCGCTTTCGGAGCTCGCGGTCGGTCGCCCAGCGGGTCTCGTCGAAGGCGCGCCGGGCGGCGTCGATCGCGCGCTGCATGTCCGCCTTCGACGCGTCGGCGACCTCGCCCAGCACGTCCTCGTTCGCCGGATTGACGTTCACGAACGTGCCGGCTTCCCCATCGACGAGCTTGCCGTCGATCATCATTCTCGACTCGAAACGAAGCTTCGACGTGTCAACCATGCTGCTTGCTTTCTTCGGATGGCGAGCCGTCCACGACCGCTCGAGCCGAGTGATCTCGCGTGCGCTCCTGGAGCGCGCCGTGTCGCGGCAGGCCCATCGCGAGACGAATGACCCGGTGGAGAAGCCGACCGGAGAGGAGACGGCTGCCGAGGAGCAGCAGGCGCGCATCGAGCCCGACCGCGTGCCTGGCGAACGGGGCTCGCTCGTCGAGGATCCTGGCGAGCGACGCCGCGAAGCGCTCGGGCGGGTTCGCCAGGTACGCCATCATCGAGCGGCCGGTGCGCTCGATGCCGGCGTAGTGGGTCGCGTACGGCCCGGTCGGGTTCCCGTAGTGGGGCGTCTGCTCGGTGAGGATGTCGGTCTTGAACATCCCGGCCACGACGATCGCGACGCCCAGGCCGTACGGTGCGATCTCCTCGGCGAGCGCCTCGGCCCACCGCTCGAGGGCTCCTTTGGCGGCGGAGTAAGCGCTGATCGACGGCATTCCGCGGATGCCGCCCTGGCTCGATACGACGAGGATCCGCCCCCGGCGCGCGGCGCGCATCGACGGAAGGAGCTCCCGGGTGAGCCGGACGGCTCCGAACAGGTTCGTCCGGAAGAGCCGCTCCCAGACGTCGAACGGCATCTCCTCGACGCACCCCACCGCCGCGATCCCCGCGTTGTGCACGAGGGCGTCGGGCGCACCGACCGCCCGCTCGATCGCCCTCGCGGCCGAGACGATCGACGACGGATCGTCGAGATCGAGCCGGACGCCGACGAGGCGCGCATCGTCCGGCCCGGCGCCCGTCGCCGCGCGCAGGCGCTCGAGCCCCGTCTCCGGGGAGCGCATCGCTCCGACGACGCGCCATCCCTTCTCGTAGAGACGGGTCGCCGACGCGAAGCCGAGCCCGCGCGACGCGCCGGTGATGACGACGCTCCGCGGCTCACGCGCCATCGCGGCGCCTGCAGGCGGCATCGGGCTTCATTTGGTTGACGGTCGGCCGGCCGTCCGGCTGGGCGGTCATCCAGCGGCTCCAGTGTCCCTCGAAGTAGGGCCCGGGCTGTCCCTCCCGCTCGAAGAATCCCTGCGGGTCGTAGACCTTGGCCTCGGGATACGGCCACGGGCACGCGACCGACGTGGCCAGCCCGGACGCCCGGATGGCGCCGAAGCCCGCGCCGTAGACGAAGTACGCGAGGTTCAGCACGACGGCCATCACGACGAACGTCGCGAGGGCGGGGCGGTCGCGGAGCCAGGGCAGCCTGCGCGCGAGCTTCTCGGCTTGCGTTCGTCCGGTGTCGTCGCGGTGGCACAGGACGCCGGCCGGAACCATCACCACGGTGACGAGCGCGGACTCCCAGATGAGCGGGAACTGGAAGGTCGTTCCGGCGAACAACGACCCCCACGGGATGACCTGCGAGTAGATGTAGAGGCCCGTGTGGACGAGAAAGATCTCGAGGGCCGCGTCAATCAGGAATCCGGTCGAAAAGATCAGAAGCGCGAGCGTGACGAGCGGGCGGCGCCAGACGAAGGAGTCGGTCGACGCGCGCGCCTGGAGACGCCGCAGCACCCAGATGCCGGAGAAGAACGGCGCGATGAAGTAGAACGTCGAGTACCCGATGACGATGAAGGGCTCGACGGTCGGCGACAGCCGGACGAGCGGCCAGTCCTCGGGGAAGTGCCAGAGCTGGGGGTTGTACACCGCGTACGGTGCCCAGTTCATGATCGGGTCCTGCCAGACGATCGCCGTCGAGGCGAGGATCATCAGGAGATACGGGTGCGCCGGATGCCGGCGCCACGCCCACGCGAACGCGGCGACGAGCGCGAGCATCATGACGACCGTCCCGATCTGGTGCAGGGCGAGCCAGCCGCTCCAGCCGAAGAGGAACTCCACCGGCCGTGGGACCCCCGCCACCTCCGGGTTGGCGATCCGCGGCGACACGGCACCCGAGCGCGCGTTGTAGGCGATCGCCCCGAGCACGAGGATGACGACCGCCGACCACAGCACGGCGGCCATCGTCGACCGCTGCGGAGCGGCGGCGGAGCTGTTCATCGACCGCTGCGTGCGCTCCGTCGTCGTCGCGTAGGCCATCGCGTCATCCCTCCCCGAAGCGATCCACGAGGTGGGAGTGGACGCCATCCGGGTCGAGCCGCCGGGCGACGAGATAGCCCGCGCCCATCCAGGCGCGGTGAACCCACTTGCCGAAGCAGATGCGCGTGCCCGGCGCGCCGCTCGCCGCGGGCAGCATCTTCACCCGCTCGAGGGATTCCTTGACGCCGCGCGGGCTCAGCGGACGCGCGTCGGCGAAGGCGCGGAGGAGCGCCGTCGCGATGTCTCGGTTCACGACCGGGACGCAGTATTCCGGGCGCCGGCCGTACCGTGCCTCGTACCGGTCGAGGAAGCGCTGCCCGACGAGGTTCGACTCGTCGTACTGGTCGACTCCCGTCCAGCCGAGGAATGCGTTCCACAGAACGGGGTTGAGCCACGCGTTCTGGAACGCCGTGCTCGTGAAGCGGGGCGGGTCCCAGCCGAGCGCCTCGAGCGCCGAGTTCACGTGCAGGATCCCGAAGCCGAATCCGCAGTGGACGAGCGCGGCCGGCTCGGCCGCGCGCATCCTCAGGATCGCGTCGTCGACGTCCTGCGCCGTCTGCGCGAGCCGCTCCTCTGCGACGATGCGAATTCCGACGTCGCGGCACGCGCTCGCGAAGCTCTTCAGGTAGCTCTCGCCGACGAGCGACTGCTCGACCAGGACGCCGACGTCGCCGTGCCCGCTTTTCGCGAGCAGGTCGGTCCAGAAGATGGGCTCGTCCGTCAACGATCCTTGCGGAAACGAGAACGTCCACTCGCCGAGCCAGTCCTCGGAGCCGGTCACGCTCACCGCCGGAACGCGGAAGCGCTGCTCGATCGCCTCGCGCGTCGGTACGGCGTTGTCGCTGATGCTCGGGCCGAAGATCGCGAGGCAGCCCTCGTCCACGAGCTCGCCGTACGCGTCGATGACGGCCTTGACGGTTCCCTTCGGAAGGCCCTCGACCTCGCGAAACACGATCTCCACCGGACGATCGAGGATCCGCTGCTTCAGGCCCTCGTCGAACACGAGCGCGAACGTCTGGGTCAGGTCGTCGCGCATCTCCTTCGGGAAGTACGCGGGCAGCCGGAAGTCGAAGAGGTAGCCCAGCTTGATCGGCTGCGCGGTGCTCTCGTACGACATTTCGTCTCCGGGTCTCTGCGGACGCGTGTCAGCCTGCCGGGTCCGTCAAGTACACGCGGATCATCTCGAGGAGCCCGCTCGTCACCGTTGCATCGTCGGTGAGCGGTCCGACGACGGCCGCGCGAGCGGCCTCGCGCGGGCTCAGTCCTTCGGCGACGAGCCGCGCGGCGGCGATGAGGACCCGCGTCGACGCGACCTCGCGGAGGCCGGTCGTCTCGAGCCGACGGATGGCCTGGCCGAGCCGCACGAGCTCCGCCGCCGTCCCGCCATCGATGCCCGCCTCGTGTGCGACGATCTTCTCCTCGACGTCCGCGGGCGGAAATCCGAGCTCGATGGCGACCATCCGCTGGCGCGTCGAGTCCTTCAGGTCCTTGAGAACGCTCTGGTAGCCGGGGTTGTACGACACGACCAGGCAGAAGCCGGGCGCGGCATCGAGCGTCACGCCGAGGCGCTCGATCGGAAGCTGGCGGCGGTGGTCGGCCAGCGGATGGAGAACGACCGTCGTATCCTGGCGCGCCTCGACGACCTCGTCGAGATAGCAGATCGCGCCCTCGCGCACGGCCCGCGTCAGGGGGCCGTCGACCCACTCGGTCTCGCCGCCGCGCAGAAGGAACCGGCCGACGAGGTCCGCGGTCGTCAAATCGTCGTGGCAGGCGACCGTGACGAGCGGGCGGTCGAGGTCGTGGGCCATGGCCTCGACGAAGCGCGTCTTCCCGCAGCCCGTGGGTCCCTTGAGCACGACCGACAAGCCCTGCCGGAACGCCGCCTGGAACACCCGCTCTTCGTTTCCGATGGCGACGTAATGAGGTCGCGGCCCGCGAGCCGCGCTCGTCATTCGATCGACGGGGGACGTTCGAGCACCGCCGGTCGACACTACCGCCTCGCGATCCGTCGCCGCGGGACCTCTGCGGAGCGGAGAGCCGCGCGAAACAGCGGACCGATCACCTGCGCGAGCTGCTCGGTCCTCGGAGCCGTGGCGTGCGCGGCGCTTCCGAAGACGCGCCGGAGCGTCTCCGGATCCGTGCCGGCACCCACCGTCAAGCAAACACACCCCGTGCCCCGGCGACGCGCCTCGGCGAGCGCGCGCCGCGCGTCGGCTGCGCCGTACGCGAGCTCGTACCCATGGTCGTAGGCCAGCCCGTCGGAGAGCACGACGAGAAGGCGACGCGACGTCCGGCCGCGCCGCTCCAGCACGGCTGCGCCGTGGCGGATCGCCGCGCCGAGCCGCGAGTAGGCGGCTGGAGCGAGGCCGTCGAGACGGCGCAGGACGACGACGTCCATGCCGTCGTCGAAAAGCTTCACCGGCATCAGCTGGACGTCGGATCGTCCGTGAGAGCGGTAGGCATAGAGCGCCACGCGATCTCCGAGGTCGTGCAGAGCGGTCGTGAGGGCGGCGGCCGCCGCGCGCTGATGCGCGTGCACCGTCTCGCCCGCCGCACTGCGCTCGGCGGCGGAGCCGGAGACGTCGAGGAGGAGCAGCACGGACAGGTCGCGCCGGCGGCGACGCACGTCGAGGTAGACCGCCTCGTCCGGTGTCGAGCCGGCCATCGCCGCGACGCGTGCCTCGACGACCGCGTCGACGTCGATGTCGGCGCCTTGGATCTGCCGGTTGCAACGATCGAGGCCGGTGCCGAGGCGGCCGAGCGGTCGACGCAAGCCGTGCGCCGGGGGCGCCGGCAGGAGCACATGGTCGGTGAGACGCGGCTCGACCTCGCGCACCGTGCACCAGTCGGGGCGATAGCGCCGGCGATGGGCGTCCCACTCCGGGTACCTCGCGTCCCGGCGTTCGACGGACGTGTCTTCCAGTGCTCCCGCGATGCCCGTCGCGAGCACGCCCCCTCCAGCTCCGGTCCGTGTCCGGTGCGTCGGCGCGTCCGCGCCGGGAGGCCCGCCGCCCCGCAGCTGGCGGACGAGCTGCAGCGCTCGCGCCAGCAACCGGCCCAACGCTCCACCGCCGCCGACGGAGATCGAGAACGGGTCGGCGATCGTCAGGTCGTCCGCGATCTCGGCCAGCACCTCCCTGCGGCGCTCGCGCGGCGCTTGCCCGCGTGCCGTGGGCGAGACCTCCGCGTTGGCGACGGATGCCAGGAGGTCTCGAGCGCGGATGGTCCCGAAGCTCTCGGGCGGGTCGGCGATCGCCGCCCGGCTCAGCGCCGCGTCGAGCGACGCACCGGGCGAGTCCGCGCGCGCCACCGCTTCGGCGTCGATGAGAGACCGCACGACGGGTGGCAGGACGTCCTCGATCGCGGCGAGCGCGCGATGGCCTTCCACGGCGAGGTATCGTCTGGCCAACGTCGGGCGCCGAGTCAGCTTGCGTACGACGTCGCGTTCGAGGCTTCCGGCTGCGAGGAGCGACGCCTGCACGGCGACCGCCCGGAGCCGGTCGGGCGCGCCGGAGTCCGCATCGACGAAGACGGTCCTCCCGTCGGTCCACGCGCGCTCGCCGGGTGAGCCGGCGGCGACCTCGAGCGGGCGGCCGGCGAGCGCAGATGCGAGCAGCCCGAGGCGCTCCGGGCCGTCGCCGTGGGCCTGTCCGCTGCCCGCGCTTCGCAAGGTTTCGAGGTCGATCACGCGCCTACCCGAGCATGATCATGCCGCCGTCGACGACGAGCACCTGGCCGGTCATCATGTCGCTGTCCTCCGACGCGAGGAACACCGCGGTGCCCGTCAGGTCCTGCGGCTGGAGCGCGCGCTTCAACGCGTTGAACATCGGCAGCATCGTCATCATCTCGTCGGGCACGATGCGCTTCGCCGCTTCGGTGAGGGTGAGCCCGGGGCAGATCGTGTTGACGTTGATGCCCCACGGCCCGAGAAAGCCGGCCATGTACTTCGTCAATCCGGCGACGCCGATCTTCGACACGCTGTAGTGCGGCGCCGGCGACGGCACGTCCGGATCCGACGTGTCGACGGTACCCGCGTTGCCGATGTAGGCGGCGGTCGAGGACTGGTGGATGATCTTCCCCTTTCTCTGGCGCTTCATGTACGGCTCGACCGCGCGCGAGCACAGCCAGACGCCGGTGAGGTTCACCGACAGCATCTTGTTGAAGTACTCGAGGCTCTGGTCGGCGAGGTTCATGTCGTAGAAGATCGCGGCGTTGTTCAGCAGGACGTCGATGCGTCCGAACTTCTCGTGCGCCGCGGCGGCGAGGCGCTTCGTGTCCTCCTCCTTCGACACGTCGGTGCGGAGCGCCAGCCCCTCGGCTCCGAGATCGGCCATCTCCTGCACGACTGCCCTCGCCTCGGTCTCGCGGATGTCTCCGATGACGACCTTCGCGCCTTCCCGGGCGAAGCGGAGCGCGTACTCGCGGCCGATGCCCTGCCCGCCGCCGGTGATGATCGCCACCTTGTCCTTCAAGCGCATGGTCGTCCTCCTCGATGCGTCGGCGCTCACGAGCCCGCCAGGTCGGCCGGCGCGCGAGCGCGGAGCTCTTCCTTCAGGATCTTTCCCGTCGCGTTCGTCGGCAGCGCCGAGACCGCGACGACGTGTCGCGGAACCTTGTAATTGGCGAGCCGCTCGCGGGCCCAGGCGATGATCGCCGCACGATCGACCGATCGTCCCGGGGCCGGAACGACGTACGCCATCGCCACTTCGCCCATCCGCGCGTCGGGCACGCCGACGACCGCCGCCTGGACGATTGCCTCGTGGGCCAGGAGCGCGTTCTCGACCTCGGCGGGGTAGACGTTGAAGCCGCCGACGATGAGCATGTCCTTCGATCGCCCGACGATGCGAACGTAGCCGCGGTCGTCCATCGTCGCGAGGTCGCCGGTGTGGAGGAAGCCGCGCTCGTCGATCGCGGCGGACGTCGCCTCCGGATCGTCGAGATACCGCTGCATCACGCCGTCGCCGCGGACGAGCAGCTCGCCCGTGGCGCCGCGCTCGACCTCCTGCCCGTCTCCGTCGGCGACGATGACCTCGAGGCCGGGCAACGCTCGGCCGGCGGTGGTCGCGATCGTCGCCGCGTCGTCGTCGGGCCGGGTGCCGGTCACGGTGCCGGCCTCGGTGAGACCGTAGCCGGTGACGATGGTTCGGAAGGGAAGCTTCGCGCGCATCTCCTCGATGAGGGCGACGGGGATGTCGGCGGCTCCGGTCACGGCGAGCCGCAAGCTCTGCAGGTCGAACGCGTCGCGCTCCGGATGGTCGAGGATCGACCGGTAGACGGTCGGCGCCCCGGGTAGCACCGTGATCCGCTCGCGCTCGACGAGCGACAGCACCGCGTGCACGTCGAACACCGGAACCGGCACGATCGCGGCGCCCGTGAGGAGGCTCGCCAGCCAGCCCGCCTTGAACCCGAACATGTGGAAGAAGGGATTGACGATGAGGTAACGGTCGTCGGGCCGGAGCCCGGCGAACGCGTACCACTCGCGGGAGTGCCGCACGGTCTGGCCGTGCGTCATCACGACCCCTTTCGGTCGTCCGGTGGTGCCCGACGTGAAGAGCACGTCGGCCGCATCCGTCGGCCGCACGCTTCGGCGTCGCTCCGCCGCTTCCGCTGCGGACACTCGCTCGGCTCCGGCGGCGAACGCGTCCCAGCGATCGACGTCGGTATCCTCCGGGGCTCGCCGGACGGCGCCGGAGCCCTCGAGAAGTGCAATCCGGCGCAGGTGCGGAAGCGGCGTCCCGGAGGCGGCCGCGAGCATGCCGACGGTGTCGGTGTCGAGGAAGCCGACCGTCGTGACGAGCAGCGTCGCCTTCGAGGCCGCGAGGACGTACGACGCCTCCTCGCCCTTGAATCGTGTATTGACCGGAACGATCGCGGCTCCCGCGGAGAGCGCGCCGAGGGCAGAGACGATCCATCCGAGCCCGTTGGGCGCCCAGATCGCGACGCGATCGCCGGCCTGCACGCCGGCCGCGATCATCGCGCGGGTCGCGACGGCCACGCGCTCGCCGAGTGCCGCGTAGGTCACGCGTCGCTCGGGCTCGACGACCGCCTCGGCGTCGCGTCGCGCGGCGATGCTGTCCTCGACGGCCGACGGGATCGTCTCGGAGAGGTCCACCCGGCGGTTGCATATTCTACTTACGCGCCAGTATAAAGCGAAAACCGCCCATGCAGCCTCGCTCCGCCGCGCCCAGGCCGGTTCGCCACCGGAGCCATGGCCTTCAAACTCGCGCCGAGATCGTGGCCGCGGCCGAGCGGCACTTCGCCGAGCGCGGCTTCGAGGCGACGCGGCTCGACGACATCGCGACGGAGGTCGGCATCCGGCGCGCCGCGATCTTCTACTACTTCCCGGACAAGCACGAGCTCTATGCGGCCGTGCTCGACGAGGTCTTCGGCGACTGGACGGCCGCCTTGCCGACCGACGGCAGCCCGGCCGAGCGGATCGAGGCATCGCTCGTCGCGTGGGTCGAATACGTGGCACGGCGCCCGAGCGTCGCGCGGCTGATCCTGCGCGAGGCGGCCACGGCGCAGCCCGGCGTCGTCTCGCAATTCGTTCGCGCCGAGACCGCGGTCGAGTGGCTCCGGGAGGTCATCGAGGAGGGCGTCGCCTGCGGCGAGATGAAGCCGATCATCGAGCCCTATCGGTTCATGAGCCTGATGGGCGGCGTCGGCGTGTTCCACTTCGCCGCGATGCCGTGGCTCACGGCACATGCCGGGCTCCATCCTTCGAGCGCCAGAGAGCTCGAGAAGCACAAGCGAGAGATCCTGCTCGTCGCGCGCACGATGCTCGGGATCGAGGAGAGCCGGCCATGCAGATGAACGACATGATCCTGGTGAGCGTCGACGACCACGTCTGCGAGCCGCCCGACATGTGGGAGCGCCATCTGTCGGAGAAGTGGAAGGACCGCGCGCCGCGCTTCGTCACGAAGGACGACGGCACGAACGTGTGGGTGTTCGCGGGCCAGCAGATCCCGAACGTCGGGCTGAACGCGGTCGCGGGCCGCCCTCCCGAGGAGTACGGCGTGGAGCCGACCGCGCTCTCGCAGCTACGGCCGGGCTGCTACGACGTCGACGCGCGCATCGACGACATGAACGCCAACGGCGTGCTGGGCTCCCTCTGCTTCCCGACGGTGCCCGGCTTCGTCGGCGAGCTCTTCGGCCGCCAGGCGGCATCGGGCGACAGCGATCTCGCGATCGCGATGCTGCGCGCCTACAACGACTGGCACGTCGACGACTGGTGCGGCCGGCACCCCGGGCGATTCATCCCGCTCGCGATTCCGCCCATCTGGGATCCCGAGGAGATGGCTCGCGAGGTCCGGCGTGTCGCCCGCAAGGGCTGCCACGCGATCACGTTTGCCGACAACCCCGGCGCCCTCGGCTACCCGAGCCTGCACGACGCGCACTGGGATCCGTTCTGGAAGGCCTGCTCGGACGAAGGCACGATCGTCTGCATCCACATCGGCTCCGGCACGCGTCTCAACATGCAGGACGTGAACGCGCCGGTGGAGATCATGATCGCCGGCACGCCGATCACGCTGTTCAACTGCGCCACCGAGCTCGTCTTCTCCGAGGTCTTCACGAAGTTCCCGGGGGTCAAGGTCGCCCTCTCCGAGGGCGGGATCGGATGGATCCCGTACTTCCTCGAGCGCATCGACTACGTCCATCAGCACCATCACCGCTGGACGCTGTATCGGTTTCCCGGCGGGAAGGGGCCGAGCGACGTCTTCCGCGAGCACGTCGTCACCTGCTTCATCGACGACGCCGCCGGCGTGCGGAACCGCGACCTGATCGGGATCGACAACATCACGTGGGAGTGCGACTACCCGCACTCGGACTCGACCTGGCCGGAGGCGCCCGAGAAGCTGTGGCCGTCGCTGGACGGCTTGTCCGACGACGAGATCCACGGGATCACCTGGCGGAACGCCGCCCGTCACTTCCGGTACGACCCCTTCGCGCACATCCCGAAGGAGCAGTGCGCGGTCGGAGCCCTGCGCGCCCGGGCGACGGATGTCGACCTCACGCCGCGCGTCGGCGGCGGCGGCAAGCAGCCGTCCGACTACGCCAGGGGCTACGCGACGATCGGCGACATCATGAAGCAGATGGCGCACGCGCTCTCGACGCCGTTCGACAGCGGCGCAGGAGCGGCGCGATGAGCGTCCTCGAGCGCGACTTCTTCACCGACCCCGAGATCCTCCAGGATCCGCTGCCGTACTACCGCGCGCTGCACGAGCGCGGTCCCGTGATGCGCGAGCCGCACAAGGGCGTCTTCATGCTCTCCCGGATCGACGACATCGCGGAGATCTACACCGATCACGAACGATTCTCGGCCATCGTGGGACCGCTCGGTCCGCTGATCGATCTCCCGCGACCCGAGGAGGGCGAGAGCTGGCCGGAGGTCATCGAGCGTCGCCGTCACGAGGTCCCGATGGCCGAGGAGATCACCTCTCTCGATCCGCCCAAGCACACGCGGCATCGCGCGCTGATCGGTAAGCTCTTCACGCCCAGCCGGTTGAAGGAGAACGAAGAGTTCATGGCGAGCCTCGCCGAGGGGCTGATCGACGAGTTCGCCGATCGCGGGCAGATCGAGTTCTCCGAGGCCTACGCGAGACCCTTCACCCTGCTCGTGGTCGCCGACCTGCTCGGGGTTCCGCGCGAAGACCATCACACGTTCCGCGGCTGGCTCGGAGGGCAGGAGGGCAACGTCGGTGATCCCGAAGGCCGGCACGTCGCCGACCGGGTGTTCGAGAACCTCCATCCCTACTTCACGCGCTACATCGAGGCGCGCCGCGCCGCGCCGCGCGACGACGTGCTGAGCCGGCTCGCGGGCGTGCGGTTTCCCGACGGCGAGCTACCCGACGTCATGGACGTCGTGCGCCTCGCCGCGATTCTCTTCGCCGCGGGTCAGGAGACGACGGCCCGTCTTCTCTGCGCGGGGATGCGATTCCTCTGCGAGCAGCCCGCGCTCGCCGACGAGCTTCGCCGCGATCCCGGCGCGATCCCGAACTTCGTCGAGGAGTGCCTGCGCCTCGAGGGTCCGATCAAGGGCTCCTTTCGCCTGGCCCTCTGCGACACGAAGCTCGCGGGCGTCGACATCCCGGCGGGATCGATCGTGATGGCGGTGATCGGCGCTGCGAACCGCGATCCGCGAGTCTTCGAAGACCCCGATCGCTTCGATCCGAGACGCGCGAACGCGCGCCGCAACATCGCCTTCGGCCACGGCGAGCACTTCTGTCCCGGCGCGAGCCTCGCCCGCGCCGAAGCGCGCATCAGCTTCGCGCGGCTCCTCGCGCGCCTCGACGACTTCCGGCTGGTCGACCCGGAGAAACTGTCCTACGCCGAGACCTTCATCATCCGCGGTCTGAACCGCGTGCCGATGCGCTTCCGGCGCCGCTCGTAGGCGCGCGCCGGCTCACTTGCCGTGCGAGATCACCTCGGTCTCGAATTGCCGCTCGGGGAAGTCGATGAGCGTGTCCGTGGTCTGCGCAGCGCTCACGGTCGCCCGATCCAGTCGCCAGTTCTGCGCCATCGTGAACTGCTGCGCCGAGTATTGCCGGGAGTCGCCGTCCTTCTTGTGCCAGCCGCCGCGTCCGCCCGATAGGTACGAGTTCAGCAATGTTCCCTGCCAGTCGTACTTCGACGTGTAGGACCCGAAGCCGGTGAAGTCCTCCTTGTCGAAACGGAGCAGGATCTTCCCGTAGATGTAGAAGCGGTCCTTCGGGGTCGCCTCCACGATCCACACGGGACGCCTGACGAGCACCGTGCGATCGCTGACCGGCGCCCAGGCCAGGTCCTTCGTCGCGTCGAAGCCCGGCTTCTGGAAGTTGAAGCGCGGCGTCGGCGCGTAGGCGACCCGCCATCCTCCTCCGGGCAACCGCTGCAAGTCATCCGCGTTCTCCAGGGCCGCGGCGCGGTCGAACGCGAACAGCTGCTCGCCTTCCCCGATCAGCTTGAAGGTGAAGTCCTCGGGCTTCGGGTCGAAGTAGCCGCCGTCGTCCTGCGACATGTCGCTGCCGAGAAAGCCGTCGGCGCGATTCGTGGGCGTCACCTGGCGAACGCGGCGAAGCGCAGGCACATAGGACCACGTCGAGTCGCGGCGCGTGTCGCGGTAGCGCCAGTTGAGGGTGTTGATCCCCTGCAGGTCGGCCGGCGCGTCGGTGCTCACGAACTGCTGGTAGAGGAGGTTCATCGGATTCTCGCGCGGCGTCCGGTGCGGCTTCTGCCCGTCCCAGAACTTTTGGTAGACGGTATTCGCCGCCTCGCGGTCCGCGCCCGCGTGCGACACCCAGATGAGCCGGACGTTCGTGAGATTGTTCCCGAGCGTCCAGTAGTTGTAGTAGTAGTTCCAGACCATCTTGGTCGCCGCCTGCGGATCCTTGGGATCGATGGTCGGGAACGGCGTGCCGTAGATCCAGGTCGGCTCTTCGCCGTTGTCCGCCCGGCGGATCGAGCCGTTCTCGTCGAGCCGGAACTTCCCCTCGTTCTCCTTGCCCGCAGCGACCCATTCCGGGTCCACGAGGAGGACGTCTGGCCTCGGCGTGACGATCTCGTGCTTCCACTCGCCGCGCTGATAGCGGCCGAGGAACTCGGTCGGCAGGAGATCGCGGGCTTGGGAGCTCGTGCTCTGGTCGAGCCAGCCGCCCGGCTGCTCGCTACCCGCGCGAGCGGGCGCGGCCGCGACCAGCCCGAGGACGGCCACCGTAGCGAGGATCCGAATCAGCGCGCTCATGCGGACGCCTCCATCGCTCGAGAACAATTTGAGAACGTGAATTGCCGTTTCGGAGAAGCACGTTTTCGACCGAAATGGCCCCGCGGTCAAGGGGATCGGGCAGCGTCCTAAACGGCGCGCCGCGAAGCGTCGATGCTTCGCCCGGGAACCACCTCATGGAAGTCGCGATGTGGATGACCCGCGACCCGGTGACCGTCGAGCCGGAGACGCGCGTCTCGCAGGCGGCGCGCGTCATGGCGATGCGCCGGGTGCGTCGGCTTCCCGTCACGGCGGCGGGAAGCGCCGGGCGATCGCTCGTCGGCATCGTGTCGACGCACGACGTCTGGCGCGCGTGCCCGGCCGACATGAACCCCCTCACGGTCATGGCGTGGCCGAGCGCCGCCGACGTGCCGGTCGCGAGCATCATGGCGCGCCGGCTCGTGACCGTGACGCCGGACACGCCGGTCGAGACGGCGGCGCGCCTCCTTCGGCGCGCGCGCATCGGGGCGCTCCCCGTGGTCGCGGCCGGCCGCCTGGCCGGGATCATCACCGAGAGCGATCTTCTCGACGTGCTCCTCGAGGTGACGGGTTCCGAGGAGCCCGGGATCCGCATCAGCTTCGACGCGGACCCGGACGAGGACGTGATCGCGGAGCTGCTCGAGATCGGCCGCAAGCACGGCGTTCGGCTCGCGAGCGTGCTGAGCGCGCGGTCGCACGACGTCGACGGCGAATCGGGCGGCGTCGTCGCGGTCGCGCGTCTCGTGGGCCACGAGACGCCCGGGCTGATCGAGGACGTGTGGGCGAGCGGGCACCGCGTGCGGCGCGTGCAGCGTGGGACCGCGGACGCTTCGATCGCGGGATCCGGGCCGGCGAAGCGCGCTCCGACGGCCCGCTGATCTCTCCGATCAATTCGGCGGATGCACGGTGGCTTGCGCGGTGTTTGCGGATTTGGAGGTCCCGTCGGCGCCGTTCACGTACACGACGATCGGGTACATCCCCTGCGTCTGGTAGGTGTGTGATCCGTACACGCCGATCGTCCCGTTCACCGCGAGGAGCTGGCCCGGGTCCCAGTCGGCGCTGTCCCCCCAGTTGATCTGCGCGTGGTAGTGGCCCACGTCGGCGTCGCTCAGGTTGTTGAGCGTGCCGAGGACGGTCGCGACGCGCTCGGCCTCGAACCCGACGCCCGCCGTGACGTCGAGGTTGAAGAAGCCGCCCACGGAGACCGTCACGTCGGTCGGCGCGAGCGGGCTCGTCACCTCGTCCGGCTGCGTGCCGGCGATCCCGCTCGGCATCGGCGCGACCGTCACGGACGCCGTTTCGGCGGCCAGCGAGGTGCCGTCGGCGCCGTTCACGTACACGACGACGGGGTAGGTGCCCTGGTCGGCATAGACGTGGGTGCCCTTGACCTGGAAGGGACCGCTGTTGGCCGCGCGCGCGATCGTCGCGGTGTCCCACTCGTCGCTGTCGCCCCAGTTCACGCGCGCGTCGTAGTGCCCGATGTTCACGTCCGATTGCCCGAGGCGCGTGCCGGTGAAGGTCGCGACGACGTTCTTCTCGAACCCGACGCCGGCAAACGACTGCAGGCTGAAGAAGCCGCCGACGGACACGGTGACGTCGGTCGTCGGTAGATAGGACAGCGGCGGGGGCTGCGCGCCCGGGATCCCGCTCGGCATGAGCGACACGGTGACGGACGCGGTCTCTTCGGTGTCCATGCTTCCGGTCGCCGTTTGCGTCGCCCTGACCTTGACGGTGAAGGTCTTCTGCTGCGTGTAGACGTGCGAGCCCTTGACGCGCAGCACGCCGCTCCCCGTCTTGATGATCTCGCCCGCTTCGAAGGTCCCCGTTCCTTCCCAGTCGATCTCGGCGGTGTAGTGGGTCGGGACGTCGTCCGTCTGACCGTTCAGCGTGCCCGCCAGGCTCGCGACGACGTTCTTCTCGAAGCCGACGCCCTCGAACGCCTGCAGGCTGAAGAAGCCGCCGAGCGACACCGTGCCGCGCGTCGTGGCCGTCGGCGCGGGCGTGGGTGTCGGCGTATGGGTCGGGGTCGGCGTCGGCGTCCGGGTCGGCGTGGGTGTCGGTGTCCGCGTCGGGGTCCGCGTCGGAGTGGGGGTCGGTGTTCGCGTCGGTGTCGGCGTCGGCGTGGCGGGGACGGTGATCTTCCACGTGCGATGGCTGGTGATCGACGAGCGCGATTGCGGGTGCACGATCGGCCCGACGTCCGTGACCTTGAGGATCAGCTTGTACGTCCCGGGTGGTCGCGAGAACGTGTACGACGTGGTGTCGCCCGTCGCCGCCCGCGAGTGCGCCACGACCGCGCCGTCGAGCAGCCACCGGACCGCGAGGTCGTTGCCGGTGTTCGGGCCGAGGAGCGTCGCCGAGAACTTTCGGTTGGTGTTGGCGGGTACCGTGACCTTTCCCGGCGGCGGCACTTCCGTGCCGGGCTCGATGTTGTCGATCCCCTTGGCCGGGACGCCCCAGCCACCCTTGTAGAGGCGAAGCGCGTAGGCCTCGCTGTCGACGTCGCAGAACGGCCCCGAGAGCACGCGCATCCGGCACTCGAAGCCCTGCCGGTACATGCCCGTCGTCTTGTAGCGCGCACCCTGCCACAGGCCGGCGTCGGTCGCGTTGGCCGGCGCAGCGACGGTCGGAATCGCCGTCGCGGGAGCGATCCAGCGCACCCACTTGATGCTGTTGCGCACCGTCTGATCGGTGACGTTCGGCTCGCAGTTCGGGGTCGCCCCGCGGTCGCTGCAGGCCGGGAAGCCCGGGAACGGGTCGGTGTACTCGTCGGCCAGCCGGGTGAAGGTGTGCCCGTATTCGTGCTGCGAGATCTCGACGGCCTGATCGTGCACCGATACGACGACGAGCGGTCCACCGCTCCCGCCGTAGCGGGTGGCGTTGACGATCACCATGATCTCGTCGTGGTCCGGGGAGGCAGCCGCGGCCGTCATCACCTTCGCGCCGTCGACCGTGAGCAGCCGCTCCGTGTTGTTCGAGCAATAGGTCGCGTCGAAAGCCGTGCTCACGGTCCTCGCGGGTTGCTTCGCCGCCTTCTTGTCGCCGCAGCAGGTCTGGACACGCGCGTTCTGGGTGCAGGTCGCCGAGTACGGCGGCTGATCCGCGCCCGACTGCGCGGACGCGACGAACAGCGACGTGACGTTCACGTATTGCCGGTATTCGTCGTACGGGCTGATTCCGAAGAAGCTGTTCGCGAGCGCGATCGCGTCGCTGTCGAACTTCGCCTGCTCGGCGCTCGTGTAGCCGTCGCCGAGGATGAGGACGTCGACGCGGTTCGACGGGTCGCCGTTGCTCCAGCCCGGAAGCGGCTTCGGCGCGGCGCGGGGCACGACCGCCGCCCTCGCGTTCAGCTGGTCGAGATCGATCTCGGTCGGCTTGGTTCGCGCGCCGCTGCCGATCGAGAGCACCCCGCCGGGGATCGCCGGAACACGAACGACGAACGCGGCGGGATCGAGCGACTGGATGTGTCCCTCGATGTCCGACTCGCCCGGGGCGACGGCGCCCGGCGCCCGGAACTCGCCGCGCAGCCAGCGCGGGACGTCGACGACGGTCTGGAAGACGACCGCTCCCGCCGGGTCGCGGACCGCGACCACGACCTGGTCGGCGGTGCGGTCGGACTTCGCGAGGCGCGCCGCGATCTGCTCGTCGGACAGGGACACGAGCGGAGCCTGGAGCTGAACGATCTCGCCGTGGACGACGTGCACGTCGCCCGCCGCGTTCCGCTCCAGCACGAGGTAGTACGCGGGCGTCGGGTCGCCCGCGTCGCTCGCCGCGAGGGCGACCGCCGCCGACGCACGGATCGCGGCGAGAACGAGCGCGAGGACGACGAGCGGCCGCGGCCCCGGAGCTTTCGGACGAAGAACCAGCTGAAGGAAGCGCATCCCCGTTCGGAGATTCCCGGTATCGCGCCGCTCACAGTCCGAGCAAGCAATTTCCGCTCGCCCGCCGGTCGACGGCACTGCTTGACCGGCGGTGGTGGTTCCGGTGAACCGGGCTGGTGGACGACAACCGGGATCGAGCGACGCCGACGGCCGGTTCGGGCGCGCGCGCGCGCGTCCGCCCGATGGCGATCTCTGGATCGCCTCTTGCACCCCCACGCGAGCCGGGGTCGTCGAACCGACCCCGCGGAGCAGCGGGTGCGCGAGACCCTGGAGCGCACATTGAAAAGGCCCGGAGACCTCGATGAGCCGACTCGGGAAAGCAGCCATCCTGACGATCCTTTTGCTCGTCCCGGCGGAGGCACTCGCCGCGGCCGGCGACCTCGATCCGACCTTCGGCAGCGATGGGCTCGTCGAGACTGGCGTGGGTCCCTCGAACGCCGCCGCTTGGCAGCTGGTGCGGCAGCCGGACGGCAAGCTGGTCGTGGTCGGTCCGGCGAACGGCCTCTTCGCGGTCGCGCGATACGAAGCCAATGGCGATCTCGACCTCGGGTTCGGGATGTCCGGCACCGCTCTCACCTCGATGCCGTCCGGCATTGGATCCGCGTTCGCGGTCGCTCTGCAGGGCGACGGCAAGATCGTCGTCGCGGGCGACCGACAATCCACGTCCAACAACGATGCGGCCGTCGTCCGCTACGACGCGAACGGCGCCGTGGACACGACGTTCGGGGACGACGGCATCGTCATCACGAGCATCACGAACGCCTTTGCGACGGCGGTCCTCGTCCAATCGGACGGCAAGATCGTCGTCGGTGCAACCGAGGGCTTCGGCGACTCCCGCAACATCGCCGTCATCCGCTACGACACCGACGGCTCATTCGACCCGTCGTTCGGTAGCCTCGGAATCGCGACGGTCGATCTCGGCTCGGGAGAGACGTTCGGCGGCATGGTGCTGCAGCCCGACGGGAAGCTCGTGGTCGCCGGCCGCAGGGGACCGGCTCAGGGCGCGGGTACCGTCCTCGTCGCGCGTCTCGACGTCGATGGCAGCCTGGACGGGACGTTCGGAACCGGTGGTGCCGTCACGACTGCCGCCTGCGCGGCGAGCGAGGCGACCGACGTCGCTCGACAGCCCGACGGCAAGATCGTGGTGGGCGGACGGTGCATCCCGACGCTTCAGTACATCGGGAAGGCGCTGGTCGCGCGCTACGATGCCGCGGGCGCCCTCGATGGGACCTTCGACGGCGACGGCATCGCGACACCCGATGTTCCGGCCCTGAACGCGATCGCGCTGCAGGCGGACGGCAAGATCGTCGGCGTCGCGGAGCGCGGCTCGAGCCTGAACGAGCAGTTTGCCGTGGTCCGGATCGCGGGAGACGGCTCGCTGGATGCGACTTTCGGGGGCAACGGCTTCATCAGCACGCCGTTCGTCGGCCGCAGCGAGGGCGCGCTCGACGTCGCCGTCCAACCCGACGGCGGCCTGGTGCTCGTCGGGACGGTCTTCGATCCGGCGTTTCCGGGGCGCGACCAGGTGTTCGCGCTGGCGCGATACGAGGGTACGGCGCCTTCGTGCAGCGCCGACGCCGACTGCGACGTCTGCGAATCGTGCAACGCCGGCGCATGCGTGATGCGACCGCGCACGGGGTGCGCGCAGGCGAGCGCGGGCGGTGCAAAGCTCCAGGTCGTGCAGCCCATCGTCGACCGGTCGCCGGCGATCTTCCTCTGGGATTGGCGCGGCACATCGCCGCCGCCGGCAGGCTTGTTCGATCCGGTGACCAGCGACGACGTCGCGGCGTGCATTTTCTACTCCGGCTCGGGCTGGCGCGTTCTGAAGGCGACGGCGCCGGCGGCCGCCACGTGCGGTCCGAGACCGTGCTGGTCTGCGAAGGGAACCACGGGGTGGCGGTTCCGAGGCGACCGCTTCGGCACCTTCGACGGCCTGCGCAGCGCCGTCATCGACTCGACGAGGATCACGGTGTCCGCCCGCGGCGAGATGCTCGAGCGGTCACCGCAGGGGGTCCCCTATCCCGGCCCCGACATTCCGTCCTTCTCGTTCCCGAACCTGCTCAACGAGTCGTTCGTCGTGCAGCTGCACGCCGGCAACGGCGCCTGCTTCGAGGCCGCGTACTCGAACCCCTCGCACGAGAGCGTGAAGGTCACGCCGGTACGCTCGCAGTACAAGGCGACCAGCGACTGACGGAACTCGAGGCGTACGCGGGCGACAGCTCGCAGCGACGCTTCGATACCACGATCGATCGTCCTGGAGCACCGGCGGCTGCGGAGCGGCGGTGAGGGAGCCGTAGGCTCGTCCGGCGGCCACGCCTTGGTCGCGGTGTGGCAGCTCGGATCAAGATTTTGGCAGAAAAGATCATCGACGCGGCCGCACCAGCATTGGTACCCGCCCTGGGCTCGATTGGACCGGCGGGGCACGGGGAGGACTGATGCGATCGATGAAGCGACCGACACGAGCAAAGTGGCGCGGCGCGCTCGTCGCCGCCGCCGTGATGGCGGGGCTGCTGGTCGGCGCGGCCGCGCCCGCAACCGCAGCGCTCACGACGCCGGCGTGCCTGGCGAAGAAGCTCAAGGAGTGGGGCAACCTGCGGAAGTGCCAGACGAACGAGCTGGCGAAGCTGCTGCTGGGCAAGCCGTCGGACCCGGCGAGCTGCCAGACGAAGCTCGCGACGAAGCTCGCCCGCCTGAGCCTGATCGCGGCGGCGACGGCGGTCCCGTGCCGCTACGGCGTGAACGGCGGGTCGGAGGCCGGGACGGTGACGGACTACGACACCGGGCTCCAGTGGGAGCTGAAGACCGACGACGATAGCGTCCACGACCAGGACAACACCTACGCGTGGAGCGCGACGAGCGGGCCGCCCGACGGGGCACTGTTCGTCGACTTCCTGGGCACGCTCAACCAGGGCTTCAGCGCCGATGCCCTCACCACGACGGGATGCTTCGCGGAGCATTGCGACTGGCGGCTCCCGACGATCGAGGAGCTGCGCGGAATCCTCGACGCGCAGTACCCGAGCTGCACCATGACTCCGTGCACCACGATCCCGGGGCTCACCCGGCCGGGCTTCTCGGACTTCTACTGGTCGTCCTCCAGCTACGTCACCGCGAGCGACGCCTGGAGCGTGTCCTTCTACGACGGTTACCCCGAGGTCCACGGCAAGGGCACCGCCGACTTCGTGCGGGCGGTACGGAGCGCGCTGTGAGAGCGCGGGCGTGCGGCGCCGCGTACGGCGGGATGGAGAAGATCATGGGAACGAGTGAGGGCGCGACAGGATCCGGGCGGCATCGTGCGTTCGTGGCGGCCGCCCTCGCCGTCGGATTGCTCGTCGGGACGGCTGCCCCGGCGCGGGCGCTGACGCCTTTGCCGTGCCTCGCGACGAAGGTGAAGGCCTGGGGCAACCTCCGGAAGTGCCAGGCGATCGAGAACGGCAAGGCGCTTCAGGGAAAGGTGTCGGACCCCGGCAAATGCCAGACGACGCTCGACGCCAAGCTCGCGACGCTCGACCATCAGGCGCAGCTGGCGGGCTTCGAATGCCGCTGGATCGAGAACGCCGACGGAACGTGGATCGACCTCACCACCGGCCTTCAGTGGGAGATCAAGACCGACGACACGAGCGCGCACGACAAGGACAACACGTACAGCTGGACGACGAATCCCGGGGCGCTGCTCTGGGTGCCCGACGGCACGGTCTTCACGGGTTTCCTCGGAGCGCTCGACGCCGGCGGCTCGCCCGACGGCGGGACGACGACGGGCTGCTTCGCCGGCGCGTGCGACTGGCGGTTGCCGACGGTCGGCGAGCTGGTCTCGATCTCGGACGGAGATTGGCCGAATCTCTGTCCCCACACGCCCCCGTGCACGTCGATCCCGGGCCCGACGACGCTGTCGGCGGTCTACTGGTCGTCGTCCCTCGTCAGCGTGCTCGGTGACGCGTACCACGTCCATTTCAGCGACGGCGAGGTCGACGACACGCAGTCGGTCGGAGCTGCGCGCGCCGTACGCCGCGGCTTGTGAGATCGGAGCCTGCCCCCGGCATCTCACCTCGGTGAAAGGATCGACGATGCTTCGAACGACGATCTGGACCCTCGTTCTGTCGACCGCGCTCGCGAGCGCGGCCGCAGCCGCGCCGACCGCACAAGAGAGGTGCCAGGCAGCGAAAATCGACGCGCGCTACGCAAACGTAGCTATTGCCTCGAGGGTGAGCACCGCAAGGAAGTGCTCGGCAGCACCCCCGACACGGCGAAGTGCGAGTCGAAGTTCTCGACGGCGATCTTGATCGCTGACGCGGTCGCCGCGTCGAAGGGCACGTCGTGCCGCTGGCTCGACGGCGGCGACGGCACCGCGACCGACCTGAACAGCGGGCTTCAGTGGGCGCTCAAGACCGACGACGGGAGCGTGCACGACAAGGACAACTCGTACACGTGGAACACGACCGCAGGCGGGACGACGCCGAACGGGACGGTGTTCACGGGGTACCTGGGCACGCTCAACGGCGGCGTGTCGGCGGATGGCGTCACGACGACGGGCTGCTTCGCCGGCCACTGCGACTGGCGCCTGCCGACGGTCGAAGAGCTACGGGGAATCCTCGACGCGCAGTACCCGGATTGCACGACGATCCCGTGCACGACGATTCCGGGATTCATCCGACCGGGCTTCACCGACTTCTACTGGTCGTCGTCGACCTACGTCGCCACGGACAACGCCTGGAGCGTGTCCTTCTACGACGGGTACCCCGAGATCCACGGCAAGACCACCGCCGATTTCGTGCGTGGCGTGCGCACCGATTCGTGAGCGCTCTTGATCCGATGTGGCCACCGGACCGGCAGGAGAGAACACGATGAGAGCGACGATTTCGACCGTGATCTTGTGCCTGGCGCTCGTCAGCGCAGCGGCCGCCGCGCCGACCGCCCAGGAGAGGTGCCAGGCGGCCAAGATCGACGCGGTACGCAAGCGCGCCTTCTGCACCAAAGGCGAGCTCCGGAAGGACGTTCTCGGCCTGACGCCGGACGTCGCGAAGTGCGATCAGAAGTTCGCCACCGCGATCACACGCGCGGACACCGCCGCGGCGAGGAAGGGCGCCTCGTGTCGCTGGCTCGACAACGCCGACGGCACGGCGACGGACCTGAACACCGGGCTCCAGTGGGAGCTCAAGACCGACGACGCGAGCGTGCACGACAAGGACAACGCGTACTCGTGGAAGACCGCGGGCGGCGGGACGACGCCGGACGGGACCGCCTTCACGGCGTTCCTCGGCACGCTCAACGCCGGCGTGACCGGGGACGGCGTCACGACGACCGGCTGCTTCGCGGGCCACTGCGACTGGCGCCTGCCGACGGTCCGTGAGCTCGGGTCGGTGCTGGACCCGGGCTGCGCCGTATCCAATCCGTGCACGACGATTCCGGGCTTCACCCAGTCGACGTTCTACTGGTCGTCGTCCAGCGACTCGTCCGATCCGTCGGACCTCGCGTGGTTCGTGGACTTCTCCGACGGCTACACCGACGTGGACGCCAAGACCCACGCCAGCACGTACTACGCGCGCGCCGTGCGTGGCGGCTCGGGCACTTGACGCGCCGTCAGCTGTGGACGCACCACACCTGAAGGCGACGGTCGCATGAGAACACGCCTGCGCGCCACGGACTGATCCGCGAGCTGACGGCATCGGGAGCCCAGCTCGGCTCCAGCATGACCGAGGTTCCGTAGTCCGTGCCCGAGATCGACGTCCAGAGCGCGCAGTTCGCGCCGCCGGGGACGCTGCCGGAATAGGGATAGTAGCCGGTCCGAACCCAGCCCGGCTGTGTCGAAGGAGGTCCCGAGCCTGCGTCCGGAGTGACGAATCCTCGGCTCGAGTCGTACTTGAGGCTGCCGAGCTCGAGGATCTCCCACAGGGAAGCCATGTGGTAGCCGCCGGCGCAGGCGGTGAGAGCACCGTTCGCCGGGAACTCGTCCTGCGTGAGGTAGAACTTCGTCTTCGCGTGCGCCGAAGTCGGAGCGGCGAAGGTCAAGCCGACGACGGCCGACAAACCGACGATCGTCTGGATCGCCGCTCGTGCGATCCGGTTTCCTGTCCTGAACGTGTCCATCCTGACTTCTCCTATTGGCAAGCGGTCACCATGACCGGCCATGCGGCGGCAGAGGTACTTGGCGCGCTGCCGCAAGTCCTGGGAAAAGTCAGGGAAACTTCAGGGAAATGGCGGCCGCTCCGCGTGTTCCTCCCGAAGTGCGACCAATCTTTGCGGGGGTTCCTCGGGTCGGGATAGGGTCGAGCGCCATGCCTTCGGGCTCCCTCACCCGTCGCGAGCTGCTGGGACGTGGCGCGCGTACGGCCCTGCTGGCGGCACGCACCGGTGGGCTGGGAGCGCTCACGGCGTGCAGCTCAACGCCTCGCGCCGATCAGGACCTTCGTCGTCTGGCGCGCTCGGTCAGCGGGCGGGTCGTCGCGCCTCGGCAGCCTGGCTACGCCGACGCCAAGCTCCTGTTCAACCCGCAGTTCGACGGCGCCCGGCCGCTTGCGATCGTTTTCTGTCGGACGCCCGAGGACGTGGCCACCACGGTGGGCTTCGCGCGCAAGCACGAGATCGTGCCGGCCGCTCGCTCCGGCAGGCACAGCTTCGGCGGCTACTCGGCGCCCACGGACGGCATCGTCGTCGACGTCAGCGAGATGCGTGGCATCCAGGTCGCGCCCGACCGCGAAAGCGTGACCGTCGGACCGGGCGCGCTCAATGTCGATCTGTACTCGACGCTGGGTCCGCAAGGGCTCGTGGTCCCCACCGGGACGTGTCCCACCGTCGGCGTGGCCGGCCTCACCCTGGGCGGCGGCTTCGGCTACAGCTCCCGAGCGTTCGGGCTGACCGCAGACAACCTGCTCGACCTCGAGCTGGTTCTCGCCTCGGGCGAACGGGTCACCTGCAGCCCGACGCAGGAGCCCGACCTGTTCTGGGCCTGTCGCGGCGGTGGCGGGGGCAACTTCGGCATCGTCACCTCGTTCCGATTCAAGGTGCATTTCATCGCAGAGGTCGCGACTTATGACCTCACGTGGGACTGGCGTGACGCCACGGCGGTGATCGAGGCGTGGCAGCAGTGGGCGCCGGAAACGCCGGACGAGCTGTACTCCACTTGCGCGCTTTCCCGATCGGGCGGGCCGCAGCCACAGGGGCCATCGATCACTTCGGCGGGCCAGTACTTCGGCTCCGCCACCCGGCTGGCGGAGCTGATCGAACCGCTCGAGGCCGCCGCTCGACCGGTATCGCGGCACGTCGCACGGACGTCCTTCGTCGAGGCGCAACGGAAATGGGCGGGGGACGATTGCGCCCCCGACGAGTGCTCTCGACAGGCCGCAAACCCCTACAAGGTGAAGTCGGCGTTCTTCGACCGGTCGATTCCGGAGGACGGGATCGCCACGGCAATCGAAGAGATGGAGCGGTGGCCGGGCAGTGCGGCGTCGAGCCCGTCGGTCGGTCTCGAGCTGAACTCGTGGGGCGGAGCGATCAACCGCGTGCCCGCCTCGGACACCGCGTTCGTCCACCGGGATGCGCGCTTCCTCGCCATCTACGGATCTGCCTGGTCGCAGCAGGACGGCGATGCCGCAATCGCGGCCAACCGCGAGTGGCTCGAGGGATTCGCCGCGCGGATGGATCCCTACTCCTCGGGGTTCGCGTACCAGAACCTGATCGATCCCACTCTCGAGGACTGGCAACGTGCGTACTACGGGTCGAACCATCCCCGCCTCACCGAGGTGAAGCAGACGTACGACCCGGACGACGTCTTCCGCTTCCCCCAGGGCATCGGAAGCTGATGCGCGAGCTCCGCGACGAGACCGACTCTCACGAGAACTGCCGGAGGTGGGACTCGAACCCACACACTCTTTCGAGCACCGGATTTTGAGTCCGGCGCGTCTGCCAGTTCCGCCACTCCGGCGTGGCCTCAGGAGCGACGCAGAGTACCGCAACCGCTCGGCGTTCGCACCGCGGCGAACGACGCGCCGGCTCGAAGGACGTCCGTCAGCCCGGCACCTCGCCGTCGCACTCGAACGTCGCGAGCGGCGTCGACGTTCCGACGACCGCCGGGTAGCAGCGGCGCGCCGCGCTGTTCTGCTGGTGGGCGCACGTCAGCGTCGCCTGGCACGTGAAGCCGGCGGCCGTCGCGCTGCAGAAGTCGCACTGGTCGATCCGCTGGTCGCCGCAGTACTTGGGCAGCTCCTCCGCCGAGATCTGGAAGGGCTCCGTGTCGCACGGGTCCTCCTCGGTGCAGCCGGAGCAGAGGTTGCCGTTCGTCCGGACCTCCGCGCAGGCCGAGAGGACAGCCGCGAACGCGATCACCAGCGCGGCCGCCAGCGGCGCGAGCGCCGCACGCCAGTCCTTCGATCGTCTCGGGTCAAGGCTCATCTCGCGCTCTCCTTCGCGACCGCGCAGGGCTCTGATCAGGGTGTCGGCGTCTTGACGCAAACGCCGCCGAGGCAGTCGTAGCCGGTTCGACACGCGTTCGCGTTCGGACATTCACAGACGCAGTCCGAGACGTCCCACTTGCACGCGGACGTGCACTTGACGGCGCCGGACGAGCACGAGAGGCCTACGAGCAGCTGGCACGTCGGGGTGTCCCCGCTCGGGAAGATCTCGCCGAGCTGGTCCCGATCGCACTGCTCGACTCCCCGCACCCACACGTTGTCGCCGCAGAACGGCGTCGGCGACGGCGTCGGCGTGGCCGGCGGTGGCGGCGTGGGCGTCGGGGTCGGCTGGCACGCCGGCGTCGACAGCGCGGCCGGCATGCGCTCGCCCGCCGCATACGTCCCGAGCGACTGGGCGAAGACCCCGAGCACGTTCGCGTCGTCGCCCGCCGCCACCGAGAAGTATGCCGAGCCGCTGGCGTCGAGCGGTGAGTCGTCGCCGCCGCCCACGAGGTCCTCGAGCGTCGTCAACGAGACGCCGCTGACCTCCATCGGCTCGACGTCGATCTGGACCGAGCCGCCGACGCAGAACCGTCCGGTCAGCATCGCCGGCGAAGACGGCGGCCTGATCCGGAACGGCGGGCCGTAGTCGTCCGCGAAGGCCACCAGGACGACGCGATTCGACACGGACGCCCCGGGCGTCCCGGGGTTGAAGAAGCCGGGGATGGCGAGCACCGACGGGTGGATCGCCTCGTAGCGGACGCTCACGCCGTCGACGGTCGCGCCCGCGGAGGCGAGCGGTCCGCCCGGCAGGACGGCGCGCCGGCCGAACGCGTTCTCGCCGAACGCGCTCTGCGAGCTTCCGGTCGCGAGCGTGAACGCTCCGAGGATCGGGACCGGAGGAACGATCGGGACGAGCTGCTGCCCTTCCAGGTCGAGCTGGAACGGCGTCACGACGATCACCCCGGCGTTGCCCGACGCGCCCGGGATCGCAACGCTCGGATCCACCACCTCCGTCCGCCCGCCGGTCAAGCGGACGGAAGTGCTGCCGAGCATCCCGAGCGCCGCGTCGCCGCTCGAGCCGTACGCCACGAGCTCGACCGCGATCGCCTCGCTCGCGGGGTTGGTGACCAGGAGATACGTCTGCCGGCCCACGCGGTTGTCGAAGACGAAGAGCAGCTGATCTCCGGCGACACCCGGCACCTCGAGCGCGGAAGCGGGCGTCGCCGCCGTCGCGACGGCGGCCGCAGCGGTCGCGACGACGAGCGCGGCAACGGCGAAGTCCCGGCGGAATGCTTTCGCGCACCGTCGCAGGACTTCCGCCGGTCGAAGCATGGTCGCCCTTCTCCTGACGGCGGCCCCGCATGCGCCGGGTCGCGGCGATGTGACGGAAACCGCGACCCGGCGGTACCGTACCGCCGGCGGTCGCTTCTATTCCGCGGCGCCGAGAGCGGCAAGACGCATCGTTCGGCGTGCAGCTTCGCTCACTGGCACACCGGCAACTGACCGATCTGGCCGACGCACGCGAGCCCGGCGCAGCACGGCGGACCGCCTCCGCAGAGGGAGCCCGCCTGCAGACAGGTTCCGGGCAGGCGCGCGGCGATCCCGAGCGCGCACTGGTCGGCGAACTGCCCGACCTCGTTCGCGTCGCCGGTCGACGGCACGCAGCCGCCGTTCGCCTCGATCCTCATGAAGTCCTGCTCGAACCTCTCCTGGGCACGAGTGAGGCAGACGGGCGTCGGCTGCTGGTTGCCGAGCTGCGACGGCCCTCGGACGCATCGATTCACCGACTGCAGCCGGCGGAGCGCCGCCTTCTGCTTCGCGACCGCGCACTCGAACGCGGGATTCCCGGTGGCGTATGCGCGCGCGGGCGCCGCCGCGCCGACCGCGGCCAAGGCGAGGAGCGCGAAGCCCGCGGCCACGCGCAGCAGGTTGCGCGACCGCCGTCGCGGCAGGGGGCGGACGATCGTCTCGGTCACGCGGTCGATGTCCGAGGTGGAGTTGCGGCTCGAGGCCGTCTCGAGACCGGCCATGCCGGCCGGGGTTCGATGCAGAAGGTCCATCGCCTGGTCCTTTCACCGGCGGCCGCGTCGACGGCGATCGTGCCGTCGCATCGCCCGCGGAGCGGGGCGCCGCCTCGGCCTGATGCCGCTACTTTCGGGGTAGCGCGTCGCTACCGCGCCGCCGGCCGGGCCATGAGCTGCTGCATGTCGCCGTGGCTCGCGCCGTCTCGGAGGGCGCCGTCCCGGCCCGCGAGGAGCTCCCGCATCGCGAGCCCGGTCGCCCCGTACGCGACGCCGGCGACCGCGTGGCCGGCGCTGATCCGCCGGACGCCGGCTTCCGCGAGCTGGCGGATGGTCGGGCTCTGGCCGGGGCTCAGCATGACGTTCAGCGGCAGGGCGCTCGCCCGCACCAGGCGCGCGATGGCGTCGAGGTCGACCAGGCCGGGAACGAACAGGCAATCCGCCCCCGCCCGGCGGTAGGCCTCCGCGCGCTCGAGGACCATCCCCTCGCGGTCCGCCGGGTCGCCGACCGCGGCCAGGAAGACGTCCGTGCGCGCGTTCAGGACGAAGGCGACCCCGCTCCGATCGGCCGCGTCACGCGCGGCCGCGAGGCGCTCGCACTGCCGGGCGATCGGCCAGAGCGGCCCGTCGTCGGTCCGCAGGCGGTCCTCGAGGTTCGCGCCGACGGCGCCGGCGTCGATCACGGCTGCGATGGTCGCCGCGACGTCCGAAGGCACGGGGCCGTAGCCCGCCTCGACGTCCGCGCTCACCGGGACGTCGACCGAGCGCGCGACGCGCGCGACGACGTCGATCATGTCGGCGCGCGAGAGTTGCTCGCCGTCGGGCACGCCGAGCGACCAGGAGATGCCGCTGCTCGTCGTCGCGACGGCCTCGGCTCCAGCGGCTGCGGCGATCGCGGCGCTCGCCGCATCCCAGGCGTTGGGCAGGACGAGCGTCCCGCTCCGGTGGAGATCTCGGAAACGCAGTCCGAGTGCGAAGCTCTTCACGAAGCTCTCCTTCTCCGGCGATCGCGCCGCCGGCTGTCGGACCGACGGACGTCGGCCGAGGTGAGTCGCGCGCGTCAGGCGTAGCGGAGCGCGCGCGAGCGTGATTCCGCCGCGACGCGCTCCGTCGCGGAGGGCTCGCCCGCCGCGTCGCACGTCCAGAGGTGCTGCGCCGCGTACGCGCGCCACGGGCGCCAGCGCTCCGCGCGTTTGAGCAGCGCCGCGGTCGTCGGCCGTCCGCCGGTGCGGCGCGCAGCTCCGCGGAGGAGGCCGACGTCGCTCGCGGGAAACGCGTCGCTCTCCCGCAGCGCCCGGAGCGCGATGTACTGCGCCGTCCACTCTCCGATCCCGGGGATCGCGCGCAGGCGGGAGAGCGCCTCGTCCACCGTCGCAAGCGGGCGGAAGAGATTGGGGTCCGCGATCGCGGCGCCGGCGATCGCGGTCAGGGCGTCGCGCCGTGCCGCCGGCACGCCGAGCGCGGCGAGGTCGGCGGCCGCGACGCGCTCGGGCGACGGAAACGCATGCGTCAAGCTATCGGACGACGCGCGCGCCGCGGCAGGCAGCTCCTCTCCGCAGGTCGCGACCAGCCGCTCGGCGAGCCGGCGAGCGCCGGTCACCGTCACCTGCTGGCCGAGGATCGCGCGCACCGCGAGCTCGAATCCCTCCCAGCCGCCCGGCGCGCGGAGGCCGGGTCGCTCGGCAAGGAGCGGCGCGAGGAGCGGATCGCGCGACAGGTGCGCGCCGATCGCCTCGATGTCGGCGCCGATGTCGAACACGCGCGAGACGCGCGCCAGGATCGCCGGCAGCGCGCGCACGGAGGGAAAGCGGACGACGGCGACGAGGTTGTCGCGCGACGGCTCGTGCGTCACCTCCACCGTCCCGAGCTGGCCGTCCACCGCCACCGTCCTCCGGTAGACGCCGTCCTTCACCTCCTCGACGCCGGCGATCGCGCGCGCCGCGAGGAAGGCGAGCATCGCCGGCCAGTCATACGGCGGGCGGTAGCGGAGCCGGAGCGCGACGCCGACGTCGCCCGCGGACGCGGTCTGCCGCTCGGTGGCGAGCTTCCGGCGGAGCGCGCTCGGGGGCCGGCCGAAGAGGTCGCGGAAGGTCTCGTTGAAGCGCCGGACGCTGCCGAAGCCCGCGGCGAGCGCGACGTCCAGCATCGGCATCCGCGTCTCCTGGATGAGCTTCTTCGCGAACAGCACGCGCCGCGTCTGCGCGACCGCGATCGGCGACGCGCCGAGGTGCTGCTGGAAGAGGCGGCGAAGCTGCCGGCCTCCGACCCCGAGCCGCTCCGCGAGCTCGTCGACGCCGGCCTCTCCGCCGTCGAGCCCGCCCTCGGCGATGAGCGCGAGCGCGCGCGAGACGGTGTTCGCGGTCCCGCGCCACGAGCCGACCTCGGGAGCGGTCTCCGGGCGACAGCGGAGGCACGGGCGGAAGCCGGCCGCCTGCGCCGCCGCGGCGGACGCGAAGAAGCGGCAATTGTCGAACTTCGCGGTCCGCGCCGGGCAGACCGGCCGGCAGTAGATGCCGGTCGACGTCACGCCGACGAAGAGCCGCCCGTCGAAGCGCGGATCGCGCGTCTGGAGGGCGCGATAGCAAGCGTCGCGATCGAGCACGTCCACGCGCGATACCTTGTCACGCGCGACCACCTGACGCTCGCGGTTTTCGGACGTCAATGGCGCGCGGGCTTCGCTGCCGGCACCCGTAGCGGCGCGCGCACCGGAGCGACGCCGCAGTCCGACAGCGGGCCGTCGCGGACCTGCACGAGCTCCAGCACGAGCGTGTACTCGCCCGCGAACGGCGGCAGCGCCTGCTGGATCCGGGCCGTCACCGAATGCCCGGGCAGGACGTCGTCCGGCAGCGGATCGTTCGCGGTCGAGCTCGCGGCGCCGGCCGGCGAGACGAGCGTGCGGCGGAGGCGGACGAGGTGTCGCGGGTAGACGCCGCGCGCCGGCCAGGCGCGCGCGCCGTCGTTTCGCACCTCGACCGAGACCGTCGCGGTGCCGCTCGGCGCGAGCGGCTCGGGCGCGACCGCGACGACGCGCAGCGAGCCGGGACACGGTGCCGCGATGGGCTCGAGCGGCACGCCGCCGAGCGACTCCTTCGCGTCCGTCAAGCGCGAGCGGCGATCGTTCACCGGCGCGACGTCGATGCGGAAGAGCCGCAGGTCGCGCCACTCCGCGACCTCCGTCACTCCGCGCGGAGCGCCCGCATCCCACGCCGCGCGCTTCTCGGGCGAGAGCTCGTCCCGGTGGACGAGCAGCCATCGCACGTTGGCGTGGTCGACCAGCTCCTGCAGCGCGCGCGCATCGGGGAGGCCATTCGCGATGCCGAAGAGCACCTGGTCGGTGCGCGGGGGATAGCCGCTGTAGCCGTCGACGATCGGAAGCCAGTGGAGCGTGCTCGCGACCATGCGCCACGCGCGGCCGGCCGCGTCGGGAGGCCGCGGGAGCTCGAGGAGCGCGCCGCCCTCTCCGTGCTGCGCGAGCCACGCGTAGGCGGCGCGCTGGTCGTCCGGGATCCGCGCCTCGTGGACCGGCAGCGACGCGCGCGGCGCGACCGACGCGAGCCACAGCGCAATGCCGGCTGACGCGAGCGCCCACGCCAGCCGCGGTCGGAAGCGACCGAGCAGCCGCTCCGTCCCGAGGGCCGCGAGGAGCGCGATCCCGAGCTCCGCGAGCGCGATGAAGCGCATCGGCTGCCGGATCGTTCCGAAGCCGGGCACCCACGCGGCGAGGAGCGAGTAGGGCGACCAGAAGTCGCGCCCCGCGACGTGGATGCCGCGCCCGAAGGCGAGCAGCACGCCGAGCGCGACGAGCGCCGCCGCGAGCAGCGCCGGCCAGCGCCGGCGGCCGAGCGGCGGCACGAACGCGCACGCGGCAAGCGCGATCAGGATCGCCGGTGGGCCGAGATCGGTCGCCCAGCGCGCGACCCGGATCGCGGCGAAGTACGGCACGAGCCCCATCGTGCGCGGCCGCTCGGCGTCGGCGTCGTCGTAGGCCGGGATGAGTCCGCGCTCTCGCAGCTCGACGTACGGCCACGAGATCGCCGCGAACACCGCAGCGACCGCGAGGAGCGCCGCCGCGAGAGCGACGGCGCGCCGCCGGTCCGGCCGCAGCCGCCGCGACGCGAAGCCCGCGACCAGCGTCGCGCCGACGGCGACGAGGGTCGCGTACGCGAGGTAGTACGACGCGAGGAGCTGGAGGAGGAGCGCGCCCGCGAAGAGCGCGAGATCGCGGCGGCGCCCGCGCTCGAGAAACTCGTACGCGAAGAGGATCACGAGGGGCAGGCAGAACGTCGCGAGGAAGTGCACGTACGGCGGCAGCGCATGGCGATAGCGCGTGAAGGCGTACGCGAGCCCGGCGACGAGCGCGGCGGGCGCGGCGGTCCATCTCCGCGCGAGCGCGTACATCGCCGCGGCGCAGAGCGGGTAGCTCGCGAAGATCATGGCATTCGTCGCGAGGATGGGATTCCGCGTGACGAGGTAGACCGGCGCAAAGACGGGCAGATTGCCGAGGAAGTGCTCGGAGTACGCGAGCGCGAGGGGCGCGGGGTAGAGGGCGTTCGCCTGGAAGAGGCGCCACGGCGCGGTCGTCAGCGCGTGGACGTCCCACGCGAGCGACCAGACGACGAGGTGGAAGTCGGCGCTGATCCCGGGCGTCTCGGCGCCCTCGTAGAGGAGCGCGCTCGCCGCGTGGAGCGGAAGCGGCCAGAGCCACCAGGCCGCGAGCAGCGCGCTCGCGGCGACCACGAGCAGGAGCTCGCGCACGCGCAAAGGCGCGACGGCGCGATCGCCGGCCGTCGCTCCGGCCGGATCGGACGGCTTTCCTCCGTCAAGCAATGCCGAGGTCGCGCAGGACGCCGGCGAGGAACTCGAGGCTGCGCGGGATCGCCCGCGCGTAGCCCTCCGCCTCGATGCGCGGTCCCACGATCTCGAGCTCGAAGAAGCCGCGATAGCCGGCGTCGCGAAGCGCGGCGAGGATCCGCCGGAGCGGGATGTCGCCGTCGCCCGGGACGGCGCGATCCGGGGTCTGGAACGTCCCGACGACGAAGTCGTTCACCTGCACCATGCGGAAGAGGTCCGCATTCGCGGCGATCGTGCGCTCGAGGCCGCGCTCGCACCAGACGTTGTTCACCTCCATGCAGACGCCGAGGCCGATCCGGCGCGCGAGGTCGACGGTGTCGCGCAGCGTCGTCGCGAAGCTGATGTCGTAGCGGAGGCCGTTCGTGTTCTCGACGGCGAGCTCGAAGCCGTCGCGGCGCGCCTCCTCGACGACCGGCGCGATCGCGGCGGCGAGCGCGTCGGCGGCTTCGTCCCAGCCGAGCCCGCCCGGTCCGCCGGTCGTGATGACGACGCAGCGCGAGCCGAGGGCGCGCGCGACCGCGAGCGACGCGCGGATCCGATCGCGACCTTCCTCCCACTGCGCCGGACGCGCGAGCTCGAAGCACGGACCGATCGCGAGGTTGTCGACGCGGAGGCCGGCGTCGGCGAGCATGCGGACGGCGGCGGCGCGGCCTCCGATCCGGCCCGCGGCCTCGTCGATCTTCCGGAGAAGAAGCGCGACGTCGCGGATGCCGGTCGCGGCCCAGAGCTCGAGGTCCTTCTCGATCGGCCACGCGATGCTCGACGCCTGGCTCACGCTGAGTCGCGGATGGATCATCGACCGCCTCCGGCGGCGCCCGCGCGCCGTGGCGCCGAACGTATCCCGTCAGCGGGCATCGTGGAAAATGACGCCGAGCGCCCAGCGCTCCCCGCGCCGGACGCGGCTCACGCCGTGGCGCATGTGCGCGCGGTAGAACCCGCGCCGGCCCGCGACCGGCCGCACCGCGTTCGGGAAGACCACGACGTCGCCGCGCCTGGTCGCGATCGCCTCGCCGCGCGACTGCGCGCGCGGCCGCTGCTCGACGAGCAGGAACTCGCCGCCGTCGTAGTCGACGCCCGGCTCGGAGAGGAAGCACGTGAGCTGGAGCGGGAAGGCGACGTCGCCGTAGAGGTCGCGGTGGAGGCAGTTGTAGCCGTCCGCCTCGTAGCGGAGCAGCAGCGGCGTCGGCCTCGTCTGGCCGCGCGCCGCGCAGCGCGCGAGGAAGTCGTCGAGCCGATCGGGGTAGCGCGCGCTCTCTCCCAGCGCCTCCATCCAGCGGTTCGCGATCGGCGCGAGGCGCGGATACGCGGCCGCCCGCAGGTCCGCGACGAGGCGCGGCAGCGGCCGCGCGAAGTACCCGTAGCGTCCGACGCCGAAGCCGAACCGCTCCATGTCGATGCGCGAGCGGAATCGGCGGTCGTCGGGATCGAGCGCGACGAGCGCGCGGCACTCGGCTGTGGTGAGGAGCGCAGGGATGAGTGCATGGCCGCGATCGTCGAGTGATCGCTCGACGGCGGTCCAGTCGACGCGCTCGAGCCGCCTCGCGATGCTCGCTCGGCTGGGCGCGAGCGACGGTGCTCCTGGTCGGCTCGGCACGAGCGACGCTACTCCGCACACGCGCCCGCTCGCAATGTGGCTTCGGCGCGGTTTCGCGAAGCCTCGAGCTTCCTCTGTCCGCGGCGGAAGAAAATGCACCGGATGAAGTACTCTGGCCTTGACAAGCTTCGGGAGGCCGATCGGCGAGCTCGCGGGGTGCTCTGCAGGCGTGGCCTCCTCGCGCCGCCACCGGCGCGCCATGCCGCGATCGAGCAGCGGCCGACGCTGCGCGCTCTCCGTGCCCGCGATCGCTCATCGCAGCCCATCCAGAGGCGTCGAAAATACGCATGGTACGGAGCTTCATGGAGAAGCGATTGACGCTGTCGATTCCCGAGATGGAGCGCCTCGGCGACGAGATCGCCGAGCTCTCCGCGCAGGTCGAGTCTTCCGCGGAAACTTCGCCAGGGCATGCGCGCAGCGCGCCCGAGCCTCGGGACCATCCGGCCGGCCTTCAGCGAGCCGACGCGCTGGTCGCGGTCGCCGAAGCTTCCTCGCTGGCGCCGCGGCGGCGGCGGCGGATGCCGACGCGGCGGCGCCGGTCGAGGTGGTCGTCCACGTCGAGGCCGAGTCACTCGGCGATCTGACATCGGACGGCGGCGGCACGCTCGACGACGGCACGGCGCTGCCGCGCGCGACCTTCGAGCGCCTGGCCTGCGACGCGGCCGTGGAGCTCTCGAACCTACTGAGCCTGTGCCGCCGGCACCACCGCTTCGTGCACGAGTTCCGCTTCCGCATCGAAGTCGACGGCAGCGCTGGATTCAAGTTCTTCCGAGCGAGCGGCTTCGAGGTGACGCCGTCGTGCGAGCCGCCGTCGGTCGAGGCGAGCGCCGCCGAGGTCCTCCGGTCGCACCATCGGAGGCGTGGCTCTGGTTGAAATCTCCAAATCGGATGGACGTATCCTCCGGGTCACGCATGGGAAGTAGCGGTCTAACCCGCGCTTGCAGCCGCCGGCGCTGGCGCCGGCTTCAGCGCCGTCGTACGCGGGCGCCAGCCTCTTCGCTTGGCTTCAACTCGTCCCCTTGGTCCGAAGATGAGTGGTTCCTGCCCAACGAACCGCTGGTGGAGTCGGACGGGATTGAGCCACGGCTCGTTGATCTCCGGGGCGCTCAGCAGTCGGACGTTGGGCAGACAGCGGACGCGGGTTTGTGTGTGTCTAGACGGCGGTATATACATGTGCCATGAGGGCGCGAGCCAAGCTGTTCCAGAACGGCGGCAGTCAGGCCGTCCGGTTGCCCCGGTCCTGCAGGTTCCCGGAGGACCAGACCGAAGTCGTCGTGCATCGTGACGGGCGCCGCGTCATCCTCGAGCCGGTCGACGAGTGGCCCGCCGCCTTCCAGCGTTGCCTCGGGGCGTGGCCCGACGAGATCGAGCGACCGACCGCCACGCGCCTGCCGGATCTCGAGGACCCCTTCGTGTGAACTGGAAGTACATGCTCGATACGGACAGCGTGAGCTACGCCTTGCGCGGGCGTGGCAACGTTGCCTCTGGCATCCTCGAGCATCGCCCTTCCGAGCTCTGCATCAGCGCGATCACCCTGGCCGAACTCCGCTTCGGCGCAGACAGGCGGCGCTCCAAGAAGCTCCACCGGCTGATCGACGCCTTCATCGACAGCGTTGCGCCGCTCCCGTTCGACGCCGATGCCGCCGGACAGTTCGGTCGTCTTGCCGCGGACCTCACCGCGCGGGGAACACCCATCGGCGGATTCGACGCGATGATCGCTGCGCACGCAGTCGCACTGAAGGTCGTTTTGGTCACCAACAACGCGAAGCACTTCGGTCGAGTGTCGGGACTGCGATGCGAAAACTGGATCTGAGGAGAGGATCGCGCCGGCGGCGCATCGGCCGTCGTTCGGCCGTCGTCCGTCAGCGCCCCTGGAGCTCCTCCAGCTTTCCGCTCGGGTCGTAGTACAGCTCCTGCTGCGCGATGAGTCGCGCCCGGTAGCGATACAGCACGACGTAGTTCGACCGCAGCCGTCGCTCCCCGCGCGTCCAGTCGAAGTGGATGCGTACGAATGCGCTCCGGCCGCCGTCGAGCAGAGCGCGCTCGACGGCATCGTACCCGATCGACTCCGCTTTCCGGATCGTGAGCGCGATGAACTCGAGCGCGCCGTCAACGCCGACGATGCGATCCGGCCAGTCGAAGAGCCGGACGGTTGGGCTGACATACACGACGTCGGGATCGTAGAGCGGCCGTACCAACGCGAGGTCGCGCTCCGCGAAGGCGCGCGCGAAGAGCGCTTCCTGACGGTCTAGCGCCGCCGCGTCGATCGAGTCGGAGCCGGCGTCCTGCGCTCCGTCGCTCATGCGAGCTCGAACAAGCGCACGATCCACCACACCTGGATCACCACCTGGACCAGGAAGAAGGTGAACCTCAGCATCACCGCCGGAACGCTGGTCGAGGCGATGTGCGTCGTCGACTGCCCAATGCGAGCCGCGACCGCCCACGGCGCGAGCGGGTCCGTGATCGCCGCGTGTCCGGACACGATCGCGACCAGGACGATCGCCGCGAACGCCGGCAGGCTCTCGTAGCAGTTCGCGTGCGCCCGGCAGAGGCGGGCCGAGAACGGCGAGACGTCGTCACCGGTGGGCGCAAAGCTGTTGGCCGCGCGCCGGCCGGAGAGCGTGAGGGTGCTGCGCAGGACGCCGATCGCCACGACGAGCGCGAGGGTCCAGGCCGCGTAGACAAGGAGGGCTGTGGCGGAGGTCGTCATGCCGCCTCGTAGAACGGCCGCCGAGCGTTGGCCAGCCGCGGAGCCGGCGCGGTCCGCGAACGGGCGCCACTTTCCGCTTCGCGGCACCCGGCCGGTGCGCTACGCATTCGGCCGATGGCGACGACGGGCGACCACGACCGCGCCGACGTCGCGATCGTCGGCGCGGGCCTCTCGGGCCTGGTCGCCGGCGCCATCCTGACGCGCCACGGGCGTCGCGTCGTCGTGCTCGAGCACGCCGACCAGGTCGGCGGCCGCGGCGGCGCCACGCTCACGACCGGCGGCTACTGGGTCGGCTTCGGCCATCGCGACGCGCACGACGTCGGCGACTGCCAGCTCCCGTGGCACTTCGGTGCCGAGGCCGCGCGCGAAGCCGGCGTGGAGGTCGCGCTCCGACCGGTCGCCGCGCCGCTTCGCCTCCACCGCTTTCCGGAGGACGTCGTGCTCGACGGCGCCGCGTGGGGAGCCGACGGGCTCCTCGGCGGCGCCGAGACCTGGTTCGAGTGCCCGCGCGGCGACGTCCCGGAGCTGCGCGCGCTCGTCGCGAAGCTCGCGAGCGCGAGCGACGCCGAGCGCGACGCCGCGATCCCGACGCGCCTCGGCGACTGGCTCGATCGCGCGACGTCGAGCCCCGCCGTGCGCCGCGCCGTCCTCCGGATGGCGACCGTGATCTTTCACCCGCGCCCCGAGGAGGCGTCGCTCGGGCGCTTCATGCACTTCCTCGGGTCGCCCGGCGGCGGACCGTACATCCCGGACGACGAAGCGGTCGGCGGCATGCAGGGGCTCATGGAGCCGTGGGCGCGCGCGCTCCGCGCGCGCGGCGGCGAGATCGCGCTCGGGTGGAAGCCGGTCGAGATCCTGGTCGAGGGCGGCCGCGTGCGAGGCGCGGTCGCGATCGATCGCTCGAACGCGGTGCGCGAGGTGCGGGCGCCGGTCGCGATCTGCACGTACCCGGCGTGGGAGGTGCTCGACGTCCTGCCACGCGATCTCGTGCCGGACGAGCTCGCCGCGACCGCGGAGGCGCTCCGCGATCACCGCGCGGACCTGATCGGCTGGCGGGCCGGCCTGGTGCGGCTCCCCACCGTGCGCGCGACGGCCGAGCCGGACGCGCACGCGGGCTGGAACCGGCTCCTCCGCGGACCCGACCGCGACTACCACGGCGGCTTCCAGATCACGTCGCTCTCGAGCCGGCGCGCCGCGCCGCCCGGGCGGCATCTCCTCGAGCTCGTCATCGCGCGCTTCGCCGCGCCCGGAGCGCCGCCGGCGAGCGAGAGCTGGAGCGCGGCCCGCGCGCGCGTCGACGAGGCGATCGCGTATCTCCGTCGCTTCTACGCCGACCTCGACGACTGCCTCGAGTGGTCGTCCTACGTCTGGGTCGAGGCGCCGCAGTCGATGAGCTGGGCATGGGCGCCCGTCCGCCGCCATGGCTTGACGGTGGCCGGGATCGACGGGCTCCTCCTCGCGGGCTCGACGATCGAGTCGCCGGCTCGCATCGTCGATCTCTCCGCGTGGGCGGGACTCGCCGCCGCCCATCACGTGCTCGGGGCGTAGCGCGGCGCGCCGCTGGACACGACTCGCGCGCGGGCGGAGAGTGTCGCCGGCTCGCGCGAGCGATGCGGAGGGATTGAAATGAAGCTCTACACGTCGATCGGACCGAATCCGCGCACCGTCAACATGTTCCTCCTCGAAAAGGGCATCGACCTGCCGCGCGTCGAGGTCGACCTCCTCGGCGGCGAGAACCGGCGAGCGCCCTACACCGACCGGAACCCGGCGGGACAGCTCCCCGCGCTCGAGCTCGACGACGGGCGCGTGCTCGGCGAGACCGTCGCGATCTGCGAGTACCTCGAGGAGAAGCACCCGAAGCCGCCGCTCATCGGCTCGAACCCCGAGGAGCGCGCGGAGACTCGCATGTGGCAGCGGCGGGTCGAGATGAACATCACCGAGCACCTCTACAACGGCTTCCGCTACGCCGAGGGCATCGGCCTCTTCCAGAGCCGGATGCGCGTCCTCCCCGAGGCCGCCGACGGCTTGAAGGCGATCGTGCGCGACAAGCTCGCGTGGCTCGACGGGCTCCTCGCCGGCCGGCGCTTCCTCGCGGGCGACCGCTTCACGCTCGCCGACATCATCCTGTTCGCGGCGCTCGACTTCGGCCGCACCGTCGGCCAGCCCTTCGACGAGAGCCTGAAGAACCTCCGCGCGTGGTTCGCGGGCGTCTCCGAGCGACCGAGCGCGAAGGCGACCGCGGGCTGAGCCGCGTGCGCTAGCGCGAACGGATCGCGAAGTCGGCGCGGAGCGGCAGGTCGCGCGACGACGTTCCGACCCACGCCGCGTACGACGTCTCCTCCACGACCCACCGCTTGGCCGCGTCGTCCCAGAACGCGAGGTCGGCCGCCGGCACGGTGAGCGTCACCGACCGCCGCTCGCCCGGCCGCAGCTCCACGCGCGCGAACGCACGCAGCTCGCGCACCGCTCGCTCGACGCGCGAGCGCGTGCAGCCGACGTAGAGCTGCACGACCTCCGCGCCCGCCACGCCTCCGATGTTGGAGACCTCGACGTGCGCGACGAGCTGCCCGTCCGCCGAGACCGCGTCCGAGTCGAGCCGCAAGGACGAGAGCGCGAACGTCGCATACGAGAGCCCGAACCCGAAGGCGAAGCGCGGCTCGGCGCCGTCGCGGTCGAGGAGGCGGTAGCCGTGGAACCAGCCGTAGTCGACCTCGTCGCGGTCGCTCGCGAAGGGCGGGAGCTGATCCTCCGAGCGCGCGAACGTGATCGGCAGCTTTCCCGACGGCGACGCGTCGCCGAAGAGCACGTCGGCGATCGCGTGCCCGCCCTCCATGCCCGGGTACCACGCCATCAGCACGGCGGCGGGAGCGTCGACCCACTCCTCCATCGCGATCGCGCTTCCGCCCTCGAGGACGACGATCGTCCGCGGGTTCGCGCGCGCGACCGCGAGCACGAGATCGCGCTGCGCGTCGCGGAGCTCGAGGCGTGCGCGGTCGCCGACCGTGATCTGCCCCTCGCCCTCGTCCTCCGAGGTGAGGCCGACGACGACGACCGCCGCATCGGCGCGCGCGATCCGCGCGAGGTCGCCGGCGGACGGAGCGTCGGTCGCGACGTGGGCGACCTCGATCGCGCCGCCGGCCGCGGCGGCGATCCCGGCGAGGGGCGTCACCGCGTACGGCGGCGAGACGAAGCTGCTGCCGCGATCGCCGAGGTTCGCCTGGTCGGCGAGCGCGCCGACGACGGCGATCGACCGCAGCGCCGAGCGGTCGAGCGGGAGCGCGCGATCCCGGTTGGACAGGAGCACGATCGCCGCGCGCGCGACCTCGCGCGCGAGCGCGGTATGCGCGGGACACGCCACGACGGACGGATCGGGTGCGGGGCGGCGCTCGAAGAGCCCGAAGCGGAGCTTGATGCGGAGGATGCGCCGCACGGCGTCGTCGACGATCGCTTCGGGCACCTCGCCCGCGCGTACCGCCGCGACGAGCTTCTCGCCGTAGTAGTTGGCCGCCGGCATCTCGATGTCGAGGCCCGCGAGCGCCGAGGGCGCGGTCGAGTGCACGCCGAAGATCCAGTCGGACTCGACGAAGCCGTCGAAGCCCCACTCGTCCTTCAGGATCTCGCGCACGAGGTGGCGGCTCTCGGCGCACCACTCGCGGTTCACGCGGTTGTAGGCGCTCATGACCGAGCCGACGCCCGCCTCGACGGTCTTCCGGAAGTGCGGCAGGTACACCTCCCGCAGGGTCCGCTCGTCCAGATTCGCGCTCACCGTGAAGCGGTTGTTCTCGATGCTGTTGGCCGCGTAGTGCTTGACGCTGGCGACGACGTGCTCCTGCGCTCCGCGCACGAACGCTGCGCCCATCTCGCCGAGGTGGTGCGTGTCCTCGCCGTAGGTCTCCTGGGCGCGGCCCCAGCGCGGGTGGCGCAGCAGGTTCACGACCGGCGCGAGCAGCACGTTGCCGCCGCGCGCCGCGGTCTCGAGGCCGATCGCGCGTCCGACGCGCAGCTCGAGCTCGGGGTCGAAGGTCGCGCCGCGCGCCATCCCGACGGGGAACGCGGTCGCGCGGCCGGCCCGGACGCCGCGCGGGCCGTCGACCATCCGGAAGCCGGGCACGCCGAGCCGCTCGAGGTCCGGCGTCAAGTAGAGGTCGTCGACCGTCTGCATCCGGAGGCCGTGCATCTGCGCGGCCTTCTCCTCGAGCGTCATCTGCCCGAGCAGGCGGTCGATCTCGGACTCGCGATCGTCTTTCTGCGGCATGGGCGGCCCCCGAGCCCTTCTTTCCCGACTCGGGGGCCGCAGCACAAGGCCGAGCGGCGACGCGCCCGCGTCAGAACGCGACGATGCCTTCGAGGAACCCGTAGTTCCCCTGCCGGCCGGTGAAGTTCGCGTTGATCACGCCTTGCCCGAAGGCGTGGCCGTAGAAGGCGTTCACCGTGAAGAAGGCGGTCGGCTGCACGGTCAGCATGCCGTGCAGGAGGTAGGCGAGCTCGTAGCGGCCGTTCGCCGGCACGCCGCCGAAGCCGAAGAAGTCGTTCTTGGTCGCGCCGCCGCCGAAGTACGCGAGGTCCCGGCTCGAGTTGACGCGCAGCCAGTGGAAGTCGAGACGGAGCGACACCTGGCGATGCGGCTCCAGGATCGCCTGCATGAAGACGTCCTGGTTGTTCATCATGTTGTAGAACGGGAACTGCGCGTACAGCCAGGCGGTCGGAAGCATCTGGAAGAACGTCTGGTGCTCGTCGTCGTTCGGGTCGGGGTCTCCCGAGGCGCTGTCGATGCCGATCCGCAGCCACGGCCTCGCGGGGCCTTCCTTCCAGCGGTAGCCGGCTTCGAAGCCGTAGGCCCACGCGGTGTGGTCGAGGGTCTGGTAGTCGCCGAATTGGCCGTAGCCGTACGCGACGCCGTCCACGAAACCGGGGCCAACGTCCTCGAAGAGGTGCGCGACGTTCGCACCGAGCGTGTGGATCGCGATCGACTTGCCCTGCGTCGCCTGGCGCGCCGGGAGCGGGCGGTTGTCGACCGACAGGACGTCGCGAAAGTCGTCGTAGTAGAGCCAGAAGAGGCGACCGAAGGTCTCCCCGAGCTCCGGCGAGTCCGGCAGGCTGAGCGCGACGCCGGCGAGGTCGATGTCGAGCTCGCGGTTGGCGTCGACCTCGTAGCCGCCGTAGGTCGGGACGAAGCCGAACCCGGTCACGTTGATCTTGGCGGAGTCGTAGCCGATCTGGCCGCCGTCGAAGCTCCGCCCGACGTGCGTGTAGTCGAACGGGCCTATCAGCCGCTGCGAGAAGCGGTTCACCTGGATCCAGCGCAGGTCCTTGTTCTTGACGGGCGCCTCGAGCGCGTCGCTGTAGAGCTGCCGTCCGCCCTTCAGGAAGAGCCCGTCCGCGAAGAGCCGCTTGCTCGCGATCCAGCCCTGGCGGAGGAACGCTCCGTTCTGGGTCGCCGAGTGCGTGTTCGCGAAGTAGGTCGACCCGACGCCCACCGCATTCGACGGCACGTCGCCGAGCGAGGTGTCCTGGAACTGCGCGAACGCCTCCCACGGGTCCCTCTTGAAGCGGATGCCGAGCTGCAGCTTGTTGCCGATGAAGTTGTAGCGGAAGCGCGAGGTCGGCCCGGGGTTCGGCGTCGCGAACCAGTCGACGAACTCGCCGCGCAGGCGCTCGTAGACCTCGAGCCGGATCGTCGAGTCCCATGGCCCGTTCACCGTGAGCGGCGCGATCGGGTAGGGTAGGGGCGGGGGCGACGCCGTAGCGGGCCCGCTCGCGGCGGAGCCGGCGGCGGACGGCGTCTGGCCGCGGGCGCGGTCGCAGAGCAGCGAGCCGAGCGCGAGCGCGGCGAGCGCGGAGCACGCGCGCCAGGACCGGCCCGCAGGCGCATGGCCGCGCGCGAGCGCGCGGCGCCGTGTTCGTCGTCCAATGGCGATGGTCAATGCAGAGTTTTTCACAAAATGGTCCTCCCGCCGCCACTAGCCGCCGCCACTAGCCCGCGCGGCGTGAGAGCCGGCTGGCGCGAACCGTCAAGCCGGCGCGTCTTGCGCGGGGAACGATGCGGCGGCGCCGTTCGACGGCTCGTGCGCGGCGGCTCTTCCCGCTTGCGAGTGGACGAGGCTCGGCCGTGTGCGTCCCGGAGATTCGAGGAACGACAGGATGCGGTCGCGCGCCTGGTAGTACGCCGGCTGCGAGAGCACCAGGCTGCGGTCGCGCGGGCGCGGAAACGGGACGTCCAGCACGTCGCCGACCCGCGCCGCGGGGCCGCTCGTCATCATCACGATGCGATCTGCGAGGAGGAGCGCCTCGTCGACGTCGTGGGTGACCATGACGACCGTCTTGCGCGTCCGATCGCACAGCTCGGCGAGCTGGTCCTGCAGGTCGAGGCGCGTGATCGCGTCGAGCAGGCTGAACGGCTCGTCGAGGAGGAGGAGCCGCGGATCGGTCGCAAAAGCGCGCGCGATCCCGACCCGCTGGCGCATGCCGGCGGAGAGGTCGGCCGGGCGCGCGTCACCGATGTCCTCGAGCCCGACGAGCGCGAGGTAGTGGCGCGCGAGCCGGCGCCGCTCCGTCGCGGTCTTGTCCGCGCTCACCTGCGCGACCGCGAGCTGCACGTTTTCGAGGACGCTCATCCACGGCAGCAGCGCAGCCGACTGGAAGACCACGCCGCGATCACAGCCGGGACCGTCGAGCTCCTTGTTCCCGAGGATCACGGTTCCGCGCGTCGCCTGCGAGAGGCCCATCAAGATCGAGAGCACCGTGGACTTCCCGCAGCCCGAGTGCCCGATCACGCACACGAACTCGCCCTCCGTCACCTTGAGATCGAAGCGGTCCACGATCAGCGCAGGACCGTCCTTCGCCGGGAACTCCTTCGCGAGGTTCCAGACGTCGAGCATCGTGCTCATCGCGCCGACTCCGCGACCGCCGCGCGTGCGGCGTCGGATCCGGCGCGCGGCTCCGCGTCGTGACGTGCACGGGCGGAGCGGGCGCCGAGAGCGGCCACGATCGCGCGGCGAGCGCGCTGGTAGCCGGGGGCGAGGCTCATGCGGGTACGTGCGCGCGGCCGCGGGATCTCGATCGGAATCGCCGGCAGCAAGCGTGCCGCCGGCCCGCGCGTCAGGGGGTGGACGACGTCGGCGAGCAGGATCGCTTCGTCGATGTCGTTCGTGACGAGGATCGTCGTCGTGTGCGTCGCGCTCCGGATACGCGCGAGCTCGTCCTGGAGCGCCGCGCGCGTGAGGGCGTCGAGGGCGGAGAGCGGCTCGTCGAGGAGGAGGAGACGCGGCCGCATCGCGAGCCCGCGCGCCAGCGCCACGCGCTGGCGCATGCCGCCCGACAGCTCGCCCGGGCGCCTGTCGACGGCTGCACCGAGCTTCACGAGCTCGAGCACCTCGCGCGCGCGCTCGCGCGCCGCCGAGCGCCCGAGCTCGGGTGCGGACGCGCGCACCGCGAGCATCACGTTCTGGAGCGCGCTCATCCACGGCAGCAGCGAGTAGCTCTGGAACACGACCGCGCGCTCGGGGCCCGGCCCGCAGACCGGGTGCCCGTCGAACAAGATCTCGCCGCGCTCGGGCGCGAGGAGGCCGGCCGCGAGCGAGACGAGCGTCGTCTTGCCGGCGCCCGAGCACCCGACGACCGCGACCAGCTCGCCCTCGCGCACGGCGAGGTCGACGCCGGAAAGCACCGGCTGGGCGCGGCCGGGGAAGCGCTTCTCGACGTCGCGCAGCTCGAGGATCGGCCGGCTCATGCGCGCGCGAACCGGGCCTCGACGCGGCCCATCAGACGATCGAGCGCGAAGCCGACGAGCCCGATCGTCACGATCGCGAGGATGATGTGCGAGTAGACGAGGCTGTTGTACTCCTGCCAGAGAAAGCCGCCGACGCCGGGCGCGCCCGTCAGCATCTCGGCCGCGACGATCACGAGCCACGCGATCCCGAGGCTCAGGCGCCACCCCGCGAAGAGGTACGGAAGCGTCGCCGGCACGACGATCTTCCGCAGCATGACCGGCGTCGAGAGGCGCAGCACGCGACCGACGTTCAGATACTCCTGCTGGATGCTCCGGACGCCGAGGGCGGTGTTGATCACCGTCGGCCACATCGCGCAGATCGCGATCGTGAAGAGCGCCGCCGGCTCCGAGCTCCGGAAGAGGATCAGGCCGAGCGGCAGCCAGGCGAGCGGCGAGATCGGCCGCAGGATCTGCACGAGCGGGTCGAACGCCTGCGCAAACGTACGCGAGAGCCCGAGAACGAAGCCGAGCGGCGTCCCGATGGCGATCGCGAGCAGGTATCCCTTCGCGACTCGCACCAGGCTGTAGAAGGCGAGCCGGCCGATGCCCTGGTTCATCTCGCCCTCCTTGAAGAAGGGCTCGAGGACGTAGCGCTTCGACTCGGACCACGCCTGGAGCGGCGAGGGCAGATCGGAAGAGACGGTCGCGCTGAGAAGCGCCCAGAGCGCGATCAGCGACCCGGTGCCGGCGAGCGGGAGCACGATCGGCTTCAGGCGCGCGAATGCGGCGCCGGTGTCCGCCGACCTCCGGGCGACGCGAGCGCCGGCGCGGGCGGCGGATTCAGCGGTGATCTCTGCTTGCATGACGTCCTCGCTCAGGCGTTCGCCGTCGTCTTGACGGAGAAGCCCATCGCATAGGCCTCGGGCTCGGCGGGGTCGAAGGCGACGCCGTCGCCGAGCGTCTCCCGCCGCATGTCGCCGGCGGGAGCGGCGATCGCGACCTCGCGCGCGACCTCGCGGTAGATGTCCGGGCGGTGCACCTGCGCGACGACCTTCTCGTAGTCCGGCGCCTGCGGGAGCATTCCCCAGCGCCGGAACTGCGTGAGGAACCAGACGCCGTGCGACTTCCACGGGAAGTTCGCGTCGCGCTCGTGGAAGCGCATGTAGTCGGGATCGAAGCGCTCGCCCTTGCCGTCGCCCATGTCGTACTTCCCGAGCAGGCGGCCGAGGATGATCTCCTTCGGGCAGTTGATGTACTCCGGGCGCGAGACGATCGCCGCGACCTCGGGGCGATTTCCGAGATCGTCGATGAAGACGCTCGACCGGTGGAGGCCGCGCAGGACGGCGCGCACGGTGCGTGGATTCTTCTCCGCGAACTCGGCGGTGAAGGCGCACACCTTCTCGGGGTGGTTCTTCCAGATCGCCTGCGTCGTCGTCGCAGTGAAGCCGATGCCGTCGCCGATCGCGCGCGCGTTCCACGGCTCGCCGACGCAGAAGCCGTCCATCTTCCCGACCTTCATGTTGGCGACCATCTGCGGCGGCGGGATCGTGATCAGCGACACGTCCTTGTCGGGGTTGATGCCGCCGCTCGCGAGCCAGTAGCGGATCCACATCGCGTGCGTGCCGGGTGGGTAGGTCATCGCGAAGGTGCGCGGCGGCTTCCCGGCAGCCTTCTCCTCCGCAAGGAGCTTCTGCAGGTCGGTCGGCGCCCGGACGCCCCTGTCGCGCAGCTCGGTGTTGAGGGTGATCGCCTGGCCGTTCATGTTGAGCACCCACGGGATGATCAGCGGGCGTGCCGGCGCGCCTCCCAACCCGAGCGTGGAGGCGTAGGGCGTCCCGTAGAGCATGTGCGTCGCGTGATTCTCGCCGAGGTAGAGCTTGTCGCGGATCGCCGCCCACGACGCCTCCTTGGAGATCGTCACGTCGAGGCCCTCCTCCCGGAAGAAGCCCTTCTCGTGCGCGACCACGATCGAAGCGCAGTCGGTGAGCGCGATGATCCCGATCCGGATCTGCGGCGTCTCGGGGGCGTCCGAGGCGAACACCCGGCCTCGCCACGGCGACGGCAGAGCCGCGAGCAGGGAAGCGAGTGCCGACGACTGGAGCACGCGCCGGCGCGTCCAGCCGCGGCTGCCCTTCTCTCGCGCGCTCGTCGGACGGCGCTCCGCTCCGGTCACCTCGTGTCGATCGGGCATCGCTTTCTCCTGTCGCAACAAAAAAGCGTCCACCCGCACGGAAGGATCCCCGTGAAAGTGGACGCCGTTGTCCTCGCAGCGCGCCGCCATGGCGCGCCGCCGCAGCAATGTGAGCGCGCCGGACGCGTGCCGGCGCTTCGCTAGACCGTCAGCAACTTCCGGGCCGCGATCGCCGCCCTTGGACGCACGCGAACATGCAGCGCGAGACCGTGTTTCCGGGGCCTCGTCGCGGCGCACGGCCTGGGCGTCGCGCTCGAAATCGAGGCGCTGCCCATCGCGTGTGCGCGCCGCTTCGCGGGCGGCGGCTCATGCGACCGTGACGTGCGCCGGCGTGAGACCGCGGCGCGGCGGGCCGAAGAGCACCCGGCCGGTGCGCGCGTCGAATGCGGCGCGGTGGCACGGGCACTCGAATCGCCCGCGCTCCGCCGACCACAAAACCGGACAGCCGAGGTGGGGGCAGCGGCGGTCGAACGCGACCAGGCTCGCCTCGTCGAGCCGGACCACGAGCACCTGCTCGCCGCCCGCGTCCTCGAGCGCGCGCGCCTGCCCGACGGCGGGTTCGTCGCGGGTCGCGAGTCGCACCTCGGGCGTGTGCGAGTGCGCCTCGTCGAAGGTGCGCGCGGTCCACCACTCGGCGACCAGCGTCACGACGGCCGCCGAGCCGAGCGTACGCAGGAAGCGCCGGCGCTCGAGCCGGCGATCGGCGGAGAGTTCCCGGGGGAACGACGGATCGGGTCGCTTCAGCACAGCGCCTCCTCGAGCTGGCGCTCGGCGCGCGAGCGCGTCGCGCCAGGGCCGGCGTCGCCGGCGCGCGGGGTGACGGCGCCGTCGTCCCAGGCGGCGAGCACGTCGCTCTCCGCGGGGACCATGAAGTGGTTCCGCGTCCGCACGCGCGCATCGCCGAACGCCACCTCGTTCGTCGGTCGTGCCCGGCGGCGGTCCTCGACCTCGGCGCGCGTCCCGTAGAAGAGGGCGCCCGACGGGCACACCGTCGCGCACATCGGGCGGAGCCCGACCGACGTGCGGTCGTAGCACAGGTCGCACTTCCGCATGAGCTCGATGCCGGGGTGCACCTTCGGAACGCCGAACGGACACGCGAGCGCGCAGTTGCCGCACCCGATGCAGCGCTCGGCCATCGCCGTCAGCACGACGCCCTCGTCGTCGATCTTGATGGCATCGGCCGGGCAGACCGCGACGCACGCCGGGTCCGCGCAGTGCATGCACACGGTCGGCGCGGTCTGCACCGAGGTCGAGCGCTCGACGAAGTCGAGGTGGATCATCGACTCGCCGCCGTGGCCGGGGCACTCGCTGCACGCTTCCTCGCAGGCGCGGCACCCGATGCAGCGGTTGGCGTCGACGAAGAGCTCGAGGATCACGCGGCACCTCGCTCGTCGGCAGCTTCGGCGGCAGCGTCTCGCGCGAGGCGCTCGATGCGTACGGCCGCGACCTTGAACTCCGGAATGCCGGCGATCGGGTCGTACGCGCGCTGCGTGAGCCGGTTCGCCGACAGCCGGCCCGGCCAATGGTACGGGATGAACACCGTGTCGGGCCGGATCGTCGAGACGACGTGCGCGCGCAGGTCGACGTGGCCGCGCCGGCTCGCGACGCGCACCTCGTCGCCGTCCGCGACTCCAAGCTTCGCCGCGAGCCGCGGATGCATCTCGACGCGCGGCTCCGGCTGGTGCGCGACCAGCGGTCCGATCCGCCGCGTCTGCGAGCCCGAGAGAAATTGCGATACGATCCGGCCGGTCGTGAGGAGGATCGGGTACTCCTCGTCGACGGTCTCCGCGGGCGGGCGGTACTCGATCGCGTGGAAGCGCGCGCGTCCGTCTTCGTGCGCGAAGCGGCCGCCCTCGAAGAGCCGCGGCGTGCCGGGATGATCCGCGTTCGGGCACGGCCAGAAGACCCCCTTCTCGCGCTCGATCCGCTCCCAGCTGATGCCCGAGTAGTCGGCGCGGCTGCCGGCCGAGAGGCGACGCAGCTCCTCGAAGATCGCGCGCGGCCCGGAGAAGGCGAAGAGGTCGCCGACGCCGAGGCGCTCGGCGATGTCGCACACGATGCGCCAGTCGGGCCGTGCCTCGCCGGGCGGCTCGACCGCCTTCCGGATCCGGACGACACGCCCCTCGACGGTCGTCGCCGTGCCCTCGTCCTCCTCGTGCAGCGAGCCGGGCAGCACGAGGTCGGCGTGGCGCGCGGTCTCGGAGAGGAAGAAGTCGATCGCGACGAAGAAGTCGGCTCGCTCGAGCGCCTCGCGCGTGAAGCGCTCGTCGGGCAGCGAGACGAGCGGGTTGAAGCAGAGCGAGAGGAGGCCGCGGACCTCGCGCCGGTGCAGCATCTCCACGATCTCCGGCGCGGTCGCGCCCTTCCGCGGGATGCGCTCCTCCGGGACGCCCCAGAGCCGCGCGACGTGCGCGCGGTGCTCGGGGTTCTCGACGTCGCGCGCGCCCGGGAGCTGGTTGCAGCGCTGCCCGTGCTCGCGCGCGCCCTGGCCGTTCCCCTGGCCGGTGATGGTCGCGTAGCCGCAGCCCGGTTTCCCGATCTTGCCGGTCGCGAGCACGAGGTTGATGCACGCGAGGACGTTCTCGACGCCCTTCGTGTGGTGCTCGATGCCGCGCGCGTGGAGGAGCATCGTGCGCGGCGCCTGCACCCACATCTCGGCCGCCTCGACGATGCGCGCCGCCGGGATGCCGACCTCGCGCTCGACCGCTTCCGGTGCGCAGCCCTCGATCGCGCGCCGGACGTCGTCGAATCCCGTCGTGTGGCGCTCGACGAACTCGTGGTCGACGCCGCCGAGCCGGACGACCGCGTGCAGGATCGCGTTCACGAGGAGCGAGTCGCGGCCGGGACGGACGGGCAGGTAGAGGTCGGACGTGCGCGCGATCGGCGTCAGGCGCGGGTCGACGACGATCAGGCGCGCTCCGCGGTCGCGCGCCCGCCAGATGTAGTCGGTCGTGATCGGGCTGCACTCGGAGACGTTCGCGCCCAGCACCATCACGAGGTCGGTTGCGGCGATGTCAGACCACGGGTTCGCCGCGCGATCGACGCCGAACGCCTTCAGGTTGGCGGCGCCGGCCGCGACCATGCAGAGCCGGCCGTTGTAGTCGATGTGGCGCGTCCCGAGCGCGAGGCGCGCGAACTTCCCCATCAGGTACGCCTTCTCGTTCGTGAGCGACGCGCCCGAGAGGACCGCGACGGCGTCGCATCCCCAGCGCCGCTGCAGGCGCTCGAAGCGCTCGGCGACGAGGTCGAGCGCCTCGTCCCACGGGATGCGCGCGAAGCCGCGGCCGGTCCGGACGAGCGGGTGGAGCAGGCGGTCCGGGTGGTTGCTCTGGAGGTAGCGCTTGACGCCCTTCGGGCAGAGCTTCCCCTGGTTGAAGGGGAACTCCTCCCACGGCTCGACGCCGACCACGCGCTCGTCCTTGACGAGGAGCTTGACGCCGCACTGCTGCCCGCAGAAGCAGCAGTGGGTCTCGACCTTCCGGTCGACCGCGGCGCGCGCGCCGAAGCCGCCCGGGGGCGCGAACGCGAGGCTCGGGCCGTGGGCCGCGATGAGCGCCTCGATCGGGGCGGGCAGCTCGGCCACGTCAGCCGTCCCGCCGCGAGAGCGCGCTCGCGGGCCCACTGCCGCCGGGGCGGGCGCCCGAAATGCGCGGCTGGAAGTGCGCGCCGACGAGGCGCGCCTGCGCGGCGGCGACCTCGCGTCGCCTGCACGCCGGGCAGCGCAGCGAGCGGCGCGCGACCGGAAGCCCGTGCGCGACGAGAATCCCCTCGACGACGCGCCGCTGCGCGACGGGAGCGAGCGCCGCGCCGCAGCCGCCGCACGACGGCCAGGATGCGCCGTCTTCCGAGCGAACGGCGCGCGCTCCGAGCTGGAGCGGCCGCACGAGCACGTGCCCGAGCTTCGAGAACGGGATCGCCACGAGCAGCGCGACGACGGCCGCCTCGTGCAGCGCCGCCGCCGACGGAAAGAGCGCCGGCAGCCCGCGCGTCGCCGGCAGAGCGAGGCCGCTCGCGGCCACGACGATGAGCAGCACGAGGGGTGCGATCGCCGACGCGGCGACCGTCTCGGGCGCGCGGCGGGCTCGCAAACGAGCGAAGAGGAATGCGCTCGCGCCAGCCAGCACCGCCGCTCCCGCGAGCGCGAGCGCATGAAAGAGGAGCCAGCCGATCGGCCCGTCGACGTCGAAGCGCGCGGTCGGAAGCCCGAAGAGCGCGACCCGGTACGAGCGATCGCCGGCGGGCGCGAAGCGGAGCCACCCGAAGACGAGCGGGAGCGTGATCGCGAAGCTCGCGAGGGTTCCGCCCGAGAGAAGGACGTGCGCGACCCAGCGCGCGGTCGAGCGCCGCCGCAGGAAGTCCTGCGCCGCGAGGTCGCGGCCCGCCGCGGCGACGGTGCGGCGCAGGCGGCGCGGCTCGCGCAGCGACGCGAGGAGGGCGCGGGCGTAGAACGCCGACGCGGGACGACGCCAGAACGCGCTCGCGCGCCACGTCGTCGCGAAGGCGCAGGCGACGGTCGCGACGAGGTACCCGAGGAGCGCCCGGTCGACGTCGCGGAAGCCGCGCGATCCGGCGGCGACCGCCGCGATCAGGAGAACGGTCGTGGCGAGCGCGTCGCGGAGCGCGAGGCGGCTCGTGCGTCCGCGCGCGACGCGGAGCGCATGAGCGTGCGCGCCGTCGCGTGCCAGCGCCGCGTCGGCCCCGCCCGCGGCGGCGTCGGGCGCGAACGCCACCCTTTCGAGCGGCGCGCTTGCCGGCGTCACGCGCGCGGCTCCGCTGCCGCGCCGGCGCAATGCGCGGAGTCGCTACAGGCGTTCCCGCCGGCTCGAAGCTCGGCCTCCGAGGGAACCAGCAGGTAGACCTCGCCGCCCCGCACCTCGACCGGGAACGTCGCGACCCGGTACTGCGGGTCCGAGAGCCCGGCGCCGCTCGCGAGCGAGAACGTCTTCTTGTGCATGGGGCAGGCGACCTTGGGCTCGTCGCCCTGCGTTCCGAGGAGCCCGCGCCCGAGCACCATGTCGCCGCGGTGCGGGCACATCGCCTGGCACGCGTACCAGGCGTCGCGCGTCGCGAAGTGGAAGACGGCGATCTGTGCGTCGCCGATCCGGACCGTGGTGCCGCCGTCGCGCGGGACGTCGGCGGCGCTCGCGACGCGGCGCCACGTGCCGGCGGCAGGCGTGGTCGGAACGGCGGGCGGCGGGGGCGCGGCGGGCCAGTCGCGCGGGCGCTTCTGCCCGCGCTCGCGCACGAAGCCGGCGGTCGGGTCCGGTACCGCGCTGTTCGCGAAGTGCCGGAACTGGGCGCGCCGCTCGGGATCGCGCACGACCGCCGCCCACTCGCACTCGTAGCGGTCGACGAGCGCCTGCATGTCGCGCTCGAGCTGCGCGCAGATGCCGAGCGCGTCGTCGACGATGACGCGCTTCAGGTACGCGATGCCGCCGTCCATGCGCTCGAGCCAGCGCGCGGTGCGCTCGAGAGGGTTCGCGGTGTGGATGTAGTACATGAGGAAGCGGTCGATGAGCCGGACGAGCGTCTCCTCGTCGACGTCGGACGCGACCAGGTCGGCGTGGCGCGGCTGCGCGCCGCCGTTGCCGCAGAGATAGAGGTTCCAGCCCTTCTCGGTCGCGATGACGCCGAAGTCCTTGCCCTGGGCCTCGGCGCACTCGCGGATGCAGCCGGAGACGGCGGCCTTCAGCTTGTGCGGCGCGCGGATCCCGCGGTAGCGCTCCTCGATCCGGATCGCGAGGCCGGTCGAGTCCTGCACGCCGAAGCGGCACCACGTCGAGCCGACGCAGCTCTTGACGGTCCGCATCGCCTTTCCGTAGGCGTGGCCGCTCTCGAAGCCGGCGGCGATCAGCTCCTCCCAGATGTCGGGAAGCTGCTCGACCCGCGCACCGAGCAGGTCGATGCGCTGACCGCCGGTGATCTTGCAGTAGAGGTCGAACTTCCGCGCGACCTCGCCGATCGCGATCAGCTTCTCGGGCGTGATCTCGCCGCCCGGGATGCGCGGGATGACCGAGTACGTGCCGCCGCGCTGGACGTTCGCGAGGAAGCGGTCGTTCGTGTCCTGGATCGTCGCGTGGTCGAGCACGAAGTCGTTCCAGGTGCTCGCGAGGATCGACGCGACCGCCGGCCGGCAGACCTCGCAGCCGCCGCCGGTGCCGCGGCTCGCGAGGAGCTCGTCGAAGCTCGCGATCCGGCCGAGCTTGACGATCTGGAAGAGCTCCTGGCGCGTGTACGCGAAGTGCTCGCACAGGTGCCGGCTCATCTCGCGCCCGGCGGCCGCGAGCTCGCGCTCCAGGAGCTTCGCGACGACCGGCACGCAGCCACCGCAGCCCGTGCCGGCACGCGTGCAGGCCTTGACGCCGCCGACGGACGCGAGCTCCTGCTCGCGGATCGCGGCGCAGATCGCGCCCTTGCTGACGCCGTTGCACGCGCACACCTGCTCGTCGTCGGCGATCTCGGCGCCGGCCGCCGCCTCTGCGTCGGCGCTCCCGGGAAAGAGCAGCTCGTGCACGCGCTCCGGCAGCTCGCGTCCGGAGCGCAGCGCCGCGACGAGCGGTGCGAACGCGCTCGCGTCGCCGACCAGGATGCCGCCGAGCAGGCGGCGGTCCTCGGCGCTGAGAACGAGCTTCTGGTAGACGCCGCGCGCGCGATCCTCGAAGACGACGCGGCGCGCGCCCGTGCCGAGCGCCTCGTCGGCGAAGGGGTTGCCGAAGCTCGCGACGTCGACGCCGAGGAGCTTGAGCTTGGTCGAGAGGTCGGCGCCCGTGAAGCGGCGGTCCTCGCCGCAGAGGCGTGCCGCGAGGGTGCGCGCCATCTCGTAGCCGGGCGCGACGAGGCCGTACACCATGCCGCTGGCGAGAGCGCTCTCGCCGATCGCGAAGATGCGCGGGTCGCTCGTCGCGAGGCCGGTGTCGACGACGATGCCGCCGCGCGGCCCGACCGCGAGGCCGGCGGCGCGCGCGAGCTCGTCGCGCGGCCGGATGCCGGCCGAGACGATCACGAGCTCGACCGGAAGCTCGACGCCACCCTTCAGGCGGAGGCCCGCGACCGCGCCGTCGCCGACGATCGCCTCGCTCTCGGCCGAGACGTGGACGCGCACGCCGAGCCGCTCGATCGCGGCGCGCAGGACGTCGCCGCCGCCGCCGTCGACCTGCCGCGGCATGAGGCGCGCAGCGAACTCGACGACGTGGGTCTCGAGGCCCAGGTCGACCGCGGCCTTTGCGGCCTCGAGCCCGAGGAGCCCGCCGCCGATCACCGCGGCGCGCCGCGCGCGCGCGCTCCAGGCGCGGATCGCCTCGAGGTCGTCGATCGTCCGGTAGACGAAGACGCCGGGGAGCTCGGTGCCGGGGATCGCGGGCACGAAGGGTGCGGAGCCGGTCGCGAGGACGAGCGCGTCGTAGGCGACGCGCCGGCCGCGCGCCGACACGACCCAGCCCTGGTCGCGATCGATCTCGACGATCGGCTCGGCGAGGTGGAGCGCGATCCCGCGCTCGCGGTACCAGTCGCGATCCGCGAGCTCGAGATCGGGCGCGCCCTTGCCGGCGAAGAGCTCGCTCAGGTGGACGCGGTCGTAGGCGGGCCTCGCCTCCTCCGCGAAGCAGGCGACGTCGAAGCCGCGACGTTCGTCGCGGCCGGTCAGCTCGTCGCAGAACCGGTGGCCGACCATTCCGTTGCCGACCACGACGACGCGGACCGCGTCGCCGGATTTCGTTCGATCGTTCATCGCGGACTCTCCAGGCTGCGACTGGAGTCGAGCGTCTGAGACCTCGACGCGGGAGGACCCCGCGAAGGGACGCCGTTGTCCGCGGACGGGCCGGCGATGGCTCGTCCCACTTCGCGTGCGGCGCGCACGCAGGACGCGCCGCACGCTCGTTCGACGCTGCAAGCGGAGTGCCGCGTGCACGCGGCGAGAGGAGCGCCGCGGATGCGGCGCTTTTCGGCCGCCGGTCGATGTCGCATGCGGCGCGTGCCGCCCGCCGATTGGGCAGTGCCCGGGGCGCGGGCTCAGGCATTGAGCGCGGCGAGCGCTCCGAGGTCCACGCGCGGCGACGCGATCGGCGACCGGGTGAGCGACGCGACGAGCGCGCGCGGGTCGAAGGTGCCGCCGTCGAAGAAGAGGTCGGGGCCCATGGCGATCGTCGCGCCGTCTGCGCCGGCGAGCGACCATGGGCCGGCGTGAGTCCCTTCGGTCTTCACGTCCGCGGCCGGAGCCGAAACGCCGACGTCGCGCGCCGCCTCCCGGTACAGGTCCGGGCGATAGACCGACGCGGCGGCGTCGAGGACGTCCACCGGACGCGCGAGCTGCCCCCAGCGCAGCATCTGCAGCACGAGCCAGGCGGCGTGCGAGACCCAGGGGAAGGTCGCGGCGTAGCGGTGGAACACGTGGAAGTCGGGAAGCTCGACCGCCTCGCCGTCCTGCGCGAGCGCGATCCGCCCGGTGAGCGAGCCCGCGAGCAGCGAGGCGGGCGCACCGACCCAGCGCTCGCTCGCGAGGACGTGCGCGACCTCCGCGCGGTTCTCCGCCCGGTCGGTCCACACGGCCGCCTCGAGGAGCGCGCGCAGCGCGGCGCGGTGAAGCTCGCGGTGCCGATCGGCCCAGTCGCGCCGGACGGCGAGGACCTTCTCCGGGCTGTTGCTCCAGATCTCGAGCTTCGTGATCGCGATCCGGCCGACGCCGCGGCGGACGGCGAGCGAGCTCCACGGCTCGCCGACGCAGAACCCGTCGATCGTGCGCGACTCGAGGCACTCCACCATGCGCGGCGGCGGCACGACCGCGAGACCCACGTCGGCTTCCGGATCGATCCCGGCGGCGGCGAGCCAGTACCGGAGCTCGTAGTCGTGCGAAGAGAACGGGTAGACGACCGCGAAGCGGAGCGGCGGCCGGCCGCGCCGGCGATCGTCCTCGATCACGCGCCGGAGTGCGGTCGCCGGCAGGGGCCGAGCGGCGGTCGCGTCGCCGTCGGCGGCCCGCATGCGCGACCAGAGCTCCTCCGACAGCGTGATCGCGTTGCCGTTGAGGCCGAGGCTGAACGCGGTGATCGTCGGCACGGCGAGCGGGTCGATCCCGAGCGTCGCCGCGATCGGCATCGGCGCCAGCATGTGCGCGGCGTCGAGCGCGCCGGCGGCGAGCTTGTCGCGCAGGCTCGCCCACGACGCCTCGCGCGTGACCCGCGCGTCGATGCCGTGGCGCCGGAAGAAGCCGCGCTCGCACGCGACCGCGATCGGCGCGCAGTCGGTGAGCGGAATGATGCCGATCCGAAGCGGCGTCACGTCAGCAGCTCCGACGCCGCGACGACCTCGCGGGCGATCGTCGCGAGGCGGACCTTGCGGTCCATCGCCATCTTGCGAAGCGCGCGGAACGCCGCCTCCTCGTCCATCCCGCGGCGCTTCATGAGGATCCCCTTGGCGCGCTCGACGACCTTCCGCTCCTCGAGGCTCGAGCGCGCAGTCGCGAGCTCGCGGCGGAGCGTCTGGAACTCGTTGAAGCGGGCGATCGCGACCTCGAGCACCGGCTTCACGCGCTCGGCGTGGAGGCCGCCGACGACGTAGGCGCTGACGCCCGCCTGCACGGCGGCCCGGATGGAGTCGTCGTCGCTCCGGTCGACGAACATCACGGTCGGGCACGGTCGGTCGCGCGTGATGCGCGACATGTCCTCGAGCGTGTCGCGATCCGGGCATTCCATGTCGACGATGATGACGTCGGGCTGGATCTCGAAGACGCGCTGGGCGAGGTCGGCGCGGCCGCCGACCCGCGCCACGACCGTGTACCCCGCGTGCGCCAGGGCGGCCGACAGGATCTCGGCGCGCTCCGGCCGATCGTCGACGATCATGACGCGGAGGGGGCGTTGCACGATGAGCCTCGACCGGCCGGGCGAGGAGCCCGGCCGACCGTCCGCGGGCGGCGGGTGCAAGGGCGATGCCGCAGGGCGTAAATCCGCCCGGAGCCGGACATCGCTTGCCCCGACCCGCGGCAAGGCAGGCGAGGGCGCGCACTCGGTGCTCACCGCATGCTCACGTGCGTCGTACCGCTGCACGCCCGTTGATCAATCGCGCCGGACGGAGCTCCGGGTGCCCGGCGAACAAAGTTCATCGGCTTTGAACGCCCGTTCCACGGAAAGGAACGGGGCGACCCGACCCCCGACCGAAGCGCTCCGGCGCGCCGGCGGGGGAGCGGGATCCCCTCCAAAACGGAGGCAAGAAAGATGAACTCGACGTTGATTTCGTCCGGACGACGGCGCAGGGGGACCGGCTGGTGGCCGGCCGCCATGCTGGCCGTCGTCCTCGCCGGGCTAGCGGCCCATCCCGCCCATGCGGCGACCTTCTTCGTGACCAACGTGAACAACGCCGGCCCGAACTCTCTCCGGAAGGCGATCGAGGACGCGAACCTGACCGCGGCGGTCGATACCGTCGTGTTCCTGATCGGAGGCGTCATCAAGACCATCAAGCCGACGACGCCGCTCCCGGCGATCACGCAGCCTCTCGTCCTCGACGGAACGCAGAACCCGGGCTACGCCGGGACTCCGGTCGTCGAGCTCGACGGCAGCCTGCTCGCGAGCGGCAGCGGCCTCGGCATCTACACGAACGACTCGGTCGTGAAGGGCCTGGTCGTGCGCGGCTTTCCGGGCACGGGCATCGTCATCGGCGGCAGCGGAAACGCGATCCGCAACTGCTACATCGGCGTCGATCGGACGGGCCAGGTCGCGGCCCCGAACGCCGGGTACGGGATCTCGGTCAGCGGAACGCAGAACGTCATCGGCGGCACCGTCGCGGGCACGCGCAATCTGATCTCCGGCAACGCCAGCAACGGCATCCTGCTCTACGACGACGCCCACTTCACGGCGATCTACGGCAACTACATCGGCACCAACGCGGCCGGCACGGCGGCGATCGGAAACGGCAGCTACGGCATCCGGGTGTTCGGCGCCAAGAACCAGATCGGCGCGCCGAACGCCGGCAACCTCATCTCCGGAAACAATCGCGGCGTGGCGCTCGAGGCGGGCGCGGACATCACGTTCGTCCGCGGGAACATCATCGGGCTGAACGCGACCGGCACCGCGAAGCTGCCGAACAGCGGCGGCCTCTCGATCGGCAGCGACTCGAACCTCGTCGGCGGCAGCGTCGCCGGCGCAGGGAACGTCATCTCCGGCAACGCGTACGACGGCATCGCGATTCAGGACGGCGCGACCGGAAACACGATCGCCGGCAACAAGATCGGCACGAACCTCGACGGCAGCGTGGCGCGCGGCAACGACGGCTACGGCATCCGCACGATCGGCGTCGCGACCAACAACACGATCGGCGGCACGGCGGCCGGCTCCGGCAACCTGATCTCCGGCAACGGCCGTGGCATCTCGTTCGAGTACGGCGCGACCGGCAACCACGTCTACGGGAACGTCATCGGCCTGAACGGGGCCGGCAACGCCAAGATGCCGAACAACGGGTCGGCCGTGCAGCTCTCGGCTCCCGGCAACTTCGTCGGCGGGCCGCTGCCGGCGATGCGGAACGTGCTCTCCGGAAACGTGTGGGACGGCGTCGCGATCGACGAGGACGCTCCCGACAGCGTCGTGCAGGGCAACTACATCGGCACCGACGTGAACGGCACGGTCGCGCTCGGCAACGGCAGCTACGGCATCCGCATCATCTCGGCGACCGACTGCACGATCGGCGGCGCCGCGGTGGGCGAGGGCAACGTCGTCTCGGGCAACGAGCGCGGCATCTCGCTCGAGTACGGCGCGACCGGCAACACGCTTCAGGGCAACCTGATCGGCGTCACGAAGACCGGCACCGCGAAGCTCGCGAACAAAGGCACCGGCATCGAGATCTTCGCCCCCGGCAACCAGATCGGTGGAACGGCGGCCGGCGCGGGCAACGTCGTGTCGGGCAACGCCTACAGCGGCATCGGCCTTTCGGGCCCCGAGGCGACGGGCAACGTCATCGAGGGCAACAAGATCGGCACCGCGATCGACGGGACGACCTTCCTCGGCAACCGCTACTTCGGCGTCGAGGTGAACGAGGCCTTCGGAAACACGATCGGCGGGACCGCGGCCGGCGCCGGGAACGTCGTCGCCGGCAACGAGTGGCGCGGCATGTTCTTTCCGACCGGCCACGGGAACGCGATCCTCGGGAACTCGATGTTCGGCAACGTGGAGCTCGGCATCGACCTCGGCCTCCCCGGGCTGACCGCGAACGACGCCTTCGACGCGGACCCGGGGGCGAACCACGGACAGAACTTCCCGGTGCTCACGTCGGTCGTCGTGAACGGCGCGACGACGGCGATCGCCGGCAAGCTCCACGGCACCCCCGCGACGTCCTTCCGGATCGAGTTCTTCGCGAGCGCGGCCTGCGACGAGTCCGGGTTCGGCGAGGGCGCGGCCTTCTTCGGCTCCGCCAACGTGACGACCGACGCGAACGGCGAAGCGATGATCGCGGCCAGCCTGCCGGTCGCGAGCCCGGGGTCGTACGTCACCGCGACCGCGACGAGCTCCTCGAACGACACGTCCGAGTTCTCGCCCTGCGCGCTCGTGGGCGGCGGCGGCGCCGGCCAGCTCCAGTTCGCGGAGAATCCCTTCCTCGGCTGGGAGCAGGACGGAACGGTCACGATCACCGTCACGCGCTCCCTCGGCGCGACCGGGACGGTCACCGTCAACTATACGACCGCCGACCTCTCGGCGCACGCGCCCGCCGACTACACCGCGACGTCGGGGACGCTGACGTTCGACGACGGCGAGGTGCTGAAGACCTTCGCGGTTCCCGTCGCCCTCGACGCGATCGACGAGGGCAACCAGGAATCGATCGCGCTCCAGCTGAGCGCGCCGACCGGCGGCGCGACGCTCGGGCCGTGGGCGACCTCCGAGCTCATCCTGATCGACTACGACGCGAGCTGGCCGAACGTGTCGATCTCGGACGCCGCGGTGGTCGAGGGCGATGCCGGAACGAAGTACGCCGCCTTCACCGTCAAGGTGTCGCCGTCGAACCACGCCGTGCCCGTCCAGTTCGGCACGCACGACGGTACCGCCAAAAAGGGCCAGGACTATCAGGAGACGACGGGCACCATCACCTTCCAGCCCGGCGACGGTCCGAAGACCATCCTCGTGCCCGTGTACGGCGACCAGATCCAGGAGGAAGACGAGGTCTTCTACGTGCACATCTACTCGGTCGGCCAGGCGACCGTGAGCGGCTATCCGACGGCCGTCATCTACGACGACGACGGCCCGTCGGGCAGCGACCTCATCTTCGAGGACGGCTTCGAGGGCAACGGCACCGCGGCCTGGTCCACGACGACCGACGACGGCAGCGGCGTGATCGTGTCCGCCGGGTCGGCCCTCAAGGGCGCCATGGGCCTCGGAATCGTCGTGGACGACACGCACAAGCTCTTCGTCCAGGACGACTCGCCCGACGGCGAGAAGGTCTACGGCGCTCGCTTCCACTTCGATCCCAACGGCTTCCAGACGGGCGGCGCGGCGGGTCAGAAGACGACGCGAATTCTCGCGCTGCAGCAGAAGAACCCCAATCGCCTGGTTTCGTGGATCGATCTCCGCAGCAAGAACGGCGGGCATCAGATCTCGGCCCGGACGAAGGTGGCCGGCGGCGGGACGGTTGCGACGCCGTGGATCCCGCTCGCCGCCGGGCCGCACGCGATCGAGCTCCGCTGGAGCCGCTCCTCGACGGCGAGCTCGAACGACGGCCTCCTGAAGCTCTGGGTCGACGGTAGCGAGGTCGCCTCGCTCACGGGCCTCGACATCGAGCTCGGCGCGGTGGACCTGGCCCGGCTCGGCGCGGTGGTCGTCAAGACCGGCGCGCAGGGAACGATGCGATTCGACTCCTTCGAGTCGCGGCGGCTCGGCTACATCGGTCCGGAAGCTCCCTGACCGGACGCTCGTTCGACCGCACGGCGGCCGCGGCGAGGCTCACCTCGCCGTGGCCGCCTTCGTTTCGCCCGCGTGGCGACGCCGACCGCGCGGAACGCGAAACGCGGAGCGCGGAATGCCGACGGCACGCACCGTCGTTGACAGCCGGCGGCCGCTTCGCGACGCTCGGCCCGGCATGACGATCGACGCCGGTCGCGCCGCAAGCGAGCTCGTCGCTGCTCCGTACGCGCGCTCGCTCGGCGTTTCGGTCGCGGACGTCGGCCGCGGCTTCGTCCGGCTGGCGCTCGAGCACCGGGCGGGAAACGCGAACCGGAACGGCACCCTGCACGGCGGCGTGATCGCGTCGCTCGTCCACCTCGCGGGAGCGGCCGTCGTCCGAACCGAGACGGCGGTCCACGGGAGCGAGACCCCGCAAGCGGGCGACCCGCGGCTCGTCGACCTGTCGATCCACTTCCTCGCGGCGCCGGTGCGCGAGGCCCTCGCGGCCGAAGCGCGCATCACGCGGCGCGGGCGCGCGATCGTCTTCGCCGACGTCGCTCTCGTCGCGGCCTCGGGCGCGACCGTCGCACGCGGGCTCGTCGCCGCGCGCACGGGCGGCGCGAAGGCGCACGTCGCCTCCGCCCCCGTCGGCCGTGCCGTTCCGCGGGACGGCGACGGCGGCATCCCGGCGGCCGCGATCGCGCGCCTCGCGTTCGCGCGCTTCAGCGGATCGCCCTTCTCGGCGCGCCTCGGGATCACGTCGGCGCGCGTCGAGGGAAGCGGCGTCGTCGCTGCCCTTCCGTGGCAGGACGACCTCGCCGACCATCGCGGGCGCGTGCACGAGGGCGCGCTCGCGACCCTCGTCGACGCCGCCGGCGGCGCTGCCGCCTGGGCGGTCGAGGGCTTCGACGAGCGCGGCCGCGCCGCGACGATCGCGATGCACCTCGGGTTCGGCGCGTCGACGCGCGACGAGGGCGTCATCGCGCTCGCGCGCGCGCCGTGGCGCACCGGCGAGATCTTCGTGATCGCCGTCGACCTCTTCGGCCGCGCGTCCGGCCGATCGCTCGCGACCGGGACGGTCACGTACCGGATCGTGCGCCCGGCGGCGTAGCCGCTTCGCACGCGCGCGCGGTCGTCCGCGACTTCTACGGCAGCGAGATCCCGTAGAGCCGGGCGACGTTGCCGCACACGATCGCGCGCCGCTCGTCGTCCGGGACGTCGCCGAGGTCGCGCGCGATCACCTCGCGCGAGCGCGGCCAGGTCGAGTCGCCGTGGGGGTAGTCGGACGCCCACATCAGGCACTCGACGCCGATGCGACCGCGCGCCTCGACGCCGACCCGGTCCTCCTGGAAGGTCGCGGCGACCTGGCGCCGGACGATCTCGCTCGGGCGCATCGTCAAGCGCAGGTCGCTCACCCGGTGGTAGCGGTCGGCCGCGTGGTCGAGGCGCGCGAGGAAGTGCGGCAGCCAGCCGATCTCGTTCTCGACCGAGACGACGCGGAGCTCGGGGAAGCGGTCGAGCACGCCGCCCAGCACGAGCTGCGCGAGCGCGCGCTGGATCGGCTGGATCGTCATCATGTACGCGACGGCGAGGCTCTCGCCGGGCGCGGAGAGGTCGCGCGTCGTCCCGAGGTGGAGCGAGATCGGAAGGCCGGCCGCCCGGGCGGCGGCCCAGACCGGCTCGTAGCGCGCGCTCGCGTAGGAGTCGCCGGCGGGCGGAGCGCACCACACCATCGCGCCGCGCAGCCCGAGGCGAGCGACCCGCTCCATCTCGCGACACGCCGCCGCCGGGTCGAAGAGCGAGATGAGGCCGATGCCGAAGAGGCGATCGGGCGCGCCGGCGCAGAGCTCGGCGAGCCAGTCGTTGTAGACGGCGAAGCAGCGCGCCTGCAGGTCGCCGTCGGCGATCCGGTACGCCTGGAGCGCGAGGCTCGGATAGAGCACTTCCGCGGCGACCCCGTCGGCGTCCATGTCGGCGCGGCGCGCGACGGCATCGCGCGCGCCCGCCCGGACGGCGGCGTCGCCGCGCGCGAACGCGGCGGCGAGCTCGTCGGCCGAGAGCCCGGCGCTGCAGAACGCCTCGAGCGGCATCGCGAGCGCGCCCTCGCAGACCACGAACTGCCCGGGTCGTCCGCCGGCCTCGCGCACCAGGTGCGGCACGCGCTCGGCGTCGGACGGCGCGCAGCAGCGCGTCCAGAGGTCGACCGGCTCGACGACGTGCGAGTCGGCGGAGATCACGAGCGTGGGATCCATCGCTTGCCAGCGCGTCGCAGCGGATCGCCAGATCGATCCGCCGTTGGTAGGACGTCCGTCTAGCGAGGGCGCAGATGGCGAACAAGCGATCGGCAAAGCGGCAGAGGCGGGTCGGCGGGGCGGCGAGCACGTCCGATCCGCTCGCGCGCTTTCGCCGCTGGTACGCTGCCGCGGCGCGCGCCGGCACCGCTCAGCCCGATGCGATGGCGCTCGCCACCGCCGAGCGAGGCGGGGCGCCGTCCGTCCGGTTCGTGCTCCTCAAGCAGGCGGACCCGCGCGGCTTCGTGTTCTTCACCGACGTCCGGAGCCGAAAGGGTCGCGAGCTGCGGGAGAACGCGCGCGCGGCGCTCGCGTTCCACTGGGGCGCGATCGGCCGTCAGGTGCGGATCGAGGGCCGCGTGCGCGAGGTTTCGGCCGACGAGGCCGACGCGTACTGGCGGACGCGGCCGCGCGAGAGCCAGCTCGCCGCGAGCAGCTCGTTCCAGAGCGCTCCGCTCGCGTCGCGCGCCGTGCTCGTCCGGCGCTGGCGCGACCTCGCGCGCTCTCTCGCCGGACGCGACGTCCCGCGGCCTCCGAGCTGGACCGGGTTCCGCATCGCGCCGCAGCGGATCGAGTTCTGGACCCACCGCGACCACCGCCTCCACGACCGCGAGCTGTTCACGCGGACCGCGGGCGGCGGGTGGAGGCGAAGCCGCCTCCACCCGTAGAGCGACCGCCAGGCCGCTCGGCCGCGACAAGGGATTTCAGAACGCGAAGTGGACGACGAGCTCCACGCTCGACACCCGGCTCAGGCACGCCGAGCGGGCGCCGTCGTCGGGATCGACGGAGAGCAGATCGAACGAAGGCGCCGGATCCTCGCTGTCGAGCCACCACTGGACGACGTCGGTGACGTCCCACGACGTCCGGTGATCGCCGTTCGACTGCCCGATGCTCCAGGGCTCGCCCGGCTCGTTCTCGGGCATCGCCATCGCGATGCAGGTGCTCGGCGAGGTCGAGCTGCCGGTCGGGCCGCGCCAGGCCATCTCGTCCTCGGAGTATCTCAGCTCGACGGACTCGATCGCGCCCGACCACTCCTGCAGGCGGCTCAGGTCGAACTCGGCGTGCCCGTCGATCGTGGTCTGAGCTTGACAGCTGGTGCCCGGGTCGTTCGAGAAGCCGGCGAAGCTGCCGTTCGGATCGAGCTGGGAGAAGTCGGGCGTCGGAGCGTCGCACGACGCGGCGCCGCTCGTCGCGGTGCCGCCGTACGCGGTCGTGGCGATCGGTCCCATCGCGACCTCGGCGGGGGGAGTGGTCGTGTGCACGACGCGCACGCGGAAGTTCCGCTGCAGGCTGCCGCCGTTCGCCGTCACGGCGAACGGGTTCGTCCAGCCGGCCGCGGCGCCGACGCGGACGCGATGGCGGAGAAGCGGATCCACGCCGGAGTTGCAGCGGGCGGAGAGCTCGACGTCCTGCGCGGCGCCGCCGGTGAACGGATCGACGTCGACGCTGTACGACCAGCGCCTTCCGTCGCTACGCAGCGCGGCGGCGCGGGCGACGAAGCGGCGCTCGCCGGTCACGCTCGAGCCCGAGCGCTTGCGGAGAATCGCCACCACGTCGAGCGTGTCGCAGGTCGCGACGCCGGTCGCGCGCGAGAGCGCGACCCGCCCGGAGATCGCGATCGGCTCCGCATTCGCCTCGCGGTCGGCGATGCCGATCGCGGCGGCGACGAGGCCGATGCCCAAGATCAAGGCCAATTTTCCAGAATCAATGCGTCGCATGGTCTCGTCCGTCCACCACCCGTGAGCGGCGCGGGAGCCGCCTCCCAATCGACGCCTCCCGTGCGCCGGTGCTTCCGGCGGTCGGAGAGTTCCAAGTCGCGTGCCGAGCCCGTGGACGCCCGTCACGGGCAGCCGGTGTCGCGATTTCGCGGTCCGCCTCCAGCGCCATGCCGGGGGCGTTTGTCGAAATTCTCGGGTCGCCCCTCCGGTGCCTGAAATTCTTACAGGTGGCCTCCGAGACTGGAAAAACATGCATGCGTGCGCGCGCTGGTGAGCGCGCATGGTCGCGCATCGGGGGCCGCAGGGCGGACTCCCGGCGCTTTCCGGGCTCGTCGATCGACGGGGACCCCGGCGCTCGAGCGCGCGGTCGAACGGACGCGTATCGGCGGCTCGCGCCTCGCCTCTCGTGAAGCGCGCTTCACACGGCTCCTCTCGCTATCGCGGGCGGCGGGACGACATGAGCCCTCCAACGCACCCGGTGGCCTCATGGCGAGGGCATCGGCGTCCGATACTCCGGTCGGGGGCTCGGGTCGCGGCCCGCAAGGACACCACGATGCCGTGTAAGAACGCGTTCCGGGTCGCCGTCCTCGACGACAACCCGGTCTCCACGAAGCTCGGGGAGAAGGTCCTCCGCCGGCGCTTCCCGAACGCCGAGATCACGGTCTCGCACGAGCCGCACGTCGTCCCCGGCCAGGACGTCTACTTGCTCGACAACCAGTTCGGGTCGAGCGAATGCGCGGTCGCGCTCGCGACCGAGATCCGCCGCACCGATCCCGACTGCCTGATTATCCTGTGGAGCGCGACCGTGACGAAGGCGCTGCTGAAGCGCCTGTCGCCCGTCGGCATCAACGCGGTCGCCGAGAAGGGTAGCGTGGAGGACGCCGAGGCCGCCCTCCAGGTGATCGAACGCTTCGTCCGCCACCACCGGCATCGCGCGTCGTTCGGCGACACGATCCGCTCCATCCGCGACCTCCTCGAGGCCTGGAACGCGCGCCTGCAGAGCGAGGAGAGCGCGGCGACCGCCTGATGCACGACGCCCGCCCGACGCCGCTCGTCTCGCGCGCCGTCGCGGTCGCCCTGATCGCGCTGCTCGCGCCGCTCGGCGTCCTGCTGTGGGCGATCGTCAAGCTCGATTCGGTGGGCCCGGTCCTCTTCCGGCAGCGGAGGATCGGCTTCCTCGGCCGCGAGTTCACCGTCTACAAGGTGCGGACGATGGCGGTCGGCTCGGAGCGCGCCACGGCCCTCGGCACGCGCGGCGACGGCGCCTACGTGACGCGCGTCGGGCGCGTGCTCCGGAAGCTCAAGATCGACGAGCTGCCACAGCTCTGGAACGTCGCGCGCGGCGAGATGGCCTTCGTCGGCCCGCGCCCGATCCCGCTCCCGCTCCACCGCGAGATGGTCCAGCGCATCCCCGGCTTCGCGCTCCGGAACCAGGTGCCGCCGGGCCTCACGAACCTGAGCCAGATCACGCTCGCCGACAACAAGCTCGGCGACCACCTCGTCGAGGACTGGCAGGTGCGGCTCGAGGGCGAGCTGCACTACATCGCGCACAAGAACGTCTGGTACGACCTGACGATCCTCGCGATGACGGCGCTCTTCGTGCTGCGACGCGCGCTTCGCCTCGACCGCCGCGGGCACGCCCGGCCGCACGCCGCCTGAGCTCCACCGGTCGCGTCTTCACGGCGCGCGTCGAACCGGCTAGGAGTCTGTCCGAGTAAGGGCATGGGAGCGAGAAGCGCGAGGCGCCGCGAGCGCAAGGCGCCGAGACCGAAGGCGTATCTGCTGCGATACGTCGAGGGCTCGGCAACGCAGCGATCGCGGATGCATCGCGCTTCGCAGCCCCATGGCCTGACTCGGACAGGCTCCTAGGACACCCGCGCGGTGGCAGGCGGGGCAGTGGCGAGCAGCGGTGGCGCGCAATCGCTCCGCTCCGAGCGGACGCCGTCGCCCGTGCCGCGTCCGCTGTCGGGGCTCCGAGCGGCGGGCGCCTTTCTGCGCGCCGAGCTCGCGTCGAGCCGGGAGCGCGTGCGCGCGACCGCGCGCATCGTCGTGTCGTGCGCGATCGCGACCGTCGTCATCGCGTCGCTCCAGATCCCGAGCGGCGCGTGGGTCATCATCTCGATCTTCCTCGTGAGCCTGCCGAACGCCGGCGCGACGCTCCGGAAGGGCCTCCAGCGCCTCCTCGGCACGATCGCCTCGTGCGCGACCGGAATGGTGTGCGTGGCGGCGTTCGCCGACATGCCGTGGGTGCGCGTGCCGTTGGGCGGCTTCGCCGCCGGGCTCGCGATCTTCCTCTTCCGGACGACGACCGCCCCCTACTCGGCGATCCTCGGCGGCATCACGTTCGTGATGTTCTTCCTGAACCCGACCGTCGAGCCCGAGGCGCTGGTCGCCTTCGGGCTCTGGCGAGCGCTTCTCGTCGCGACCGGCGTCCTCATCGTGCTCGTGGTGGACTTGCTCCTCCTACCGACCGACCCCGAGCGCCAGCTCCTGGACGATCTCGGCCGCCGGCTGGATGCGATCGAGGCGGTGCTGCGCCGGCTCCTCGCGTCGTACCGCGCCGAGCCGGCGACGGCGACGGCGGACACCGAGCCGGCCGCCCGGCTACGCGGGATGGTCGTGACCGGGCTTCCAAAGGAGATCGACCTCCTCGCGGACGCGGAGGCGCGGCACCGCGTGCTCCGCGATCGCCACCCCGAGCAGATCGTCCTCATCACGGCCGTCGAGCGCCTGGCGACGGAGGCGCTCGGTCTCAGCCGGCTGTCCGTGCACGCCGGGGCCGCGGAGCCCCCGGGCGAGCTCCGCGAGCGCCTCGCCGCGATCGCGGACGGCGTCGCGGCGGTGCGGCGCGCCGTCGCCGCGCGGCGCGCCGCTCTCGAAGCGGCGGCGCCGATCGCAGCGGTCACGTGGTTGCCGCCGGTCGCGAGCGAGCCCGCAGTCGATCCGGCGGAGGGCGAATCGGCGGCCGCGCTCCTCGCGTCGGTGGTCGAGATGGAGGCCGCGCTTCGCCTCGCCGCGCGCGCTCTCGGCGTCGCCGGCGGACCGGGGTCCCCGCCGCGATCGCGTGCGGACGAGCTCTCGTCTCCGCTCGACGCGCCCGAATCCGGCTACTTCACGCCGTCGTTCTCGCTCTCGAACCGCGCCGATCTCCAGCTCGCGCTGAAGGCGGGCCTGGCCGAGGTCCTGGTCTACCTCTTCATGGTCGGCGCGGACTGGCCCGGAATCCAGACGGGGCTCGTCACGGTCCTCGTCATCGCGGGCGCGAGCAACGGCGCGATCGTGCACAAGGCGGTCCTCCGGTGCAGCGGCGCGGTGCTCGGCGGCCTCGTCGGGCTGATCGCGACCGTGGCGTTCATCCCGATCGCGACCTCGCTCGCCGGCTTCCTCCCGATCGCGGTCGCCTGCTACGCCGTCGCCGCCTGGGTCACGACCGGAGGCCCGCGCATCTCGTACGCCGGCGTGCAGGCGGGGATCGCGCTCGCGCTGACGCTCGCCGACACGCTCGGTCCGTCGATCGACCTCACGGTCGCGCGCGACCGCGTCGTCGGCATCGTCATCGCCGACATGCTGACGACGCTCGTCTTCTACGCGATCTGGCCGGTGTTCGCGACGCGCGGCATGCGGCGCGCGTTGTCCGACACGGTGGCGGCGCTCGCGCGCTTCTCGCGCGTCGGGAGCCGGCTCGAGCGCGAGGAGCTGGTGCGGCCGGCGCGCGGGTTCCGCTGGCAGATCTACCAGGGCCTCGCGGCGACCGAGTCGATGCACGACGAGGCGGCCTTCGAGGGGAACAGCGGAATGCCCGAGGTGCGAGCGGCGCGCGCCGGCGTCCGCCGCCTGCTGACGCTCGCGCAGGACGCGATGATCGCGGCGTCGGCGGTCGTCCGCCATCGCGTCGACGTCGATCTGTCGATCGCGCCCGACCATCTCGCCGATCCGCTGCGCGCGCTGTCGGCGGCGCTCGGACGGAAGCTCGACGCGATCTCAGCCCGCATCGCGGGCTCGGCCGGCGCCGGGCCCGACGCGGCGCCGGCCGAGCCCGCGCCGCTCCTCGCGGCTCTCGAGCGCGCGCTCGCGGAGGCGCTCGACCGTCACGCACCGCGCGCGCCCGGCGATCCGGAGACCGCGCTCCTCGCCCACGTGTCGGCGCGCGTCGCGCTCCAGCGGGAGCTCGTCGCGGTCGTGGATCGGCTGGACCGGGAGACGAGCATGGTGGCTCCCGGCCTCCACGTGCTCGGCTGAGCCGCGCCCCGCCGCGCGCGCGCGCGCCGCTCAGGGCGACGGCGCCGCCGCCGGGTCGATCGCGCCCGTCGCGTACGCGATCGCGGCCGAGCTCACGAGGAGCTGTGCGCGGCTGTCGATCGCGGTGTAGCGCGCGTTCGCGAGGTCGGTCTCCGAGTCGAGCAGCTCGGTGATCGTGCTGAGGCCGTTCCGGTAGGTCTCGACGTTCGACTCGTACGCGTCCTGGGAAGCGCGCAGGAGCGCCTCCGCGAATTGCAGCTTCTTCTGCGCGGCGCGGAAGTCCGAGTACGCGCGCCACACCGCGGCGATCGCGTCCACCTCGGCGGCCGCGAGAGACGCGCGCGCGGCCGCGCTCTCCGCTTCCGCCTGCTTGATCGCGTTCACGCGCTCGAAGCCCTCGAAGAGCTTCCAGTCGACGTGGAGGAGGGCGCTGTACGCGGGCGAGTTCGTCCGCTCGCGCGGCGCGCCGTTCAGAGAGAACTCCGAGAAGTCGACGCCGTACCAGCCGGTGAAGCCGATCTCCGGATAGAGCTCGGCGCGTGCGCGCTCCACGCCCGCTTCGCGCGCACGCGCCGAGGCGACGCGAGCGCCGAGGTCGGGTCGCTGGTGGACGGCGTCGGCGATCAGCTCGTCGACGCCGGCGGCGATCGACGGCGGGAGCGGCTGATCCGCGAGCGACGCCACCTCGAGCGGCAGGTTCGCCGGCACGCCGAGCGCGACCGCGAGCAGCGCGCGCGCGTCGTCCACCTTCGCCTTCGCGTCCTCGAGCTCGAAGGCGGCCTGCGCCTCCGCCTGTCGCGCGAGGAGGGAGGCCGGCGCCGTCGCGAGGCCGAGGTCGAGGCGATCGCCGACCGCTTGCGAGACCGTGCGCGCGAGCTCGAGGTTCTGCTCCGCCGCGCGGACGCGCGCGCGCGCCGCGTCGTAGATGAAGAACGCGGTCTGGGTGCGGAACACGACGGTCTGGATCTCGCGATTGAACGACAGCCCCGCGACCAGCAGCTGCTGGCGCGACTCCTCGAGGAAGGCGGAGCGACGGCCGAAATCGATCAGGGTCCAGGTCAGCTTGACGGCCGGGGTCGAGAAGTCCTGGTGCACCGTCGTGCCGGAAGGCGCGGTCCGGTTCTCGAAGCGCTGCGGACCCCACTGCCCCTCGACGCCGACCGTCGGGTAGTAGGGCCCGACCGCGCGGCCCACCCGCGCCGCCGACGCGCGCGCTTCGTCCCATGCCCGCCGCGTCTCCGGGTTTCGCCGGAGCGCGAGGTCCACGAGCTCCGACACGTCGTACGGGCGCTCGGGCGCGGCTCCGGGGCGCTCCGGCAGCGAGCGCTCGCGCGCCGGGAGGTCGGCGAGCGATGCGTGCGGCGACTCCGGCGGGTGCCACAGGCGGTCGACCGACGCGGGCGCCGCGGCTTCCGCGTTCATCCCCGGGAGGGCGACCGAGCGCGCGCATCCCGCGCCGGCGTACGCGAGGCCGGCGAGGCACGCGAGCGCGCGCCGGCGCGCGCCGTGGCGCCGCCGTCGCTCTGCCTGGGGCCGCCTTCCACCGCCTCCCCGCCCGTTGCCAAGCACGCCGACGTGTCGGATAAGGCAAGCGGCCGTGCAAAGGAAGCGCCGGCACGGCGGCGAGCCGATCGTGGCTGGCACCGCCGCCGGCGAGCGTGCGGGGAGCGGTGGATCGGGCGCAAGGACGGGGAATCGGCGCGGTGCGGTGCGCGCCGCGCGCGGCGGTGCTCGTCGCGTCGGCGATCGGCGCGGGCTGCGACCCGATCGTCAGCATCCAGGGCGCGTTCTTCCCGGCGTGGATCCTCTGCATCTTCGGCGGGCTCGCGCTGACGGCGGTGAGCCACCGCGTGCTGGTCGCGACCGGCCTCCAGCCACACCTCGGTCCGATCGCGCTCGTCTACCCGAGCCTCGCGATCGCGTGGACGATGCTGCTCTGGCTCGTCTTCTTCCGCGTATGAGGGCGACGTGGCGGTCGTGACGGAAGCGCCGCGAGGTCGGCGGGTGGCGGGTCGGATCGTCGGCGCGGCGATCGTGGCGAGCGCGGTCGTGCTGAGCGCGTGGGTGTACCTGCTCGCGTTCACGCATCCCCGGACCGACGACGCCTACGTGCGCGCGAACGTCGTCGGCATTGCCGCGCACGTCGGCGGGCCGATCGTCGAGCTTCCGATCGTCGACAACCAGCCGGTCGAGGCGGGCGACATGCTGTTCGTCGTCGACCCGCGGCCGTACCAGGCGGCGCTCGCGATCGCCCAGGCGAAGCTCGACCTCACCCAGCTCGAGGTGAAGGCGCTGGAGGACGCGGTGCGCGCGGCCGAGGCCCAGCTCGCCGCTCGCGAAGCGGATTCCTCGTACGCGCACCAGTACCTCGAGCGCATCGAGCCGCTCCTCGGCCGGCGGTTCGTCACGCCGAACGACGTCTTCGAGGCGCGCTCGCGGTCGCGTGCGGCGGAGGCGGCGGTCGCGAGCGCGCGCGCGGAGGTCGCGAAGGCGCGGAACCTGCTCGGCCAGTACGGCGACGTGAACGCCCGGCTGCAGGCGGCGCGCGCCGCCGTCGACGACGCGCAGCTCGACGTCGACTACTGCTTCGTGCGCGCGCCCTTCAAGGGCTACGTCACGAACCTGAACATCGCCGTCGGCGAGTACGCGAACCAGGGCCGTCAGGTCGTGACGCTGGTCGACGGTCGCACGTGGTACGTGCTCGCGAACTTCCGCGAGGGCTACCTCTCGCAGATCGCGCCCGGCATGGACGCGGAGATCTTCCTCGCGACCTACCCCACGCACCGCTTCCACGGCGTGGTCCAGGGAATCGGCTGGGGGCTTTTCCAGAAGAACGGCTCGACGGTGGACGGTCTTCCGGCGGTCGAGCAGACCCTCAACTGGGTGCGCCTCGCGCAGCGCTTCCCGGTTCGGATCGTGCTGCAGGAGCCCGAGGCGGACTTCCCGTTCCGGATGGGTCAGACCGCGGTGGTGACGATACGGAATTCCCGCTGACCGGGCGCGACGGTCACGCTCGCAGCCTGGGCAGGACCTTCTTCTCGAAGAGCTCGAGGCTGCGCCACGCGAAGTCGGGCTCGAGGCCGCCCATCAACGGGTGCAGGATGACGCGGCCCTGCTTGCGCGCCAGCTCGACGCACTCGTCCGGCGTGACGACCGCGAAGACGCCGCTCTTCTTGACGTCGTCGATGCTCTGGGCGTCGACGTGGACCTCGGATCGCTGTCCCGGCGTCTGCCATGCGGCGTAGGTCTGCGCGTCGTAGAGCGCGTGCGGGCCGATCTTCTGCCACGCGGCCTCCGGGTCTTCCGTCACGTGGACGAAGCCCGGGCCGCCGGGGAGGCTCACGAAGCCGCCCTTGAAGCCGACCTTCTCGCATTCCTCGTTGTAGATCTCGGCGAGACGCGGGTCGCCGACCGCGGGGAAGAAGCCGCACTGGAGCCGCGCCGCGCGCCGCGCGGCCTTCTCGGTCGAGCCGCCGATCATGATGACGGGCGGCGAGGGCGGCTTCGGCGTCACCCGGACGCGCCGGCCGCGCCACTCGAAAGGCTCGCCCGTCCACGCCTTCCGCATGACGTCGACGTACTCTTCGAGGAGCTTGCCGCGCTGCTTCCGGTCGACGCCCGCCATCTCGAACTCCTCGTGGCGGTAGCCGAGTCCGGCGACGAAGCTCAGGCGACCGCCGCTCGCGAGCGCGACCGTCGCGGCCTGCTCGGCGAAGCGGATCGGGTCGTGGAGCGGGACGAGGACGGCCGCGATGTTGATCGGGATGGTGCGCGTCCGGCCGGCGATCGCGGCCGCGAGCGTGAGCGGCGACGACATGTAGCCGTCGTCGACGCCGTGATGCTCGGAGAGCACGGCGATGTCGAGGCCGTTCTCGTCCGCCCAGCCGCACATCTGGAGACACGCGCGGTACTGGTCGGCGTGCGTCGTCTTCGCGAAGGACGGGACGCGCAGGTCGAAACGGATGCCGATCATCGCCATGAGCGCGGGTCTACCGGGAAGGTCGCCGCGCGGCAACGCGCTTGCCGTTTGCTGCGGTGCTACGCGGCTTTTGTGCCTGTGGTCGCCGGCGCCGTGTTTGCGGGCGCTCGCTCCGGGTCTCGCTCGCGGGGCGGAAGAGCGCCCCGGATTGTTTCATGGTCAAGGTGGGGGCGGGTGATTGTCCCGCTCGCTCGACAGTCGCTCTCTTGCCCGCAAACACGGCGCCGGCTGCGTCGGCGAGTGGCGTCGCTGCACCTTCGACGTCGCTCGCATCGCGGAGGCGCGTCGGGCTTCCCGGTGCGGGGGTGGGCCGCGGGCCGGGTGCCTTTGGTTGCGAGCGAGGGCTTCGCGGTGCAGGTTGCGCTGATGGCGGCGAGCCTTCCACCCGACGTTGGGCCCGTGACCGAGCGGCATCGTTTCGATGAGGCGGGGCTCGCGCGTTGGATGGAGCAGCACGTCCCCGGGCACGGCGGGTCGATCGAGGTGCGGCAGTTTGCGGGGGGGCAGTCGAATCCGACGTTCTTGGTGACGGCGGGTGACCGGAAGTACGTGCTGCGGAAGAAGCCGCCCGGGAAGCTTCTCCCGTCCGCGCACGCGGTGGATCGCGAGTACCGGGTGATCACGGCGCTCGGGCCGACCGGGTTTCCGGTGCCGCGGACGTACGGGCTCTGCACGGACGATTCGGTCATCGGGCAGATGTTTTTCCTGATGGAGTGGGTCGAAGGGCGCATCTTCCGCGACCCGCTGCTGCCCGGGGTCGAGCCCGCGCAGCGACGAGCGATCTACGGCGCGATGATCGACACGCTGGCGCAGCTCCACGCGATCGATCCGATGGCGATCGGGCTCGCCGACTTCGGGAAGCCGGGGAACTACTTCGAGCGCCAGGTCGCGCGCTGGATCAAGCAGTACGAGGCGTCGAAGACCGACGAGATCCCGTCCTTCGACCGGCTGATCGAGTGGCTGCCGCGCAACATCCCGCCCGGCGACGAGACGCGCATCAGCCACGGCGACTTCCGGCTCGAGAACATGATCGTGCACCCGACCGAGCCGCGCGTGCTCGCGGTGCTCGACTGGGAGCTCTCGACGCTCGGCCATCCGTTCGCGGACGTGGGCTACGTCGTCATGCCGTACTTCACGCCGCGCGGCTTCGCGCAGCGCATCGCCGACGTCGACTTCGAGGCGACCGGGATTCCGACCGCCGAGCAGCTCGTGCGCCGCTACTGCGAGAGGAGCGGGCGACCCGAAGTGCCGCGCCTCGAGTTCTACGTCGTCTTCGCGCTCTTCCGGTCGGCCGCGATCGTCCAGGGCATCGCCATGCGCGCGAAGCTCGGCACGGCGAGCTCCGAGAACGCCGCCGCCGTCGGCAAGATGGCCGCGACGATCGCCGACGCCGCCTGGGAGATGGCGCGTCGGGCCTAGCGCGACCGGCTGCTGGCCGAAAACGCGAGGTGGAGGCCCATGAGCTGGGCCACCAGGATCGCGATGTAGAGCTGGCCGATCAGCGTCTCGAGAGCCGTCAGCGCGAGCGCGGGCGGCGTGATCGCGGCGACCGTGCCGTAGCTCGTCGCGCACAGGGTCATGTAGCTGTGGAAGAGGAGGTGCGAGAACCCGAGCATGTGCGTCGACATCCCCGTCTCGATGACGTGGATCGGGATGTGCTGCGGTGGATCGCCGAGCGCGAACGATCCGGATCGCAGGAGCTCGAGGATCGAGTAGACGAGCGCGAAGTTGAGGCCGAGGAGGAGGAACACGGCGAGGGAACCCTGCACCTTCTCGATCGAGACGCGCTCGATGCGAAGCGCGTTCCCGAAGATGGAGGCGATCTCGTACGCCACGCACAGCGAGCCGGCGACGCAGGCGATCAGCAGCGCGCTGTCCGACATCGTCGCGATCGCCGCGAAGAGGAAGCCGAGCGTGGGCGCGGCGAGGATGTAGGCGCGTCCGCGATGCTGCGGGTCGAGCGACAGCGCCGCGGTGATCAACGTCACCGTGATGAACCCGAGCATGACGCCGACGCCGACCGGCGTGTCGAGGCAGAACGGATAGACGAGGAACACCGTCAGCTGCGTCACGAGGAGCACCGAGTAGCGCAGCTGCACCCAGGACCACAGCGGATGGATGACGGGGACGCGGCGTGCCATGACGCGACGAATCGCACGATGCACGGCACGTCCGTCGGACTCAAATGCCCTGCGCCGCGCCGCGCTTTGTGAATCGCCCGCTCGCTGCTCTAATCGGGGCGCCGGGGGGCGGCGGCCGGGAGCCCCGGCGCGGGAGGGGTCATGCGTTCGTCGTCGAGGTCTTGGGTTCGTGGGATCGCGGCGTGCGCGCTGCCTCCGATCGCCGTCGCGGTCGCGATCGCCCTGGCGAGCTGCGGCGGAAGCGACGACTTCGAGCCCGACCTCTTCGACGTCCAGTTCGCCGACAACGCGTTCGTCGCCGTCGGTCAGGACAGCACGATCGCCAACTCCGGCGACGGCGGCAACTTCCTGCTGCAGGTGGCGGCGCCGATCGGATCCCTCCTGGGATTGACGTTCGGAAACGGCATCTGGCTGACGTCGGGGCGCGACGGCCTCGTGTTCACGTCCACCGACACCGCCGTCTGGTTCCAGCAGTTCGTCAACACGTCGCGCACGCTGCGCGGCGCCGCGTTCGGCCAGGGGACGTACGTCCTCGTCGGCGACGCCGGCAATTGCTTCACGTCGACGAACACCGGCGCATGGGTCGGCCGCTTCACCGGCGCGACCGCGGATCTCAACTCGGTCGCGTTCGGTCGCGGCGCGTTCGTCGCGGTCGGGAAGGAGGGGACGATCATCTCGTCGCCCGACGCGATCACGTGGACGATCCAGACCTCGAACACGAGCGTCGAGCTGTTCGGCGTCGCCTACGGCGAAGGCGCGTTCTACGCGGTCGGCCGGAGCGGAACCATCCTGCGGTCGCCCGACGGCGCGACCTGGACGGCTTCGGACAGCGGGACCGTCAAGGACCTGACCGACGCCGTCGTCGCGCGCGGGCTCGTCGTCGTGGTCGGGCAGAACGGGGCGATCCAGACGTCGACCGACGGCGTCGCGTTCACGACGCGCAACGCGAACACCGGCCGCGCGCTCTACGGCGTCACGTTCGGCAACGGCGTGTTCGTGGCCGTCGGCAAGCAGGCGAAGATCGTCAACTCGGTCGACGGCATCACCTGGTATTAGTTCAACGAGGGGAACGCTCCCCTCGCCCCGTTCGGCGGAGCCGAACGGGGGACTTTTCGCACGTCGTCGCTCCGCGAATCGTCGCCGACGCCATGAAGCGTGCGATGTCGGCGGGTGCGACCCGAACGCGCCGTCCCACCAGAATCCTCGAAAAGCTGCGTTGACAGCTCTGCGACGCCATCTATAGGGTGCCGCTGCTCGAAGGGCTCTCCGTTCCACTTCCGGATCCGCGGCGTCCGCAGGACGCCATCCACGACCGACAACCAGGGGGCTGACATGCAGGGGTCCATCGAGGCGGCGGCGGAGCCGCGCGCTCGCGGTGCGCGAGCGGCGCGCGTCACGGGTGCGATCGCCCTGCTCGGAGCGCTTCTCGTCGCTGCGCGCGCGGGGGCCGTCACGGCGACGTTCAACAACACGGCCGACGGCGTCCAGGTGAGCGGAACGCGGAACGGCAATGCGTTCAGCACCGGCTTCGCCGGCACGTTCAACGTCACGATCAATCCCGGCGCGATCCCGACCAAGAGCTACTGCGTCGACCTCACGCACTTCATCGCGGGCGGCGACACGCTGCCGCAGGTTCCGGTCGACTATCCGCCCGAGGTGCTCTTCATCCTGAACAACGCGCACCCGCAGCCGAACACGATCGGCACGCCGAGCACGCCGGTGCGCTGCGAGGCGGCGGCGGTCCAGTGCGCGGTCTGGCACTTCACCGACAACGTCGCGTGCACGGCGTCGAGCGACGGCGCGTGCGCGAACCTCGGCACGCGCGCTGCGGAGATCGTCGCCGCGGCGAGCGCCGCCGCGCCCACGTTCCCGACGCGCGTTCCGCAGAGCTTCCAGTTCAATCCTCCTTCGGCGACGAACTTCCTCCCGGCGGACACCAGCCACTCGCTGCAGGTGCGGCTCCTCGACGACCAGAGCGACGAGATCACGAGCCAGTCGTTCACGGTGCAGGTGACGTCGGGACCGGGCGCGCCGGCGAGCGCGACCGGCACTTCGCCGGTGACGCTCGCGTACGCGAACGGCACGGCGACCGCCGGCATCGACGCGATCGGCGCGTCGATCGGCTACCAGATCCCGACCGGCCAGAAGTTCAAGCTGGCCGACAAGCAGGGCATCGTGCTCGCGGGCAACCCCATCACCGGCACCTTGACGGGGTCGGCGAGCAAGTCGTGGGTGACGCCCCAGTGCGGGAACGGCGTGGTCGAGGGCAGCGAGCAGTGCGACGACGGCAACGCCGACAACGCCGACAACTGCACCAACGCCTGCCGGAACAACGTCTGCGGCGACGGGTTCGTCGACATGCAGTCGCCGGTCGTCGAGCAGTGCGACGACGGCAACGCCAACAACAACGACGCCTGCACGAACGCGTGCAGGAACAACGTCTGCGGCGACCAGTTCGTCAACCCCGCGACCGAGGAGTGCGACGACGGGAACCCGACGAACAACGACGGCTGCACGAACGACTGCCACCTCCCGCGCTGCGGCGATCAGATCGTCCAGAGCGGCGAGCAGTGCGACGACGGCAACGCCGTCGATACGGACGGCTGCAGCAACGCTTGCACGCTGCCGGTCTGCGGCGACGGCATCGCGCAGCCCGGCAACGGCGAAGCCTGCGACGACGGCAACCAGAGCAATCAGGACGATTGCCGGACGAGCTGCCAGCCGAACGTCTGCGGCGACGGCTTCGTCGACATGCAGCCGCCGGTCACCGAGCAGTGCGACGACGGCAACGCGAACAACAACGACGGCTGCTCCAACTCCTGCCGCCTGCCGAGCTGCGGCGACGGCATCACGCAGCCGGGCGCCGGCGAGCAATGCGACGACGGCAACCAGGTGAACGACGACGCCTGCACGAACGGATGCCAGAACGCCGTCTGCGGCGACGGCATCGTGCAGCCCGGCAACGGCGAGACCTGCGACGACGGCAACCAGACCGACACCGACGACTGCGTCGCGTGCCAGCCGGCGGCCTGCGGCGACGGCAAGGTCGATTCGCAGCCGCCCGTCACCGAGGAGTGCGACGACGGCAACCAGGTGAACGACGACGGCTGCAACAACCAGTGCAAGGTCGGCTACTGCGGCGACGGCGCGGTGCAACCCGGGAACGGCGAGGACTGCGACGACGGCAACACCCTCGACGGCGACGGCTGCTCGTCCACCTGCAAGCGGCAGGACATCTGCGCGAACCAGATCGACGACGACGGCGACGGGCTCGTCGACTGCGACGACGCGAACGACTGCACGTGTCTGCTCTTCAACGCGGTGTGCAAGCACCCGTGTCCCGCGAAGATCGTCTTCCGGCCCGATGCGCCCGACAAGTTCCGCGCGCAGGTGGCGTTCGATCCGACGAACCCGAACCTCGATCCGTCGACCATCAAGGTCGGCATCACGCTCACGAACTCGAACGGCATCGTGTTCGCGGCGACGCTCCAGCCGGGCGACATGGTGCGGAAGTCGTCCCGGACGTGGAAGTTCAAGGATCCGGGCGCGATCAAGGGCCACCCGGTCCGGGGCGGCATCAGCGACGTGCTGATCGTCACCAAGCCGCAGAGCGGCACGAGCGAGTACCGGATCAACATCCGCGTGCATGCCGACCTGCCGCTCACGGACGTCGTCCCGCCGACGCAGCAGATGACCCTCCAGGTGGTCCTCGGGAACGAGGCCTTCCAGAAGACGTCGACCTGGGCCGAGTTCCGAAACGGCTGGAAGGCTGATTACCACTGAGGAGCGCGGGGCGTGCCGAGAGGGTGACGCCCCGCTTTCGCCGCCTCCGGGGCACGCTACCGGCTTGCTCGGCCCGCTCCAGCCGCGAATTTTTCGGCTAGGCGGAGTCGCGCCCCCGCGGTAGTGTCGACGTCCCCGACCCTGCCCATCCCGGACCCGACTTCCATTCAAATGTTTCGAGGTGCTCGAGTGTTCGTGACGAAAGCGGATCCGCGTTCCATGGGTATGGGCCGCCGGCCGGGATGGCCGACGGCGATCGGGCTGACTGCGATCATCTCGCTCGCCGGTGCAGCGTGCGGAGGAGGCGGCGGCGGGTCGAACGTGCAGCCGACCCCCATCCCGACGATTCCGATCGTCACCGCGACCCCCGGACCGGCCGCGACGCCGACGCCCACCCCGGCGATCTCGCGCGTCGAGACGATCCTTCGTCAGGGCGACGCCATCCCGGGCGGCTCCACGGTCCAGGACATCGAGGACGCCGACGTCGCGACCAGCGGCGCGATCGCCGCCATCGTCCAGGTCGCGGGCGCGCGCGGCGGGCGAGCCGTCGTGAGCCGGTCGCCGGCAGGCGCCCTCACGGCCATCTTCTCGCCCGAGCAGGCGACGGACTTCGACGCCAGCACGATCGCCCAGGTCCGCGTCGCGCCCGGCGGGCAGGTGCTCTTCGAAGCAGGGACCGGGCAAGACGAGACCGGCACCGGGCTCGACAGCGATCGGCTGTACCTCGCCTCCGGTGGAACGACCCAGGCGCTCGCCGGCGCACCGCCGGGCGTCGTGGCGCCCGATTTCCGCATCCTCGGGGAGGTCGAGATCGGCCAGACCGGGATCGCGGCCTTCGTCGGCGGCGGGAGCCCATGCACCGTCACCCAGCAGGGCGACTCCGTGCGCGTCCGCTGCACGGCGCACCTCTACGTGGCGAACGGCTTCACGGTCGAAGAGGTCGAGGTCCCGGACATCGACCTCGGCGATCAGAGCATCAGCACCCCGCAGATCGCGATCGCCGATTCCGGCGAGGCGTTCTTCTCGCTTCCGGGAAGCGGCGAGGAGCCGACGATCGTCCGGCTCGGGACGGACGGAAAGCTGCACGTCGTCCTGACGGCCGCCGACGAGGTCGACCCCGTCGGCCGCATCGTCCGGCCTCAGCTGAACGCGGTGAACGCCGCGGGCGACCTGCTCGTCACGACGACGATCCAGGAGGACGCCACCCCGCGACCAGCGGTGATCGGGATCCTCCGCGGCATGGAGCTGATCGAGGTGGCGCGCGAGTCGGGCCGGACCGGGCCCGACGACGTGACCGACGTCCGTACCGTCGGCCTCGACGACGCCGGTCGCGTGCTCTTCACGGCGACGCTCGGCAACGCGGACGCGCCCGACGGGCCGCGCCGCTCGCTCCGGCTGTTCGACGGCACCGCCGTGCAGGAGATCGCGACCGAGAACGCGACCTTCACGGGAACGGACCTCACGGTGCTCGAGATCTCGTCGACGCGGTTCAATCGCCACGGCGACGTCGCGTTCGTCGCCCAGCTCGGTCGACGGACGAGCGGCACCGTGATCGTCGAGGAGGAGCGGGTGGTGCTCCGCCGAGCGGACGGCACGGTCTCGAGCCCGCTCTCGACGAACGGCGGCGGCTCCTTCGCGCAGCTCGGCGACATCTCGATCACGGGCTTCTCGGAGGACGCTTCCATCCTCGTGCGCGCGCAGGCGCAGCCGTCGGGCGATCGCGTCCTCCTGCGGACCCTGCCGCCCGCCTGACGCTCGACGCTTCGGCGTGCCTGCGAGGCGCCGCGGTGTCGCGTTCCTGCGACACCGCGTCCGCCGCTCGCGCATCGAAGCGTCATGCGAAGAGCGTCCGCGTGTGCCGGCGCGCTTGCGCTCGCTCTGTGCGCGGCGCCGGGTCTCGCGTGCGGCGTGTCCGCCGATCCGTCGCTGGCGGGCGACGGCTCGGCGGCCGACGGCCTCTTCGAGCGGATCGCCGTCTCGCTGGGCGTGATCGCGGTCGCTGCGCTCGCGTCGCACCTCCTCGGTCGATCGGCGCGGCGGCTGCCGCTCGTCCTCGCGCGCCGGCGCCCCGTCGCCTCCGCTGCGCCGTTTGCGTCCGCGCGTGGACGGCGCGCGATCGCGTGGCTCTCCGCGGTGCCGCGCGTCGCGGTCTGGCTTGCGGCCTTGCGCGTCGTCGGGCGCCAGCTTCCGGTGCTCGAGAGGGAGGCCGCGGCGGGCGCCGGCTTCGTCGTGGCGACGTTCACCAAGCCGATGCTCGCGCTCGGCGATCGCGACTACTCGGCCCTCGACGTCGTGCTGCTTCCCGCAACGCTCGCCGCACTCTGGGCGGGGGTCGGGGCACTGTCGCGGCTCGTGCAGTCGCGGCTCGCGCGGACCGCTCCGGGCGAGTCGTCGGCCCGCGACGCGGCCGGAATCGTGATCCGCTACATCGTGTCCTTCGGCGGCGCGATCGTCGTTCTGCAGGTGTGGGGCATCGACCTGCGCTCGATCGTCATCGCGGCGAGCGTGCTCGGGGTCGGGATTGGGTTCGGGCTCCAGCATCTTGCGAACAACTTCATCAGCGGGCTCGTCATCGGCTTCGAGCGTCCGCTGCGATCGGGCGACTTCGTTTCGGTCGGCGGCCTCACCGGCATCGTGGAGCGGGTGGGCGCGCGCAGCACCGAGATCCGGACCATCGACCGCGTCAAGATCCTGGTCCCGAACTCGAAACTGCTCGAGACCGAGCTCGTGAACTGGACGCACGGCGACCCGGTCTCGCGCCTCCACGTGCCGATCGGCGTGGCGTACGGCAGCGATGTGGCGACCGTGCGCGCGGCGCTCCTCGAGGTCGCGCGTTCGCACCCCGACGTGCTCGCCGACCCGCGGCCCGACGTTCAGCTCCGGCGTTTCGGCGACAGTGCGCTCGAGTTCGAGCTGCTCGTGTGGACGCGCGACCCGAGCCGGCAGAGCGCGCTCGTGAGCGATCTGAACTACCGGATCGTCACCGCATTCCGCCGGTGCCGCATCCGAATCCCCTTCCCACAGCACGACGTCCACGTGAGCTCGCCCGGCCTGGAGCGGCTCGCCGCCGCGTGGCTACGCCGCGAGGGCGCCGACGGCCTGACAATCGACGCATGCAGCGCCGGTGCGGTCGCTGAGGGCGGCGACGCGGACGGGTCGGATGGCGGCGGCGCGCACGGCGAGTCCGTCGGCCCGCGCGCATGGACGGACGGCGAGCTCGACCTGCTGGTCGCGCGCATGCGCGGGCCGGGCGGCGTCGCGATCGTCGACCGTCGGCACCTGCTACGGACGTACCGGCGGTGTTTCGTCGGGAGCGAGGCGGTGGACTGGCTCGTCGCCCATGAGAATCTCGGTCGCGACGAGGCGGCGCGGGTCGGCCAGCTGCTGGTGGATCGCGGCGTCGTGCACCACGTCCTCGACGAGCATCCGTTCCGAGACGGCCGCTTCTTCTATCGCTTCCGCGCCGACGACGCGGATGACGCGGTCGAGCGCCGCGCGAACGGCGCCGCGGCTACCAGCGCGTCGCACTGACGCGACGGCGCACCGCGGCGAACGGGCTCGCACTGCTTCTCGCGATCGTCCTTGGCAGGGGCGGCTCGCTTCTGGCAAGTTCGCGTCGGGTCGGCCTTTGCGAGCCCAAAGTCGAGATCGGTGAAGCGCACGTGGTGAAGCGGAAGGACGCGACTCCGACCGAGCGTCTCATCGTGCAGCCGGACGAAGGCGTCGAGCCGGTGCGCGAGGCGATCGCGGCGGCCAGGACGTCGCTTTGGGTGAAGCAGTTCACGCTCACCGAGCCGTCGCTGCTCCGGGAGATCGTGCGCGCGCACGAGCGCGGGGTCTCGGTCCAAGTCATGCTGAACCCGCACCGCTCGTCGGGCGACCGCGCCAACGACGAGTCGTTCGCTCGGCTCCAGCGCGCGGGCGTCGCGGTCGCCTGGACGAACCCCAGCTTCGCGGTCACGCACGAGAAGTCGATCGTCGTCGACTCGAAGCGCGCGGTCGTCGCGACCTTCAACCTCGCCGAGAAGTACTTCACGGAGACGCGCGACTACGGGATCGTCACGGACGACGCGCTCCACGTCCACGAGATCGAGCGCTGCTTCGAGGCCGACTGGCGGCGCGAGCACTTCGAGCCCGACGACGCTTCCGGCCTCGCCTGGAGCGCCGCGAACTCGCGCGCGCTGATGGCCGAGTTCATCGACACCGCCCGCCACCGGCTCGACGTCCAGCATCCCAAGTACGTCGACGCGACGATCCTCGACCGCCTCGCCGAGGCGCAGGACCGGGGCGTCCACGTCCGGATCCTCTGCGGCGGCAAGCACGGCATCAGCGCCTGGGACATTCCGGACACCTTCTCGTCGCTTCGCATCCTGAAGCGCTTCGGCGCGAAGGTGCGGCGCCAGAAGCACCCCAAGCTGCACGCGAAGCTGATCGTGGTCGACGGCGGCCAGGCGCTCGTCGGCTCGATGAACATCGACCGAAGCGCGTTCGACCTCCGACGCGAGCTCGGCGTTTTCGTGTCCGATGACCGGGGCGTCGAGCGCCTCGCCGAGGTCTTCGAGCACGACTGGCACCACGCCGAGCACTGGGAAGCGCCGGACCCGCTCGCCGTCGACTCGCACGAGTCCGGCGAGCTGCCGCACGATCCCGACTTCAAGCATGAGTGACCTCGCGCCGGGCGGGGAGCCGCGGCCGGCGGAGCTGCCACCGGCGCCGCCGCCCGGGCCCGCGGAGATCTTCTGGACCTTCGCGCGCATCGCGCTCTCGAGCTTCGGCGGAGGTCTCGCGCTCTGGACGCAGCGCGAGGTCGTCGACCGGAAGCGCTGGGTGACGATCGACGACTTCCTCGCGGGGCTCGCGCTCGCGCGTCTCCTCCCGGGCGCCAACCAGGTGAACCTCGCGGCGCATCTCGGAACGCGCTTCGCAGGCGGTCGCGGCGCGCTCGCCGCGGTGGCGGGCCTGACGGTCGTGCCGTTCGCGATCCTGGTCGCGCTCGGCGTAGCGTACTTCCAGCTCCACGAGCTGCCGGCGCTCCAGTCGGCGCTCCGGGGAGCGGTCGCGGTGGCTGCCGGCATGGCGATCGCGATGGGCGCCAAGCTCGCGAGGCCGTTCGCGCGCCGGCCGGACGCGGCGCTGCTCGCGGCCGCTGCGTTCGCCGCGGTGCACGTCCTCCACTGGCGGATCCCGTGGGTCGTCGCCGGGCTCGCGCCAATCGCGATCGCCTGGTTCTGGCCGCATGCGCGCACGGCGGCTCGCGAGGAGCGCGCGTGAGCCTCGCGACGCTTCTCCGCATCGTCACGCTCTTCGGGTCGCTCTCGCTCGTCTCCTTCGGCGGAAGGAACTCCGTCCTCCCGGAGATGCGGAGGGAGGCCGTCGTCGAGGACGGCTGGATGACCGATCGCCAGTTCGCCGACCTCTTTGCCATCTCCGAGGCGGCCCCCGGACCGAGCTCGCTCATGGTCGCGCTCGTCGGCCTGAAGGCGGGCGGCGTCACGGGAATCGGGGGTATCCTCGGCGCTCTCGCCGCGGTGCTCGCGATGATCGCGCCCGCGTGCGTCGTCACGTCGTGGGCGACGCGCGGCTGGGACCGGTTTCGCGGCTCGCCCTGGCGCGTCGCCGCGGAGCGCGGGCTCGGCGCGGTCACGCTCGGGCTCGTCGCAGCGAGCGTCGTCACGATCGCCGAGGCGGGCGATCACGGCATCGCGGCGTGGGCCGTGAGCGTCGCGACCGCGGTCCTCGTCCTCGCGACGGATGTGAGCCCGCTCTTCCTCATGGCGGCGGGCGCGCTGCTCGGGGTGCTCGGGATCGTGTGACGCGCTCAGCGCCGGCGATCGAGCACGCGGAACGTGAAGTCGTGCGCGTGGCGCTCGTCGGAGCGATGCGGCTCGCGCGCCGACTCGAGCCACTCCGACGCCTCCAGCTCGGGAAAGGCGACGTCGCCGTCGACGTCGGCCTCGACCTCCGTCAAGTACACGCGATCCGCACGCGGCAGCGCTGCGGCGTACACCTCCGCGCCCCCGATCACGAACGCCTCCTCTTCGCCGGCGGCGCGCGCGGCGTCGAGCGCGGCTTCCAGGCTCGGCACGACGACGCACCCGTCGGCGCGGTAAGCGGGGTTCCGCGACACGACGACGTTCGTCCGGTCGGGCAGGGCGCGCCCGATCGAGGCGTGCGTCCGCCGCCCCATGATGACGTGGTGGCCGGTCGTGAGCCGGCGGAAGCGGCGCAGGTCGTCGGGAAGCCGCCACGGCAGCCCGCCGGCGCGGCCGATCGTCCCGTTCCGCGCGACGGCCGCGATCAGCGAGACCCGCACGCGATCGCTCCGGGCACTGCCGCGCTACACCGCGACCGGGGCCGCGATGTGCGGGTGCGGGTCGTAGCCGACGAGCTCGAAGTCCTCGTAGCGGAAATCGAAGATCGAGCTCGGCGTCCGGCGCAGCACCATGCGGGGCAGCCGGCGCGGCGCGCGCGCGAGCTGCTCGCGCGCCTGCGCGAGGTGGTTCCGGTAGAGGTGAGCGTCGCCGAAGGTATGGATGAAGTCTCCCGGCTCGAGGCCGGTCACGGCCGCCATCATGTGCGTGAGGAGCGCGTACGAGGCGACGTTGAACGGAACCCCGAGGAAAACGTCCGCGCTCCGCTGGTAGAGCTGGCACGAGAGCCGTCTCCTGGCGACGTAGAACTGGAACAGGCAGTGGCACGGCGGCAGAGCCATGCGATCGAGGTCCGCGACGTTCCACGCGCTCACGATGAGGCGGCGCGAGTCCGGGTTCGTCCGGATCTGGCGCTCGACGGCGGCGATCTGGTCGATCGCGCCGCCGTCGCGCGCCGGCCACGATCGCCACTGGTGGCCGTACACGGGGCCGAGCTCGCCGCGCGCGTCCGCCCACTCGTCCCAGATCGTGACCCCGTTCTCCCGCAGGTACGCGACGTTGGTGTCGCCGCGGAGGAACCACAGGAGCTCGTGCACGATCGATTTCAGGTGCAGGCGCTTCGTCGTGACGCACGGGAAGCCGGCCGCGAGGTCGAACCGCATCTGGTGCCCGAAGATGCTCAGCGTGCCGGTGCCGGTGCGGTCCTCTTTCGGGACGCCTTCCTCCAGGATGCGGCGCACGAGCGCGAGGTACGGCTCCATTCCGGAAGACTACACCGCGCGGGGTGGCAGGGTCACGCGGCCGCTCGTCGACTGTGGTAGGAAATTCCCGCTCGCCGACCGAGGACGATCCCGCCCATGAAGCCCGACGAGCTGAGCGCTCACCTCGCCGCGTTCCTCGCGGGCGAGACCGGTGCGCGCGTCGAGCTCGCGAACGTGCGGTCGATGACGGGTGGCGCGGCGCGCGAGGCGTGGAGCGTCGACGCGTCGCTCGAGCGCCCGGGATCGCCCGTCGAGCTGCAGACGCTCGTCGTGCTCGTCTTCCGGCCCGGCGGACCGGGCGCGCAGCGCGGCTTCGGCGCGCGTGAGGAGTTCCGGGTGCTCGAGGCCGCGGCGGCCGCGGGCGCCCCGGTACCGCGGCCGATGTACGCCGGCGAGATCGCGCCCGGGCGGGCGTTCTACGCGATGGAGCGCATCACCGGCGAGACGATCGGCCGGCGCATCGTGCGCGACGACCGCTTCGCGGAGGCGCGCCGCGCGCTGCCGCGCCAGCTCGCCGAAGCGCTCGCCGCGATCCACCGCGTCCCGCTCGACGACGGCTCGCTCGCCTTCCTTCCGGGACCCGCGCCCGGCGAGCCGGTCGCCGGAAGCGAGCTCGATCGGCTCGAGGAGCTCTATCGCCTGATCGCCGTCGACCCGCACCCGACGTTCGAGCTCGCGTTCCGCTGGCTTCGCCGCCACGCGCCGGCGTCGCGCCGCCGCGGGCTCGTCCACGGCGACTTCCGGATCGGCAACGTGATCGTCGACGAGCGCGGCCTCCGCGCCGTCCTCGACTGGGAGCTCGCGCACCGCGGCGATCCGCTCGAGGACCTCGGCTGGCTCTGCGTCCGCTCGTGGCGCTTCGGCGCCGATCTGCCGGTCGGCGGCGTCGGCACGCGCGAGGAGCTCTTCGAAGCGTACGAGCGGGCGAGCGGCGCGCCCGTCGACCGCGACGCCGTGCACTTCTGGGAGGTCTACGGAAACCTGCGCTGGGGCGTCTTCACGCTGGTCCAGGTGCGCGGCTTCCTGGACGGCGTCGCGCCGAGCATCGAGCTCGCGAGCATCGGCCGGCGCGCCGCCGAGACGGAGTGGGAGCTCCTCGAGCTGCTCTCGGGAAGGGGCGCCTGATGCACGATCGCCCGACCGCGCACGAGCTGCTGACCGCGCTCCAGCGCTTCCTCGACGAGGACGTCGTTCCGGCGACCGAAGGCCGCCGGCAGTTCCTCGCCCGCGTCGCCGCGAACGTCGCCCGCACGGTCGACCGCGAGCTCGCGAGCGAGGAAGAGCAGCTCCGCGCCGAGTGGCGCGGCCTCGACGCGCTCCTCGGCGTCGAGCCGGAGCCGGCGACGCGCGCGGACCTGCGCGCCGCCATCGCCCGCCGCACGGAATCCCTCTGCGCCCGCATTCGAGCCGGCGACGCCGACGGCGACACGCCGTTCCGCGAGACGCTCTTCGCCCACCTGCGCGCGACGGTTCGCGACAAGCTCCTCGTCGCGAACCCGGCTTGGCTCCCGCGCGACGGCGAGCGGCCCAAGCGCTCGCCGTCCTGAGCCGCCCTAGGGGACGGCGAGCGGCTGGAACGCGTCTTGCGAGCCTGGTACGTTTCCCCGACGCGAAGGACATCAAGGAGCGACGAAATGGCGGCAGTCCAAGAGGTCACCGACAGCAGCTTCGACGGCGAGGTGTTGCAATCCAAGACACCGGTCCTGATCGACTTCTGGGCCCCGTGGTGCGGCCCGTGTCGCGCGATCGGTCCGGTCGTCGAGCAGCTCGCGGGCGAGTATGCGGGCAAGCTGAAGGTCGTCAAGATGAACGTCGACGACAACCCGCAGACGCCGAGCAAGTACGGCGTGCGCGGCATCCCGAACCTGATCGTGTTCAAGGACGGCAAGGTCCACGAGCAGATCATCGGGGCGGTGCCGAAGGCCCGGCTCACGCAGGCGATCGACTCCGCGGTCGCCTGACCCGGCGGCGGACGCAGAGCGCTGGAGGGCCGCCCTGACAGGCGGCCCTCTTTCATGGCTGCATCCCAGTTGACCTGGTCAGTTGACCAGGTTACTCTTGAGGGGTGAAGAAGCTCGTCATCTCCGAGTTCAAGGCAAAGTGCATCGCGGTCCTCAGAGAGGCGGAGGAGACCGGCGAACCGGTCCTCGTCACGCGACGGGGGCGACCCGTGGCACGCGTCGAGCCGGTCGGGGCCGAAGAGGGACGCAAACAGCTCGGAGCGTTGAAGGGCACCTTGCGGATCCGGCGCGATCTCGCACGGAGCGACACGACGCGGGATTGGGACATGCTCGAGTGAACCTGCTGCTCGACACCCACGTGTGGATCTGGTCGCAGGAGGACCCGGATCGGCTCGGGGCGCAGGCGAGGCGCCTGCTTCTCGACGGCGACAACCAGAACCACGTCTGCACGGTGTCGACGCTGGAGCTCGCTCGGCTATGCGCGATCGGCGCGGTGGAGCCGGGCATCGCGCTTCGAGAATGGGTCGGGCGAGCGCTCCGAGCACTTCAAGCTCGAACCATCGAGGTGTCGCACGACGTCGCACTCGAGGCGTACTCGCTGCCCGGACCATTTCACAAGGATCCCGCGGACCGGCTCCTGGTCGCGGCGTCGCGCTGCCACGCGCTGACGATCGTCACGGCCGACGAACGCATCTTGTCGTACCGCGGAGCGCGGAGCCGAGACGCGCGCCGCTGACGACCGCCCGCGTCAGTAGCCGAACCGCCGCATGCTGACGTTGATCACGAGCCCGAGCCCGGCCATCAGCGTCACGAGCGACGAACCGCCGTAGCTGAAGAAGGGCAGCGTGATGCCCACGACCGGCAGCAGGCCGGTCGTCATCCCGAGGTTGATCGCCGCCTGCCAGAAGACGTTCGACAGGACGCCGAACGCCAGCAGCGCCCCGAAGCGGTCCTTCGCGCGGTAGACGACGACCAGCCCGCGCATCATGAGGATCAGGTAGAGCACGACGAGCGTCGCGGCGCCGACGAAGCCCCACTCCTCGGAGTACACGGAGAAGATGAAGTCGGTGTGCTGCTCGGGGAGGAAGTCGAGCTGGTTCTGCGTCCCGTTCAGGAAGCCCTTCCCGTTCAGGCCGCCCGACCCGATCGCGATCTTCGACTGGGTGATGTGGTAGCCCGCGCCGAGCGGGTCGAGGTCGGGGTCGAGGAAGATCTCGATGCGCCGGAGCTGGTACGGCTTGAGATGCGACTTCAGGATCGGGATCGCGGGCAGCACCAGAAGCGACGCCGACACCAGGATCAGGATCGTGCGGCGGCTGAGCCCCGCGAGCAGGACCATGCTCGCCGTCACGCAGACGAAGACGCCCGCCGTGCCGAGGTCCGGCTGCTCGAGGATGAGCGCGACCGGCGGGATCGTGAGCGCGATCGGCCAGAGGAGATCGCGCAGGCGAAGCCCCTCCGGCGGCGCATGGCCGTGGAAGTAGCGCGCCAGCACGAAGATGAGCGCGAGCTTCATCATCTCCGACGGCTGCACCGACACCGGGCCGAGCCCGATCCAGCGCCGCGAGCCGTTGCCGACCGAGCCGATGATCGGAACCGCGATCAGGAGGCAGAGCCCGGCGACGTAGGTGACGTACGCCCAGCGCTCGAGCTTCCGGTAGTCGAACGTCGCCATCATGAGCGCGGCGACGAGCCCGGCCGATCCCCAGAGCCCTTGCCGCCACGCGTACGAGTGGATCGTCGGGCGGGCCGGATCGAACGTCGCGCTGTAGACCGTGACGGTGCCGACCGCGACGATCGACAGCATCGCCAACAGGAGGAAGCCGTCGAAGTTGTAGAGGAGACGGCGATCGACCATCCAGCGCGGCACGACGACCTCCGTCCCTCTCAGCCGTGTACCGGCGCGCGGTGCACCGCCGCCTTCGCGGCCGCCGTCGTGCCCGAACCGGCGCGCGGGGCCGCGGCCGCGCGCGCGTTTGCGTGCCCGTTCGCGATCGCCGGATGCGCCGCCGCGAGCCCGAGCCGCTTCGCCTGCGCGCGGACGTCGTCCGGCATCGCGACCGGCGCCGCGACGCGCGCGGCCGCGTCCGCATTCGCCGCGACGCGCCCTTCACCCGTCGGATCCGCGCCGGCGAGCTGGTAGGTCCGGCCGCGAGTCAGCGCGAAGTAGAAGTCGGCGACGTCGCGCGCGAGCGGCGCGGCGGTCGCGCCGCCGCCGGTCCCGGCGTGCTCGACGAGGACGGCGATCGCGATCTCGGGCGCCTCGACCGGCGCGAACGCGACGAACCATGCGTGGTCGCGCAGGTGCTTCGGCAGGCCCGCCGTCTTGATCTGCTGGCGGCCCATCTTGAAGACCTGCGACGTGCCGGTCTTGCCGCCGACCTCGATCGTCGGCAGCTTCGCCTTCTTCCCGGTGCCGCCCGGCGTGTTCACGACGTCCCGGAGCGCGTCGCGCAGCTGGAGGAGCGTCGTCTTCCGGAGGCCGGCTTCGCCCGCGATCTCCGGCTTGGTCTCCTGGATCGTGTCGCCGGTCGGCGACTCGATCCGCTCGACGTAGTGCGGCTTGTAGCGCCTTCCGCCGTTCGCGACCGTCGCGATCACGTTCGCCATCTGGAGCGGGGTCGCGAGGACGTAGCCCTGGCCGATCGCGGCCGACAGCGTCTCGCCCGCGTACCATGCCTCCTTGAAGCGCTTCCTCTTCCACTCCGAGTCGGGGATCAGGCCCGGCTTCTCGTGGTCGAGGGAGATGCCGGTCGGCTCGCCGAGGCCGAAGCGGTGCGCGTACTCGGCGAGCGTGTCGATGCCGACGCGCTGGCCCACCTGGTAGAAGTAGACGTCGCACGAGTGGACGATCGCCTCGTGCAGGTCGACCGAGCCGTGGCCGCCCTTCTTCCAGCAGCGGTAGTCGCGGTTCGCGAAGTGGTAGTGGCCCGGGCAGAAGATGCGCGTGAACGGGTTGATCACGCCGGTCTCGAGCGCGGCCGCCGCGGTGACGATCTTGAAGGTCGAGCCGGGCGGATACATGCCCTGGATCGCGCGGTCGTTGAGCGGCTTCAGCTTGTCGCTCGTGAGGCGGCGCCACTCGCGGAAGTTGATGCCGCCGGCGAACACGTTGGGGTCGAAGCTCGGGTTGCTCGCCAGCGCGAGGATGCCGCCGGTGTTCGGGTCGAGGACGACGATCGCACCCTCGCGTCCCTGGAGGAGCTGCTCGCTGAACTGCTGCAGGCGCCGGTCGAGCGTCAAGACGATGCTGTTCCCCGGCGTTTCCGGCACGTGCGAGAGGACGCGGAGCTTCCGCCCGAGCGCGTCGACCTCGATCTGCTGCCCGCCGGGAAGGCCGCGCAGCAACGACTCGTACGCGCGCTCCGCGCCGAACTTCCCGATCAGGTCGCCCATGCGGTAGCCCGTCCGGTTGGCGAGCTCGGTCTGCGACACCTCGCCGACGTAGCCGAGGAGGTGCGATGCGAGCGGGCCGTAGGGATACGTCCGCAGGGGCCCCAGCTCGAGGCTCACGCCCGGCCACTCGAGGCGATGTGTTTCGAGCGGCACGACGACGCGATCGAAGTCGACGTCGCGGTAGATGACGGTCGCCTCGTAGGCCGGACGCTGGCGGGCGGCGGCGAGGACCTGCGCCATCGTCGGAGGCTCGGCGCCGAGGAACTCGCTCACCTGCTGGATCGTCGCCTCCAGGTCCTTCGCGTCCTCGGGCGTGACGACGACGTCGAAGGACGATCGGTTGTCGACCAGCGGATCGCCGTTCCGGTCGTAGATGACGCCGCGCGTGGGCGCGACGCGGCTCACGCGGATGCGGTTGCTCTCCGAGAGCGAGTACCAGCTCTCGCCCTGTCCGACCTGCAGGACGAAGAGGCGCGCGACGATCGCCGCGAACCCGAGCGCCATGAGGACGCCCGCGCCGACGATGCGGTAGCGCAGGTCGCTCGGGGCTTCTCGGCTAGTCAGCTTCACGTGCCCTCGCGGCGCGCGGTCGGCCGAGCTGTGCGTCGAGCGCCGAGAAGATGAACGGCGTCAGCAGGACCGCGAAGAGCGCTTCGAAACCGAGCGTCCGCGCAAGCGAGAGCCACGGCACGCCCCCCGGAACGCCGACCGCGAAGAACAACAGCACGGTCACGACCTTCAACCCTTCCCCCAGCGCCACCGCCGCCACGTTCGAGACCGGGTTCTCCATCCAGAGCCGCCTCGAGAGCAGATACACTACCCCGAAGACCAGCGTCATCGTCAAACAGGAGAGGCCCGGCGCGATGCCGGCGGAGGTGTCGAGGAGATAGCCGAGGAGGAACGCGCCGAGCGCGCCGCCGGCCGAGTGGAAGTGGAGCCCGAGGTAGACGACCAGGACGAGGATCAGGTCGGGCGCGGCCGGCAGGAAGGGGATGCGGTGCGGCAGCGCGGTCTGGATCGCTGCTCCGAGGGCACCGGCGATCGCGAAGACCACGACCGTTCGCACTGCCGGGGCTCAGCGCGCCGGCCCGCGCTCGGCGGGCGTCGGCCGAACGCGCTGGGGCGACGGCGGGACCTCGGTGGCCGGGGCGGCCACGACCAGCACCTCCTCGAGCTTCGAGAAGTCGATGGCCGCCTGCAGCTCCGCGCTCTGGAACAGGCCGCGCTCGCCCGGGATGACGGCGGTGATCTCGCCGATCGGGATGCCCTTCGGGAAGATGCCGTCGAGCCCGGACGTCACGACTCGGTCTCCTGGCTGGAGATCGTCGCGCCGCTTCACGTACTTGAGGACGCAGCCCGATCCCGAGCCGCCTTCGACGATCCCCCGGGCGCGCGAGCGCTGGACGATCGCGTCGATGCCGCTCGACGGATCCTCGAGGAGGAGGACGCGCGCGGCGTTCGGGCTCGTCGCGACGACGTGGCCGACCGCTCCCTGGGGAGCGACGACCGCCATGCCCTGGGCGATGCCGTCGCGCTCGCCCTTGTTGAGCGTCGCGGTCCGGAAGAGGCCCTTCAGGTCGGCGCTGGTGATGCGCGCCGCCACGGCCTGGCCCGGCATGCTGTCGCGGAGGTCGAGGAGAGCCTGCAGGCGGGCGCTCTGGCTCTCGAGATCCGCCATGCGGTCGAAGCGCGCCTCGAGCTCGCGCACGCGCTTTCGGAGCCACGCGTTCTCCTGGCGGACGCCGACCAGGCCGACGTAGCTGTCCCAGGCTTGCCCGAAGACGTTCGAGAGCGCGCTCAGCGCGCGCGACCCGGGCGTGACGATCTCGAGGAACACCGCTCCGAGGGGATCGATCCGCCGGCCGCCGCGCGTGTTCGCGACCAGCATCGTGAGCGAGAACGCGAGCAGGAGCGCCGTGGTCGTGAGGACCGAATAGCGGCGCAGGAAGAGGACCATCGATCGCGGCCCGGGCTTCCGGTTACTGGATGGTCACGTCCTTCAGGAGGTTGAGCTCGTCCAGCACCTTCCCTGCACCCATCACCACCGCCGTGAGCGGGTCCTCGGCCAGCATGATCGGCAATCCGGTCTCCTCGCGCAGCAGGACGTCCAGGTTCCGCAAGAGCGCGCCGCCGCCGGCGAGCACGATGCCCTTGTCGACGATGTCGGACGCGAGCTCCGGCGGGCAGCGCTCGAGGCCGATGCGCACCGCCTCGACGATCTGGTTGATCGGCTCGAGGAGCGAGTCGCGGATCTCCTCGTCGGAGATCTCGACGGTCTTCGGGACGCCCGCGACCAGGTCGCGTCCCTTGATCTCCATGGTCTGGATCTCGCTCGAGGGGTACGCCGAGCCGATCGTGATCTTGATGAGCTCCGCGGTCCGCTCGCCGACCAGCAAATTGTACTTCCGCTTGATGTACTGGATGATCGCCTCGTCCATCTTGTCGCCGCCGACGCGGACGGACTTCGAGAAGACGACGCCCGAGAGCGAGATGACGGCGACCTCGGTCGTTCCGCCGCCGATGTCGACGATCATGTTGCCGGTCGGCTCGGTGATCGGGAGCCCGGCTCCGATCGCCGCGGCCATCGGCTCCTCGACGAGGTAGACCTCCCGCGCGCCCGCGGACTCGGCCGACTCGCGCACCGCCCGCTTCTCGACCTCGGTGATCCCGAACGGAACGCAGATGATGATGCGCGGCCGGACGAGCGTCTTCCGGTTGTGGATCTTCTGGATGAAGTAACGGAGCATCGCCTCGGTGATCTCGAAGTCGGCGATGACGCCGTCCTTCAGCGGCCGGATCGCCTTGATGTTCCCCGGCGTCCGCCCGAGCATCTTCTTCGCCTCCGCCCCGACCGCGACGACGCGCCGGCCGCCGCGCGACTCCTCGTGCACCGCGACGACCGAAGGCTCGTTGCAGACGATCCCCTCGCCCTTTACGTAGATGAGGGTGTTCGCCGTCCCGAGGTCGATCGCGAGATCGTTCGAGAAGAGTCCGAGGATGGAGTCGAGAATCATTACGCGGCGCCCCGCCCTTCCGCCCCCGCGCGTCAACTTCTTGGCGCAGGGGCCTCGTGCTAGCAGAAACATCGGCACGCGGCAACGGAAACTTTAGCGCTGCCGCCGGTTTGCAAACGCAAAACCCCTCCGCTAGCCTCCGAGCGCAGGCCCGGAAATGCTGCGGTTTCTTCGGAAGTATTCCAGCTCGACCGGCATCAAGATCCTCTACGGCGTCCTCGCAGCGCTCTTCGTCATCTGGGGCGTCGGCGCCGTTGGCGGCGAGCGGATCGACGCCGTCGCGCACGTGCACGGCGAGACCATCACCCGCCGCGACCTCGACCGCACGACCGCGAACCTCCAGCGCCGCTACGAGGAGATGTTCCGCGGTCAGTTCTCGGCCGAGATGGCGCGATCGCTCAACCTCCGCGGACGCGCGCTCGACCAGCTGATCGAGCAGGCGTTGATCCAGCACGAGGCCGGTCGGCTCGGGATCACGGTCAGCGAAGGCGAGCTCGTCGACGCGATCACTCGCCTCCCCGAGCTGCAGGACAACGGCCAGTTCAACCGCGATCGCCTCGAGACGTACCTCCGCTACCAGCGTGACCGCGGCGAGTTCGAGGACGAGCTCCGCCGTTCGATCGTCTTCCAGCGCATCCAGTCGCTCGTCGAGGACGGCGTCCAGGTGACGGACGCCGAGGTCGAGGACCGCTACCGGATGGACCACGAGCAGGTGACGCTGGCGGTCGCGCGCATCGGCGCCGCCGAGCTCGCCAAGTCGATCACGGCCTCCGACGACGACCTCCAGCGCTACTTGAGCGAACACGAGGACCGCTACCGCGTGCCGGCGCAGGTCCGCGCGCGCTACGCCGCGTACCGCGCTCAGGAGTTCACCGATCGGGTCCAGCCGACCGACGACGAGATCGCCGCGTGGTACGACCTGCACAAGGCGGAGCTCTTCAACGAGCAGGAACAGGTCCGCGCCCGACACATCCTCGTCAAGGTCGACGCCGGTGCCGACGACGACACGAAGGCGAAGGCGCGGAAGAAGGCCGAAGACCTGCTCGCCAAGGTGAAGGCGGGCGGTGACTTCGCGGCGCTCGCGAAGAAGAACTCCGACGACACGGCGTCGGCTGCGAACGGTGGGGACGTCGGTCTCTTCGGGCGCGGACGCATGACGCCCGAATTCCAGAAGGCGGCGTTCGCGCTCGATGTCGGCGCGGTGAGCGACGTCGTCGAGACGCCCTTCGGCTTCCACATCATCAAGGTCGAGGAGCATCGTCCCGGCGGCCTGAAGCCGCTCGACCAGGTGCGCGATCAGGTCGTCGACAACGTGAAGCACGAGCGCGCGCTCGACCTCGCACGCAACGCCGCCGAGGAGGACCGCCGGAAGATCGCGCGCGGGACGTCCTTCGCCGAGGCCGTCGGCGCGCGCGAGGTCACGGAGACGTCGCCGTTCAGCGCGGGCGCGGACGTTCCGGGCGTCGGCCGGGTGAAGGAGTTCGTCGACGCCGCCCTGGCCCTCCGCGAGGGCGAGGTGAGCGACCTGGTCGAGACGCACGACGCCGTGTACCTCCTGACGCCGTTCGCGCGCGTCGAGGCGCACGCGCCGGCCCTCGCCGACGTGCGCGAGCGCGTGCTGGCCGACGTCCAGCGGGAGCGTGGCGAGGCGGCGGCCAAGGAGCGCGGCGAGAAGCTCCTGGCGCGCGCGAAGGAGATCGGGCTCGACAAGGCGGCCGCCGAGCTCGGCGTGCCGGTCGAGGAGACCGACCCGTTCGACCGGCGGACGGGGAGCATCCCGAAGCTCCCGGGCGCGACGGACTTGAAGGCCGACGCGTTCGCCTTGACGACTGCGGCGCCGCTCGCGTCGAAGGTGTACGCGGCGGGCGGCGATACGATTGTCGCCGCGCTGCGCACCCGGACGCCGGCCGACATGGCCGGCTTTCCCGCCGCGAAGGACGCGCTCCGGGAGAGCACCCTCCAGCAGAAGCGCGGCAGCGTCATGACGGCCTACATCGACTACCTGAAGGAGCGCGCGACGCGCGAAGGGGCGCTGGAGGTTCGACCCGACGCGCTCGGCCGGGGCTGACGCCGCCGCGCGGTCCACGTTGGATCAAGGCTTCGCCCTCCCCGGCTCGCGTCGCCTCGGCTGTCTCCTCGTCCACGGCTTCACCGCGACGCCCCTCGAGATGCGGCCGCTCGCGGACGCGCTCGCGGCGGACGGCTTTCCGGTCCGCGCGGTGCGACTCGCGGGACACGCGACGGCCGTCACGGACCTGGCGCGGACCGGATGGCGCGACTGGCTGACGTCGGTGGACGAGGGCCTCAGCATGCTCGCCGAGGACGTCCCCCACGTCGCCGTCGCGGGGATGTCGCTCGGAGCGCTCCTCGCCCTGCACCTCGCGGCGACGCGTCCCGACGCCGTGTCCGCGCTCGTCCTCTGCGGGACGCCGCTTCGGCTCGGCGACGGAAGAGTTCGCTGGCTCCCCGCGCTCGCCCGCATCCCGTGGGTGGCGCGTCGCTGGGCGACCATTCCGAAGTCGAACGGCGTCGACATCGGCGACGCCGCGGCGCGCGCGACGAGCGAGCGGTACAGCGTCATGCCGCTGCCGGCGCTGCTCGAGCTGCTCCGCTTGCAGGGGCTCGTCCGGGGCGAGCTCGGGCGCGTCACGCAGCCGGCGCTCCTCCTCCACGGCCGTCACGACCGGAGCGCACCCGTCGCGAACGTCGATCTGCTCCGAGCCGGCCTCGCGTCCCGTCGCATCGACGTGCACGTCCTCGAGCGGAGCGGGCACGTCGTCACGCTCGACTACGACCGCGACGAGGTGGGCCGGCTCGCCGCCGCCTTCCTGGACGACGTCGAGCGGGCGCTCACGGGGCCGGGAAGCTCGGCTCGGGCGCCCGCCGGCTCCGGCGGACGCTGACCTCGACGCCCCGTGATGCGAGCCACTCGAACTGCCGGCGCGTCGCGTCCATGTCCGCTTCGGCCGTCCCCTTCGGGAGCTCCATCTCGAGCCGTGCACCCGGCCCGACGCGCAGGGCGCTCTCGCCGATGAGCTCGACCGTGTACGGCGTCAGCTGCTCCGCCCGCTCGAGCGTTCCCCGCGCGCCTCGACCGGCGGGCACGACGCGCGCGTGCGCGAAGACCGGCAGCAACGGCGCCGGGGCGCTCCGCCTCCGCTCGGCCGCCACGGCGGCGTCGAGCAGGTCGCCGTAGGTCCGCAGCTCGGCGATCGCCTCCTCCGACAAGACGAGCCCGCACTCGGCTTCGAGCGTCACGGCGAGCTCCAGGAGATCCAGCGAATCGGCCGCGAGCTCGTCCGTGAGCGACACGTCCGTGCTGAGCAACTCCGCGTCCACGCCGAGCCGATCGGCGACGACGCGTCTCACCTCGACATCGACGGCGTCCCGCCGACCGTTCGGACCGGAATCCTTCGTACCGACATCGGCTCGTTCCATTCCACGGATCCTCTCGCCTCCCCCAAAATGCGACGCGGAGCGGGGTGGTCCACGGGGGGATGGACCGGTCCCTCGCTCCGCGCCCCGAACGCGCAGGCTTGCCGAAACTTTCCTGCGCGAGCTAACCGACTCCTTTGACGGCGGGGAGCGCCGATATCTTCACTCCCAAGTTCTCTGGCACGTGATCACGCAACGTCTCTGTAATCTCCCGCGTGACGACCAACCCGGCTGCGACGATGAGGGCCACGGTATATCCAACGATGAGCCAGTCCCCGAGGTTGACCGCGCCGAACCGGACGACGATCAGGTAGAGGACCAGGATGCCGACGATCGACACCGCCGCGAGCGTCGCCATCGGCCAGACGTGATCCTTGGCCGGCGGATAGAGCTCATAGGCCCCGCCGGCCGTCGCGGCACCGAGGACGAAGCCGAAACCGGAGCAGCTCGCGAGCCGCGCATCCAGGCGGACGCTCATCGCGCCCTCCGCTCGATCCCGGACGGGGCTGACCCGTGCCCGGTCGCATCCTCGTTCCGCGCCACGCAAAGTCGTTGGAGCAAGCCGGATGCCAGCGCCAGGTCGTGGATTTACGGACCTCTTCCCGGCGTCCGGGGACAGTCCGCCCCGGCCGGGGTGTGGCATTCGGTCCCGGCTAGCCCGAGCTTCCACGCGGGGCGAGACCGTAGCGCTGCAGCATCCGGTACAGCGAACGCCGATCGACGCCGAGCACCTGCGCGGCCCGGCTGACGTTGCCGCCGTTCTCCTGGAGCACCCGTTCCACGTAGCGGCGCTTCAGCTCGGCGAGCGTCGGCCGATCGACCGGCGCGGCCGACGCCGGCGCGGCGCTCGACTCGCGCAGCTCCGTCGGCAGGTCATCGACCGTCAAGACGTCCTGATGCGCGAGTGCGACGGCGCGTTCGAGGACGTGCGCGAGCTCGCGGACGTTCCCGGGCCAGTCGTACGTGCGCAGGCGCGTGAGCGCCGCTTCCGACACGCCGACAACGGTCTTCCGCAGCTCGCGGGCCGCGCGTCGGACGAGGTGATCGACGAGGAGCGGGACGTCCTCGCGCCGCTCGCGGAGCGGCGGAAGGTCCACGGTGACGACCTTCAGCCGGTAGTAGAGGTCCTCCCGGAAGCGTCCGGTCTCGACCGCCGCGGCGAGGTCGCGGTTCGTCGCCGCGATCACGCGGACGTCGACCGTCCGCCACGCCGACCCGCCGACCGGGCGGATCTGATGCTCCTGCAGGACGCGGAGGAGCTTCGCCTGGAGCGCTCCGGAGACGTCCCCGATCTCGTCGAGGAAGATCGTGCCTCCGTCCGCCTCGGCAAAGAGCCCCGGGACGTCGGCGACGGCGCCGGTGAACGCCCCGCGGACGTGCCCGAAGAGCTCGCTCTCGAGGAGGGTCTCGGTGAGGGCGCCGCAGTCGACCGCGACGAACCGCTGCTTCCGGCGCGGGCTGTTCTCGTGGATCGCGCGCGCGATCAGCTCCTTCCCCGTGCCGCTCTCGCCGAGGATCAGGACGGTGCTCGGCCCGGGCGCGACGCGGGCGACCGTCTTGTAGACCTCGACCATCGCGGGCGAGCGGCCGACGACGCGGCCGAGCGTCTCGTCCGCGACCGGGAGCGCCGCCTGCGCCTCCGCGTGGCGGCCGAGCGCGCGCCGGACCGTCGCGCGGATCTCGTCGACGTCCATCGGCTTGCTCACGTAGTCGACCGCGCCGGAGGCGATCGCCTCGACGGCCGTGTCGATCGAGCCGAACGCCGTCATGATGATCACCGGGAGATCGGGCATCCGCTCGCGCAGGCCCCGCAGCAGCGAGAGGCCGTCCATCTCCGGCATCTGGACGTCGAGGATCGCGAGATCGACGGGCTCGTCGGCGACGTGGGCGAGCGCGCGCTCCGGGTTGGTGTCGCCGACGACCGTGAAGCCATCCTCGCCGAAGACGTCGGCGAGGAGCCGGCAGGTCACGCTGTCGTCGTCGACGACGAGGATCCGGGCCATCAGGTCTCCAGCGGCAGGCGGACGCGCATCGTCGTCCCCCGCCCCGCGGCGCTCTCGATCACGACCTGGCCGCCGTGCGCGCGCACGATGTGATCGACGATCGCGAGACCGAGGCCGGTGCCACGGCCCGGTCCTTTCGTCGTGTAGAACGGCTCGAAGACGCGGCGGAGTTCCTCGGGCGGAATGCCGTGGCCGGTGTCGGTCACGCGGATCTCGAGCTGCCGCGCCGTGCGCCCGTTCGGGGTCACGACCGCCGCGCCGACCGTGATCGTGCCGGGCGGCTCCGTCGCATCGATCGCGTTGGCGAGCAGGTTGATCAGGACCTGCCGCAGCGCCGCGGCGTCGCCGGGAACCGCCGGGAGCTCCCGCGGGACCTCGTTCTCGAGCACGAGCGCCCGACCGGCGAGCCGGGTCGAGATCAGGGCCAGCGCTTCCGACACGAGCGGCGCGATCGTGACCGGCGTGCGGCTCAGCTCCCGGTCCCGCGTGCGGTCGAGGACGCTTCGGATCGTCTCGATCATGCGCTGGACCTGGGACTCGATGACGCCGAGCTTCCCGGCGTGCTCGGCCGGGAGCCCATCGCGGAGGAGGAGCTGCGTGTACCCGAGGACGGAGTTCAGCGGCGTGCCGAGCTCGTGCGCGATCGTCGCCGCCATCTGCCCGAGCGCCGCGAGCCGCTCGCTGCGGCCGACCTCGAGCTGCGCGCGCCAGAGCTTCTCGTTCGCCGCCTCGAGCTCGCGATTGGTCTCGGCGAGCTCGTGCGTCGCCTGGCGGACCCGCGACTCGAGACCCGACGTCAGGTCTTCGACCGAGGTCAGCATCTTGTTGAGGCTCCGCCCGAGGAACGCGAACTCGCCGCCGCCCGGCACGGCGACGCGCGCGCCGAGCTCGCCGGACTCGGCGCGCCGCATGCCGTCGACGAGGACCTCGACCGGACGCGCCACGCGCCGCCCGAGGAAGACCGCGAGCAGCAGCGAGATGACGATCGCCGACGCGAGCAGCATCGTCACGTCGATCACGCGGAACCAGTTCTCGAGGCGCTTGATGTCGGCGAGCGTGAACTCGACCTGCGCCGCGCCGACGACCGCACCATCGCGCGACAGTGGGACGGCCATCCGCCACGTCACGATGCCGTCCGGCGCGGAGCGCGCGACGTCGACGAACCCGTCCGACAGGAGCTTCCGCTCCTCCTCGGGTCGGAGCGCGCCGCGCGGGATGCCGGCGCCCGTCCGCGTCGTCAGGTCGAGCGCGAAGCCCTCGTTCCGACGGCCGAAGACGTCGATCGCGGTGAGGTCACGGTCGCCGTCCACCAGCGCGTGCAGCTCCTCGGCCAGCGTCTCGCTGTCGCTCCGGCCCCAGAGGGAATCGATGGTGCGGAGATAGATCCGTCCGCGCTCCGTCACGTCGCGCTCGAGGGCGCGCTCGGAGAGCCTCGTGTCGAGCCACTGCGATCCCGCGAGCACCGTGACGACCGTCACCACGACGATCGCAATCAGCTGAAAACGCAGCGAACGATGCACCGGGTTCACGCTACCCGAAAGCGGCGTCCCCCGCGACCGGAGCGCCCGCAGGCTCGCGAGCGCGGCGCCCGTCACCAGGGCGGCATCGTCTCGATCACCGCGCTGCGCAGCTGCTCGACGTCGAACGGCTTGTCGAACACGGCGGCGGCGCCGAGCTCGCGCCCCTCGGCATGCGTCGCCTCGTCCCCGAACGCGGTGATCAGAATGACGGGTGTCGCGCAGCTCGCACAGCGGAGGATGGCGAGGACGTCGAGACCGCTCAGGCCCGGCATCCGGATGTCCGCGACGACCAGGAACGCGTCCGCCCGCTCGCGACGGATGGTCAGGGCAGTCTCGACGCTGGCGAGCAGCGCCACGCCGTCCGCGGCCTCGACGACCTCGTAGCCTTCGCGTTCCAGCACGGACGCGATGAGTCCCCGGAACGCCGTATCGTCCTCGGCGAGGATGACGAGCCGCCGTGCGGACGGGGGGGCGTCGGTGTCGCGCTTGGTGATTTCTTGCGCCATGCATGGCGCACTTGCACGAGGCGTACCGGACGATCGCCTCGACGGCGCGAGACCTGGCGACGCGCGCACCTCCCGCGCCGTGCTCTACGGCGCGGCCGTTCGCCACACTCTGAGGCAGGATGGCGCCTCACCGCTAGGCATCCGAAGCGGCGCTGGACGCGGCGCCGGCGCGGGTCGGCGGCACCCACCTTGCTACCGCGGCATGGCCGCTCCGCCGCTTCACGCGCTCCGCCGGCGACGGACGGTCCACGGAAACGCGACGCGCACCGGCAGGATCCGTTCTCGCCGCCGCTCGGCTTCGAGATTCCGGACACGCGCTTCGAGCAGGTCGGCCAGTGCGACGATGCCGACGAGCTTTCGTCCCGCGTCGTGCTCGACCACGGGAAACCGAGTGAGCCCGGTCGCGGCCATGCGGTATGCGACCACGCGGAGCGGCTCGTCCGGGTACGCGACCACCGGGTTCGGCTCGACGAGCTCGGCGATCGGACGCCCCGGCGCGGTCGTCGCCGCGGCTTCGAGCGCATCGCGCCGCACGACGCCGACCAGGCGGTCATCGGCGTCGACCACGGGATACAGGCGTTGACGACGGGAGGCGATGTCCGGCGGCTGGAGGACGCCGTTCGCCATGGCGGCTGCGGGCAATGCCACGACGTTCCGCCGCATCACCTCGCGTACGAAGAGGATCTCGAGCGGGTCGATCGCGTACTCCCGGCTGACGTGGTAGCCGCGCCGCGCCACCTTCTCGGTGAGGATCGAGCGCCGGAGCAGCAGCACCGTGAAGCCGTGGGCGATCGCGACGGCGACGAGGAGGGGCAGCATGGCATTCACGTCGTGCGTCAGCTCGAGGGCGAAGACGACTCCGGTGAAGGGAGAACGCATCGTCCCGCCGAGGATCGCGCCCATGCTGACGAGCGGCCAGAAGCCGACGCCCTCGGCCGGGAGGATCGTCGCGAGCGCACCGCCGAGCGCCCCGCCCATCAGCAGGAGCGGGGCGAGCACGCCGCCCGACGTCCCGGAGCCGAGCGACACGCTCCAGATGATCCACTTGACGACCAGGATGCCGACGATCACGCGCCGCGGGACGTCGCCCGTCAGGAGCGCGCCGATCGTGTCGTAGCCGACGCCGAGCGCCTCGGGAAAGAAATAGCCGCCGATCCCGACCACGAGCCCGCCGAAGGCGGGCCACCACATCCAGTGGATCGGGAGGAGCCGGAAGGCGTCCTCGGCGGCGTAGACGCTGAGGGTGAGGAGCGCCGACAGGCCACCCGCGAGGAGGCCGGTGAGCGCGCAGCCGAGGAGCCCGCTCGGCCCGATGAAGATCGGATGCGGCGGCGTCGGGAAGAGCGGCCCGAGGCCGATGATGTAGCGCCGCGCGGCGGCGGCGGTCGCGCTCGCGAGCGCGACCGGGACCATGCTTCGCGGCTTCCACTCGAAGAGGAGCAGCTCGACGGCGAGGAGCACCGACGCGACCGGGGCGGCGAAGGTCGCCGACATCCCGGCCGCGGCGCCCGCGACGAGGAGCGTCTTCCGCTCGGCGCTGGTCAGGTTGAAGAGCTGGGCGATCAGCGAGCCGAAGGCCCCGCCCGTCATGATGATCGGGCCCTCGGCGCCGAACGGACCGCCGCTTCCGATCGAGATCGCGGCCGATACGGGCTTCAGCAGGGCGACGCGCGGCTCGACCCGGCTCCCGGTGATCAGGATCGACTCGATCGCCTCGGGGATCCCATGGCCGCGGATGCGTTCCGAGCCGTAGCGCGCCATGACGCCGATGACCAGCGCGCCGATCGCCGGCACGACGATCTCGAGGAGGCCGAGCTGGTTGCCCGCGGGCGACACGAGCGTCGTGTCCCATCGCTGGAAGAAGAACAGGTTCGTGAAGAGCCCGATCAGGCGGAGGAGGCCGAGTGCGACGTATGCCCCGAGGACGCCGATCGCGATCGCCGCGAGCGACATCGGGATCATCCGCCAGGTCGCGGTGAAGTCGCCGAGCTCGCCGGCCGGATCGTGGTCCTCGCGCGCGAGAGTCCCCGTCTGCTCGTGGAGGTCGGTCACCCGTCCCATGACCTCATGCCGCCGCGGTCGGGCGACGGCGCCTCCGGCTCGATGCGCCGGCGACCACCGCGGTCAGCGCGTCGAGCAGCGCGGGCGCGACGGCGCGCAACTCCGCGCGATGGGAGAGGGAGAGACGCGTGAGGAGGCGGTCGCCGCGCCGCGTGAGCCGGACGAGGACCTGCCGGCGGTCGGCAGCGTCGCGATGCCGCCGGACGAGCCCGCGGGCCTCCATCCGGTCGACGAGCTCGACCGCGCTATGGTGTCGGACGTGCAGGCGGTCGGCGATCTCGCCGATCGTCGGACGGCGGTCCGCGGGCAAGCCGCGGACGGTCAGGAGGAGCTGATGCTGCCGCGGCTCGAGCCCCGCCCTGCGGGCGACCTTTTCGCTGAACCCGAGGAACCGTCGGAGCTCGTGCCGGAACCCGGCGAGCGCGCGGTATTCCCCGTCCGTGAGCGTCCCGGTCGGCACCCCGTAGTTATATCGTGTCCCGATATGAATGCCAGTGCCCGCGACGGCGACGCCGTGCGGATCGTTCCGGCCGCCGCCGGCTTGCCGCTCGCGCACCCCGGGCGTAGATTTTTTCGAGATTGGGTGCCGGCTCACGTGACCGCATCGCAGACCGCTCCGTCGACCCGCCTGCAGTTTCTCGACGCATGCCGTGCGCTCGCCGTGCTCGCCATGCTGTTCGCCAACATGATGAACGTCTTCCTCCATCGAGTGCCGGAGGTGCTGTCCCACAACGAAGGCGACCGGCTCCGGCTGTTCGATTTTCCAGCCCCGATGTTCCAGTTCCTCATCGGCGTCTCGCTCGTCCTGTTCCTTCAAAAGCGCGGCGTCCGCGGGCTCCGGCCGCTCGTCGCGCAGGGTACCGCCGTGCGTCGCTTCGTGCTGCTGATCCTGCTCGGGATCGCGCTCGACTGCTTCGGAAGCCTCAAGTCGTCCCCGCAGTGGGGCGTGCTGCAGACGCTCGGGCTCGGAGGCGTCGCGGCGACGCTGCTCGCCTACCTCCCCGACTCGATCGTCGGTGCCGTGGCGGTCGCCGTGCTGGTCGTCTTCTCGGGGGCGTTCAACGGCGAAGTCCACCACAGCCCGCTCGCGGCGCTGGCGTTCGTGCCACTGACGCTCGGCGGCGTCCTCGTCGGGCGTGGGCTCGCGACGCGTGCGTGGCGAGGAGCGTTCGAACGCCGCGCCGGGCTGGTCGTAATCGGTGGCCTCGCCGTCGCGGCGGCCGCCCGCGCGGCGGGGATCCCGTTCAACAAGGTCCTCGGCACCTCGAGCTTCGTCGCGCTCGCGAGCGCCGTGTCCGCGGCACTCCTCCTCGGGACGGCGGCGCTCGAGCTCGCGGGCTTCGAATTTCCGGCGTGGCTGCTCGCCGTCGGCAGCAACGCGCTGACGGCGTGGGTGCTCCAGTACCTGCTCGTCTACTACCCGGCCTGGCTCGTCTTCCCGGCGTGGCGCCGCCTCCCGATGGTTCCCGGGATACTTGCGGCGGTCGTCGTCCTGATCGTCTTGAGCCTGATCACCGTGCGGCTCGGACGCCGAGGCATCCGCATACCGATTTAGGCGACCCGAGACACATGTCTCGGGTCGGGATCGGAGGCGAGCGTGAGGCGTTCACGTCACGCGCGGCCGTCGTGCCGCGGCCGGCAGAAGCCGGCGCGGCATGCGGACACGCGCGCAGACGGAAGACCGGAGGTGCGCGTCGCGACGCGCTCTGTGTCAAGCCGTGGCGCGGCCGGCGGTGTCGGCCGTGCTGCGGGCGGGCGTGGATTCGGGGCGGTGGTCGATCGAGAATGTCAGGTGCGGGTAGGACTTCGGGAGGCGCATGAGCGTCGCGACCATGACGCCGGTCGAGAGGCGGTCGAGCCACGAGGACGTGGGCCATCCGAAGTGGACGTGGACGTCGCGGCCATCGAGCTCCTCCTGGAGGAGCGCGAGGAGCGCGCTGATGCTGCGGAGCAGGCTGCCGCCCTGGATCGAGAACCGGTAGTGGCAGGGCGCGGACTTCGGTGGGATCGTCTGGCGCGGCGAGAAGAACGTGACGAACACCGCGCCGGGCGTGTCGCCGATGTCGACCTCGCCCGGACGCTGGAAGTAGACGTGCAGCGGACCGTCGACCTCACCGAGCGCGAGCAGCATCTCCATCGGATAATCGCTACGGCGGCGTTCCTTCGCCTCCGGCCCGTAGCGTCGTGAGAGCGGGATGCCGAAGAGCAGAAGCAGGGTGACGACGCCGGCCCACAGCCCGAGACCGTACGGCTTGTGGGACGCGAGGTAGACGAAGCACGCGATCAGCAGCGCCTCGAGGACGAGCGTCCCGGCGCGCGACGTGTAGTACTCGCGGATCTCCTTCGTCCCCTGGAAGTAGCGGTAGATCAGCAGGCAGCCGATGTTGATGCAGAAGCTCGCGAGGAGCCCGATCGCGTACATGTCCGCGAGGATCGACTGCGACCCGCGCGTGATGACGATGATCCCCGTGTAGAGCACCGCGTTCAGGATGTGGACGCGGTAGAGCGAGGCGCGGCGGTTCGTCGCGATCAGCCAGTTGAAGTTGTAGCGATGCGCGACCCGCTCGAGCAGCTCGCTCGACGCGACGTACGCGGTGTTCACCGCCATGATCAGGATGATGCTCCCGAGGACGCCGACGAGGACGCCGAACGGGACGTTCCCGACGACGGTCGCCCAGTGCGTGATCAGGTCCTCCTCGTGATGCCGGAAGTCGAGCGGCGCGGAGAGGACGAGCGCCGACATGAGCGGCGTGACGATCCCGACCGTCAGCGCGAGGAACCAGTACGCCTTCGAGATGTCCCGCCAGCCCTCGACGAGCCCGGCGGTCTGGATCACGGACTCGATGCCCGAGTAGGCGAGCACGCAGAACGCGATGCCGGTCGTGATCGTCGCGAAGGCGTGCGCCGGGCCGTGGTGGCGGAGGTCCTGCACGACGCTCGCGCCGCTGTCGTAGATGACGTGCGGGCTCGACGGATCCATGTGGAGGATGCCGAGCGCGACCAGGTTCATCAGCACGAACGCCGCGGCGACGAAGATCCAGAACGTCACGCGCGCGTTCTCGCGGATGCCGAGGATGTTGAGCCCCGCGACCGCCCAGATGATCCCGAGGATGAGCGCGCCCTCGGCAACCGGGCCCATCGGCAGGAACGCCGTCCCGTTGTAGACCGCGCTCACGGTCGAGATGCACGCGGTCAGGATGTAGTCGACCATGATCGACGCGACCGCCACGAACGACGCGACCTGGCCGAGCACGAGGTACGAGAACGAGTAGACCCCGCCGCCACGGATGTCGCGCCGCTCGAGGATCTGCGCGATCTCGACCATGCGCGTCGACAGGACCCGCATGACGAGCGACGTGACCGCGATGAAGAAGATCGCCTTGGTCGCGATGAACCGGTGCGCTTCCGCCGGCACGTAGAAGATGGACGTGAGCTCGTCCATCAGCGTGATCAGGCCCGCGGCGAACCAGGTGAGGTACCACTTCCCGCCCTTCGGGAAGCCGAGCAGGTTCGGGCGCAGGACGAGCGTCCCGAAGACGGCGAGCAGCGCGACGTTCAGCCAGAAGAGGGTGAGGAACGTCATGCGAGCTCCGCCGCCTCGAAGAGCTGATCGAGTGCCGCGATCCCCTGGGCGCGCGTGCCGTCGACGGCGGCGAGCCCGCGCGCGTTGCCGGCGGGCAGGAGGCAGCGCCGGAAGCCCTGCCGCGCCGCCTCGCGGACGCGCGACTCGGCGCGACCGACGGCGCGCACCTCGCCCGTGAGCCCGACCTCGCCCCAGACGACGACGTCCGCCGGCAGCGGCCGCCCGCGTGCGGCCGACGCGACCGCCGCGACGATCGCGAGGTCGGCCGCGGGCTCGTCGATCCGGAGGCCACCCGCGACGTTCAAGAACACGTCCTGGTCGTGGAACGGCATCCGCATCCGCTTCTCGAGGACGGCGAGCAGCAGCGCGACCCGCCCCGGGTCGAGTCCGATCGCCGTCCGACGCGGCATCGCGAGCCCGGAGCGCGACACGAGCGCCTGGATCTCGACCAGCACCGGACGGCTTCCTTCGAGCGTCGCGAGCACCGCCGAGCCCGGCGCGTCGACCGGGCGCTCGGCGAGGAACGCCGCCGACGGGTTCGCGACCTCGCGGAGCCCGTCCTCGGCCATCTCGAAGACGGCCACCTCGTTGGTCGAGCCGAAACGGTTCTTCACGGCGCGCAGCACGCGGAGGGCGTGGGCGCCGTCTCCCTCGAAGTAGAGCACGGTGTCGACGAGATGCTCGAGGACGCGCGGTCCGGCGAGCGTCCCTTCCTTCGTCACGTGCCCGATCAGGAAGCACGCGACGCCGCTCGCCTTGCAGCGTGAGACGAGGAGCGCCGCCGACTCGCGCACCTGTCCGACGCTGCCCGGCGCGGATCCGAGCGCGGCGGTCGCGAGCGTCTGGATCGAGTCGACGACCACGGCCGCCGGCCGGGTGCTCTCGATGAGCGCGGCGACGGCTTCCGCGCCCGTCTCCGGGACGATCAGCACGCCCGCTTCGGTCATGCCGAGGCGATCGGCGCGCAGCCGGACCTGCTCCGGCGACTCCTCGCCCGCCACGTAAAGGACGGGCAGCCCCTGTCGCGCGAGCGCGCCGCACGCCTGGAGCGCGAGCGTCGACTTGCCGATCCCGGGATCGCCCCCGACGAGGACGACACTTCCCTGGACGAGCCCGCCGCCGAGCACGCGGTCGAGTTCGCCGAGCCCGGTCGCACGGCGGAGCGAGTCGGTCGCGGTGACCGCCGCGAGCGGACGAGGCACGGCACCAGACGGCGCCCGCCCGCGCGCGCGCGGGTCGGGCAACGCCTCTTCGACGAGGGAGTTCCACGCCTCACAGCCAGGACACTGACCGAGCCAGCGCGGTGCGGCGTGTCCGCACTGCTGGCAGACGAACGCCGAGCGACGGGCCTTGTCAACCATGCGCGTCTTCGGCGTTGACAATCGACTGTGCGCCCAGCATGACGGCCCAGTGTTGCTCGACGCCGAGCTGGCCGCGCTCGAGGACGCCGGCCTCCGCCGCCGGCTCCGTCCGCTCGCGAGCGCATCCGACGCGGAGGTCGTGGTCGACGGGCGCCCGGTCCTCCTCCTCTCTTCCAATAACTATCTCGGCCTCGCGACCCACCCGGCCGTCGTCGCTGCGGCCCGTGCTGCGCTCGAGCGCTGGGGATGCGGCGCCGGCTCGTCGCGTCTGATCGCCGGACATCTCGAGCTGCACGCCGCCGTCGAGGCGAAGCTCGCCGCCTGGAAGGGGACCGAGGCGGCGCTGCTCTTCCCGTCCGGCTACCAGGCGAACGTCGGCGCGATCACGACGCTCGTCGGCGCGAGCGATCACGTCTACAGCGATGCGCTGAACCACGCGAGTATCATCGACGGGTGCCGGCTCTCGCGCGCCGACGTCCACGTCTATCCTCACCGCAACATCGAGGCCCTGGAAGGGGCGCTCGCCGCCACGCCACGCACGGGGCGGCGCCTCATCGTGACCGACTCGGTCTTTTCCATGGACGGCGACCGCGCCCCGCTTCCGGCGCTCGTCGCGCTCGCGGACCAATACCACAGCTGGCTGATGGTAGACGAGGCCCACGCGGCAGGTATCCTCGGTCCGCGCGGCGCCGGCCTCGCCGACGCGGACGGCGTGGCGTCGCGGATCGACGTCCACGTCGGCACGCTCGGGAAGGCGCTCGGCGGCGCCGGCGCCTATATCGCCGGATCGCATGCGCTCATCGATCTGCTCGTGAACCGCGCGCGGAGCTTCATCTACACGACGGGCATCGCGCCGGCGACCGTCGCCGCCGCCGGCGCCGCACTCGACGTGGTCGCCGCGGAGCCCGAGCGACGCGCGACGCTCCTCGCGAACGCCGCGTTCATCCGCGATGGGCTCCGCGCGCTCGGCCTCGACGCCCGCGGCGACACGCACATCGTCCCGCTGGTCATCGGCGACAACCGCCGCGCGCTCGCCGTCGCCGACGCCCTCCTCCGCCGCGGCATCCTCGCGCATGCGATCCGTCCGCCGACCGTCCCGCCGGGCACCGCACGCCTTCGCGTGACGCCGATGGCGACGCACACGGCGGAGCAGCTCGCGCGCGCGGTCGACGCGTTCTCCGGCGCCGCGCGGGAGACGGGGCTCCTTCCATGACCGACGCCGCGACGCTCGTCGCCTGGGATCATCGCCACCTCTGGCACCCGTTCACGCAGATGACGGACTGGCTCGCGGACGAGCCGCTCGTCATTGCGGAGGCGGAGGGCTGCACGCTCGTCGACACGCGCGGGCGCCGCTACCTCGACGGCGTGTCGTCGCTCTGGTGCAACGTCCACGGGCACCGTCACCCCGCGCTCGACGCCGCGCTGCGCGAGCAGCTCGGACGCGTCGCGCACACGACGCTCCTCGGGCTCGGCAACGTGCCGTCGATCGAGCTGGCGCACGCCCTCGTCGCGGTCGCGCCGCCGGGTCTCACGCGCGTCTTCTACTCCGACGCGGGCGCGACCGCGGTCGAGGCGGCGCTCCGGATCGCGCTCCAGTACCAGCAACTCCGCGGCGAAACCGCGCGGACGCGCTTCGCGTCGCTCGAGGAAGCGTACCACGGCGACACGCTCGGCGCGGTCGGCGTCGGGTGGTCGGAGACCTTCCACCGGTTCCTCGCGGGCGCCGTGACGCCGGCCGTCCGACTGACGCCCCCGCACGTCTTCCGCTGGCAGCGCGGCATGGACCCGGAGGCCGCGCTCGCCGCCGCGCTCGACGCCGCCGACCGTACGCTCGCGACGCACGGACCGACGCTCGCTGCGGTGATCGTGGAACCGCTCGTCCAGGGCGCCGCCGGGATGTGGATCCACCCGCCGGCGTATCTGTCCGCGCTCCACGCCCTCGCCCGTCGCCACGGCGCGCTCTTCATCGCCGACGAGGTCGCGACCGGCTTCGGACGGACGGGACGGCTCTTCGCCTGCCAGCACGCGGGCGTGACGCCCGACCTCCTCTGCATCGCGAAGGGCCTCAGCGGCGGCTATCTCCCGCTCGCCGCGACGTTCGCGACCGAAGAGGTGTTCTCCGCGTTCCTCGGCCCCTACGAGGAGTTCCGCGCGTTCTTCCACGGCCACACCTTCACGGGAAACCCGCTCGCCTGCGCCGTCGGGCTCGCGAGTCTGCGGCTGTTCGAGGAGGAGCGGACGCTCGAGCGGCTCGCGCCGAAGATCGCCCGGCTCCGCGAGCGGCTCGCGACCGACGTCGCGCCGCTCGCGCACGTCGGCGAGGTGCGGCAGCAGGGCGTGATGGTCGGGATCGAGCTGGTTGCCGATCGCGGGCGACGGACGCCGTACCCGCCCGCGGTCCGCATCGGACAGCGCGTCGTCCGCGCGGCGCGGACGCGGGGCGTCGTCATCCGTCCGCTCGGGAACGTGATCGTGCTGATGCCGCCGCTCGCGATCACGCCCGCGGAGCTCGACCTCCTCGTCGACGTCGCGCGCGATTCCATCCGAGACGCAACCGAATGACGGCGCTCTTCGTCACCGGCACCGACACCGGTGTCGGGAAGACGTTCGTTGCCTGCGCGCTCGCCCTGGCGCTCCGGCGGCACGGGCGACGCGTCGCGGTCATGAAGCCGGTCGAGACCGGCGTCGACGGCGAGCCGGAGGACGCGCTCCGGCTTCGTGCGGCCGCCGGCGACCCGGCATCGCTCGCCGACGTCTGTCCGTACCGGCTGCGCGCGCCGCTCGCGCCCGCGATCGCGGCTCGCCTGGAGCACACGATGATTGACGTCGACCGCCTCGTCGCCCTGATCCGCCGCCGCGCGGATGCCGCCGACGTCCTCCTCGTCGAGGGGGCCGGCGGACTCCTGGTCCCGGTGCACGGGCGGACGACCTGGGCGGAGGTTGCGGAGCGGGTCGGCTTTCCGCTGCTGCTCGTCGGCGCGAACCGCCTCGGCACGATCAACCACTGCGCGCTCACGGCGCGCGTCGCGGCGACGGCGGGGCTGTCGGTCGCTGGGTTCGTGCTTTCCCAGCCGGCGCCCCAGACGGACGAATCCAGCAGCTCCAACGCGGCCGCGGTCGCCGAGTTCACGGGGCTTCCGTGCTGGGGCATCGTGCCGCATCTGCCGTCGCCCGAGGACGCCGTCAGTTTTTTGGACGTCGACCGCGCGCTCCTCTGATCGCGTCGTCTTGAGACTCCGGGAACCGCTCCGGATGATGATTCGGGATCACGCGGTTGGGAGGGGTCATGACGAGGATGATGCGGTTGGTGGTGGTGGGCGTCGTGGTGAGCGGGCTCCTCTGCCCGCTCGAGGCGGCGGCGAAAAAGAAGAAGAAGGGGCACAAGCCGACCGCCTGTCCCGGCGGGCGCTACCTCGTGCAGGGCGATCCGTTGATCGCCGGCGCCATGGGGACCGACGCCGTCGTGCTCGCCGGATCGAACGTCTCGATCGCGAGCGGCTGCGACGACGTGAAGGCGAAGGTCAAGGCGACCAAGAAGGGCACCATCGTCGCCGCGCACTGGAAGTCGTGCAGCGGCATCACGGGGCCCGCCGTCCTGAAGGCGAAGCTGAAGGCAGGGAGCTGCACGGCCCTCGCCGGCGCGTTCAAGGCGAAGAAGGCGAAGATCAAGCGGCGCTTCACCGCCGCCGTCCAAGCCGCCCCCGCCTTCGCCACCGGAGCGTTCTCGGACGCGCCGCTCACGCAGAACACGGTCGGGCCGGCGGGCGGGACGATCGCCGTGACGGATCCGTCGAGCCCGCTGAACGGCCTCGCGATCGTCGTCCCCGCGGGCGCGGTCAACGAGACGATCACCTTCACCATCCGCTTCGCCGACATCACCGGCGCGTCGGGACTTCCCGCCGAGGCCGGGACGACGAGCAAGATGATCCAGATCCAGACGGACGGCTCCGACGCCTGGAACCAGTTCCGGCTGTTCAGCCATCCGATCAAGGTGACGCTGCCGTACACAGCGCCGACCGACGGCGAGGAGAGCGTCCGCTTCTACGTCGTCGGCGCGGACGGCGTGCTCGAGCCTGCGGGTCTGCTTTCGCAGGACATGACCAACAAGACGATCACGTTCTTCACGCGCACGTTCGCCGACACCGCGCCGGCGACGCGGCTCACGGGCCTCTCCACGGGCTCGAGTACGGGCAGCATCCGGCCGCGCGTCGTATCGTCCTATGCCGGGTTCGTCGGCATCGGCGTCGGCCGGCTGTTCAGCTCGTGGCTGAACGGCGGCACGCACATCAACAGCGGGTTCCTCGCGTCGGTGAACGGCTGGTACATCCCGAACTACGGCTCGTACTACAAGGCGTCGCGCGGCGGGAACTGCTTCGGCTTCGTCGGCGCGGCCAAGTACTACTACAAGAGGGGCTTCACCCCCGGCCTCCACGCGAACTACCACGACCCGAACGACACGCAGACGTGGGCCGACGACGCGACCGCGATCGAGTTCACGTCGCGCGTCCACAACGCCCTCATCGACATCTGGCAGAGCTTCATCACCGGCGAGGTGAACCAGCAGACTCCGTCGTCGCTCGGCGTCGCGCTCTCGCTCGTCGGCGCGCTCTACGTGACCGGCGCGCCGGCGCTGCTCTACATCCAGCAGGCGATCGCGCCCGCCGGCGGTGGGCCGACCATGTTCTCCGGCGCGCATGCGATCTCGACGTACCGCGCCGACATCGCCCCGGGCGGCACGATCACGTTCTACCTCTACGACCCGAACTTCCCCGGCGACGACACGCGGCGCCTCACGTACTCGCTGACGACCGGTTTCTCGCAGTATCTGTCCGGGACGAACGCCGGCAACAGCGCGTTCAAGTACAACTACTTCCACCACGTCGGGTACAGCGTCGGCCTCACCGACGCGATCCTCGACGGCATCAAGCAGAGCGCCGACGCCAACTTCAGCGGCGACTCCGTGTTCCCGAAGATCACGATCACGTCGATCACCGGCGCGAACAACGGCGAGACGGTCTACGACATGGCCTCCGGCCAGGCGATGGAGGGCACGACCAGCAACGGCGAGCACAAGTTCATCACCAACGACAACGCCGTTCGCGTCACGGGCACCGTCCTCGGCGGTCTCGCGCAGGCGCAGTGCTGCGTCGTGAACAACCTGAACATCTTCGTGAGCAACAACCTCTTCTTCAGCGGCGTGAACAACGGCGTCGGCACGGGCGACGGGACGTTCGGCTTCATCGTCCCGGTCGCGCAGGGCGAGAACGACTTCGTGCTGATGGCGTCCGACCAGATGCACCCGTGGTCCAACTGGGCGGGCTTCTACCGAAACGTCATTGAGTCGAAGTTCTCGCCGGCCGCACTCACCGTGACGCTCGACTGGGATCAGGACGAGAGCGACGTCGACCTCTACGTGAAGGAGCCCGACGGCACCGGGACGACCGGCGACACCGTGTACTATCGGAACCGCAAGGGCGCCGACACGGCGCACCCGTATCTCGACTTCGACAACACGACCGGCTTCGGCCCCGAGCACTACATCGCGGTGAACGGCATGCGGACGCTCTACACGGACATGACCGAGGCGCCGAACCTCTACGGCGACTACACCGTCAAGGTGCACTACTACGCCGACCACGACGACGACACGATGAACGACCAGCCGATCAGCTGGCACGTCGGGTACCGGTACCTCGCCTTTTGCCCCGATCCGTGCACCTCGCCCGAGGACACGGGCTTCTGGGTCGAAGGCTCGGCCGACGGGAACCTCTCGACGGCGACCGCCGGCGTCGGCTGCTGCGACATCACCCACACCGGCCCGGACTGGTCGTTCCCGATCTCGATCCACTATCCGCAGCCGGATCCCGCGGACTACAACATCCCGAATCCCCCGGGGGTGATGCTGCCTTGAAGCTCGCACTCGTCGTCGTGACGCTCGGCTGCGGCGTGGTCGCCGCAGCCGAGAGCGGCGTCGTCGCGGCGGTCGACGCGGTGCGCGCGGGGAGCGCGTCGCCGCAGATGATCCGCATCGTCTACGACGAGGAGGACCCGCCGACCCGCACGATCGCGATCGCCGTCGGGAACGACGGCACCGCGACCATCACCACGTCGATCGTGAAGCGCGACTGTCCGCGCCCCAGCTTCGCCGATTGCTGGGATCGCACGGTGCGCACCACCCAGCTCGGGTCGGAGGCGCATCGACGCCTCGTCGCCGCCGTCGACGCGCGCGGGCTCGCGAAGCTGCCCCACGAGGCCGCGGTCGCGCCGGGCGCGGCGCGCGTGTCGCTGACGATCGATGCGGGCACCGCCGGTCGCCTCGACGTCCGGTGCAGCCGGGACACCGCGGAGCGCGCGCCGACGTTCGCCCGGCTTCGCGACGACCTGCTCGCACTCGGCGCCGGCGCGAATCGCTCACCGTGAGTCGAGGACGACCGGCATCCCCGCCGACGGCGCGAACGTGACCGTCCGCCGGACGACGTGGACGTCGCTTCCCGGCGCCGGACGGAGCGCGGCGCGCGACAGCACCTCCGCGAGCACGATCTTCATCTCGTAGGTCGCGAAGGCGGCACCGAGGCAGCGGCGGACGCCGCCGCCGAACGGGAAGAACGCGTAGGGGCTCGGCCGCGTGCCGAGGAAGCGCTCCGGGAGGAAGCGCTCCGGATCGGGCCACACGTCGGGCCGGTGGTGCGTCAGGTAGATGCACGGCGACGCGACCGATCCCGCGGGCAACAGGTGCCCGCCGATCCGCGTCGGGACCTGCAGGCGGCGGCCGACGTTCGGAACGACCGGCTTCATGCGCGCCGTCTCCTTGATCACCGCGTCGAGATACTCGAGCGCGGCGATGTGACGCGCCTCCACCGGCTCGTCGCCGACGACGCGGGCGAGCTCGGCGCGAAGCTTCTCGAGGACGTCCGGCCGCGCGAGGACGTGATGGAATGCCCAGGCGAGCGAGGTCGCCGTCGTCTCGTGGCCGGCGAGGAGGAGCGTCACCATCTCGTCGCGCAGGGCCTGGTCGTCCATCGCCGTACCGTCGTCGTAGCGCGCGTCGATCAGCATCGAGAGGATGTCATCCCGACCGGCCGTGCCTTCGGCGCGCCGGCGGGCGATCGCGGCATAGAGCAGCTCGTCGACGCCGCGCGCGTGGCGGACGAAGCGTCCGCCGGGTGAGAGCGGGCCGAGGTCGGCCTGGAGCCATGGCACGAACAAGACGACCCCGAGCGGGCCCGTGACGTACGCAATCAACGCGAGGAGTCGCGCGCGGAGCCGCACGAGCTCGGCGCCGTCGTCGAACCCGAAGACCGTCCGGAGGATCACGTCGAGCGTGATCGCCTGCATCTCGCGATGGATCGGGAACGGCCGGCCGACCGGCCAGGTCGCGATCGCCCGGGCGGTGATCTCGCGCATGACGCGCGCGTAGAGCTGCATGCGCTCGCCGTGGAACGCCGGCAGCATGAGTCGGCGTTCGCGCAGATGGCGTGCGCCGTCGAGCATCAGCAGCGAGTGCTGCCCGAGCATCGGCGCGAGGTCGACGTTCGCTTCGCCGGCGCGGTGCGTCTCCGGGTCGCCGGTGAAGATGTCCTTGATCGCGTCGGGATCGCTGAAGAAGACGAGCGGGGGAGTCCCGGGAAGCCGCACGGTGAAGGGATCACCGTAGCGACGCGCGCAGTCTTCGAGGAACGCGACCGGACGGAACCCGGAACGAAGCAGCTGGACGAGCGCGGGGGCCGTAGGGCCCGGCGGGAGCTCCGGCGCGCTCGATGGCGATGGGTCGGCCGGGACGTCGAGCGTCGCGAGCGAGACGGCGGCTTCCATCACGCCGCCACCGGCTCGCGATCGTTCCGGGACGCGACCGGACGAAGCGGGCGGAGGCGGCTCGGGCGTCCGGGAACGTCGAAGACGTCTGCCGGCCCCTCGACGCCGAGGACCGCGCAGAGGCCGCCGAGCACCGCGATGACGAGCCCGCTCCATACCGCGAACAGCACCGTCGGGTTCAGCACGACGCCGAGGGAACCGCCGGTGATCGCTGCCGTCGTCATGATCGTCGTGGGGTCCATCGTGGTCACCTCCTGCGGGACCCGAAGAGCAGGCGACGTGCCAGCCCGGCGCCGCATCAGACAGCTCGTCTTTCCGTGGGATACCGGCTTCGTTGCTTTCGCGACCGCATTCCGCCTAGTGCAAGGGGTGCATGGCCCGGAGGGCACCGGGGCGGGGCCGCATAGGCCGCTTGCACCGACCGCCTAAACGGTTGGGCACCCGCCGCGGAATCGCCTGGCGGGCCGCGCCCGGGCACGAGCCGTCGGCTGGCACTCCGCTTGCGGAGCGTTGATCGATGGCCGTCACGGACTCGCCGACCTACGCCCTGATCGTGGCCGGCGCGTACTGCATTCCGGGTCTCGTGTGGGCCGTCCTCGCCCAGGTCACGTGGCCCGGCCTTCGCGACTGGAAGACCAAGACCGCGTTCTTCCGGCTCCTCCCGATCCTCTCCGGATGCGCCGCGCTCCTCTACGCGTTGATGGCAGTCCTGGCGCTCGTTCCGGCCCCGCTCCACCACGCGCCCCCGCCGCCGCTCCGGGTCTTCTACGTCGTCTTCAACTTCTCTCACTTCGCGCTCGCGGCGGTCGGGATCCACGTCGTCCGCGTCTTGCCGCTCCGCGAGGAGCCACCCGGACGGACGTGGCTCACCGCGAACTACGGGATCGCCGCGCTCCTCGCATCGTTCGTCACGTACCTCGCGCTCGTCGGCGCGCCCACGAGCGTGGCGACGATATTCGTCATCCGGAACTCCTACGTCGTCGCGATGCTCGCGCTGATCGTCCGGCAGCTCGCGCGCTATGTCCGCCGCGGGGGCTGGCGCCCCGGCGGCCTCGCGGACGTCCGCACGACCGACCTCGTGCTGCTCGTCGGCGGCGTCGTCGGTGCGCTCGGCTGGGTCGCGCTCGCCGTCACGCGGCCCATGACGACGCCGGTCCCGCCGTGGCTCGTCGCGTACGACGTCGCCGTCGGGCTCGCGCTCGCCGCCCCGCTCGCGGTGCGCGTCCTTGGGGAAGTCGTCCGCCGCTTCCTCGTCGTCGCGACGATGACGCTGGTCGCGGGCGCGATCTACGTGAGCGGGCGCACCGTGGTGGCGTTCGCCGATCCGGAGCGACGCGCGCTCCTCGACGCCGGCATGATCCTCCTCCTCGTCCTCGCATTCGTCCCCGGGCAGGCGTTCCTCCGCGAGGCGATCGACTACCTGCTCTTCCGTCGCACGCGCCGGCGCCAAGAGGCGCTGCAGACCTGCCTCCACGGGCTCTCGCCCGAGCTCGGCCGCACCGAGTGCTGCCGGCTCGCGCTCGCGGAGCTCGTGCGCGTCCTCCAGCTTCGCGGCGCCGCGATCGTGTTCGACGACGAGGCGGCTCCCGTCGTCGCCGGCGCGCTCGCGGCGGACGGCATCGCGCGCGTCTGGCCGCGTTCGGAGACCGCCGCTCCCTTCCTGCCTGGCGCGCTCCTCGAGTACGAGCTGCGAAAGCTCCCCGACCCGCTGCGCGACGCCCTCATCGCCGCGCAGGTCGTCGCGATCGTCCCGATCGCGAGCCGGCGCCGCTCGTGGGGACATCTGTTCATCACCGCGGGCTTCCTCGGCGCCACGGGCGGCGACGAGGACGTGCGCGTGGTCCAGGCGTTCGCCGACGGCCTGGCGCGCGTCCTCGACACGGCGGAGCTCGTCGCCCGGACCGTTGCGGTCGAGCGCTCGCTCGCGCACGCGGAGAAGCTCGCGGCGATCGGCGAGCTCGCGGCCCGGATCGCGCACGAGATCCGGAACCCCGTGACCGCCGCGCGGAGCCTCGCCCAGCAGCTCGCCCGCGAGCCGGCCGCGCCGTTCGCCGCGGAGCACGAGCTGATCCTCGCCGAGCTCGAGCGCGTCGAGCGTCAGGTCGCGGCGCTCCTCCGCTTCGCCCGGCGCGAGGATTTCCGCTTCGCACCCGTCGACCTCGGGGCACTCGTGCGGGAGACGATCGACGGCTTCCGATCGCGGCTCGCCGCCGGCGGCGTCGCGCTCCAGGTCGACGCCGCACCCGGGATCACGGCGCGCGCCGACGCGGAGAAGCTGCGTCAGGTCGTCGTCAACCTGGTCGAGAACGCGATCGACGCGCTCGAGGTGGCCGACGGCACCCGCCGGCTGACCGTCACGGTCGGCCGCGCCAACGGTGCCGGCGTCGTGAGCGTCCGGGACACGGGCGGCGGCGTCCCTGCGGACGCGATCCCGCATCTCTTCGAGCCGTTCTTCTCGCTGAAGGCGCACGGGACGGGCCTCGGCCTCGCGATCGCGAAGCGGACGATCGAGGCACACGGCGGTCGCATCGTGGCGAGCGCACCGGCGGGCACCGGGATGGTGGTCGACGTCGAGCTCCCCCTCGCGGGGCGCGGATGAATCCGCTGAACGGTCCCGATCTCGTCGCCGCCGCTCTGTACACGCTGACCGCGCTCGTCTGGCTCTCGGTCACCGCGGTCTTCTGGAAGATGGACCGGCGCGCGCGGCCGCGGACCGCCGTCGTCCGCGCCACCGCGGCGCTGACCATGCTGATGACGTCCGAGTACTTCCTCGGCCTGCTCGCCGTCGCGATGCCCGAATCGCGGTCGACTGGTCGCTCCGTGCACATCGCTCGCGACGTCATCGACGTCATCGCGGTCGCCGTGCTCCGGCACGTCCTCGCGCTGGCGGCGATCCGCGAGCCACCGGCACGAAGCGCCTGGCTCGCCGTCAACTACGGCGCGGCGATCCTCGTCGCGATCGTGATCCCGTTCCTCCCTTCCCCCACGGTCGAGCAGACGTGGTTCGAGTCGCGGCTCGTCCTCGCCCCGTACTTCATCGTGATGCTCGGCCTCGCGCTTCGCGAGATGGTGCGGCTCGGCGGCCGGGGCCTCTGGCGCGCCGGCGGTCTCGGCGGGCTTCGTCGGGCCGACGCCGCTGTCCTGGGCACCGGACTGGTCGTGCTGGTCGTCGTCGCACTCGTCGTCGGCGCGGGCCGCTGGCGGGCGCAGACCGCCCTCCCGATGAGGCTTCTCGACGTCGGCATCGGGCTCGGCCTCGCGGTGCCGTTCGTCGTCCGCACACCGAGCGACATGCTGCCGCGTCTGCTGACGAATGGCACGATGATCGCCGTCGCCGCGGCGACGTGGGTCGGTGGACACGCGCTCGTGTCGGCGCGTCCCGCGCTGCGCGGGATCGTCGACGTGGTCGCCGTCCTTTTCCTCGTCGTGGCGCTGGGGCCGGGGCGCGCGTGGCTCAGCGCCGCGATCTACCACGTCGTCCTCCGCCGCGGCCGGGGCCGACGCGAAAAGCTCCGGGGATTCCTCTCGACGCTCTCGCCCGAGCTCGGCGTGGTCGAATGCTGCGAGCGCGCCGCGATGGCGCTCGGGCGCGAGCTGCGCCTTCCCGGCATGGCGATCCTGCTGCGGACCGGCGACGCGGCCGTGTACGGCAGCTTCGCGATCGCGCCCGTCGCCCGTGCGTGGCCGCGGGAGGTGGCGGACGACCTGCTGCCGACCCATCCCTTCGGGGCGCCGAACTTCTGGGATCTCCCGGTCTCGCTCCAGGACGCCCTCAACGAGTCGAACGTCGTGGGCGTCGTCCCGATCACGAGCCCGCGGGGTCCCTGGGGGCACCTCTTCGCCACCGCCGGCCACGTCGCCGCGATCTACACGGACGAGGACATCCAGACGTGCGTCGCTTTCGCCGATCAGCTCGCGCTCGTCCTCGACGCCGCGGAGCTGATCGCGCGTGCCGTCGCGGTCGAGCGGTCGCTCGCCCATGCCGAGAAGCTCGCGGCCATCGGCGAGACGGCGGCGCGGATCGCGCACGACATGCGGAACCCCGTCGCGGCGGCGCGGAGCCTCGCCGCACAACTCGCGCGCGAGCCGGGATCGACGTTCCGCGCCGAGCACGACGTCATCCTCGGCGAGCTCGAGCGCGTCGAGCGTCAGGTCGCCTCGCTGCTCCGCTTCGCACGGCGCGAGGAGCTGCACTGCGAACGGCTCGACCTCGGCGCGTTCGTCGCTGCCACGGTGGAAGCGTTCCGTGCGCGATGCGACGCTGCCCGCATCGCCCTCGACCTCGAGCTGCCGGAAGGGGTCACGGTGTCCGCGGACCGCGACAAGCTCCGTCCCGTGGTCGTGAACCTGCTCGAGAACGCGATCGACGCGCTCGGCGAGGTCGAGGGCCCCCGGTGCCTCTCGGTCACGGTCGCGAACGGCCACGCGACCGCGACCCTCAGCGTCCGCGACACCGGCCCCGGCGCACCGCCCGACGCCGTGCCGCGGCTGTTCGAGCCATTCTTCTCCCTGAAGGAGCACGGCACGGGGCTCGGTCTCGCGATCGCGAAGCACACGATCGAGGCGCACGGCGGCCGGATCGGCGCCGAGCGCGGCGCTCCGAGCGGCATGATCTTTCGGCTCGAGCTGCCCGCGGCGGGGCCGCGATGACGACACCGCCAGCGCAGCCGCTCGAGGCTGCAGCACTCTACTTCGTCCCGACACTCCTGTGGGCCGTCCTCTGCGAGCGCACCTGGTACTTCTCGCGCACGCGCCGGCCGCACAGCTGGTTCTTCCGGATGCTGCCGCTCGTCTCGGGCCTCATGGCGTTCCATCTCGCGCTGAACGCGCTTGGCTGCCTCGTCCCGCGCGAGATCTACGCGATCCGACCGCGGTGGTTGGTTCTCGGCCTCGTCCTGAACGACCTGAGCATCATCGCCACCGTCGCGCTCTTCCGCCACCTCCTCCGGTTCGTTCCCGGCGGGGGAGGACGGCCGACGCGGCTCTGGCTCGGCGCGAACTACGGCGCGGCGCTCGTCGTCGCGTGGCTCTGCCTGTTCCTCCCGAGCTTCATCCCGGGGGATACCTTCGATCGAAAGCTCTTCGTCTACGTCACCATCCTCCAGGTCTATACGGTCGGGATGTTCGGATTGATTGCGGCACAGGCGATCCGGGTCG
>DASRFA010000016.1:0-121110 GCA_035651755.1 Binatia bacterium | reverse complement strand
GCTGCGCGCCGTCGCCGACCGGCTGCTGCGCGTCGCCTGCGCGATGCTCAGGGAACAAACCCGCTACGACCCCATGCGACGCAACGGTCCGCTTGCGGCCCATTGACAAACGGTGGGGAGTCCACTCCCCGCGGGCTCGCTTCGCTCGCCGCACGGCAGAAGGTGCCATGAAGGGGGTAGTGCCCTCTGGACGAACTTGGGGCCCCGGCGGGCTTTGCTCGACGGGGCGAGGGGCGCGAGCCCTCGTCAGATAACTGCGCGCATGTACTCGCGGCGCATCTTGGCGATGTTCTCGATCGAGATCGCCTTCGGGCAGGCGGCCTCGCACTCGCCGTGGTTCGAGCAGTCGCCGAAGCCCTCGGCGTCCATCTGGTCGACCATGGCGACGGCGCGGCGCGCGCGCTCGGCTTCGCCCTGGGGGAGAAGGGCGAAGTGGCGGATGCGCGCCGACACGAACAGCGAGGCCGACGCGTTCGGGCACGCGGCGACGCACGCTCCGCACTGGATGCAGGCGGCCGAGTCCATCGCCTCCTCGGCGAGGTCCTTCGGCACCGGAAGCGAGTTCGCCTCGGGGGCCGAGCCGGCGTTCACGGAGACGTAGCCGCCCCGCTCCTGGATGCGGTCGAGCGCGCTGCGATCGACGACGAGGTCCTTCACCACCGGGAAGGCGTTCGCGCGGAACGGCTCGACGGTGATGGTCGCGCCGTCGGGGAACTCGCGCATCCGGAGCGTGCACGTCGTCACGTTCACGAGCGGGCCGTGCGCGCGGCCGTCGATCACGACGCCGCACGTCCCGCAGATGCCCTCGCGGCAGTCGCTCTCGATGGCGATCGACTCCTCGCCCTGCTTGAGCAGCTTCTCGTTCAGCTGGTCGATCATCTCGAGGAACGACATGTCGGGCTCGATCGCGTCGACCGCATAGTCGACGAGGCGGCCGTCCATCGCCGCACGCGCTTGCCGCCAGACCCGAACCTTGTACGACCGTCGACCGTTGATGGAGCTCATTTGTAGTTCCGCACCGCCAGGTGGACGTTCTCGAAGGCGAGCTTCTCGCGGTGGAGGCGTGGTCGCGAGACGTCGCCGGTGTACTCCCATGCGGCGACGTACGCGAAGTTCTCGTCGTCGCGAATCGGCTCGCCCTCCGGGCTCTGATGCTCCTCGCGCAGGTGGCAGCCGCAGCTCTCGTCGCGGAGAAGCGCGTCGATCGCGACCAGCTCCGCGAGCTCGAAGTAGTCGGCGACGCGGCCGGCGTACTCGAGCGCCTGGTTCAGATCGTCGCCCGAGCCTTCGACCTGTACGTCGCGCCAGAACTCGTCGCGCAGCGCGCGGATCTTCTCGATCGTGTCCGTCAGGCCGGCCGCGTTGCGCGCCATCCCGACGTGGTCCCACATGAGGCGGCCGAGCTTCCAGTGGAGCTCGCGCGCCGTCGTCTTGCCCTTGAGCGAGAGCAGCTTCGCGATCTTCTCGCGCACCTGGCCTTCGGCTTCCGCGAACGCCGGGTGATCGGTCGAGACGTCCCCCGGCTTCCGGGACGCGAGGTAGTTGCCGATCGTGTAGGGCAGGACGAAGTAGCCGTCGGCGAGGCCCTGCATGAGGGCGGACGCGCCGAGGCGGTTCGCGCCGTGGTCGGAGAAGTTCGCCTCACCGATCACGTGCAGGCCGGGGATCGTGCTCATGAGGCTGTAGTCGACCCAGAGGCCGCCCATCGTGTAGTGCGGCGCGGGGTAGATCCGCATCGGCGCCCGGTACGGGTCCTCGGCGGTGATCTCGTGGTACATGTCGAAGAGGTTGCCGTAGCGCTCGCGGACGACGTCGCGTCCGAGGCGGTCGATCGCTTCCGCGAAGTCGAGGTACACCGCGCGCTTCGTCGGGCCGACGCCCATGCCCTCGTCGCACATGCGCTTCGCGGCGCGCGAGGCGACGTCGCGCGGGACGAGGTTCCCGAACGCGGGGTACTGGCGCTCGAGGAAGTAGTCGCGCTCCGATTCGGGGATGTCGCTCGGCGCGCGAGGATCGCCGGCCTTCTTCGGCACCCAGATGCGGCCGTCGTTCCGGAGGCTCTCGCTCATGAGCGTGAGCTTCGACTGCCCCTCGCCGGTCTGCGGGATGCAGGTCGGGTGGATCTGCATGAAGGACGGGTTCGCGAACTGGGCTCCGCGCTTGTGGCAGCGCCAGATCGCGGTCGCGTTCGAGTTCACCGCGTTCGTCGACAGGTAGTAGACGGTCGAGTAGCCGCCGGTCGCGACGACGACCGCGTCGGCGGCGTAGCGCTCGAGCTTCCCGTCGACCAGGTTCCGGCAGACGACGCCGCGGGCGTGCCCGTCGATCACGACGAGGTCGAGCATCTCGCGCCGCGGGAAGAGCTTGACGCGGCCGGCGTTCACCTGCCGCATGAGCGAGCCGTAGCACCCGAGGAGGAGCTGCTGGCCGGTCTGGCCGCGCGCGTAGAAGGTGCGCGAGACCTGCGCGCCGCCGAAGGAGCGGTTCGCGAGGAGCCCGCCGTACTCGCGGGCGAACGGCACGCCCTGCGCGACGCACTGGTCGATGATGTTCACCGAGAGCTGCGCGAGCCGGTAGACGTTCGCTTCGCGCGCGCGGAAGTCGCCGCCCTTCACGGTGTCGTAGAAGAGCCGCCAGACGCTGTCGCCGTCGTTCGGGTAGTTCTTGGCGGCGTTGATGCCACCTTGCGCGGCGACGGAGTGGGCCCGGCGCGGGCTGTCGTGGATGCAGAAGTTGAGGACGTCGTAGCCGAGCTCCGCGAGCGACGCGGCCGCCGACCCGCCGGCGAGGCCCGTGCCGACGACGATGACCGTGTACTTCCGCTTGTTCGCGGGGTTCACGAGCTTCATCTCGAAGCGGTAGCGATCCCATTTCGTCTCGATCGGTCCGCCGGGGACGCGCGAGTCGAGGTCGCCGTCCACCACTTCGATGTTGGATCGCGCGGGAAGGTTCATGGCTGCACCAGCGCGAAGGCGGACGTCTCCGGCATCGGAACGAAGAGGTAGACGTAGATCGGGAGGACGACGAAGCCGGCGGCGATCGCGATCGCGAAGACGAGCCCGGCCGAGAACGCGGCCGAGCGGAGGCCCGGGCGGAGCGCGCCGATGGACTGGAACGCGCTCCAGAAGCCGTGCCGCAGGTGGAAGCCGAGGAGCACCATCACGGCGACGTAGAACGCGACCCAGAGCGGCTGCTTGAAGGTCTCCACGACGATCCGCCAGAGGTCCCACACCTGCTCGCCGTGGAGCTCGGCGACGTATCCGCGATCGGGGCCCGGCCCGAAGCGGAACTGCCAGAGGTGGATGACGAGGAAGGCGAGGAGGACGATGCCGGTCACGATCATCGTCCGCGACGCGATCGTCTGCTTGCTCTGCCCGCCCTTGCTCGCCGCGACCGCGTAGCGCGTCGAGCGAGCGCGCCGGTTGTCGCGCCACACGACGATGGCGCTCACCGCGTGCAGCAGGAACACGAGGCCGAGCCCGAGCTCGACCGCGATCAGGATCGGCCCGAGGGCATGCGTCGTCGCCGCGTACCCGTTGAGCGCGTCGGGCCCGAAGAAGATCGTCAAGTTGCCGGCGAGGTGGGCGACGATGAAGAGGAGCAGGAAGACGCCGGTCAGCCCGTTCAAGAGCTTCTTCCCGACCGACGAGCCGAGTCGAACGCGTGCCGTACTCATAAGGGAGGCTTCCCGATACCCGTTACCAGCATCATTGCAAATGATCCGACGCGATCCCAGCATCCGGGAGCGCCGTCGCGGCTTCGGGCGCCGGAAACCGCTTCACCTTGCGCATTAGCGCAACTGGGCCGGAGCCGTCGAGAACCGCGCCGTCCTTCGCTAGAGCGCTCTCGTGGAAGCCTCGCCCGCGACCCGCGAGCTCGAAGAGCGCTTCCGCCGCCTCGCGCTCGTCCGCGAGGCGGCCGGGGTCCTCCAGTGGGACATGGCCGCCGTCATGCCGGCGGGCGGCGCCGCCGCGCGCGCCGATCAGCTCGCGGAGCTGCGCGAGATCGCGCACGCGATGCTCGCCGACCGCGCGCTCGGAGATCTCCTCGCCCGCGCGGAGGAGGAGGCCGCGAGCGGCGCCCTCGACGAGTGGCGCCGAGCGAACGTGCGCGAGATGCGGCGCGAATGGCGCCACGCGACCGCCGTCCCGGGCGACCTCGTCCGTCGCCACTCGGTCGCCGTGTCGCAGTGCGAGATCGAATGGCGGGAGCGCCGCGCGGCGAACGACTTCGCCGGCCTCCTGCCGCGCCTCCGGCTCGTCCTCGAGCTGACGCGCGAGGTGGCCGGGGCCCGCGCGTCGGCCCTCGGCACCAGCCCGTACGACGCGCTGCTCGACGAGTACGAGCCGGGCGGGAGCTCGCGCGAGATCGACCGCGTCTTCGCCGACGTCGTCGCCTGGCTCCCCGACCTCGTCGAGCGCGCGATCGAGCGCCAGGCGCGGTCGCCCGCGCCGCCGCCGCTCGCCGGCCCGTTTCCGGCGGAGGCGCAGAAGCGGCTCGCCGAGCGCGTCATGTCCGCGCTCGGGTTCGACTTCGCCCACGGCCGGCTCGACACGAGCCACCACCCGTTCTGCGGCGGCGTGCCCGAGGACGTCCGCATCACGACGCGCTGGAGCGAGTCGGACTTCCTCCGCGGCCTGATGGCGGTCGTGCACGAGACCGGGCACGGCCTCTACGAGCGCGCCCTGCCGGCCGCGTGGCGCCGGCAGCCGGTCGGCGGCGCGCGCGGGATGAGCGTCCACGAGAGCCAGTCGCTGCTGGTCGAGATGCAGCTCGGGCGATCGCGCGCGTTCGCCGACTTCCTCGCGCCGCTCGCGGCCGCGGCGTTCGGCGCGACCGGCCCGGCGTGGTCCGCGGCGTCGCTGCACGCGCACGCGACGCGGGTCGCGCGCTCGCTGATCCGGGTCGACGCCGACGAGGTCACGTACCCCGGCCACGTCATCCTCCGCTATCGCCTCGAGAAGGCAATGATCGCGGGCGACCTCGATCCCGCCGAGCTTCCGGGCGCGTGGCGCGACGGTATGCGAGAGCTCGTCGGCGCCGCCCCCCCCGACGACCGCGACGGCTGCCTGCAGGACATCCACTGGTACGGCGGCTCGTGGGGCTACTTCCCGACCTACACGCTGGGCGCGATGACCGCCGCGCAGCTCTTCGACGCCGCCCGGCGCGCGCTGCCTGACCTGCCGGGCGCCGTCGCGCGCGGCGACTTCGCGCCGCTCCGCGCGTGGCTCGCGGAGAACGTCCACGGACTCGCGTCGCTCCTTCCGACGCAGGAGCTCCTCGCGCGCGCGACCGGCCGCGAGCTCGACCCCGCGACCTTCCGGCGACATCTCGAGACGCGCTACCTCGGCGGCGACGCGCGCGCAGGGTGATCGTGGCGCGGACGGGTCGCGTCGCCGCGCGACTCACTCGCGGGGCAGCACCCCGTCCTCGCGCAGGAGCTCGTTGTTGAGCGCGATCGCCGCCTCGCAGCCCTCCGCGGCGGCGACGACGACCTGCAGGACGTCGCGCGACGCGTCGCCGACGATGTAGAGCCCCGCCACGCTGGTCTTGCCGTCGCGATCGACGAAGGAGCCCGGAACGTCGAACTCGCGACAGCCGAGCCGGCGCGGGAGCTCGCTCGGCTGGTGGCGGCCGGTGCAGAAGAAGAGGCCGCGGCGCTCGAGGGCCAAGCCGTCGCGGAATCGGACGCGCGCGAGCCGGCCGTCTTCTTCCTCGAGCCCCGCGATCGGCCGCTCCTCGACCGCGATGCGATGGCGCGCGAGCCGGACGCGCTGGTCGTCTCCCAGGCGGGCCGGGCCGTCGGTGCAGAGAGCGACGTCCGCGCTCCAGCGCGTGAGCAGAAGCGCGAGGCCCACGCCGCGCTCCTCGTCCCGGGCGTAGACCGCGAGCGGCTGGTCCCGGAGCTCGAAGCCGTCGCAGTACGGGCAGTGGTGGACCCCGCGTCCGTAGAGCTCCCGCGCGCCCGCGATGGCGGGCAGCTCGTCAACGACGCCGGTCGCGAGGACGAGCTTCCGCGCGCGCACGCCCGGCGCGCCGGCGCGCTCGACCGCGAAGCCGCCCGCGACGAGCTCGGCACCCGTGACCTCGCCCCGCCAGAGGGTCACGTCGCCGTAGCGCGCGACCTCGGCGCGCGCCGTCCGCAGGAACTCGGCCGGGCTCGCGCCGTCGCGCGTCAAGTAGCCGTGCATCGCGCGCGCGGCGGCGTTCCGGTAGCGGCCGCTGTCGCAGACGAGCGTCCGGCGCCGCATGCGCCCGAGCAGGAGCGCCGTGCTGAGGCCGGCCGGACCGCCGCCCACGACGACGACCTCGAACTCCTCCGCGCTCGGCGCCAACGCCTTTCTCCGGAAACGCGGGCGACGCGAGTCGCCCGCGGCTCGGTCTACCGGCCGTCCTCGTACACCAGCGCCACCGCCGCTTCCGGCGTGATCACGCGGAACGCGAGGCTCTCGGTGACGTAGAGCCGCACCTTCGCCGCATCGTGCGAGCGGTAGCCGATCGAGAGGTCGCGCCCGATCGTCAGCTCGAAGTCGCCGCCGTGCATGCTCAGCACGATCGCGCCGTTCACCGCCGGCGCCCAGACGACCGGTCCCTCGATGATGTTCTTCACGACCTTCAGGACCGGGTAGCCGCCCTCCGTCGCCTGCACGAGGCCCTGGTAGCACCGGGTGCCGAGCGCGAGGCCGTACGGGCGGGAGATGCCGGCGGTGTGGAGGAGGCGCGTCGCCTCGGCGACCACGCCGGGGTAGTCCTCGTACGCCTTCGGGATCTGGAGCGGCTTGTGCGGCGATCGCTCGGAGATGCCGTGGATCCCGCCCGCCGCGTAGCCCACGAAGACCGCCGTGTCCTCGGCCTGGGCCATGCGCGAGGCCGCCGCCTTCACCTGTTCCAGGTCCGGGTCCTCCGACCCGCGCTCGACGGCGTCGAGCTCCGCGCGATCGAGCTCGAAGTCGGTCTCGAGGTGGACGAGCGGGACGACCTCGCGGCGCGCGCCCTTGACGCCCGGTGCCGCCTCGTTGTCGACCGGCTGGAGCCGCCCGGTGTTCACGGCCGCGGCGTGCGGTCCGAGCGGTCCGACGAAGTCCACGAGCTTTCGGCCCGCGAGCTTCAGCTTCAGGGTGCGCGACGCCTCCTCGTCGATCTTCTTCCAGGCGGCGGTGGAGATGGGCGCGAGCTCGCGATGGAGGTTGTTCACAGGGACGAGCCTCCCTTCAGGCTTCCGATCCCGAGCGAGCCGTCGGAGCCGCCTGGGTGCGCAGCGCCTGCGCCACCGCCCGCGGCGTCGCCGATGGACCGCGCTCCGGTCGCCGGGACCTGGCCGCCCTCGTCCTTCTCGGCTTCCTCCTGGGCGGTGATCGAGCCCGTGGTGAAGAGCCGATTCTGCAGCTCGGCCGACAGCTTGGCGTCGCGGCGGCGGAGCCACTCGAGCACCATCACGAAATGCTCCTTCTCCTCGCCGCTGTTGTGCGCGAGGATCTCGCGCAGCTCTGGGTCGTTCGCGGCGTCGACCCGCTGGTCGTACCAGTCGACCGCCTCGAGCTCCTCCTGCATCGACGTGAGCGCGCGGTGTCGGTCGGTCGTCTCCGCGCTGAGCTTTGCCTCCGATTCGTGCAGTCCTACCGAGTTCGCCATCGCGGGCCGTCTCTCCTCTCGTCCGCGCGCCGCGCGCCGATCGGCGCACGCCGTCCATGCGTGAATTTGGGAGCGCGCGACGGTTTGCGACGCGCAGCGAGAACCGCGCCTCGATGGCGCTCCCAGGCGCGAGTATTCCGCGCCCCCGAATTCCTTGCAACGCTTCGCGGCGTTCGACGTCGCGGCTCGCCGGCGATCAGCCGGGCGCGCCCAGGCTCTCGTATGCGGCCGCGACCAGACCGGCGGAGCGCGGGTCGCCCGTCAGGCCGAGGTCCATGCGGTTCATGACGTAGCCGAGCGCGAGCCCGGCGGCGGGATCGGCGTAGCCGAGCGAGCCGCCCGCGCCGGGATGCCCGAAGGCGCCGTCGCGCCCGTGGATCGACAGCGTCGGCGGCAGCATGAACCCCGTCCCGAAGCGGGTCGGAAGGAGGAGAACGCGGTCGCGATCGTCCGACTGGACGCGGCACATGTCGGCGAGCGTGGCGGGCTCGAGCAGGCGCACGCCGTCGACCGGGCCGATCGCCGCCGCGTACAGACGAGCGAGCGCGCGCGCCGTCGCGACGCCGTTCGACGACGGCAGCTCGGCCGCGTGGAGCGGCCGCGTGTTCCACATCTCGTCGTAGTGGAAGAGGCCGGAAGGGCCGGTCATGACCTTGCCCGTCAAGGTGTCCGGGCCCATGAAGCGCTCCATGAGCTCGCGCGCCGCGGGATCGGCGGGCGGGGACGGCGGCACGATGCGTGCGAGCCGGCCTTCCTCCGCTTCCGGGAGGCCCACCCAGAGCTCGAGGCCGAGAGGCCGAGCGATGTCGTCGGCGAGGAAGCGGCCGACCGTCCTTCCGGTCGCCCGGCGGACGACCTCGCCGGCGAGCCAGCCGTACGTCCGCGCGTGGTAGCCGTGCGACGTGCCGGGGTCCCAGAGCGGCGCCTGGCGCGCGAGCGCCTCGACGACCGGGTGCCACGCGAGGGCCCGCTCGAGCGTGAAGTCGCCCTCGACCGCCGGCAGGCCCGCGCGATGCGAGAGGACCGTGCGAAGCGTGATGCGCTCCTTGCCGGCGGCCGCGAACTCCGGCCAGACGCGCGCGACCGGGGCGTCGAAGTCGAGGACGCGCCCGTCGACGAGCATGCCGGCGACGATCGCGGTCACGCCCTTCGTCGAGGAGAACACGACCGCCGCCGTGTCCGCGGCCCACGGCCGCCCGGTCGCGCGATCGGCGAGCCCGCCCCAGAGGTCGACGACGCTTCGGCCGTCGCAGTACACGGCGCAGGCCGCGCCGACCTCGCCGTGGCGCTCGAAGCTCTCGACGAAGGCCGCCCGCACCCGCTCGAAGCGCGGGTCGCAGCGGCCGTGGACGTCTGCCATTCCGCGACCTTCGTCCGGCCTCGCTCGACCTGTCAAGGATCTGCCAGAAGGGTGTGCGAGGACGGGCGCCGGCTGGCGCCGGGGAGGTCCGCATGAGCGAGTCGGGAGAGAGGCACCTACGGGTCGAGATCGCAGACGGCGTCGCCGTCCTGACGCTCGACCGACCCGAGCAGCGGAACGCGTTTTCCGGCCGCATGGCGCAAGAGCTCGGCGCCGCGTACGTCGAGTGCGACCGCAGCGACGACGTCCGCGCGGTCGTCGTCACCGGTGCGGGATCGGCGTTCTGCGTCGGGGCGGACCTCGCCGCGGGCGGTGAGACGTTCGCGAAGCGCGACGAGCCGGAGTTCAGCGCCGCCGGCGTGGAGCCGCCGGCATTCGAGGTCCGAAAGCCGGTGATCGCCGCCGTGAACGGACACGCCGTGGGCATCGGCCTCACGCTCGCCATGCAGTGCGACATCCGGATCTTCGCGCGCGAGGCGAAGTGCGGCTTCCTGCACGTCCGCCGCGGCGTGATCCCCGACGCGTACTCGCACTGGACGGTGCCGCGGGCGATCGGCTTCGCACGCGCGGCGGAGCTCTTTCTCACGGGACGGACGTTCACCGGCGACGAGGCGGCGGCGATGGGGCTCGCGAGCCGCGCGCTGCCGGCGGCCGAGGTGTTGCCGGCGGCGCTCGCGATCGCGCGCGACATCGCGGCGAACGTCGCACCGCTCTCCGCTGCGCTCTGCAAGCGGCTCCTCTGGGAATCCCGGCCCGCGACGCGCGAGGAGGTGGGCCGGAAGGAGACCGCGCTCCACCACGTCGTGATGGGACGGCCCGATGCGCTCGAGGGCGTCATGGCGTTTCTCGAGAAACGCGCCCCGCGCTGGCAGCTCCGCGTGAGCCGCGACTGGCCGGAGCGCTGGCCGGACTGACCCCGAGCCCTCGCGCGCCGTCGCGCGCGACATCCCGGGTGCACACGACGAAGTTGCACGCGCGGTAACGGTTGCACCGCGCTCGCGCGCGAAAGCGAGCGCGGAGCGCCGTCGCGCCCTGGCGGTGATCTTGCTCCGTCGCGGGCTGGCGCGCGCTCTCGCGCAGTCGCGGAGCATCGCATGTCGCGCGCGCGCCGCTCGGAGGGACGATGGCGAACATCGTAGTGTGCACCGTCGAATCGCCGGCCACGGCCGAGGCGATCATCGAGGATCTGAAGGACGAAGGCTTCGCGGGCGGCGACATCTCCGTCGCGATGCAGGACCAGGCGCAGGCGAAGAAGATCGCCGCGGAGAAAGACACGAAGGCCGCCGAGGGGGCGGTGACCGGAGCCGTGACGGGCGGGCTGCTCGGCGGCATCGCCGGCTGGCTGGTCGGGATCGGAACGCTCGCGATTCCGGGCCTCGGACCGCTGATCGCCGCGGGCCCGCTCATGGCGGCGCTCAGCGGCGCCGCGGTCGGCGCCACGACCGGCGGGATCGTCGGCGCGCTCGTCGGGCTCGGGATCCCGGAGGACGAAGCGCGGCGCTACGAGGAGCGCGTGCGGGCCGGCGACGCGCTCATCTCGGTCGAGGTCGAAGATGCCGCCGAGCGCGAGCGCGCGCGCGAGGTCTTCCTCCGCCACGGGGGGCGCGACATCGGCTCGGCGGGCGAAGGTGGGTGGAGCCGGGGTGCGACGGCTGGGGTCTGAGCGGCGTCCCAGCCATGGGCGCTGCTCTTCGTCCATCGGCGTCCCCACGCCGTGACGGCCGGCGACCGGCGAGGTGAACTCCTCGCCGGTCGCCGATGCATCTGGCTGGCTCGCGTGCGATTCGCGGGTGCGCGGGCGGGCGGAGGCGTGTGCGAGCCTCGTCGTTCAGGCTCCGCCTAGCGACTGACGCCGACGAAGTAGACTCGCGGCGCCGCGCTCGAGCGTTCTTGCGCGTCCTCGCCGGCTGCAGTACGCGGTCGAGCCGGCTTGGCGCACGTCGGTCGATCGCTTGCGCTCGTCGCGCGGATCGCGCTCGCGGGCTCGCTCGCCGGCGGCTGCGCGACGTTCCGGCCGCAGCCGCTCGACCGCGTCGGCTTCCTGCCGCGCGCGCTCACCAAGTCTGACGGCGGGCTCGTCGTCTCGGCCGCGGCTCTCGGCGGCGAGGAGAGCCGTCAGGCCTTCGATGCCGACCTCGCGGCGATGGGAATCCAGCCGGTCTGGCTCGAGATCCGAAACGGCGAGAGCGAGCCCTACATCCTCTTCCCGATCGCGCTCGACCCCGACTACTTCTCCCCCCTCGAGGTCGCGTGGAAGAGCCATCGCTGGCTCGGCGGCGCGATCAACGGCGAGATCGACCGCTACTTCTACGAGCGGCGGATGCCGCTCGAGATCGATCCCGGCGAGACGGCGCGCGGCTTCGTCTTCACGAACCTCGATCTCGGCCGGAAGCCCGTGAACGTCGTCCTCGTCGGCGACCAGGACGTCCGCTCCGTTCCGCTCACCGTGCCGGTGCCGGGCCTCCGGACCGACCGCGACGACCTCGACCTCGATGCCCTCTATCGCCCCGACCAGGTCGCCGACCTCGACCTCGACGGGCTCCGACGCGCGCTCGTGGCGATGCCTTGCTGCACGACCGACGCGCGCGGCTCCGTGCGAGGCGACCCGCTGAACCTCGCCGTGGTCGGGACGGAGGACGCGCTCGCCGCCGCTTTCGCCCAGCGCGGGTGGGACGACGTCGAGACGCTGCACACGGGCTCGGCGCTCGCGACCGTCCGGTCGTTCCTCTTCGGAACGAGCTATCGTTACTCGCCGGTGAGCCCACTCTACGTCTTCGGCCGCCGCCAGGACCTCGCGTTCCAGAAGGCGCGCGCGACGGTGCACGAGCGCAATCACCTCCGCCTCTGGCGCGCGCCGCTGCGCTGGAACGATCTCCCGGTGTGGGTCGGCCAGATCAGCCGCGACGTCGGCGTCCGCTGGACGAGCCGGACCTGGAACCTGACGACGCACGCGATCGACCCCGACGTGGACGAGGCGCGCACCTATCTCGTGCAGGACCTCGTCTCGTCCGAGCGGGTGGCGCATCTCGGCTTCGTGTCGGGCGTCGGGCGTGCCGCGATCGGGGAGCCGCGCTCCAACCTGACGGGCGACCCGTACTTCACCGACGGCCTCCGCGCCGTGTTCGTGCTGACCGAAGAGCCGGTCTCCTTCCGGCAGATCGACATCCTGCCGTGGGACGAGATGGACGAGGACTGACGTGGAGCTCCTCCGGGAAGAGCGGGTGCGCGCGGCGGTCGACGCGCTTCGGCGACGATGGCGCGTCCTGTGCGCGATCGCGTTCGCGCTCCTCCTCCTGCCGCTCGTTCCCGGTAGGCTGCCGCTTCCGGGCGGCGACGGGGTCGGCTTCAAGAGCTACGCGCGGAACGTCGCGATCGCGGTCGTGCTCGGTGCCTTCCTCCGGGCCGAAGGACTCGCGCTCGTGCGCTCCCGTCTCCTCCTGCCGCTCGCCGGCCTTGCGAGCGCCGCCTGGCTCTCGGTCGCCGTCAACCTCGGCGCGGCCGGCGAGGCCCGCCTCTTCGTGGTCACGATCGGCGTCTTCTACGCGGCTCGCCTCCTGGCAGCCGGCCCGCGCGGGCGCGATCTCCTCTTCCACTGGCTCGGCGCGTTCGCGGTCGCGACGGTCGCCGCGGAGATCGCGGCGAACCCCGCGCTGCTCTCGTTCGATCCCGCGCTCCGCGACACCCTGCGCTTCACCCACCCGAACTCGCTCGGCGGCTCGCTCGCGATCCTGCTCCCGGTTTTCGTCGGCGGAATGCTCGGCGGTCGGCGGGTCGCGGGCGGCGCGTACGCGGCCGCCGCGGTCCTCGGCGTCGCGATCAGCTTCTCGCGCGCGGCGCTGCTCGCGAGCGTCGCCGGGCTCGCACTCCTCGCGGCCGTCCGGCGGGCGCGGCTCGCGGTCGTCGATCGGCCGTGGCGAGCCGTCGCGGTCGGTGTCGTCGCGGCGGCGGCGATCGCTGGGCTGTCGCTCGGCCGCGGCGAGGCGGACTCGCAGCGACTCCGCATCCTCACCGCGTCGTGGTCCCTCTTCGAGGAGCAGCCGGTCTTCGGGATCGGCTTCGGGATCGAGAACCTGCGCCGGGTCTTCCCGGCGCGCTACATCGAGCTCTACGGTCAGAGCCTCTTCCTCTTCCACTCGCACAACGTCTTCATCGAGGCGCTCGTCGGCATGGGCGTCGTCGGCGCAGTGGCGCTGACGTGGTTCCTCGCGCGCCTGGCCGCGCTCGCGGTCGCGGTGCGGCGGAGCGCACGGACGCCGGACGAAGCGGCCGAGGCCGCCGGCTTCGCCGCCTCGGTCGGCGCGTTCCTGCTCCTCGGCGCGACCGACTCGTTCTTCTACCAGGGGCAGATGCTGATGGCGCTCGCGGTCCTGTGGGGCCTCATGGAGGCGACCGCCGACGCGCGCGCACGCGGTCCGGCCGGCGCGCTCGTCGAGGGCGGCGAGCCGGCCGAGGCGGGCGGCACATCGCGAGGGGAAGTCGACCGACCACCCGTCGTCGTCAGCGACTCGAGCTCCTGGCCGAGTCAGGCGGGGTAGCGCGCGACGAGCCGGACCGGCAGCCCGCGCGCCGGCGCCAGCGCGATCCCGGACCGCACCGCGCGCGCCCGGTAGCCCGGAGCGCGCTCGAGCCGCGTCCGCGCCAGCATGCGGGCCGCGACCACCGCGATCTCGTGCGACGCGAACGCCGCGCCGATGCAGCGCCGGGCGCCGCCCCCGAACGGGAAGAACGCGGGCGGCGCGGGGCGCGCCGCGAGGAACCGGTCGGGGTCGAAGCGCTCGGGGTCGGGCCAAAGATCCGCGCGGCGGTGCGCGAGGTAGATGCAGGGCGCGATCGCGACGCCGGCCGGCAGCTCGCGACCGCCGAGCGCGGCCGGCGCCTTCAGCACGCGCGCGACGTTCGGGACCACCGGCGCGAGCCGGCTCGCCTCCTTCGCGACCGCGTCGAGGTAGGGCAGCAGCGCCGGGCTCGGCCGATCGTCGCCGAGCGACGCGACCTCGGTGCGCGCGCGCTCTTCGACCTGGCGACGGTCCAGCAGCGCGTCGGCGACCCAGGCGAGGGCGGCGGCCGTCGTCTCGTGGCCCGCCAGGACGAGCGTCAGGAGCTCGTCGCGGAGCTCTTCGTCGGAGAGCGCGCGGCCGCCGTCGTCGCGCGCGGCCAGGAGGAGCGAGAGCACGTCGCTTCGGTCTCCGCCGTCGCGCGCACGGCGGCGTGCGATCTCGGCGAAGAGCACGCGATCGAGCTCGCGCCGCAAGCGGACGACGCGGCCCCACGGCGCGAGTCCCGCGAGCTCGACGCGGAACGCCGGGATGCCGAGCAGGGTACCGGCGGGGCTTCGCTGGATCGCGAAGAGGCGCGCGAGCAGCGCGCGGAGGCGCTGGCGCTCGACCGCGTGGTCGAAGCCGAAGATCGTGCGGAGGATGACCTCGAACGCGATTTCCCGGAACCCGTCGTGCAGCCGGAACGGCGTGCCGAGAGGCCACGCGTCGATCGCGCGATCCGCGATCTCGGCGATCGCGTCGCCGTAGGCGTGCATGCGATCGCCGTGGAAGGCGGGCAGGAGGAGCCGCCGGCGCGCGAGGTGGGACGCTCCGTCGAGAAAGAGGACGGAGCTTCCGCCCATGAAGGCGCCGAGCGGCGCGTTGCCCTCGCCCGCGTGCAGAACGTCGGGATCGCCGGCGAACGCGTCGCGGATCGCGGCCGGGTCGCTCGTGAAGACGAGCGGCACGACGCCGGGAAAGCGCAGCGTGAACCAGTCGCCCCAGCGCGCGGCGCAGCGGTCGAGGAACGCGAACGGGCGCGGCGCGAACTCGAGCGCCGCCAGCAGACCGGGGCCGGCAGGAAGCGATGCGGAGCCGGTCACACGCGCTCAGACGACGGTCGCGCCGCCGTCGGCCGCGATCACCTGGCCGTTCACGTACGACGCGTCGTCGGAGAGGAGGTAGCAGGCGAGCTGCCCGACCTCCTCGGCCCGGGCGATCCGCCGGAGCGGGATGCCGCGCGTCACGCGGCGCGCGGCCTCGGGGTCGTCGTAGGCGCCGCCCACCATCGGCGTGTTCGTGAGGCCGGGGCAGACGCAGTTCGCGCGGATGCCGCGCTCGCCGTACTGGAAGGCGACGAGGCGCGTGAGCGCGACGACCCCGCCCTTGCTCGCGGTGTAGCCCGCGCCGAACCCGTGGCCGCGAAGGCCGGCCGTGGACGCGATCGTCACGATCGAGCCGCCGGCGCCGCCGTCCGCACGTGGTGTCAGGAGGTGCGGGATCACGTGCTTCACGAAGAGGAACGTCCCGAGCAGGTTCACGGCGAGCGTGCGCTCGAAGGTCGCGACGCTCACGTCGGCGGCGAGCTGCATGTCGCCGGGATCGAAGATTCCGGCGCTCGTGACGACGCCCGCGAGCGGACCGAGCTCGCGCGCCGCGCGCTCGATCGCCGCCCACGCCTCCTCCTCGCGGCTCACGTCGACCGCGATCGCGATCGCCTGCCCCCTGCGCCCGGCGAGCTCGCCGGCGACCTCGGCGGCGAGCTCCTGGTTGCGATCGACGATCGCGACCGCCGCGCCTTCCGCGGAAAGCCGCTCGCACGTCGCGCGCCCGATCCCGCTCGCGCCACCGGTCACCACGAACGCCCGTCCCGCGAGGCCTCGCATGCTCGTCTCTCCTGCTCGCCGCGGCACGCCGGCACGGCGGCCGCCAAGCTCGATCGAGCACTCTGCGCGGGTTCGGTGACCCGGGCAAACGCTTGAGTCGCGGCCGGCAGATCGCGTACGCGGCGGTATGACGATCGGACACGGGACGCTCGCGGACCTCGCTCGCCTCCGGAGCTTCAAGAGCCGGCGGCTCTCGTCGTGGGACCGCAGCGGCGGCAACTTCGACTTCGTCGTCGTGCCGCCGGGCGCGGCGGTCGTGCTCGGCGAGATCGCCGGGACCGGCTGCGTCAAGCACATCTGGATGACGATGATGTCGCTTCCCGACGAGCCGCACGACCTCCGGCGCACGGTGCTCCGCATGTTCTGGGACGGCGAGGCGACCCCGAGCGTCGCCGTGCCGCTCGGCGACTTCTTCGGGATCGGCTTCGGCATCCGGCGGAACTTCGTCTCGCTCCCGCTCCAGATGAGCCCGGAGGGCGGGCGCGGGTTCAACTGCTGGTTCCCGATGCCGTTCGCGACCGGCGCGCGCTTCGAGATCGAGAACCAGGGCGCGTCGCAGCGCATCCTCTTCTTCTACGTCGACTACGAGGAGCACTCCGCGATCGATCCCGACCTCGCGCGCTTCCACGCGTCGTGGAACCGGCAGAACCCGACCGCCGGGACGGCGCGCGAGCGCGGCTACGGGCGGAAGGACTACGGCTACGGCCCGGATCGTCCCTCCGGCCCGGGTCTCGCGCTCGCGTCCGACGGCCCGTGGCGGCGTCCGAACCTGACCGGCGAGCGCAACTACGTCATCCTGCACGCGCGCGGCGACGGGCACTACGTCGGCTGCAACCTGAACGTCGACGTCTTCGAGCGCCAGGTGAACGACTGGTACGGCGAGGGCGACGACATGATCTTCGTCGACGGCGAGCCCTGGCCGCCGCGCCTCCACGGCACCGGGACCGAGGACTACTTCGGCACCGCCTTCTGCCCGAAGGAGGAGTACTGCGCCCCGTACCACGGCCTGACCGTGTACAGCGGGACCGAAGCGTGGCCGTGGGGCGGCAAGAACTCGCTCTACCGCTTCCACGTCGAGGACCCGATCCGGTTCGAGCGCGAGATCCGCGTCACGATCGAGGCCGGCCACGACAACGAGCTCGCCAACGACTACTCGAGCACCGCCTACTGGTACCAGCGCGCCCGGACGGAGCCGCTTCCCCCGCTCCCACCGGTCGACGAGCGCATTCCGCGCGACGACCCGCCCGAGCTCCGGGCGGCGCTCGCGCCGCCGAAGCCGCGCCCCCGCTGACGCCGGGTAGCGGGCGCTACCCGGAAGGTAGCGCCATCGGGCCAAACGAACCCGTCGACGAACGGGAAGGAGAGCCCGATGAATGCGCAGAATGCACGCACGCCGGACGTGGCCCGGCGCCGCCGGTCGATGGGTTGGGCCGTCGCCCTCGTGGGCGCCTGGGTGGGGATCCTGCAGCCGCCCGTGGCGCACGCCGTCATGCCGCCCCCCATGCCCATGGACCTGGAAGTTCCCGCGACCGAGCGGCTCTTTCGGGCCGGCCACGCCGTCGGCACCCAGAACTACGTCTGCCTGCCCAAGTCGGACGGCACCGGGTTCGAGTGGGTCCTGTACGGGCCGACCGCGACCTTGTTCAGCGATCACGGCCGGCAGGAGATGACCCACTTCCTGAGCCCGAACCCCGACGAGAGCGGAACGCCGCCGCGTGCGACCTGGCAGGATTCGCGCGACACGAGCGCGGTCTGGGCCGTGGCCGTCGAGTCCTCGACCGACCCGATGTACGTCGCGCCGGACGCGATCGCCTGGCTCAAGCTCCAGCGCGTCGGCCGCGACCGCGGGCCCCACGGCGGGCGTCGCCTCGCGACGACGACGTGGGTCCAGAGGCTCAACACGGTGGGCGGCAAGGCCCCGGCGACCGGCTGCGCCGACGCGTCCAACGTCGGCCAGAGGAAGCTCGTTCCGTACGAGGCCGACTACTTCTTCTACAAGTCGACTGCTCGGGATTGAGGCAGCCCCGAGAGCCGACGCTCCACCGCGCGCTCGCGCGCGTTCCGAGCGGGAAGCGATCGCCGCCTGACCGGGCAGCTCGTCGCCCGCTCGGAGGGCGGCGGGCGCGCGCGGACGGGCGGGCTGGAGCGCGACCATGAAGGCAAACCCGAAGCGCGGAGGCGCCGCGCGGCTCGCGGCGGGTGCGAACACGTCACGATCGGCGGCGGCGGTGAGCGCCGCGGCGACCGGATCCCCGGCCGCGCCGGCGCCCGAGCCGCGGCGCCTCGCGACGGCTCGACGCCGTGGAACCGTCCTCGCGATCGCCGGCGCGATGCCGCGCGGCGCGGCGTCCGGCGGCGGAGCGGTTCGGGTCGCCGCCCGGACGGGCGCGCGATGGAACGGTCCGCTGCGCGAGCACGTCGGCGGGGCGAGAGCCCGGTCGGGCGCGCGTCCGTCGCTTTCGCCGTGTCTCGCCGATGCGAGTGCGCTACACGGTGCTGTGGCCGCCATGGCAACCGCGCCGACCTCGGAGGCACACGCGTTCGCGATCACGCCGACCGTCCCCCTCATCGGCCGGGAGCGCGAGATGGGAGACCTGCGCGTCGCCCTCGACGCTGCGCTCGCGGGGCGCGGACGGGTCGTCCTGGTGGGCGGCGAGCCCGGGATCGGCAAGACCCGGCTCGCGAGCGCGCTCGCGGCGGAGGCCGAGGCGCGCGGCGTCCCGGTGTGGTGGGGCCGCGGCTGGGAGGACGGCTCGGCGCCCGCGTTCTGGCCGTGGAACGCCGCGCTCCGGCGCGCGATCGACAAGCTCGGGCCGGAGAAGTTCGCGTCGGCCGCCGGGCCGTGGGCCTCCGACTTGGCGCACGTGTTCCCCGTGCTGCGGGACCGCGATCCCGCGCTCCTCCAGAGCGCGAGCTGGGAGTCCGACCGCGCGCGCTTCCGCCTGTTCGACATCGTGAGCCGCTTCGTCGCGGCGGTCGCCAAGCCGGCCGGGCTCGTCGTCGTGCTGGACGACGTGCACTGGGCGGATCGGTCTTCGCTCAAGCTCCTCGAGTTCATCGCGGCCGACGCGCACGACAGCCGCGTGCTGGTCGTCGCGACCTACCGCGACACCGACGTGCAGCCCGACGGCCCGTTTGCCGCCACGCTGTCGCGCCTCGCGGGCGAGCCGTCGACGCGACGCCTCTCCCTGGGAAGCCTCGGTCGCGAGGACTGCGCCCGCTGGGTGTCGTTTGCGGGCTGCGAGAGCGACGCCGCCGTCCTCGGGGACGCGCTCTACCGCGAGACCGGCGGCAACGCCTTCTTCGTCGCGGAGATCGTGCAGCTCCTGACCAGCGAGAGCGACCCCGGGACGGCATGGGACGCGCAGCGCGTGCCCCACGGCGTGCGGGAGGTGATCGCGCGGCGGTTCGAGCAGCTCTGCGGCGACTGCCGCACCACGCTCGAGGTCGCCGCGCTCTTCTCCGACGACGTCGACGTGCAGCTCCTCGCCGAGGTGCTCGACGAGCCGGCGACGCTCGATCACGTCGGGCGGGCGGCACGCGCGCGAATCCTCGTTCCGAGCGAGGAGCACCCGGAGCGGTACGACTTCGCGCACGCGGTCCTCCGCCGGGTTCTGGCCGACGAGCTGCAGCCGTCGGCGCGCGCCGCGTGGCACGCGCGCATCGCGGAGGTTCTCGAGCGCCACGCGGCGACGCTCGAGGTGGTCACGACCGATCTCGTTCGCCACTACGCCGCGGGCGGCACGCCGGACGCCCTCCGGAAGGCCTTCGACTACGCCTGCCGCGGAGCGAAGGACGCCGCGAACGAGCTCGGGTGGGAGGAGGCGATCCGGCTCTACGAGATCGCGCTCGACGTCGGCGCGCGCTGCGGCGCGCTCGATGCCGAGCGCGCGCTCGAGCTCCGGGTGGCGCACGCGCGCGCGCTTCGGCGCGCGGGCGACATCCCGGCCGCGCGGATGCGCTGCGAGGAGATCATGGCGGCCTGTCGCCGCACCGGTCGTCCGTCTCTCCTGGCGCGGGCGGCTTTGGTCTACGTCGCGCCGATGCCCGAGTTCGGGCTGAAGGCGGCGCGCGACCGCGCCGTCCTCGAAGAGGCGTGCCGGGTCGCCGACCAGATCGACGACGGGCTCCGCGCGCGGGTCTATGCCCGCCTCGCCGGCGACCTGATGGCGGCGAACGAGATGGAGCAGGCGGACCGCGTGCTCCATCTTTGCGACGAAGCGGCGAGCGCGGCACAGCGCGCCGGCGACGCCGGTGCGCTCGCGATGGCTCTCCTCGGAGCGCACTACGCGAGCGCGTTCCGCTTCGGGCCCAAGGCCGGCGACGAGCGACGCCCGCCCCAGCGGCGCGGTCCGCGCGTACGCGAGGTGCTGCAGGCGGCAGAGGACGCAGGCGAGCACCAGATCGTCGCCAGCATGCGGCACTTGCGATCCGTCGGCCTCTTCGCGCTCGGCGAGCCCGAGCGGTTCTCCGCGGAGGTCGACGCCCTCGTCGCCGCGGGCGCCGCGTCGCGCGCGCCGGAGCAGCTCTGCCTCGGCGATGCGCTGCTGTCGTTCCGGGCGATGGTGCAGGGCCGCTTCGACGAAGCGCGCGACTTCATGGAGAGCGCGCTCGCGACCGGTCGCCGCTTCCAGCTCGCGAACGCGGTCGGCCAGCACAGGTCGCAGCGCATCATGCTGCACTTCGTCCTCGGGCGGCTGCCGGAGATCGCGGACGAGCTCGGCGCGTTCGTCGCGGGACATTCGAGCGGCATCGGCTGGGAGCCGGTGCACGGCCTCGCGCGCCTCGCGATGGGCGACGCTGCCGGCGCGCGCGCCGAGTACCGGATGCTCCTCGCCCGCGGATTCGCGACGGCACAGAGCGGCGTCATGGCGCGCTGCTATCTCGCGGGCCTCGCTCTCCTCTGCGTCGCGCTCGGCGAGGCCGAGAGCGCGCCCGCGCTCTACGATCTCGTCGACGACCGGAAGGACGTCTGGAGCGTCGACGGGTGCCAGACGCTCGGGCCGTGGTCGTTCATGCTGGGCGAGCTCGCGCGTCTCTGCGGCCGTCCCGGGGAAGCCGTGGCGCAGCTCGAGAAGGCGATCGCGGTGGCGCGCCGCATGCGCGCGCGGCCGTTCGTCGCCGAGGCGCAGGCGGCGCTCGCGGAGGCGCGAATCGCGGCCGATCCGGCCGCTGCGAACGACCCGGCCGTCGTCGCGCTGCTCGACGAGGCGGGGCACACGGCCGACGAGCTCGGGCTTCTGGGCGTCGCGGCGCGCCTGCAGCGCCTCCGGCGGACGCAGGCGCCTGCGCCGCGACCCGAATCCGGCGCGAACAGCTTCCGCTGCGACGGCGACGTCTGGACGATCGCTTTCGGCGGCTCGGAGATCCGCGTGAAGGACGGCAAGGGCCCGCGCTACCTCGCGACGCTGCTCGCGGCGCCCGGGCACGAGTTCCACGTCCTGCAGCTCGCGTCCGGGCCGTCGGGCGGGGAGGGGGTCGAGGCGGCGTCCGACGAGCTCACCGTGGGCGGCCTCGGCGGAGAGCTGCACGACGCGCCCGATGCGGTCGCGCGTCGGCAGTACCGGGAGCGCCTCGACGACATCCGCTCGGAGCTCGAGGAGGCGGAGGAGCGACGCGACACCGGACGCGCGGAGCGGCTCCGCTCGGAGCTCGAGGTCCTGGTGTCGCAGCTCGCGCAGCAGTTCGGCTCGCGGCCGCGCACGCGCGGTCCGGCGGAGACGGCTCGGAAGGCGGTCACGAAGGTGCTCCGCACGCAGATCGGAAAGCTGATCGAGGTGCACCCGGCGCTCGGCGGCCACCTCCGCGACGCCGTCCGCATGGGGACCTTCTGCAGCTACTCGCCGCGGACCCCGACGGACTGGGAGGTCGTCTTCCGCTCCTGACGCTGGAAGTCGGGCTCGCGAGGCGAGCACCGCACGGGGGCGAAATCGGAGGAGCGCAGGCTTCGCCTGCGCGACGAGGCCCATCGGAGGAGCGGAGCCTCGCGAGCATGCTCGCGAGGCGAGCACCGCACGGGGGCGAAATCAATCGATGCCGCCGCGCAGGAAGCGGGCGAGCGCTTCGCCGGTCTGCTGCTCGACCTCGGCGATGCTGCCGCCGAACGTCCCGAGCGACACGCTGCCTTCGATCACGCAGCGCGCGGGCTCGCCGGTCACCGGGTCGCGCGCTTCCCAGGCCGACTTGAGGCTCCCGGTTCCGAACCCGTAGCCGGTCACGTAGCGGATCAGCCGGTTTCCGGGGTCGTAGCGCAGCACCTTGCCGACGACCGCGGTCGTGCGGACGCGCGCGCCGGGCGCGCGCGCCTCGCTCGCGTCTCCGGGCGGGGCGCCGCTCGCGTCCGCGACGTCGATGCCGGCGGCTCGGAGCTCGCTCGCGATCACGCTCTCGAAGTCCGACAGCTGCTCGTCCGACATGTCGCCGCGCGTCTCGTCCCGGATCGCGAGCGTCACCCGGCGGATCGCGACCGGCACCGGCTGGCGGACGTCGAGCGCGACCGAGGCGCAGCCGCCGGTCGCCGCGACGAAGAGGCACGCGAACGTGCCCGCCGCGAGGCGCGCGATCGAACCGGCCGAGGCTCGCGTCCGCGAACGCATGGCGATCGCTTCCATAGCGCACCGGGCGGGCCTCGGTGGAGCGGGCGGCTCGGCGCGAGTGCGTGCGGGGCGCGCGTGGTCTACTCGTCGTCCGTGAGCGACGACGAGGCGAGCGGCGACGTCGCCGTGGTGTGCAGCGGGGTCCCGGACGCGGAAGCCGGCGAGCTCCTGCTCGCGCTCCTCGCGGCCGGGGTCGCGGCGGAGCTCGTGCCCGAGCCCGCGGGCACGAGCGCGATCGCGGTCCGCGCCGCGGACGTCGATCGTGCGCGCGACGTCGTCGCCGACGTGCGAAACGAGGCGCGCGAGACCGAAGAGAGCGCCGCGGCGCGCGCGCGCGAGCTCCGCGCGCGCGCGCCGCTCGCCGAGTGGCGGTGGCTCGGGCGGGGGACGGCCGCCGTCGCTGCGCTGGCGCTCGTCCTCGTCGCCGTCTTCCTGTGGACCACGCGCGGCGCCGCGGACGCAACCTACGCTCGCATGCTGCAAGCGGGCGCGATCACGAGCGCGCGCATCGACGACGGCGAGGCGTGGCGGCTCGCGACCGCCGTCTTCCTCCACTTCGACCTCGCGCACCTGATCGCGAACGTCGGCGTCCTGGTCCTGATCGGCCCGCTCCTCGCGCACGTCCTCGGGCCGATGCGCTTCGCTGCGGTCTTCGTCGGCTCGGGGATCGCCGGCAACGCCGCGAGCTATCTCTTCGCGCCGTCGCCGGCGCTCAAGGCGGGCGCGTCGGGCGGCGTCGCCGGGGTGCTCGGCGCGCTCGCGGGCCAGGCGCTCCGCGCGGGTCGCGGCGGCCGATTCCGCTCGTGGCAGGTGCTGGGGGCGATCGCAGCCGCGTACGCGCTGCTCGTGGGCGCGGGACCGAGGAGCGACCACGTCGCGCACCTCGCCGGGCTTCTCTCCGGCATCGCGCTCGGGCACGCGCTCGCGCCGGCGCCGGAAGCGAGGCGCGCGCGCGACCCGCTTGCCGCGAAGGAACCCCCGGCGTAGTCAGGCGGCACGCGTCGCGCGCGCCGCCCGAACCGGGCGACACGCGTGCGAGCCGCGGGGGCCGCGTGTTCCTCGGCATCGACCTCGGGACCTCGAGCGTGAAGGCCGTCCTCGTCGACGGCGACGACGAGCGCATCGTGGACCAGGCGAGCGCCGACCTCGGCGTCTCGCGGCCCGCGCCGCGCTGGTCGGAGCAGGACCCGGAAGAGTGGTGGGCCGCGACGTGCGCGGCGGTCGCCGCCTTGCGCGCTCGGCGGGCGACCGCGCTGGCCGGCGTGCGCGCCATCGGCCTCTCGGGCCAGATGCACGGCGCGACGCTCCTCGACGGGGGCGATCGCGTTCTGCGGCCCGCGATCCTCTGGAACGACGGGCGGAGCGCCGCCGAGTGCGACGAGCTCGAGCGCCGCGAGCCGCGCTCGCGCTCGATCACCGGAAACCTCGCGATGCCGGGGTTCACGGCTCCGAAGCTCCTCTGGGTCCGCAGGCACGAGCCCGACGTCTTTCGTCGGGTCGCCCGCGTGCTCCTCCCGAAGGACTGGCTCCGGCTCCGCATGACCGGCGAAGCGGTGTCCGACCCCTCCGACGCGTCGGGAACGCTCTGGCTCGACGTCGCGCGGCGCGCCTGGTCCGACGAGATGCTCGCGGCGACGGGGCTCGAGCGGCGCCACGTGCCGCGGCTCGTCGAAGGGTCGTCGCCGAGCGGCGGCATCCGGGACGACGTGGCGCGCGCGTGGGGCGTCGCCCCCGGCGCCACCGTCGCCGGCGGCGCCGGCGACAACGCGGCGGCAGCGGTCGGCGCCGGCGCCGTCCGGAGCGGCGACGCGTTCCTCTCGCTCGGCACGTCGGGCGTGCTCTTCGTCGCGACCGACGCCTTCCGGCCGAACCCCGAGCGCGCGGTGCACGCCTTCTGCCACTGCCTGCCCGCGACCTGGCACCAGATGGCGGTCGTCCTGAGCGCGGCGAGCTGCGTCGCCTGGCTCCGCCGCGTGACGGGCGCGGCGAGCGAGGCCGAGCTGCTGGGCGACGAGGCGGACGCCGCCGACGCACCGGTGCGCGATCCCGGCGTCGTCTTCCTCCCGTACCTGTCGGGCGAGCGCACCCCGCACAACGACGCGTCCGCGCGCGGCGTGCTCTTCGGGTTGACGCACGACACCTCGCGGGCGGACCTCGCGCGCGCGGTGCTGGAGGGCGTCGCGTTCGCGCTCGCCGACGGTCAGGACGCGCTCTGCGAGGCGGGCACGGTGATCGGCGACGTCGCGGTCGTGGGCGGCGGAGCGCGCAGCCGGCTCTGGGGCCGCATCCTCGCGAGCGCGCTCGAGCGGCCGCTCCGCTACGTCGCGGCGGGCGACGTCGGCCCCGCCTTCGGCGCGGCGCGCCTCGCGCGGCTCGCGGTCACGGGCGAGGATCCCGCGTCCGTCTGCCGGCCGCCGGCGACGGCGTGGGTCGCGGAGCCCGATCGCGACCTCATCGCGCGCTATGCCGAGCGCCGCGCGACGTTCCGCGCGCTCTACGGCGACGTCCGCGCGCGCTTCGCCGACCTTCCGTGAGCACTGGAGGTGGAGTCATGTCCGAGCCGTTCTTCCCGAACATCGATCGCATCCGGTACCGAGGGCCGGAGACGGACGAGCCGCTCGCGTACCGCTTCTACGACCCCGACAGGCTCGTCCTCGGCAAGCGCATGGCGGATCAGCTCCGGATCGCCGTCTGCTGGTGGCACACGCTCTGCTGGCCCGGCACGGACATGTTCGGCAGCGAGACCTTCGACCGGCCGTGGCTCGGCGCTGGCGAGCCCGAGGCGCTCGCGCGCCGGAAGGCCGAGGTCGCGTTCGAGCTCTTCGAGAAGCTCGGAGTGCCGTTCTTCACCTTCCACGATCGCGACGTGTCGCCCGAGGTCGGCTCGCTCCGCGAGACCAACGATGCCTTCGCGCGGCTGCTCGACGTTCTCGCCGACGGCATGGAGCGGACCGGCGTCCGGCTTCTCTGGGGCACGGCGAACCTCTTCGGCCACCGCCGCTACGCGGCCGGCGCGGCGACGAATCCGGATCCCGAGGTCTTCGCCTACGCCGCGGCGCAGGTGAAGGCCGCGCTCGAGGGGACGCATCGCCTCGGCGGTGAGAACTACGTGCTGTGGGGCGGCCGCGAGGGCTACGACACGCTCCTCAACACCGACCTTCGCCGCGAGCTCGACCACCTCGGGCGGTTCCTCGCGCTCGTCGTCGAGCACAAGCACCGGATCGGCTTCGCCGGGACGCTGCTCGTCGAGCCCAAGCCGATGGAGCCGACGAAGCAGCAGTACGACCACGACGCCGCCGCCGTGCACGGCTTCCTCCGCCGCTACGGGCTCGAGAAGGAGGTGCGGCTCAACGTCGAGGTGAACCACGCGACGCTCGCCGGGCACAGCTTCGAGCACGAGGTCGCGTACGCGCTCGCCGCCGACCTCTTCGGCAGCCTCGACGTCAACCGCGGCGACCCGCAGAACGGCTGGGACACCGATCAGTTCCCGAACGATCCGCGTGAGCTGGCGCTCGTCCTCTACCGGATCCTCGGCGCCGGCGGGTTCACGACCGGCGGCTGCAACTTCGACGCGAAGCTCCGCCGCCAGAGCATCGACCCGGAGGACCTGCTGCACGCGCACGTCGGCGGCATCGACACGCTCGCGCGCGCGCTGCTCGCCGCGGAGCGCATGCTCGAGGACGACCGTCTCGCGGCCGCGGTGCGCGATCGCTACGCCGGCTGGGACGGGCCGCTCGGACGCGACATCCTCTCCGGCGGCGCGAGCCTGGCGGACCTCGCCGCGCTCGTCGACCAGCGCGCTCTCGAGCCGCGCCCGCGCTCCGGTGCTCAGGAGCGCCTGGAGAACCTCGTCGGCCGCTACATGTAAGATCCGCGCGCCTCGCGCGCGGCCGAGCGAAGCGAGCCGGGGAGTGGGACCCTGGCCGGCTTTGCCGGCTAGGGCGAGGGGAGAGATCCCCTCGTGTGACTAACTTGGGACCCTGGCCGGCTTTGCCGGCTAGGGCGAGGGGAGAGATCCCCTCGTGTGACTAACTTGGGACCCTGGCCGGCTTTGCCGGCTAGGGCGAGGGGAGAGATCCCCTCGTTTCAATCACCGCAGCCGCCAGCCCTCGGACGTCTGCGTCCACGTGTCGGGGAACGAGAACGACGACGCGCCGATCTGCCACGTGATCGTCATGAGCGCCTCGTTCGCCGCCGACAGGTCGTCGGTGACGGCGAGCCGGAAGCTCCAGCTGTTGATGCTCTCGCGCCGGATCTCGATCGCGTCGACGCCCGCGAGCCCTCCGTCGTCCTTCTCGTAGACGGCGCTGCGTCCGCTCTCGCGGAGCGTGCCGGCGGGGACGGAGACGCTCCAGATCGTGCCGCCGGCGTCGCTGAACGTGATCACGACGTCCTCGTGGAGCGCGTCGAGGTCCGTGGTGCCGAGGAAGTAACCCTTGATCTTCAGCGAGTCGGTGCCGTGGCCCGGGTCGTCGAACTTGATCGTGCCCTTGGGGAGCTGCGAATCCGACGGGGTTCCCCCGCCGCCGCCCCCGCCGCCACCGGATCCGCCGCCGCCCGACCCACCGCCGATGAAGTTCAGGTCGACGCTGTTGCCGTACGGGACGACGTCGCCGGCGTTCTTCTCCTGCATCGGACGGCAGTTGTCGGCGAGCACGCTGGTCGCGGTGTTGTTGTAGGCGCCGATGAACATGAAGCAGGTGCCGGCCTTCAGGACGCGGCCGCCCTTGACGGTGTTGTCGTGCGGGTAGGAGAAGCCGACGTCGTCCTCCTCGATCGCGAGGAACGAGAAGCGGCCGTTGTAGAGCTGGTTGTTCTGGAAGACGTTCCCGGACGAGTCGCCGCGCACCATGATGTTGCGCTTGGCGAGCAGATTCTTCGAGAAGAAGTTGTCCTTCGCGTGCTTCAGGTGGACCGACGCCTCGGTGCTGCGGTCGAACAGGTTGTTGATCACGCGGTTCGAGCTGGTCTGGATCAGGTAGAGATTCTCGGTCTTGTTCGCGATCATCTCGCTGTCGGTCACGAGATTCTGCGACGATCCGCCGCCGAGGTGGATGCCCTCGTCGCGGTTGTCGTGCACCTGCACGTTCCGGATCTCGTTCCGGACCGATCCCTCGCCGACCCAGATCCCGATCTGGTTGTTGAAGAGCTCGGCGTGGTCGATGACGCTGTCGGTCGTCCCGTCGACCAGGATGCCGCGATTGAAGTTCCGGACGACGCAGTTCCGGACCGCGACGCCGGTCGCCTTGTTGAGCCAGATGCCCTCGCCGCGGAAGCGGTCGCCCGGCCCCGCGATGAGGTGACCGTCGCAGTCGAGAAGGCCGCTCCGCACCTCGAGGCCGCGGCCTCTGCAGTTCGTGAGGTCGACCGTGAGGGTCGTCGACTCGATCATGCGATCGCCGCACTCGCACGGGACGGCGCCGCCGCACTCCTTGGCGGGCGCGCTCGCTGCGAGCGCGAGGAGCGCGATCGCGGCTGCGACGCCGGCCGCGGCGACGGGTCTGCCGGCGCCTCTCGGGCGGCGGTGGAAGTCGGGCTCGCGGTGCGCTCGACTCGATCCTCGGTGAGCGAGCCTCCGGCTCAACGGGTTCGTGGGCATCGGTCCCTCGGTGGACGGTTCCGGTTCGTCCGGGTTCCAGGGTCAGGTTCGGGTCTAGGTCCGTGTAGATGGAGCCAAGATCCGGTCTAGGCGAACCTTCGGTGAGCTTCAAGCCGAAAAAGCGCGTCGGACATCCGGAGATCGCACGCCCTATCGGGTTTGCGCGGTGCGAGCTGGATCCTGGCGACGCTACCGGGCAACGGGTAAGCGGGCCCCATGGCGAAGGTCAACGAGCACTACCTGAAGCTGAAGGCGGGCTACCTCTTCCCCGAGATCGGCCGGCGCGTCGCCGCGTTCCAGCAGGCGAACCCGGCCGCGCAGGTCATCCGGCTCGGGATCGGCGACGTGACCCGCCCGCTCGTGCCGGCCGTCGTCGACGCGATGCGAGCCGCGGTCGACGAGATGGGCACGCCGGCGGGCTTTCGCGGCTACGGGCCCGAGCAGGGCTACGACTTTCTGATCGACGCCATCCGCGAGAACGACTACGCGGCGCGCGGGGTCGACGTCGCGCGCGACGAGGTCTTCGTCTCCGACGGCTCGAAGTGCGACAGCGGCAACATCCAGGAGATCTTCGCTCTCGACAACGTCGTCGCGCTGACCGACCCGGTCTACCCGGTCTACCTCGACACCAACGTGATGGCGGGCCGCACCGGCGAGGCGGGGGCGGACGGCCGCTACGCCGGCGTCGTCTACATGCCGGCGACCGCCGAGAACGACTTTCGTCCCGCTCCCCCGACCGAGCGCGTCGACCTGGTCTACCTCTGCTCGCCCAACAACCCGACCGGCGCGGCGTCGTCGCGCGCGGATCTCGAGCGCTGGGTCGCGTACGCGCGCTCGTCGGGTGCGATCCTCCTGTTCGATGCCGCGTACGAGGCGTACATCACCGACCCCGCGGTCCCGCACTCGATCTTCGAGATCCCGGGCGCGCGGGACGTGGCGATCGAGTTCCGGAGCTTCTCGAAGACGGCCGGGTTCACGGGAACGCGCTGCGCGTTCACCGTCGTCCCGAAGGGCGTCACCGCGCGCGCCCCGGGCGGCGACGTGGTCTCTCTGAACGCGCTCTGGAACCGGCGGCACACGACCAAGTTCAACGGCGTGTCCTATCCCATCCAGCGCGCCGCCGCGGCCGTGTACACGCCCGAGGGCCGCCGCCAGACGCGCGACATCGTCGCCTTCTACCTCGAGAACGCCGCTCTCATCCGCGCCGGCCTGGCCGCCGCGGGCTTCGCCGTGTACGGCGGCGTGAACGCGCCCTACATCTGGCTCCGGACGCCGCGCGGGCTCTCGTCGTGGCAGTTCTTCGATCGCCTGCTCGGCGAGGCGCACGTCGTCGGCACGCCGGGGTCGGGCTTCGGCCCGTCGGGCGAGGGCTACTTCCGGCTCTCCGCGTTCAACTCGCGAGAGAACGTCGAGGAGGCGATCGCGCGCATCCGCCGCGTCGCCTGGTGACGCCGGTTCGTTGCGCCAAGTAGGTGTCTCTCCGGATCTCGGCTCGTCGAGAATCGCGGTCGCGCTGCTGTCGCGCTCGCACCGGCGCGGGCACTCGAAATGTGCTTCGACGACGTCTCCCGGGCGTCACGTACGGCGCCTGGCATCGGGGGAGCGTCGTGATGAAGGAACTGATCCTCGCGGTGGGGCTGGCGATCCTGTTGCCGTCGGCGGTGCTGCTGCTCCGCGCCGCGCCGGCGCTGGCCGCCGAGCGCGTCGCCGCAGGCCCCGGGATCGCGCGTCTCGGCTGGGAGCTGGTGCGTAGAGCGGGGGACGGGAACGCGATCATCTCGCCGGCGAGCGTGTGGGAGGCGCTCGCCATGACCCACGCCGGGGCGGGTGGCGAGACGGCCGCCGAGATCGCAGCCGTGCTCGGCATGCCCGACGATCGCGAGGCGATCGGCGCCGCTGCGGCGACACTGCGCCACGACCTCGCCGTCGCGGCGGGCGAGAAGATCGCGCTCGACGTCGCCGATCGACTCTGGGTGCAGGACGGCAAGCCGATCGAGGAGGGCTTCACGGCGTTGCTCGACCGATTCTACGGCGCGAGCCTCGGGATGGTCGATTTCGCCGGTGCCTCCGAGCAAGCGCGCCGCCAGATCAACCGCTGGGTCGCCGATCACACCGCGGGGAAGATCGAGGAGCTCCTCGGGCGCGCTGCGGTCACCGCGCTGACGCGTCTCGTGGTGACGAACGCGGTCTACCTGAAGGCGCCCTGGGAGGAAGCGTTCAGGCCGGAGGCGACCCGATCCGAGGTCTTCCGCCTTTCGCCCGAGACGGCGGTCGACGTGCCCTTCATGCACCGCGCCGGGGCGCTCGTCGCGGGGAAGGTCGGTGCGGGTGATGGAGCCGCGACGGCCTGCGAGATTCCCTACGTCGGCGGGCACCTCGCGATGGTCCTGGTCGTTCCCGACGCGGTCGACGGCGTCAAGAGCGTTCTGGAGGGGCTCGGGCCGCAATGGCGCGCCGGGTGGGCGGGGCCGGGGGAGGGCGCCGTGCGCCAGCGAGCGGTCGAGCTCGCGTTGCCCCGCTGGACGGCACGCAAGCCTCTGTCCCTGAAGGACGCGCTCGCAGCGCTCGGAATGAAGCAGGCCTTCGCGGAGGGGGGCGCCGATTTCTCCGGGATCGACGGCACGAAGAATCTCTACGTCTCCGCGGTCGTGCACGAGGGTTTCGTCGACGTCACCGAGGAAGGTACGGAGGCGGCGGCAGCGACCGGCGTCGTGGTCGGGTTGCGGAGCGCCGTTGCGCGCCGCGAGGAGCCGCTGGTCGTGCGCGCCGATCGGCCCTTCGTCTGGGCGATCGTCGAGCGGGCGGGCGGCGCCGTATTGTTCGCCGGCGTCGTGCGCGATCCGCGCGCTTAGCGCCAGCGGCCGACGTGCCCATTCGCCGTTGACAGCCTCGCGGGCACCGTGATTCATGGCGGCCCCGCGCGCGAGCTCGCGGAACGGCAAACCAGAGTCGACCGCGAGGACGACGCCCATCGCTGCGGCTCGGGCGGCCTTCGTCTTCTTCGAGGCGCACTCTTCTGCGTACGAGAGGAGGACGAGGACCATGATGCATTTGAAGGGGTCTTGCTGCGCCCTGCTGGTTCTGCTGGCAGTCGGCGCGCCGACCGCGGTACCCCGGACGGCGGCTGCGGCTCTGGAGGAGCCGTTCATCGTCGGCGGCCAAGAGGCCCAGCCGGGTGCCTGGCCGTGGCAGGTCTGGCTGTCGCCGGGCGAGTCCCTCTGCGGCGGGTCGCTCATCGCGCCCGAGTGGGTCTTGACGGCGGCGCACTGCTTCTTCGAGGGCGCGGAAGGTCAGCCGAAGACGCGCATCCCCGACAACCGGATCATGGCGACGCTCGGCGCACACAACATCGCGATGGCCGAGCCGTCGCAGCAGAAGTTCGGCATCGCGCAGAGCTTCCTCCACGAGAGCTACGACCCGAACGGGCAGGACAACGACATCGCGCTCATCAAGCTGTCGGGGGCCGCGACGCTGAACGACCGCGTCCAGGTCGTCGCGCTCGTCAGCCCGGCCGAAGCGGCCACCGTGGCCGCGGTCGGTGTGGTCGGAACCGTGACGGGCTGGGGCAACATCTCCGACGGTGGCAACTCGTCGGACGTCCTGAAGCAGGTCAATCTGCCGATCATCTCGAACGAGACGTGCAACATGCAGTACGACGGCGGCATCACGGACAACATGCTGTGCGCCGGTGGCTCGGCGCAGGGCGGCGAGGATTCGTGTCAGGGCGACAGCGGCGGGCCGTTCGTCGTGCCGGCGGGCCAGGGCGCCTTCAAGCAGGCGGGCGTCGTGAGCTTCGGAAACGGCTGCGCCAAGCCGAACGTCGCGGGCGTCTATGTCCGCGTTTCGCGGTACATCGACTGGATCGCGGGAAAGACGGGCGGGCCTCCCTCGAAGCCGAGCGGCCTCCAGACGACGCCCGACGGGAGGACGGTACTGATCAACAAGCCGGTCGGCGCGGAGCAGTGGGCGATCTCGAGCAACGACGACGGCTCGGTGACCGGCAACATCTTCTTCACCGACGGCCGCGATCCGCAGTTCCTGATCTGCATGAAGACCGGAGACGACGGCAACCAGGATCCGGCGGCGATCATGATTCGCTTCGCCTGCTCGATCTCGTCGAAGTGCACGACGGCGCAGTGCCCGGGCGCGAGCGACTGGATGGGGCTGCCGGGCGAGGTGACGCTGCCCGGCTCGTTCTTCCGGCCGCGCGTCGCCGGGACGACGTCGCTCGAGGACGACACGGCGGATGAAGATGTCGCGCTGGAGGACGCCGCTGCCGACAAGCCGAGCGGCCTGCAAACCACGTCCGACGACAAGCGGATCCTGATCAACAAGCCCGTCGGCGCCGAGCAGTGGGCGATCACCTCGGTCAAGCAGGACGGCAGCATCACCGGCAACATCTTCTTCACCGACGGCCGCGATCCGCAGTTCGTGAGCTGTACGAGGACGGGCGACGACGGCAACCCGGATCCGGCGCAGATCATGATCCGCTACTTGTGCTCGGTTGCGTCGAAGTGCGCGACCGCGCAGTGCCCGGCGGCGACCGACTGGATGACCCTGCCGAACGAGGTGACCCTCCCGGGCTCGTTCCTGCTGCCACGCGTCAGCTAGCGGAGTCCGCGCGGCGCGAGTGGCGGCCTGCTCGGCGAGCCGGCCGCCGCTCGCGCGTCCGGGTGTCGTCAATACCATCACGCGACGCCCCACGAGGCCTCGGAGAGACATGCTCGAAGACGGTGAAGGGCTCGCCGTGATGGTCGTCCCGCCGTCACCGCCACACGTCGCGCGTCTCGGCGCGGACGCCGTGCGCTTCCGCCTCAGCGAAACGCCGCGAGCAGCTCCTCGATCGCCTTCATCTGGCCGCCCGAGGCCGAAGACGGGACGAGGATCGGCGTGCCGACGCCGGCGTCGAGCCAGGCGGCGACGCCGTCGCGGACCGCGGATGCGCTCCCGAAGAGCGTCGTGTCGGCAAGCCAGCGATCCGACAGCAGCGACGGGACGCGATCGTGCTCGCCGGCGGCGACCGCGCGCTCGACCGCTTCCATCTCCTCGACGTACCCCGCCGCCTTCCAGTACTCGCGGTAGTTCGGCAGCATCGCGTAGCCGGTGAGCGTCTTGCGATTGACTGCCGCGGCGGCGGCGACGTCGTCGGAGATGCAGGTCGGGATCATGTTGCCGACGAAGAAGCCGGCGTCGCGCTTCGCGGCCGGGACGAGCGCGAGCGAATGCGCCATGTGCGAGCGCGCCGCGTTCGCGAACACGACGCCTTCCGCGATCTCGCCCGCGAGCTTCACCATCGGGTCTCGGAGCGCGGCGAGCACGATCGGCGGCAGCTCGCCGATCCGCGGTACCGCGCGGACGTCCGCGACGAAGCGCCGCACGTCGGCGAGCGGCTTCCCGGCCTGGAGCCCGAGCCGCTTGTGCACCGGGCCGTGGCTCACGCCGATCCCGAACCTGAAGCGGCCGCCTGCCAGCTCGTGGATGAAGGCCGCGCTCTGCGCGTAGTCGCTCGGATGGCGGGTGTAGAGGATCGCGATCGCGGTCCCGAACTCGATGCGCTCGGTCGTGAGCGCGAGCGCCTCGCAGAGTCCCATCCCGTCGCCGAAGCTCGCGCAGTAGATGCCCGAGAAGCCGGCGCGCTCGATCTCCCGCCCGACGTCGATCGTCTGACGGCGGCGTCCGGGCATGGCGGCGAGCGCGATCGCGGGCAGGGTGCGTTCGGGCATGAACCATTCGTATCACGCGGGCGCATCGAGGCGCGAGAACCGACCCGGCACGCTCCGCGCGCTTCGCGCACGCGCGAGCGAAGCGAGCCCGCGGGGAGTGGCGCCCGGCCGAACGGGGCGAGGGGAGCGATCCCCTGCTGACTACGGCCGGCCGCCGTCGATCTGCAGGATCGCGCCGGTCGTGAAGCTCGACGCCGCCGACGCGAAGTAGAGCGCCGCGCCGACGACCTCGTTCGGCTCGCCCGCGCGCCGGAGCGCGGACGTCCGCCCGAGGTGCTGCAGCGTCTCGGGCGCCCACGCCTTCGAGATGTCGGTCAGGAAGGGCCCGGCCATGATGCAGTTGACGCGCACCTTCGGCCCGAACGCGTGCGCGAACGCGATCGTGAGCGCGTTGAGGCCGGCCTTCGCGGCCGCGTACGGGGTCTCGATCGGGGTCGGGCGGATCGCGGCGATGCTGCTCACGTTGATGATCGACCCGCCGGCGCCGGCCGACATGCGCGTTCCGACGTTCGCCGACAGCCGGAAGGGCCCCTTCAGGTTCACGCCGAGCACCTTGTCCCAGAGCGACTCGCTCACCTCCGCGAGCGACGGGTAGAGCGGCGACATGCCGGCGTTGTTGACGAGCACGTCGACCTTGCCGAAGCGCTCGTAGGCGGCGTCGGCGAGCCGGTCGAGGTCGTCCCACTTGCCGACGTGGCAGGCGTGCGGGAGCGCGCGCCGTCCGAGCTTCTCGACCTCGCGCGCGACCTCCTGGCAGGTGTCGAGCTTCCGGCTCGCGATGACGACGTCGGCGCCGGCGCGCGCGAACGCGAGCACCATCTCGCGGCCGAGGCCGCGGCTGCCGCCGGTCACGAGCGCGACCTTGTCGCGCAGCTCGAACAGGTCGTTCGCCGTCTCTGCCATGGTGCCCTCCGCCGACGCCGTACAGCACGCGTCGCACGCGGCGGCAACCTGCGCCGGGTCGGACGTCGTCCCGCGTTTGCAGCGCGGCGGTTGGCGGACCTCAACCGCCGGTCTACGGTTCGGCGCGAACGCGTTGGCGAACGGAGGTCCCATGGCGATTTCCGAATGGCTTCGCGAGGTCCGCGCTCGCGCCGGCTCGGTCCTCATGGTCGTCCCGTCCGCGGCCGCCCTCGTCTACGACGACGCCGGCCGCGTGCTCCTCGTGCGGCACTCGAACGGCGGCGTCTGGCTCGCGCCCGGCGGCGCGGTCGATCCCGACGAGTCGCCGCAGGACGCGGTCGTGCGCGAGGTGTGGGAGGAGACGGGACTCCTCGTGGAGCCCGTCCGGCTGTGCGGCGTCTTCGGCGGCCCCGACTTCCGGGTGCGCTACGCGAACGGCGACGAGGTCGCCTACGTCATGTCGGCTTTCGAATGCCGGCGGCTCGGCGGCGACCTCCGTCCCGACGGCGAGGAGACGCTCGACGCGCGCTTCGTCGCCCCGTCCGATGTCGCGAGCTTGCCGCTCTCGCGCTGGGCGAAGGCGCTCCTCCCGGACCTCGTGCGCCGGCGAACGGGCACGTGGATCCCGCCGGTCGCCTGGCGGCCGCCCGCATCGCCGTAGCGAGCCGGCGGACGCGGAACGCTGATTCTCGGGTGCGCTGCGTCAAGCGACGGAAAGACCTTGACTTCGCGCCCGTGCGCCTGCGATAAGCCGCGCCGGCATCGTCGCTCGGGGGCGCGACTTGCCGATGGGTCCTCGCCCCGCTGGAGTGCCCGATGAGCGAGTACGACAACCAGTACCACATCCACGGTCCGCGGGCTCGGACGTTGGTGGAGCACTACCTGAACCTGCATCAAGAGCCGCACACACCGCAGCTCGTCGATCTGCTCTCCCACAAAGCGATCGAGGGGCTCGTCGACGCCCACGTCGCGAACATCAATGCGTCGGCCGTCTTGTGCGCTGCCAGCGTCGTGGTGCTCGCATACATCAACAGCAAGCCGGCGGCGCCGGTCCTGTCCGCGGCCCAGCTGTCGACGATCAAGACCATCGCCGACGCCGGGAATTGAGGCTCTGCCGCCGCGCCGCGACGATGAGGCACTTCGTCGCTTCGAGCCGCGGCGCCGCGGCACGAGCTGCGTCGAGCAGTGAAAAGCCGTTGACCGGGCACATCCCGGCTGTCATAAATCGCCCCGTCCCGGAGTCCGCATGATTCTTCACTGCGTCCAAGCCCGACGTCCCAGCGCGCGACCGGCCGTCGGTCGACCACCGAAGCCCGCCGGCTGAGAGCCGTCCCACCCGGGGCCACCGATGCCCGCCTCGGACGTCGAGGAGTACCTGCGCGAATGCCGTGAGCTGACGCTGCACGAGCTCGCGACGATCATCCCCGCGGGCGATCGCTGTCGCGAGGTCCTCTACGACCTCATGCTCGAGTACCCGCTGCGCGAGGCGAAGGCGCTCCGGCCCGCGCTCTGCGTCGCGACCTGCCGCGCGCTCGGAGGGAACCTGGAATCCGTCCTGCGCTCGGCGGCGACGCTCGAGCTCTACCACAACGCCTTCCTGATCCACGACGACGTCGAAGACGGCTCCGAGCACCGTCGCGACCGCCCGACGTTGCACGCGATGCACGGCGCTCCGATCGCCGTCAACGTCGGCGACGCCATGCTCGCGCTCGCCCTGCAGCCGCTCCTCGACAACATGCGCCTGATCGGGATGGGAAAGGCGCTTCGCATCCTCGACGTCATCGCGCGCATGGCGCGCGAGTCGACCGAGGGTCAGGCGATAGAGCTGCACTGGATCCGAGACGGCGAGTGGCGTCTCGGCGACGCGGACTACGTCCGCATGGTCTACAAGAAGACCAGCTGGTACACGTTCATCGCGCCGATGCTGATCGGCGCGATCGTCGCGGGCGCGGCGCACGAGCGGCTCACGGCGCTCCGGAAGTTCGCGGCCCTCCTCGGTATCGCGTTCCAGATCCAGGACGACGTGCTGAACCTGGTGGGCGAGGGCGGCAAGTACGGCAAGGAGATCGCCGGCGACCTCTGGGAGGGGAAGCGCACGCTGATCCTGACGCACGCGCTGCGCACCGCCTGCGCCGACGAGCGAGGCTCCGCCGAGCGGATCCTCGCGAAGCCGCGCCCGCCGAAAGCGCTCCCGGACGGGGAGGGCAGCCCCGCGGGTGGATCCGACGGCGCGCTCGCAGCGCTGCGAGAGGTGTGCCGCGCGCTGAAGGCTCGCGGCGACCTCACCGAGGCGGGAGAGCGCGCCATCGCGGACGTGGTGGGAGCGGGCGCGCCGGGGCAAAACGTCAAGACCGGCGCGGAAATCGAGTGGCTCCTTTCCCTCGTCCGCCGGCAGGGCAGCATCGACTACGCGCGCGAGGTCGGCGCGCGCTACGCCGCGCGCGCGCGCCGCGCCCTCGAGGGAGCCCACTGGATGCCGCCGTCGGTGCACCGGGACCTGCTCGAAAACCTGGTCGATTTCGTCGTGACGCGCGAGCGATGATCGAGGCGGCAGCGATGGCGGAGGACGAGCCCAAGAACGATGGAGAGCTGCTCGAGCAGCTGCGCGACGCGGCCGTCGACACGGCGGCCGAGCAGCTCCGCCTGATCCACGCGCTGAAGCGCAAGGTCGCGGACGGCGCGCGCACGGTCGGAGGAGGGCACGGCGGGTGGTGCGGCGCCGGCCCGCTCGGCGGCGTGGGCGACGCGGGTCCGGCCATGGGGAGCGCGGCGCGAGCGGGCGGCGGCGCGGGCGGTGCAGGGAGCGCAGGCGCCGGAGACGCACCGGCGACGGGCGCGTCGGAGTTCCTGTTCGACCTCGCGCGCCTCTCGCTCGGAAGCTACCGCGGCTGGCTCCGCGTCACCGCGAGCCACTTCGATTTCCTGGTCGACGCGCTGTCGAAGCTCGGGAAGCCGCCCGAGAAGCCTTCGGCCCAGCCGCGCGTCGAGCTCAAGAAGGAGGCGAAGGTCGGCGAGAGGCCGATCGTTCCGTTCCTCCTCGAGAACCCCGAGGACGTCGAGGCCGAGGTCCTCTTCACGCCGCTCGTCTTCCGGAACGACGACGGCCGCGAGCTCGAGGGCTCCGCGGCGATCGTGCGCGCGAGCGCGGAAGGGAAGGCGCTCGCGCCGACGGCCCGGATCGTCCTCGCGCGCCGCGAGTGCGCGCGCCTCTGCGTCTCCGTCGACCTCGGGCGCGCGGAGGCCGGGGCCTATCGCGCGGAGTCGATGGTCGTGCTGGGTGGGCGAGTCGTCGGCCAGCTCGCGCTCGAGCTCGACGTGGTGGCTCCATGACGTCCGATCCCACGAAGGTCGGTGCTCCGGCCGAGGTCGCCGACTGGCACGACGTGCCGCGGCTCGCACCGCCGGCGGCGGCCGACGCGCTCGAGCGCTTCTTCGCGCAGCTCGCCGTCGTCGTCCTCCGCCACCCCGTCGCCGCGCAGGCGGCCTTCTGCGCTCTCGTCGCGGAGGGACGGCGCTTCTCGCAGACCGAGGAAGGCCGGCGCTGGCGCGATGCGCTCGCGTGCTCGGAGCTCGTGCGGCGCGGCCGCGCGCTCTGGGAGGGGTCCGTCCTGAACCTCCTCGTCGACGATCCCGACGCGCTCCTCCCGTCGGGTCTCGTCGACGCGATCGCGCACGCCGCGAGCCGCGGCGATCTCGGCGACCTCCTCGGAGAGCTGCTCGGCGCGGGAGCCTCGCGTGGCCCACGTCCATAGATACGACGAAGCGTTCGCCGACCGGAACGCCTTCCTGCAGGCGACGCTCGGCGCGCTCTCGTGGTGCCGCACGCTCGCGGACCTCGTCGTCGTGCTCGGGCCGGTGGCGCGCGAGGCGCCGCCGCCCGCCGCGCCGAACGACGACGCGTTCCTCGACGCCGCGGTCGGCATCGCATCGCTCTGGCGCCTCGCGATGCAGGGCCTCGAGGCAAGCGTGGAATCGGCGGAGCCGACGCCGGTCGCCGGCGCGACCCACGGAGAGCCGCGCCGGCCGGACTTGAGGTCGATGCTTGCTTAAGGCGGATCCCGACGTCGCGGGCGGTCGCGCGGGCCATCTCGCGGCCGCGATCGCCATGACGGATTTCCTGCGCCGCTCGCCGTCGTCGATCGGCGGGCAGGCGGGCCACAAGGAGTGGCAGCACTTCGCGATCCTCGCCCGCGACGTCGACCTGCTGGTGAACTTCAGCCTGTGCGACGACGTGCGACCGGGCGCCGAGCCGGGCGCGGAGACGCCGCGCATCGTCGTCCTCGTGCGCGAGCGCGGCGCCGCGAGCGGTCGCGGCGGAGTCGCGGCGTGCGGCTGGGACGGCGACGTCGAGAGCTTCCGCCGGCGGGACGCGATCGTGCGCGGTGGAGCGCTCGACCTCGACCTCGCGCACAACCGCCTCCGCTTCGACGACGCGTTCCACGTCGACGTCGCGCTCGGCGACCGCCCGATCCGGATCGCGCTTCGCCTGCGACCGCTCACGATGCCGGCGTTCGTTCCGGGCATCCCGATGCTCGACGGACCTCCGCTGAGCTGGGTCGTCGTGCCGCGCCTCGAAGTGACCGGCACGCTCGCGATCGGGGACCGCGACTACGCGCTCGACGGCGCGCCCGCGTACCACGACCACAACTGGGGCCACTTCCTCTGGGGCCACGACGTCGCCTGGGAGTGGGGATTCGTCCTTCCCGACGACGCCGCGGTCCCCTGGTGCGTCACCTTCGTCCGCCTCACGAACCGCGCCCGGACGCTCGCGCTCGCGCACAAGGTGCTCGTCTGGCGCGGCGCCGACCTCGTGCGCGTCTTCCGCGAGGGCGAGGTGCGCGCCGAGACGGCCCTCGGCTACCTGCGACGCCCGAGCCTCTTCAAGATCCCGCGGGCGCTCGCGCTCACGGCGCCCGGATCGCTCGCCGACGTCCCGGCGTGGATGGAGACGCGCGCCGTCGCCGACGCCGATCGGCTCGAGTGCCGTTCGGAGCCGTTCGACGTCGCGCAGGTCCTGATCCCGAGCGAGACGGAGCTCGGCGTGACGATCTTCAACGAGGTCGCGGCGCGGACGCACGTCCGCGGCCGCATCGCGGGCGAGGCGGTCGAGTTCTCCGGCCGGTCGATCATGGAGTTCATCCGCCATGCGTGACGGCGGCTTCGCGAGCTTTCTCCTCGAGTCGTTCGCGCTCATGGGGAGCGAGGCGCCGGGCGCGTACGCCGAGCTCTGTGGGCGGCTCGCCCGTCGCCGCGTCCGGCTGATCGTCGACGGCGACGACTTGACGCTCGAGTTCACGCGCCGCGGCGTGGCGGCGGTCGCCGGCGGGCCCCCGTCGATCGAGGTGCGCGCGACGCAGCGCTCGATCCTCGACCTGGTCGACGCCAGGCGGACCCTCGTCGAGTCGGTGCTCGCGGACGAGATCGAGCTCCGAGGCGCGCCCGAGGACCTGCTCGTCTTTCACGAAGGGTTGATGGCGTACGTGCACGGCGCCGTGCGCGCGCCGTCGGTCGCGGACCTGCTGCGATCCTATCGATCGCACCGCCCGGGGGACTGCCGATGAACGGCGAAGACACGCGAAGCCCACATCGCCCGAAGCAGGTCGTCGTCTTCGGGGCCGGGATCGCGGGCCTCACCGCCGCGCACGAGCTCGCGGAGCGCGGCTTCGAGGTCGACGTCTACGAGGCGGACGGCCCGTCTCCGTGGGACCGCGTCGCGACCGGAGCGCGCTGCGCCGTCGGCGGGATGGCGAAGACGCAGTGGACGCGGACGACGCGCCGCTTCGGCCCTTCCCGCACCCGCGAGGAGATGGAGTCGACCGAGCCGATCCATCTCGTTCGCGACGTCCGGATCGACCCGGAGCTCGACGTCGACACGCCGTCGCGCCGACATCTCCAGCGCCAGCCCACGGCGCGCTCGGAGCGCACCGACGCCGCACCCGACCCGGCCGAGCTGCGCCGATTCGTCGACGAGAGCCTGCGCGACTTCGAGCAAGCTGCGGAGGCGGCCGCGGAGCCGTTCCTGCACAGGGATCTGCGGGCCGCGCTCGACCAGCTGCGGAAGCTCGCGCCGGACGGACGCCCCATCGGCCCGAATCGCTACAACTGCGTCGAGGTGCGCGGCTACTGCGCGCAGAAGACCTTGCCGCTCGCCTTCGACTACGGGGTCGACGAGCTGGAGAAGCTGAGCGCGTCGACCGACGACGAGCGCCGGGAGGATCGCCGCCTCCTCGAGACGCGCGACGACCTCTACTTCGCGTGGAAGGTCGCGCAGGCGCTCGTCCGCTGCGGGTACGACGGCGGCATGCTGCGCGTGCGCGGCATGGGGCTCGGGCACCGCGAGGACTGGGTACCGCCGAACAGGGAGCGGAACTTCGTCCGGTTCACCGTCAAGGAGGACTGGCTGCCCGGCGAGCACGGGTTCCGCTTCTTCCCCGCGTTCTACCGGAACCTCTTCGATACGATGCGCCGGACGCCGATCGCGACCGAAGGTCCGCAGTACGCGAAGGGCGCGGTGTACGCGGAGTCGTCGCGCACGGTCCTCGACAACGTCATTCCGACCGAGCTGATGGGCATGATGACGGCGGGGCAGCGGACGCCTTTCGGCTTCCGCCGCCAGGCCGTCAAGTCGCTCGAGGAGATCTTCGAGCAGGGTGTCGGGATGCTGAAGGCGATGGGGTTCCCCATCGCCGACCTGAACCGCTTCCAGCTGAAGCTCTTCAAGTACATGACGTCGTCCCGGAGGCGCAGAGCGGCCGAGTACGAGAACGTGACGTGGTGGGAGTTCCTGGAGGCCGACCGCTTCAGCGCGAGCTTCCGCCGCTACCTCGACACGACGGCGGAAGCGCTGGTCGCGATGAACGCGCGCAAGAGCGACGCGCGCACCTACGGCAACGTCTCGGTCCAGATGGTCCAGGACCAGCTCGCGAACGGCCAGCGCGTCGACGGAACGCTGAACGGACCGACGAGCGTAGCCTGGTTCGACCACTGGCGGCGCTACCTCCAGCACCAGGGCGTGCGATTCCACCGCGGTCGCCTCGAGCGCTTCGAGTGGCACGCGGGCTGGCCGTGGGCGGTCGTCCGGCGCGATGGGAAGCCACAGCGCATCATCGGGCGCGACTACTACGTCCTGGCGCTGCCCGTGACCGAGATGGCGCGCATCGCCGGCGGCGTGAAGGATCAGGTCGACGAAGCGAACGCCAAGGGGCGCGATGGGGGCGGCGACGTGCCGCCGGATCTCCCGTCGGACTTCGAGCGCATCTGCGAGATGAGGTGGGGCGACCCGGCGCAAGCCGATCCGGGCGGATCTCTGGATCACATGGCCGGCATCCAGTTCTTCTTCGACGGCGACGTCAAGATCCTGAACGGCCATGTCCTGTACCCGGACACGCCCTGGCGGCTCTCGGCGGTCGGCCAGCCGCAGTTCTGGCGCGCCAAGCGCGGCTGGTGGAGCGGGTACCGCGGCATCCTTTCGGTCGACATCTCGAACTGGCACAACGCCGGCGACGACGGAGCCGGCGCGCCGCGCCCGGGCCGGGCATGGGACAAGAGCGCGGAAGAGATCGCACGCGAGACCTGGAACCAGATCTGCGGTTCCGGCGGCCCGCCCATCACGTCGGCCTCGCGGCCGAGCGCCGCCGAGCGCAAGCCCGAGGAGCTGCCGCGCCCGGCGCTCTTCCACCTCGACGAAAGCATCGTCTTCGACCGGAACGGCCGCGTCGTCGAGAACAAGTCGCCGCTCCTGATCAACCGCGCGAAGGAGTATCCGCGGCGTCCCGGCAAGCCGGGAGCCTACGCGCTGAGCTTCCGCTGCATCGCGCTCGCGGGGACGTACATGCAGACGTTCACCCGGCTCACGACCATGGAGGCCGCGAACGAGTCGGGCCGCCACGCCGTCAACGCGATCCTCGCCGACATGGATTTCACGAAGGAAGAGATGTGCGAGGTGTACGACCCCGAGCAGCACGAGCCGCCGGACCTGCGCCGTCTCGTGCAGCTCGACGAGAAGCTCTTCGAGTACGGCCTGCCGCACTTCATCGACATCCTCGACCTGACGTCCGTGCCGCGGGCGCTCCTCCGCCCCGATCCGGACCTGTCCGCTCTCGATCTACGGAGCGTGCTCGCGGAGGTGAAAAATGCCCGATAGCGAAGACCGGCAGTCTCTACCGGTGGCCAAGATCGTCGCGTGGGCGGGCCCGGCCGGCGATCCGGTCGACGCCGTCCCGGCCGACGTATGGGCGTTCTGCGAGCGCGTGCTGAGCGACAGGCAGCACTTTGGAAAGGAGACGGTGGTCAGCGAGATCGACGTCGGCAGCCGGTGGGACGCCGAGACGGGCTTGGCGAAGAGAGACCGGTGGACGTTCGTCGAGCAGCGCTACCGCCACCTCACCGACGGCGACCTCGAGCCGATCGGCTACTCCTTCGAGGTCATGATCCGCGACCAGTACCTGCTCCGGATCGATCGCGCCGGGAACTACCTCTGCGTCAAGCGACGGCGCGGGGTGCTGGTTCCGATGGCGATCGCCGACTCTCCCGGGGCGCGGTAGCCGGCGCGCTCGAGGGCGCGAGCACGGCGACCAGGGCCGCTCGGTTCGCGACGCCCTGCGCCTCGAACCACTCGTCCGCGAGCGAGCGCGCTCGCTCCCCCTCGGGCGGAGGCAGGAGGTCCGCTTCTGCCCAGCGCGCCGCGGCCGCGTGCAGGCCCATGGCCACGCCCTCGAACCCGCGGCGGCTCGCGGCGAGGAGAGCCCGCGCATCGTCGCGACGGCCGCGCGCGGTCGCGACGCCGGCACGGACGAGGGCTGCGATCGGCGCCGCGGAGGGAAGCCCGTCGTCCGCGGCGATGCGACGCGCGTCGCGCTCGGCGCGCCGGACGAGCCGCGCGCTCGGCCACGCTCGCCGTAGCGCGTCTCGCGTCGAGCGCGCGGCGTCCGCGGCGTCGGACGCGCTCGGTTCGGGCCACGTCGCGCACGCGAGCGCCGCGCGCGCGCGCAGGAAGCGCAGCTCGACGCGCGGCATCTCCATCCACAGGAAGAGCGCGCGCCGCGCGTCCGGCCACGCGTCGCAGACCCGTCGCCAGGCGGCCCACGGGTCGCCGACGTACAGATCGACGTGCACCGACGCGATGAGGTGCAGGTACTTCTGGACCGTGAACGCGCCGGTCGCGGGCCAGCGCGCGATCGCGTCGTCGGCTTGACGGCGGGCCTCGTCCGGCCGGTCCCGCGCGAGCCAGAGGAGGTTCAGGATGCCGGCCCGGAAGCCGACCGAAGCGTAGAGGTCGCCGCGGTCCTCGGCGTCGCGAATGGCCGCCGGCAGGCGCTCCGCCAGCTCGCGGAACTCGCCCATGTGCCCGAGCGCGGAGAGCGCGAAGGCCTCGCTGGTGGCGAGCTCCCACGATACGCCCCGGCACGACTCGCGCAGGATCGCCGTGCCCGCCCGGCAGCGCTCGTGGGCGTCGCGCCAGCGGGCGTTCTGGTACGCGCACACGCCGGACACGATCTCGAGGTACGCGCGCTCGTACGGCTCGCCGCCCTCGGCCGCGAGCTCGGCCATCAGGCGCAGCATGCGAGCGGCTCGCCGGCGCTGGCGGCCGCCGCCGAATTGCGCCGCCTTCGCGGTCTCGAGCCCGATGGCGCGCGCCGCGTGGACCGGGTCGCCGGCGTCGAGCGCGGCGATGCAGTGGCGAACGGCGAGCGCGTCGGCCTGCACCTGGTCCATCACCCCGAGCGTCACCGTCGCGCCCCACAGCGCGTCGAGGTGGAGGCGTGCGCTCTCGCTCACGGGCTCGCGATCGCGGCGCATGCGCCGGCCGCGCCACGCGAGGCGCGCGCGCAGGGCGAGCGCGTCGACCAGGGCGCGGCCCTCGGATGCGGCGAGCGGGATCCCGGAGCGCGCGAGGACCGCGCGCATCCCGCTCGTGCCGTCGGCGATCCGCCCGGCGCGCAGGAACTGCTCCGCCGAGCGCCGCCGCAGGTCGAAGAGGGCCGCGGCATCGGCCGCCGTCTCCGACGCGTCGGCCGCGCTCGCGTACTCGATCGCCGCTTCGGCCGATCGGCCGGCGTTCGCGAGCGCGTGCGCGAGCTTGACGGTCACGTCGGGTCGCACCGAGCCCGTCGCGCCGGAGAGCTCGCGAGCGCGGCGATAGAGCTCGGCGGCGCGGCCGAACGCGAGCGCACCCGCCGCTCGGTCGGCCGCCTCCTCGGCGTGGTGAGCGGCCCGCTCGGCGTCGCCGGCTCCGAGATAGTGGGTGAAGAGCAGGTACGGGTCGGGGGCGCGGGTCGCGACCAGCGTGTCGGCGAGCCGGCGATGCAGCGCGCGCCGGCGATCGCCGACGAGCGCGGCGACGACCGCCTCGCGGATCCGGTCGTGGTAGACCTCGACCGCGGTCTCGTCGCGCACGCGGATCGCTCGCAGGAGCCGGCCGTGCTGCAGCTCGTACGCGAACGGGCGCCCGCGCCGTCCGAGCCCGGCCGCGTCGAGCGCGACGTCCCGCTCGAGCGGAGCGCCCGCGACCGCGACGATCTCGAGGAGGTCGCGCGCCGACGTCGGCAGCGTCGCGATGCGACCCGACACGACGTCCGCGAGCCTCTGCGGCGACGCGCCTCCGCGCCCCGCCGCGAACGCGATCTGGCCGAGCATGAACGGCGACCCGGAGGCCTCGCGCACGAGCTCGGCGGAAGGCGCACCCACGGCGCCGCTCGACGACCACAGCTCGGCGGCGAGACGCGTCGCCGCGGCGCCGTCGAGCGGACCGAGCGCGAGGCGGTGGGCGTCCGGCACCGCGCGGATCGCTTCGATCAGGCCGTCGTCCACGTCGGCGTCCGCTTCCGCGCCGGCCCGCGCGGAGAGGACGAAGAAGACCGGCGGCGACGGCGCGCGCACGAGCTCCGCGAGCAGCGCCGCACTGTCGCGGTCCGCCCAGTGCGCGTCGTCGATCCAGACGACGACCCGGCGCTCGCCTGCGATCCCCGACAGGAGCGAGCGCATCGCCTCGAATGCCCGGCGCCTCGTCTCGTACGGCTCCGCGGCCGGGGCGTCGCGAGCGACGGCGAACGGCGCGCTGCGGGCGAGGACCGGGAAGATGCGGGCGAGGGCGTCGATGGCGGCCGGCGACAGGACCCGCGCGATCCGCTCGGCGGGTCCCTCGGCGAGCCAGCTGCTCAGGCCGTCGATCACCCCGTCGAACGCGTTGTAGGGGACCAGCTCCTGCGGCTGGCAGCGCCCGCGCAGCACGAGCGCGTCCGGGGCGCGCTCGACGTCGTCGAGGAAGCGGCGCACGAGCGCGCTCTTGCCGATGCCCGAAGGACCCGTGACCGCGATCGCCGCCACGGCCGTCGAGCCCGCGGCCTCGTAGGCGCCGCGCATCGCGCGCAGCTCGTCGTCGCGACCCAGGAGCGTGGGCTCGAAGCCCTCCGGTGCCGTCGCGGCGATCGCCCGCGGCGCGGGCGCGTTCGTGGGAGTGCGAACCGGCTCGGCCAACGCGCACAGCGCGGTCGCGATGTCGGCCGCGGGCGGGCGTGCGGCGGGATCGGGATGCAGGAGGCCCAGCACGAGCGCGTCGAGCTCCGGCGGGATGCCGCGCGCGAGAGCGCTCGGCGGCACGGGACGCGTCGTCCTCTTCGCGACGAGCATCTCCTCGAGCGGTCCGTCGAACGGAAGCCGGCCCGTCAGCGCCTCGTAGACGAGCATGCCGACGGAGTACCAGTCGCTGGCAGGGCTGCGCGTGCCGCCGAAGACCTGCTCCGGGCCGGCGTACTGCAGGGTGCCGCTGAACGACGCTTCGCCGCGGTCGCGCGCGCCGCGGAGCGCCGCGACGAGGCCGAAGTCGAGGACGACGACGCGCCCGGACGTCGTGACCAGGACGTTCGACGGCTTCACGTCGCGATGGAGCTTCCCGGCGCGGTGGAGCGCCGACAGCCCGTCGACGAGCTGCAGGGCCGCGCGCAGCAGGCGGGCGAGCGCGCCGCCCTCGGCCGTCGCCGTGCCGGCTTCGCCGCGCACGTACGTGACGAAGTCCGTCCCGTCGACGAGCTCCATCGTGAAGAAGAACGCTTCCTGCGCGACGACGAGCTCATAGAGCGCGACGAGATTCGGGTGCGTGACGTCGGCGAGCGCCCGGAACTCCTGCTTCAGGTCGTAGAGCGACTCGGGCGCCACGGCCGCGAGCGTCTTCAGCGCGACCTCGCTCTCCGTCTCGACGTCGTAGACGCGGTAGACGACCCCGGTTCCGCCGCGGCCGACGAGGCCGAGCGGCCGGAACCGCTCCGTCCCGATGAAGCCGTCGGCAGGAGAGAGCCCGGTCATGGCGCTGCGGGGCGCGACGATCGCTCAGGCGTCACGGGAAGGCAACGGCCGATCAACGAGGGAAACGCTTCCCTCGCCCCGTTCGGCGAAGCCGAACGGGGCCCCACTCCCCGCGGTGCTCGCTTCGCTCGCGCTTCAAGGCCCGTCGCCCGCCGCGTCGACGGTCACGAGTGCTCGCGCAGCTCGAGCTGGCCGATCTGGTTGCGGTGGACCTCGTCCGGGCCGTCGGCGAGGCGAAGCGTCCGCGAGTGCGCCCACATGCGCGCGAGCCCGAAGTCGTCGCTGACGCCGCCGCCGCCGTGCGCCTGGATCGCCCAGTCGATCACGCGCAGCGCCATGTTCGGCGCTGCGACCTTGATCATCGCGATCTCCTTCCGCGCCGCCTTGTTGCCGACGGTGTCCATCAAGTAGGCGGCCTTCAGCGTCAGGAGCCGGGCCTGCTCGATGCCGATTCGCGCCTCGGCGATCCGCTCGAGCGTGACCGTCTGCTCGGCGATCGGCTTCCCGAAGGCGACGCGCGACTTCACGCGCTTGCACATCGCGTCGAGCGCGCGCTCCGCGACGCCGATCAGCCGCATGCAGTGGTGGATGCGGCCGGGCCCGAGCCGGCCCTGCGCGATCTCGAAGCCGCGGCCTTCGCCGAGGATCATGTTGGAGGCCGGAACGCGCACGTCCTCGAAGAGCACCTCGCCGTGGCCGTGCGGGGCGTCGTCGTAGCCGAAGACGGGAAGGTGGCGGAGCACCTTCACGCCCGCCGCGTCGACCGGGACGAGGATCTGCGACTGCTGCTGGTGACGGGCCGCGCTCGGATCCGTCTTCCCCATGAGGATCATGATCTTGCAGTGCGGGTGGAGCACGCCCGAGGTCCACCACTTGCGGCCGTTGATCACGTACTGGTCGCCGTCGCGCCGGATGCTGCACTGGATGTTGGTCGCGTCCGACGACGCGACCTCGGGCTCGGTCATCGCGAACGCCGAGCGAATCTTCCCGTCGAGGAGCGGCGCGAGCCACTCGCGCTGCTGCGCCTCGTTGCCGTAGCGATCGAGCACCTCCATGTTGCCGGTGTCGGGCGCGGCGCAGTTGAAGGGCTCCGGGCCGATCGGCGAGCGGCCCATGATCTCGCAAAGCGGGGCGTACTCGAGGTTCGTGAGGCCGGCGCCGTGCTTGCTTTCGGGGAGGAAGAGGTTCCAGAGGCCGGCGGCTTTCGCCTTGGCCTTCATCTCCTCCATGATCGGCGGCTGCGCCCAGCGCTTGCCCTCGAGCTGCTGCTCGTAGACGCGCTCGTTGGGGTAGACGTGGGCGTCCATGAACTCCTGAACCTGGCGCTGCAGCTTCCTGACCTTGTCCGAGTACTCGAAGTGCACGGCCTTCCTCCTTGTCGCGCAGAGCAGCGCGCTGCCCGCGGCTGCCCTCCCGGAACCTAGATCAAACTCATGTCGGCGGCACGAACACCTCTCTGAAGGCGCCGTCTTGCCAGAGCTCGACGACCGCGCCCGCGCGAAACTCCTCGCCCGCGACGAAGCGCGGGCGGCCGTTCGCGTCGATCTCGATCCGGCTGCCGTCGAAGAGCGCGAACGAGCTCCGCTGGTCGCCCGGAACGGCGCGCGCGTACAGCACGCCGGGATCGGTCGCGTAGCTGTCGATCGCGTCCCGGTCGGCGACGGGGCTCAAGGTGTCGATGGTCGGCCGCAGGAGCGGCACGATCCCACCCTCGCGCAGGAAGAGGGGGAGCGTGTCGAGGGGAGCATCGACGACGATCGTGCCGCCGCCCTCGTGGCGCTCGCCGGTCCACCAGTCGATCCAGCCCCCGGCCGGAAGCGGCACCTCGCGCGCCGTCGCGCCCCGCTCGACCACGGGAGCGACGAGCAGGTCGTCGCCGAGCAAGTAGACGTCGTTCGGGTGGAGCCCGAGCTCGGGATGGGCGAGGCCGAGCGCGCGCTGGATCGGACGTCCGTCCTCGGCGAGCCGCGTCGCATGGGTCCAGAGGTAGGGCCAGAGGCGGAGATGGAGCCGCGCGTAGCGGCGATAGCGCTCGAGCACCGCGGGCGAGTAGCCGAAGCGATCCCATTCCCACGGGACCAGGTTCGAGCCGGTGCCGACCTGCATCACGGTCGAGAGCGCCGTGTGCTCGAACCAGCGCGTGAACGTCTCCTCGTCGGGCGGGTCGTGCCGGAAGCCGCCGGTGTCCGAGCCGAAGAACGGGAAGCCGCTCGGGCCGAGGGTGAGCGATGCGTTGATCGCCGCGGGAAGCCCGCCGACCGACACGTAGCGCTCACCGCCGTCCTCGGCCGGCTCGCGATGCCGGGCGAGGGTCGCGTCGAGATCGCCCGGCCAGATGATCGGCCCGTTCACCTGATCGCCCCAGGTCCCAGCGCGACAAAGCAAGAAACCGCCGTCTTCCGGCACGACCTCGGCATACACGCGGTGATAGAAGCGCTGGTAGTCGGCGTGCATCGTGCGCTCGTCGCTGCCGTCGGCGAATCCCCATGGGCTCCGGATGCCCGGCAGCCCGGCGACGACGTCCTCGCCGTAGTCGAGCTTGAAGCCCTCGATGCCGAGCTCCGTGTAGAAGCGGAGATGCGCCTGCCAGAACTCGCGTGCCGCCGCGGAGGTGAAATCGATCGGCATGCTCCAGTCGTTCAGGAGGAGCAGACCGGCCGGGTTCGGGAACCAGCCACCCGCAGTGGCCTCCGCGAGCAGGGCCTGGTTCGCGGGTTTGTCCTCGAGGTAGGGAGTGTGCCAGAGCGCGACGCGGAGGCCGAGGTCGCGTAGCCGTGCGATCATCGCACGCGGGTCGCCGTAGCGCGCCGGGTCGAAGTCGAAGCTGTTGACGGCGCTCGCGTAGGGGCGATCGATCCAGTAGCCGGTGGTCGCGAGGTCGAGCTCGCGGATCATCGTGGCGTCGTCGAGGACCGCGTCCTCGCCCGCGACCTCGTTGCGCCAGATCCACGGACCGAGCGCCCAAGGAGCGGGGAGCTTCGGCGTGCCGGTCACCTCGTAGTACTGCCGCGTCACGTCGAGCGGGTGCGCGGCCGCGAACCAGTGGAAGTCGAGGCCGCCGGCGGAGGCGAGAGCGGTGCCGACGCTGATCTCGACCCGCTCCGGATCCGCGGCCGCCATGTCGAACGTCGCCGGATACGACGTCGCGACGAAGAGACCCCAGCCGCGCGTTCCGACGAAGAACGGGACCGGCACGTGGGCCTCGTTGTTCGAGCTCTCGATGCCCGGATCGAGCTCGATCTGCATCGCGCGCAGCTTCCCCCGCTGGTTCACCTGATCGAAGGACTCGCCCAGCCCGTAGAAGGCTTCCGCGGAATCGACCCGCACGCGCAGCTGCTCGTAGGCGACGCGAGACGCTCCCGCAGTCACCTTCAGATGCCCTGCGAAGCGACCGTCGCCCGCGCGCTCGATGGCGAGCGCGGCCGAGATCTCGTCGGCGAAGGCGAGATCGAGTTGCGCCCTCTCCGTCCCGCCCGCGACGACCCGGACATCCGTCGGCAAAGACCAGTGGAAGCCTTCGGGTACGCCGGCTCCGCCCGTCACGAGGTGCTGCGGATCGTAGTTCTCGCGCTCGGAGACCTCGTCGACCACCCCGAGGCGGACCGCATCGGGCTCGAGGACCGCGAGCGTCACCCCGTCTCGGAGGAGGCCGATCTCGCCCGACTCGCTCACGCGGAGCGCCGTCGTGGGTGCCGTGTGCGTGGGCGTCGCGTCGCCACAGCCGGCCGCGAGGGCGAAGACGAAGGCGAGACGGAGCGCCGAGGAAGCGATCGCGGGTCTCATTTCGGGAGCCCGATCTTGGATGGGTAGGTCGGAGCGCGCAACCTCCGCCCGGCGACGCTGCGCGAATCCGGTGCGCGCTTCCCGGCAGCGTGGTTCAATGCCGGCGATGCCCCGGATGCCCGAAGCTCGCCGGAGAGACGTCGCGTTGCAGCTGGCGCTCGCGCTGGCGCTGGGCGCATCGCGCCTCGCCGTCGCGCCGCCCGCCGACGCACAGTCGGGTGTGACCCAGACCACGCCCGACGGCCGCAGCACTCTGGTGAGCAAGGACGTCGACGGCTTTCGGTGGGCCATCACCTCGAATCCGAACGACGGCACGGTGACCGGCAACGTCTTCCCGACCGACGGCAGCGCGCCGAAGTTCGTCTGGTGCCTGCGCCAGTCGGACGACGGCGTCCGCGATCCGAGCCAGGTGCAGATCCGGTTCGCCTGCTACGGCGCCGATCGCTGCGCGGCCGCTCCGTGCCCGGCCGAGGAGTGGCAGCTGATCGCCAACGTGACGCTGCCGGGAGCCTTCCTGCTGCCGGCGAGCGATCCGTTCGCGCCGCTCCAGCCGCCGGGATCGTTCTGCGATCCCCTCGCGCATTTTCCCGAGGACATCGGAGGTTTGCCTTCGCTCGGCATCAATACCACCGGGTGCAACTACTTGACGGTCGGCCAGCCGGCGCTCTTCGGCGTCCGGCCCGGTGACCAGTTCTTCATTCGCACCTGGCACTTCGCGCTCGATGCGCCGGCGCCCGGCTCGGCCTACCTCGCCGTCCACGTCGGCGACGATCGCTTGTGGAGCACCGAGTTCCCGATTCCGTCGCCGGCGGGCGTCGGGACCTTCCTCGTGACGGCCGACTTCGAGGCGCCCGCCGGCACGCCGGTCTACTTCCACCTCCAGAACCACGGACAGAACTCGTACAACCTGATCGACGTCAGGCGCGACGGCGAAAGCGGCGCGGCGCTCGTCGATCCGGGGGCGTGGACCGTCGTGAGCATCGGGCTGCCGACGCGGCCCGGCGGCTGACGCCGGGCCGCGAAGCGAGGCGGCTAGGGCCCAGTCTCCTAGCGGCGGACGGTCGTGGTGGAGACGCCGTCCTTCTTGACGCAGGTGATCGACTCGTCGAGCGAGTCCGTCGGATAGTAGAAGCCGAACCAGTTGCAGTGCTCGTTGGTATCGGTGAACGGACCGAAGTTGAAGTCGTTGTCGGTCATGTTCTCCCAGTAGCACTCCCACTGCAGCCCGCCTCCCGGAGCGAAGTGCACGGGAGGGCTGTGGACCTGGAACGGCGGGTCGTTGTACCCGATGTACTCGTAGATCTTGTCGCCGCGCACACCGTTGTTCCACAGGTAGGTCGTGAAGTGCCGGCCGCGGAAGTGGTAGTGCCCGGTCTCCCCCATGAGCTCGAGATCCTTGGGGAAGACGCATTCCGCCGAAAGCGTGGGCGTGGAATGCGCCGGCACGAACACGTCCTTGTTCTGTCCGAACATCGCGCCGGCGTGCGCGGTGACATTCGCGGGGTCGGTGGCATTGAGGTTCATGATCGCCTTGCCCTCGCCGACCGTCTCGAGGGCCCCGACGTTCACGAAGTGCGTCTGCATGAGGAGCTGCTCGCCGGCGTGGAAGTGGAACGCGACGCCTGGCGGCAGCTCCCAGTCCGTCTGACGGAGCTGCACCGCGACGACGAGCTCCCACTGATCGAAGTCGACGGCCATGTTGCAGGGCTCGTAGTGATCGGGCAGGTCGAGGCTTCGATCGTAGGCGCGGTAGAGATGGATGTGATGGCTGCCTCCGCTCACGGCGACCTGGATGCGGTTCACCTCGAGGTCGACGTCCGATGGAAGCTTCAGGTAGTGGCAGCCCGTTTCCTCCATGCCGACGGGAACCGGCGGCGACGTGACGCTGATCTGCACGCCGCTGGCGGGAGGGGGAAGGCTGACGTCTTCTTTCGCGTCGCCGCCACCGAGCGGTGAGCCGTCGTCTCCCGGCACCTGGCCGTCGGCCGGCGCGCCGGCGTCGATCCACGCCCGGATCACGGCGAGCGTCGTCTCCGACAGGCGACCCGCGCCGTTCGGCATCGAGACGCCCTGGCCGGCGGCGAGATTTCCGTCGAGCTTCGCCATGAGGAAGCTCTGGCCCGACTGCCCGGGCATGACGCGCATCCAGCCACGAGCTGCCGCGTCCGGGTTCGACGGAACGTGGTTGATCAGCGAGTCCCACGAGGACCCCGCCTGCAGCACGAGGTCGCCGGCGCGCCCGACGCTGCTGTGGCAGGAGTCGGAGGTGCAGCTCGCGTCGAAGACCTGCGTCTGGATGCGATCGAAGGTCGACGGTCCGGTGGGCGTGCTCGACGAGCCGCCACCTCCGCCGCCGCCACAGGCGCCGCAGACGAGGGCGAGGAAGGCGGCGGCGAGCACTGGCCCTGGCCCGTGAGTCGACCGGACGCGGTTCATGTCGTGATCTCCGAACAGTCTAGCGGCCATCGTGTTGTGGCGTACGAATCGAGCAAATCGCGCGCAATCTGCGTCGAGCAGCTAACCCCCCTCATTCCCCGAGTACGCTTCTCGCTGCCGTGCGTGAGCTTACGTTGGCCGCCCGATTCGGGCCAGCAAAGTTTCCGCGACGTGTGCCGAACGCCAGCGAAGTCCCTGCGCGGAGCCCCAGCGCACGATCGACGGCCTATGCGCGGCTAGAGCTTCCTCGCGACCACCGCCAGGTGCTCGATCTGCCCGTCGTCGCGCTGGTGGAGGGCGTCGTTGTAGCTGCCCTCGCCGCGATGGTGGCGCGCGCCCTCGGACACGAACGACATCACCGCGCTGACGCGATACGCCGCGAGACCGGGCGCCGGCGGCGGCGCCGCATGCCGTAGTGCAGCGACACGTCGCCGGGCCGGGCCGCGAAGCGCGCGGCATGTCGCCACGGGTCGATCCCGCGGTCGTGCGCGTTGAACGCCGCGCGGTGCGAGCCCGGAAGCATGGCGAGCTCGCCGGTCTCGGGCGTCGCTTCGCGCAGGTAGATCGACACGAGCAGCCGCGGGCACATCACCGCGTGTCCGCCCATACCGCAGTCGCGATGCCAGGGCAGGTCGGAGAGGCCGCTCTTGCTCATCTCCGGCTGCTTGTAGATCGCGGTGACGCCCTGGCCCTCCCCCCGGGTGTGGACGAGCGGCCGCTCCGCGAGCGCGACGAGGTCGAGGACGCGCGGATCCGACGGGAGCGCGCCCAGCGCGGGCATCGCGTTCGCGCGCGTGACGCGCGTCAGCACCTCTTCGCCGGCCGCGTTCGTGCCCCACCACGAGAGCTTGTCGCCCGGGCGCGCTTCGGCTCGGAGCGCGATCGCCTCCGAGAGGAGGCGGGACGCCTCGTCCGCGGAGAAGACGCCGCGGACGAAGAGGTAGCCCGCGGTCGCGAGGAAGTGCGCCATGTCGGCGCGCTCGCCCGCGGGATCGAACGCGCGTTGGACGTCGAGCGGACGGCCGTCGCGATCCCGCAGGTCGAGCGCCTCGGGCCGGTAGGGCGGCCGCCCGGTGTAGAGCGCGCGCAGCGTGGATTCCCACGCCATCAGATCGGCTGCGGCTCCGCGCACCGCGCGAATCCGTCCGCCGTAGACGAGCCCCGCCGGCGCCTCGAGCTCGTGCACGAGCCCGCACCAGTCGTCGACGTCGATCGCGATCACGGTGGCGGCGCGTTCGTCGCCGGGATCGATCGAGATCACGCCGTCGCCGGGTCGGTAGGTGAACGAGCGGCGGTCGTCGATCCGGAGTGCGAGGCTCGGAAGGGTCGCGACGTCGCCCGCGACGAGCGCCGCGCGACCGCCGCTCAGCAGCGCCGGCAGGGTTCGTCGGTGGAACTCGTCGAAGTCGACGGCTTCGAAGCCGGGCGGCAGCGCCATGGTCGGGTGTTCCCGCCCCGGGCCTCCCAAGTCAAGCCGTCGGAGGCGAGGCAAGCGCGCGCCTGTCGGGGACCCGCGCCTGAGAATTCCCTGGGTAATCCCGCCTTTTCGCCAGGACTTCCTTCGCCCGAACGCCGACTCTCCGCTCCGGATCGCGCGTTCGCGGCGCCGGAGCGCCGCGTGTCGATCAGAGGGAGTCAGCGATGAACAGGAAGGCCAAATCGTTTGCCTCGTTCGCCGGCGCGGTGGTGGCGCTGGCGCTCGCGGCGGAGGCGGGAGCCGCCGTCCGCATGGTCCGGAACGACGGCACGGACGCGCCGGGGTGCGGCGCTTCCGGCCGGCCGTGCCGGTCCATCACGGCCGCGCTCGAGAGCGCGGCCGATGGCGACCGCATCGTCGTCGGCCCGGGCCGCTACGGCGACCTGAACGGAAACGGCGTGAGCGACCCCGGGGACGAGACGTTCGAGCAAGGGTGCAACTGCCTCGTGAACGTCGACAAGCGCGTCACCGTCGAGTCCGAGAAGGGCGCTGCCGCGACCGTGATCGACGGCGGGGGCGACCCGTACTTCCTCGTTTCGATCGCCGCCGACGGCGCCGTCTTCGGCAAGCCCGGAAAGGGGTTCACGCTGACCCGCGGCCAGGTCGGCGTCGTCGTCTTCGCCGGCGGAACGGCCGTCGCGGGCAACCACGCCGTGAAGAACTCCGGCACGGGCTTCTCCGTGTCCGTCGGCTTGGCCGGGTCGCAGGCCGCCAACCGGGTGCTGCGGAACGTCGCGACGGAGAACGGCAGCATCGGCTTCAGCACCTACGGCGCCCTGGTGCTGTCGCGGAACGTCGCCGTCGCCAACCTCTACGGGTTCGAGGTCCAGGGCGACCACGCCGTCGTCACCGGAAACCTCGCGACCGGGAACGAGGAGGTCGGTTTCCAGATCAACTTCGGTCCACACGTGTTCACCGGCAACTCGGCGATCGCGAACCGCGGCATCGGCATCTGGACCCAGATCCTCCACGACACCGCGCTGACCGGCAACAACGTCTACGGGAACGACGGCTGCGGTCTCCGCAACTCGACCGGCGGAACGCTCGACGCCCGCGGGAGCTACTGGGGCGCGCCCGGTGGCCCCGGCGACGATCCCGCTGACCGCGTCTGCGACGACGGCGCGAGCAGCACGACGACGTCGGACGCTTCGGACAAGGAGCTGCCGCTGAAGGCCCCGAACCTCAAGTGACCGGGACGAGGATGTCGCGGCGCTCAATGCGGGTCGTCGCGCCCGCCGTCGCGCCCCGATTCCATGGTCTCGAGGCGGTATTGAAGAGTCCGAAGTCGCGGCTCCAATCCGAGGCCGAGAAGGCTGTCTGCGACCCGTAGCGAGCGGACGAAAACATCGGTGGCCAAGCCGAGCGTCGTCGGGTGTTTCTCGAAGTGCGGCCCGAACCGAAACCCGGCGATCGCATCGTTACCGGCCCACATCACCTTCTCATCGATCGTGGGCAGGGCCGTGTGAATCGACCACGACGCCAGTCGATACATGGTGTCGTAGAATTTGCTGAGGTCGAGTCTTCGGAAGAGTTCTTGGGCGCTCGGGAGTTGGCCGCCTAGCCTCTCGATCTCTTCGATCGTTCGGAGGGTCTCCGCTCGTTGCTTCCCCGGAAGCATTTCGTGGCGCACGAGCCCGTCAATTAGCAGCGTGGAATCGCGAAAGTGACCCTGAGCCATCGAGCGGCTCCACCACCGATCCCTGAACGTCACGTTCAGCCACACGTCCCTCCGACCGACACCGTACTGTCACGTCCACGCGTCCGCCGCTCACGGGTTTCGCGGCACCTCGTCGGGACGGATCAGGCCGAATCGGCGCCACCCTACGCGCAAAAGCCAGCACCGGGCGGATGACGTCGCAACCGGACCTTCGCCCTCCAGTCGGCCAGTCCACGACCAGCCGTCGAACGACGGCGCCGACGAGCAAGGGTCCAGGTCGCGGAAGCCGGGGACGTGTTTGCTCGCGTTCCGCAGCACGTACACGAGCGCAACGCGGGCCTCGCGTGGCGTCCGGAGCGCGCGCGAGTGATCGCGATCGGTGAAGACGCGCCCGCGTCGGCAGAGGCTCCGGTTCACCGCGCGTGCCAGTCTCAATGCGAGAAGATGCATCCCCCTCGAGAGGGCCTTGCGATCGTCGGCCTCCACGAGCAGATGGATGTGATTCGATTGCACGCTGAAATGTGCGACGTTGAAGTCGCGGCTCGCCACCGAAGCGAGCTCCGCGCGAAGCGCGGCGAAGACCGCAGGTCGACGCAGGCAGTCGACTCCCGCGCGTAGCGTGACCAGCGCCGGGCTGTGGCGATTCAGATCGACGCGCGGCCGGTGCGGGACGTTCGGGCGTATTCCCGGAGGCCTTTTCCGACCCGCGTCGCGGCGCGCTCCGCCCCAGCGCGGGCGTTCGGTTAGCGCCAGTGCAAGCTGGTGGCGTGCCATCTTGAAAGGGCCGGTCAGCATCCACCGTCGACAAGATCAAGTTTTAACTAATCAATTGACGCTCGTGCATGGGGCTGGCCGGCGGACCGGACGCGACGGCACGCGCACCGACCGCGATGCCTGGGACCCGTGCGCCAACCTGTAGGACGACCGGTCACGGGATCGCAACGGCCACGACATGCCTCGTCGCGATCGAGCCGCCGATTCCGCGGCTCACGAAGTCGACGTCACTCCGGAACCGCCGTCCCGGTCTCCGCCGGATCGAGCAGGCTCCCGATGTTGTTCACCACCGCGTCGCGCGTGCCGAGCTGGCCGGTCGCGCCGTGGAGCCAGTTCCACTCGATGAACTTGACGATCGAGGAGTGCTCCATCTCGACGTGCGAGACGTAGTTCGAGCGGGCGAAGCGGCCGACGGCGAACGTCGGGACGCGCGGGCCGTACTGCTTGCCGTCGACCGGGCTCGTCGGGGGCGGCGCGACGTGATCGAAGTAGCCGCCGTCCTCGTCGTACGTGATCAGGATCAGGGTGTCGTCGGCGTAGCGCGACGAGAGGATGCGGTCGACGAGGGTCGACGTGAAGGCGACGCCGTCGGAGATCGTGAGGCCGTAACCCGGGTGCTCCGTCCGGAAGCCGATCGCCTTCACGAAGGTAACCGGCGGCAGGTTTCCGGCGTCGATGTCCGCGGCGAACTGCGAGTAGTCCTTCATGAACGTCGGGTTGTCGCGGAAGCGCGGGTAGTACTGGAACGGGATGTCGCTCGGGTCGTAGACGCAGGGATAGACCGGGATGTTCGTCGGGCACGCCGGGTCGGGCGGCGGACACTCGTCGCGCGAGTTGTAGTCCGCCATCGTCTGGTAGCCCTCGATGTAGAACGACCAGTCGACGCCCGCGTCGGCGAGCAGGTCGCCGATGGTCGGGTCGGTGTAGCTCGACGTGTTCTTGTTGAGGGAGCAGCGCGACCCGATCGCGTCCGCCGGCACGAACGAGTTGTCCTCGAAGACGAAGTTCGCGCGCGCCAGGTACATGTCGTTCGCCGAGCTCGCTCCCACGATCGGCTGGAACCAGCGATCGGCGGTCGCGTACCGGCGCGCCAGGTCCCGGTAGTAGCCGACGGTCGCCTCGTCCGAGTACGCGAAGTTCCGCGGATCCGATCCGCAGGTCGCGCCGGCGACGAAGCGGTCCATGCGGCCGCCGTTGATCTCCGAGACGAAGCAGACCGAGAAGTGGATCGGGTCGTAGGCGCCGTGCTCGGCGTCGTCGAGGAGGAGCGGCGAGATGCCGGTCCCGGGGTCGGCCGCCGGGCCGCGCTCGCAGCAGGCCGGGCCGTCGTTGCACGACGGCTGCGATCCCGTCGGCGCCTCGCAGTACGTCCCGAGGTACGCGTCGAAGCTGATGTTCTCCTGCACGAGGACGACCAGGTGGCGGATGTTCGAGCTGGTCGCCGACCCGTTGCCGCCGGCGTCGCTGCAGGCGGCGAGCAGGCTCGCGGCGAGCCCGGCGAGGAGGATTCGGAGAGCCGACGCAGAGAAGGCGCGCACAGGTGGGCGCGGCGAGCGTGATCTCTTCATGGCGGCCGCGACTATCCGACTCTGCGCTCGTTGTCACGCAACTGTCACGATCGCCGCGCCGACCCGGGGCCGGCCGGGCGTCGACGCGCTCGATCGCGCGTTCAGCCGGGCGAGCGCGCGAGCGACGGCAGCCGGCGAGCGTTCGCCGGCGCGCACGGGGCGGAAGCGCGATAGATCCGCAGGCGGCCTTCGCGGTCGTCTTCCCACACGATGATGCAGCGCGCTCCGACGCCCGTGCCGGCGATGGCGAGCTGCGGCCGGTACTGGTTGCTCGGGCCCGAGCCGCTGTCGTCGACGCGCTCGATGCGACCGGCCGGCGTGGCGGCGGCCGTGTCGACCTCGGCGAACACGACGTCGTTGTTGCCCTCGCGATCGTCCTGCCAGACCGCGAACGTCCGGCCGCCCCGCGCGGCGAGCGCGACGTGGCTCTGGTCGCTCGGCACGTCCTCGTCGGGATCGAGCGTCCGCGACGACGCGTCGATCGGGCGATCGGCCGACCACGAGGCGCCGCCGTCGCGCGTTTCCGCGAGGAACACGTTCGTGTCGGGCTCGCGCGCGCGGACGTCCGTCCAGGCGAGCGTCGCCCGGCCTGCCGCCCCCGCCGCGAAGCGCGGCGCGTCGCAGATGCGCTCGAAGTCGGGGAAGCCGTTCACGCGCAGGTTCGCGCCGAAGGAGGCGCCGCCGTCGGTCGAGCGGGCCGCGTAGACGTCCCAGTTGTAGTCGCGGAAGTCCGCCCAGGCGACGTGCACGGTGCCGTCGCCGTCGACCGCGATCGCGGGCGCCCACTTGTTGTCGTGGCTCTCGGCGAGCCGCGTCGGCGCGCCCGCGTCGACGCGCACCGACGGCGCGAAGCGCGCGACGCCGTCGCCGTCGTCGATCCCGCGCGCCGCGTAGACGTGCTCGAGGAGGACGCCGTCCGGCCCGCGATCGCGCTCGTCGATCCACGCGACGACCGGGACTCCCGATGGCAGCGCCGCGATCGCGGGATGCCAGCGCCCGACGTGCGCCGCTCCCGGCGCGGTCGCGCCGTCGTCGACGCGTACGTCGCGGCCGGCGCTCAGCTTCCGGCCGCGATCGTCGAAGCGTGCGAAGCGGATCGCGCCCGCGTCGTCCTGGAAGCCGATCTCGAACGACTGCCAGACGACCGAGATCTCGGAGCCGTGCACGGCGACGTCGGGCAGCATCGCGGCGGCGTCGGGCGCCGGGTCGCTGGACGCCTTGACGGGGTCGTCGAAGCTCGCGCCCCCGTCGCGTGAGACCGCGAGCCAGATGCGCGGGATCGTATCGCCGCGCGTGTCGTCCCAGACGACGGCGACCAGGCTGCCGTCGGCGGCGATGCGCGGATGGCGCTGGCGCCCGGGGCCGCCGGGCGCGACGCGGGTGCTGGCGCCGAAGCGCGTCGGCGCGGTGCCGCGATCGATCGGATGCGCCTCCGCATCCGGCCCGCGGGCCGAGCCGGATGCGTACGGGCTGGGCGGGACGTCGAGGTCGGCGAAGACGATCGACTCGCGATACCCGTTCTCGCACGAGCCGGCGGCGAGCGGGGTGGGGCAGGCGACGCCCGAGCCGGGCACAAGGCGCGCCCCCGCGTCGGCGAGCGCACGCCGGCGGCGCGCGAGCGATCCGCGCGACCGGCCGCCGGCCTCGGTCGGATCGGCGACGATCCAGGGCGCGACCGCGACGAACCCGGTCGACGGGAGCTGCCCGATCCAGCCGCCGGGCTCGCCGGGCGCGCGCGCGCGCTTGTCGCGCCTCTTCTCGAGGATCGCGCTCTGGCCGTCGAACGTCACGTCGAAGAGGTTGCCCGTCATGCTGGGCGCGACGTCGAAGAGGAACCCGGCGTGCGTCTGCAGGTTCGCGAAGCCGCTCTCCCGGAAGACGTCGGGCTGCCACGGGACGTCTGCGTACGCCCACTCGCTGAACGCCTCCGACTGGAGCGTGAAGTTCGCGCCCTTCGCGTCGAAGCGCTCGTTCACGTCGGGCATCCACGCGTCCTTCGAGATCACGACGCCGATCGCGCCGACCGGCGTGTCCAGCACGTCGAGGTCGCGCACCGGCCCCGCGGCGAGGCTCAGGCCGCCGCCCGGCTTGTCGAGCGCCTGCTCGATCGGCGTCAAGTAGGACTTCCAGGCGCTCGCCTGGATCTCGCCGCCGGTCGTGCTCGGGGAACGCGCGAGCGCACCTCCCGGAAGCGGCACGAGCACCTCGCCCGACGGGTCGAAGAGCCACACGAGGTTGTGCGGCAGGTCCGACGTCGCGACGTAGGCGTAGTCGCGGCCGGGCTCGTCGGGATCGCGCAGCCGCTCGACGAGCTCGGCGTCCTCGCTCGCGTCGACCCGGCGTGCCGGCGCCGCATTCAGCGAGACGCTCACGTAGACGCCGTACTCGCGCGCGATGTCGCGGAACGTCTCGTACACGGCGCGGTAGAGGACGTCGGTGAGCGCGATGACGAGCCCGCGGAGCGGCTGGCTCGCGAGCGCCGGGAAGGTCTCGTCGTAGTACGCGACCACGTCGCCGTACGAGCCGAGGAGCGTCAGGAAGGCCTCGGCCGACGTCGCGACGGCGCGCGCCGGGGCGCCGCGCGTCCCGACGAGACCGGCGACGAGGCCCGTGTCCTCGGGGAAGTGGACGACCGCGAGCGCCGGTGCGGCCGGGTCGCGCGGGCGCACGTGGCTCGCGACGTCGTCGACGCCGTCCTGCACGAGGCCCGGCGAGCGGCGCGCGGCGTCGACGAGCGCGAACATCTTCGCGCGGAAGCGCTCGATCGTGAGGGCGTCCTCCAGGCGCTGCTTCTGCCCCACCGCGAACACCCGCACCTGCGCCGCGCGCGCGCCGTCGGCCGTCGCCAGCGCGACGAGCAGAATGGCGAGCCGGGTCGCGAGGCGGACGCGCGTCACGGCGACCTCTCATACCAGCGGTGCGCGAACGCCGAAACGATCGCTTTCCGACTCCGGCTTGCGTTCGCGCAGGCCGCGTCACACGCTCGAGCGATGGGCGTTTCCTCCGACGGATGGCACCGGGCCGCGGATCGCTCCACGCTGCCGGCGGGCGGGGCGCTGCGGGTCGAGATCGGCCGCCTCGCGATCGCGCTCTACGACGCGGACGGCACCGTGTACGCGACCGCCGACACCTGCACGCACGCGCAGGCGTCGCTCAGCGAGGGTTACCTGGACGGCGAGTCGATCGAGTGCCCGCTCCACCAGGCGTGCTTCCACGTGCCGACCGGACGCGTCCTCGCGCCTCCGGCGACGGAGCCGCTCGCGGTGTACCCGGTCCGCGTCGCCGAAGGCGCGATCTGGGTGCAGATCCGCGCCTCGGATCCCGGGCGCGGCGGGACGCGATGAGCGACCGCGCCGCGCTCTGGATCCGCGAGGCGGAGGTCGTGGCGCTCATCGACCTCGCGGACGCGATCGCCGCGCTCGAGCGCGCGCTCGCGGCCGAGGGGCGCGGCGACGTCTCCCACCTCGAGAAGACGCACACGAGCTTCGCCGGCGGCGATCTCCACGCGCTCGGCGCCGTCGTCGCCGACGGGCTCGCGACCGGGGGCGGCCTCGCGGGAACGAAGACCTGGGCGCACACCGCGGGCGGCGCGAACCCGCTCCTCGTCCTCTGGCGCGCGAGCGACGGCCGCCTGCAGGCGGTGATCGAGGCGTTCGCGCTCGGGCAGCTCCGGACGAGCGGGATCTCGGCGCTCGCGACGCGCCTCCTCGCCGACCCGGGCGCGGACGAGCTCGCGATCGTCGGCTCGGGAAAGCAGGCGCTCGCGCAGGTCGCGGCGGTCGCGGCGGCGCGCCCGCTCCGGCGCGTGCGCATCCACAGCCCGACGGCGGCGCACCGCGAGGCTTTCGCCGAGCGCATCGATCGCGAGCTCCGCATCCCGGCGCGCGCTGCGCCGTCGCTGCGCGAGTGCACCGCGGACGCGCCGGTCGTGACGGTCGTCACGCGGGCGCGCGCGCCCTTCCTCGAGAGCGCGCTCCTCGCGCGGGGCGCACACGTGAACGCCGTCGGGGCGATCGCGCCCGACCGCGCCGAGATCGCGCGCGACGTGTTCCCGCGGGTCGCGCTGGCGGTCGCGGATTCCCCGTCGCAGGTGCGGCGGCTCTCGCGCGAGTTCCGGGAGGCCTACGGCTGGGACGCTGCCGGCGCGCGCGAGGGGGCGACGATCGGCGTGCCGGTCGCACTCAGCGAGCTCGTCGCCGGGCGCGCGGCGCGACCCGCCGACGCCGACCTGACGCTCTTCAAGGCGATGGGGATGGGTCTCTCGGACGTCGCGCTCGGAGCGGCCGTGCTCGAGCGCGCGCGGGCGCGCGGCGTGGGCCGCCCGATCGATCCACCCGAGCGCGCCGCTCCGAGGCTCTTGACGACGACCCCCGCCAAGCGGCACGCAGGACCGGGAGGCGAGGCATGAGCGATCCGACGTCGCGCGGAGGCCGCGCGCGCTTCGTGGACGCGAGCGGCGTCGCGCCCGGGCGCCCGGCGCCCGCGTGGCCGGCGCTGGTCGTGCCGAAGGAGGAGATCGACGCCGAGGTCGCGCGCCTCGCCGCGATGCCGCGGCCGCCCGACGGACGGCGCGTGTCGCTCGTCGTGCATCCGTCCGCCGACCCGGCGACGCCCGGCCTCGCGCCCGGGATCCGGGTCGCGCTCGAGGTCCTGAAGCCCGGCGAGGCGACGGCGCCCGTGCGCCACAGCTCGACGCGCGTGAGCTTCTGCATCGCGGGGCGCGGCGAGGCGACGGTCCGCGGCCGCCGCATCGGCTTCGAGCGCTTCGACGTCTGGAACGTCCCCGCGATGGCCGCCTACGTGCATCGCAACGACGGGACGGAGCTGCAGGTCCTGCTCGCCTACAGCAACGCGCCGCTCCTCGAGAAGCTCGCCGTCCACATGGTCGAGAGCGGGGACGACGTCGCGGCCGCGCTCGCGCGCGACGTGAGCGATGCAAGCGAGGCGGGCGAGCCGGACGAGTCGGCCGTCGCGCCGCCCGCGGGACTTCCGCCGGGCGTGTTCCCGCTCGACGAGGCCGGCGCGTACCTCATGCCGTACGAGCGGCTCATCGATCCGGTCGCGGTCGCGTCGCGACCGCTCCACTTCCCATGGCGCGCCGTCAAGCACCACCTCGACGAGCTGCAGTCGCTGGGCGAGCGCTACGTCGGGCGCCGCCTGTACCTCCTCTACAATCCCGCGACCGGCCGCACGAACGGCACGACGCCGAGCTTCTTCGCGACCATGTGCGTGCGCCCGCCCGGCATCGTGGATCGGCCGCACCGCCACGCCGCCGCCGCCATCAACTACTACTTCGCCGGGAGCGGCCGGAGCACGGTCGACGGTCGCATCCTCGAGTGGAAGGCGGGCGACCTCATGCTCTCCGCCCCGGGCTGGGCCGTGCACAACCACGCCTCGCACGGCGAGACGGTCTACGAGCTGACCATCCAGGACAGCCCGCTCCACATCGCGATGGAATCGCTCCTCTGGCAGGAGGACCTGAAGGGCCCGATCGCCGTGCTGGGCGCCGGCCGCGGCTTCACGACGAACCGCTCGTGATCGCGCTCGACGATCGCTTCCTGCGCGGCTCCTATCCGCCGATCGTCACGCCGTTCCGCGACGGCGCGGTCGATCTCGACGCGCTCGCGGGGCTCGTCGAGCGCCAGGCGGCCGGCGGCTCGCACGGCGTCCTCGTGTGCGGCACGACCGCCGAGCCGAGCACGCTGACCGCCGCGGAGCGCGCGGCGTGCGTCCGCGAGGCCGTGCGAGCCGCCGCCGGCCGCGTCCCGGTCGTCGCCGCCGTCGGGTCGCAGTCGCACGCCGAGACGCTCGAGCTCCTGGGGCTCGCCGAGCGCGATCGCGCCGACGCGGTCCTGATCGTCACGCCGTACTACGTGCGGCCGCCGCAGCGCGGGCTCGTCGAGTACTTCGCCGACCTCGCGCGCCGGACCGCGCTGCCCGTGCTCGTCTACCACATCCCGGGTCGCGCGGCGGTCGAGATGGCGGTGGAGACCTTCGAGGCGATCGCCGAGCGCGCGCCGAACGTCGTCGGCGTCAAGCACGCGTCGACGGACCTCGCGCTCGTGACGAAGCTCCGGCTCCGGCTCGGAGAGCAGTTCCGGATCTTCGCCGGGCTCGAGGAGCTCAGCCTGCCGATGCTCGCGGTCGGCGCCACCGGCCTCATGAACGCGGTCGCGAACCTCGTGCCGGGCCGCGTCGCCGCGATGTGCGAGCACGCGCTCGCCGGCCGGCTCGCGGAGGCGCAGGCCATCCATTTCGAGCTCTTCGAGCTCAGTCAGGCGATCTTCTTCGAGACGAACCCGATCCCGCTCAAGTGGATGATGCGCCGGCTCGGCCTGCTGGACGCGAACGAGCACCGCCTGCCGATGGTCCCCGCGACGCCGGAGCTCGCGGCGCGTCTCGACGGCGTCCTCGGCCGCGCCGGGCTCACTTCTTGAACACCTTGAGCGGCATCTTCCCCGCGCCGGAGAGCGAGTCGTAGACGCGATAGACGCCGAGAGCCGGCGTGCCGGGCGCACTCGACATCTGCAGGTAGGCGGTCATCGCGTCGAACGTGAAGTTCGTGTCCTTCTGGACGCGGTCGGCCGGGACGAGCACGCGGAGCGTGCTGCCGTGCATCACCACGGCGAAGCCGGGCGAGTCGATCGCGATCGGCATGGCCGGCGCGGTGGACGGGACCGCGCCCGCCGCATCGTTCTCCCTCACGCGGAAGCCGCCCGCGGCGCGCCGGTCGGGCACGAGGAGGAGCCAGTGCGCGTGCCAGGCGGCGCCGTCGTCGTCGAGCTTCCGGTTTCCGGTCTCGTCCCAGAGCGGCGTGTCGTCGAAGTCGGGATGGGACGTGACGGCGAGCGTCACGATGCCGTCCTTCCCTCCGAAGCCGACCTCGTCGGGCGCGAGCGTCGTCGGGAAGAGGTAGGCGAGGACCGCAGCGCCGTTCACGGCGCCGCGTCGCTTGGGTACGGTGCCGCCCGCGGTTCCCTTCACCTCCTGCTCGAAGACGAGGAGATCCAGGTCGGCCAGGAGCGTCACGTGCGCGGTCGCGACGTCGAGGTCGTCCGTCTGGTCCGGCGCCGTCGCGGCGACGCCGCTCTCCTCCGCGTCCTGCGCGATCGCGCGCGATGCGAGCGCGAGCGCGGCGAGAACGCAGGCCGCGGCGAGCGCGGCGGCGATCGGGCGAGGGAGGCGATCCTTCATCGCGACGTCCGGCCGCGGCGCCAGCATCGGCGCGCGCGGCGATCCCCAGAGTCCGAAGCCTCGGCGGTGCCGAGTCAAGCGCGCGGCGGCGGATGGGCGCTTCGAGCGGGGTCGAAATGGCGTCGCGAGGCGTGGATTTGCGGCGCGCCGCCGCAGATCACCAGGCGAGCGCCAGGTACTTGCTCTCGGTGTACTCGAGGAGCCCTTCGTGTCCGCCCTCGCGGCCGACGCCGCTCTGCTTGACGCCGCCGAACGGCGCGGCGGGATCGGACACGAGCCCGCGGTTGATCCCGACCATGCCCGACTCGAGCGCCTCCGCGACGCGCAGCGCGCGCGCGAGGTCGCGCGTGAAGACGTACGCGACGAGCCCGTACTGGGTCCCGTTCGCGAGCGCGATCGCCTCGCGCTCGTCGCGGAAGCGGACGATCGGCGCCACCGGCCCGAAGATCTCCTCGCGCAGGATCGGCGAGTCGGGAGCGACGTCGGCGAGGACGGTCGGCGGGTAGAAGAAGCCCGGGCGCTCCGGGACGACGCCGCCGGTGCAGAGCCGCGCGCCCGCGGCGACGGCCGCGTCCACGAGGCGGACGACCTTCTCGCGCGTCGCGCGGTCGACGAGCGGGCCGAGCTGGACGCCGGCCTCGAGGCCGCTTCCCATGCGGAGCCGCGCCATCGCTTCGGTGGCGCGGCGCGTGAACTCCGGGACGATGGCCTCCTCCACGTAGACGCGATTCGCGGCCGTGCATGCCTCGCCGTTGTGCCGCATCTTGGCGGTCAGGAGACCGTCGATCGCGGCGTCGAGGTCGGCGTCGGCGAAGACGACGAAGGGCGCGTTGCCGCCGAGCTCCATCGAGCACTTGACGACGTTCTCGGCTGCCGTCGCGAGGAGGAGCTTTCCGACCTCGGTCGATCCGGTGAAGGAGAGCTTCCGGACCCGCGGGTCGCGGAGTGCCGCAGCCACGAGGTCGGCGTTCCGCGACGTCGGCACGACGTTCACGACGCCGGGCGGAACGCCGGCCTCGGCGAGGATGCCGGCGACGGCGAGCGCGGTGAGCGGCGTCTCGCCGGCAGGCTTGAGCACCACCGCGCAGCCCGCCGCGATCGCGGGTCCGATCTTCCTCGTCGCCATCGCGGCCGGGAAGTTCCAGGGCGTGACCAGGAGGGCGACGCCGATCGGCTGGCGCAGCACGATCATCCGGTTCGCGCCGTTCGGCGCGACCGCGATCGATCCGTCGATGCGAACGGCCTCCTCGGAGAACCACCGGAAGAACTCGGCGGCGTACGCGACCTCGCCGCGCGCCTCGGCGAGCGGCTTTCCATTCTCGCGCACGATGAGCTCGGCGAGCGCGTCCTGCCGTCGCATCATTCCTTCGAACGCGCGCCGGAGGGCTTCCGCGCGCTCGCGCGGCGCGGTCGCCGCCCACCGCGGCTGGGCGTCGTGCGCCGCCGCGACCGCCGCGAGGCCGTCCGCGACCGTCGCGTCTGCGACGCGCGCGAGCAGCTCGCCGCTCGCCGGATCGTGCACCTCGATGCGCGCGCCGTCCGCCGCTTCGCGCCACGCGCCGCCGATCCAGAGCGCGGTCTGGCCCGGTCGCAGAAGAGCTTCGACGTCCATGTCGTCTCTTGCCTCCCGCTCGCGCGGCTCGCAATCGACCGCGCCGTGATCAGAGCGGGTAGACGATCGACCCCGGGACCAGGCTCGCATCGAAGACGCACACGCGCTCGCGGAACCGCAGGCGGCCGCCCTCGCGGACGACGCGGTCGAAGGACCGCCCGGTGAGGAAGACGCGCGTCTCCTCGCCCTCGATCGTCTCGAAGACGGCGAACGTCGCGCGGCTCGCGATCGTGTCGTCGTCCGCGCCCGCGACCACGCGCGGCGCGCCGATCAGGTGGCGCATCCGGCGCGGGCGGAAGACCGCGGTGCGTCCGATCGCCATCGCGCGGTCGCGGAGCCCGGCGCGCCCCTCGCAGCGGACGAGCGCGAGCGGGAGGCCGAGGTCGTGGTTCTCGCGCGACGTCAGGCGGTACGACGCATCCTCCGTGAAGAGGTCGACCCAGCGCTCGAGGTCGCCCTCGTCGAGGCAGTCGCCGTACTCGGCGTAGAGCTCGACGAGCTCGCTCACAGCTCCATCACCGCGCGGTAGTAGCGGTAGAAGCCGCGCACCGCGGCCTCCGTCACCATGTGGTCGGCGCTCGCGGCGTCGCGGCCGCCGAGCTCGAGCACGGCGCTCCGGCCGGGGTAGGCGGCGGCGCCGCGCTGCGAGAGCTCCATCATCTCGCTGTCGTCGATCGAGACCAGGCCCGCCGGCCCCATGAGGTTCGCCTGGCGGAGGCGGCGGAGCGTCATCGCCTCGTCGTCGTCGGCGTAGCCGAAGAAGGTCCAGTGGAGCTCGAAGGCGTGCGGCCCGCGCGTCACGAGCCGTCGCGTCGCGAGCGTGTTCGACTGCTGCTGGACGATCAGGTTCGGCCAGACGGTCTGCATGACCACGGTCGCGTCGCCGGGAAACTCGCGCACCGGATCGAGGAGCGCCGCGTCCGCGAGCCGCAGGTCGCCCTGGAACGACCGCATCCCGCTCGTCGCCTCGTTCGCGCGCTGCTCGCCGCGTCGCGACACGAGGCAGGCGTGGCGCCCGGTCTGGTCGAGCACGACCGCGGACGGCTGATCGGCGCGGAAGAGGCCGAACGTCACCAGGAACACGTGCAGCAGCGACGCGTGGTACGGGTCCTTGATGTTCTCGAACATGAGCTTCCAGTTGCCGCGGACGCTCTGGCGCATCGTTCCGAGCACGCGGAGCGGCCGCCCGTCGAAGACGCGGTCGAAGTACGGAAGCATCTCCGGCCCGAGGTAGCTCTCGAAGTCCGGGACGTCGTGGTCGAAGGAGGCGAAGACCGCGCCGTGGCGCTCGTGCACGGCGAGACGGCGGAGCCCGTGGTCCTCGCGCCGGAAGTCCGGAGGCATTCCGCCCCGGCCGCGGACGCCGCGCAGGAAGGGGACGCCGATCAGGCGCCCTGCGAGGTCGTACGTCCACTGGTGGTACGGGCAGACGATCTCGGTCGCGCGGCCGACGGCGCGATGGCAGAGCGCGAGCCCGCGATGCGCGCAGCGGTTCTCGAGCACGTGCAGCGCGCCGTCGGCGTCGCGCGTCGAGATCACGGGGCGCTCGCCGATCGCCGAGACCGTCCAGCTCCCGGGCTCGGGGACCTCGGCCGCGAGGCCGACGTAGCTCCAGAACGGGCCGCCGAAGATGCGCTCCTGCTCGCGCGCGTAGATCGCCGGATCGCCGTACAGGGCGAGCGGGACGCGGCTCTCGTCGCGGCTCGGCCACGCGAGGAGCGGGTCTGTCCGGTCCGCCATCGACGCCCGCACGATATCCGAGCGGCGCTCCGTGGCACAGCGCCGTTCGGGTCCTTTCGCCGAGGCCGCATGGGCCGGTGCTCCTCCGGCGCGAAAGGATCCGGTGTGGCCGGCGTCTGGGACGTCGGGAGGGCAGAGCATGCTTTCGATCTTGCGGAGCCCGCGCGCGCGGCGCGCGGCGGTGGCGGCGGGCATGTTCAGCGCCGGCTACGCGTGCGGCGGCGGAGGCGGCGAAGCGGTCGTCGCGGCGATGAACCGGATCGAGCTCGGCGGTGCTTCGCTCGCGGAGCTGCTTTCGCAGGCGGGGCCGCCGGAGATCTCACCCGGGCTCGGCGTCGCGGAGCGGGTCGCGGACGACGGGACGCGGCACTTCACGGTCGCGGTCGCGACCGAGAATCGAAGCTCTCGAAGCGATGCGGCCGCGCTCTACGCGCTGATGGACGGCCACGGTGCCATCGGCGGCGTGTGGGGCGCGAACGTGCTCGCGTTCGCGCACGGCGACATGACTTCCGGCGCGGTGCAGGGCCTCGAGATCGACGTCGGAAACCTCGGCGCGGGCGAAGGCGTGCCGGTCACGGCCCTCAACCTCTTCGCGATGGGCGATCCGCCGTCCGACGTCGCGCTCGGGATCCTGAACGCGCCCGATGCCGGAGCCGGGCCGGGCGGCTTCCGCGAGGGCATCGCGTTCCGATCGAACGCGCCCGGCGTCGCGGTCCGGGAGGCGCTGGTGCGCGTCCACCCGGGCTTCGGGACCGTCGCGACCGGGATCGACCTCCGCGAGGCGACGTTCACCGGGCCGGCGATCGCGACCCCCGGCTTCGAGGTCGACGCCGCCGGCGCGCTCCGCTCGCAGCCGCTCGCCACCGGCGCGGTCGCGTTCGCGTGCGTCGATGCGGCCGGCCGGGTGTTCGCGAGCCCCGCGCCCTGCGACGCGACTCCTTGACGGTGGCCTTCGCGTTTCGCGCGGGCTAGGACCGTGGCGTCCGACCGGTTCCGCTCGCCGCCGGCCGCGCGGCGGCCTTTCTCCATCCGGAGCGCCCATGCCCGTCGTCCGTGGCGAAGACCTCACCTACAACCGAATCCGGGAGCTCGACCCGCGGCGCGCGATCGCGTTCCTGCCCGTGAGCGCGCTCGAGGTCCACGGGCCGCATCTGCCGCTCGGCCAGGACACGGCGATGGCGCGCTGGATGGCGGAGGAGACGGCCCGGCGCTTCGCGGCGCGACACGAGGACTGGACGGTCGCGATCTTCCCCGCGCTCACGATCGGGTCCGACGAGATCCCGCTCCGCGGATCGATGGAGGCGCCGCCGCGGGCGCTCTATCGCATCCTCCTCTCGCACGGGCGGAGCCTCGCGCGCGCGGGCTTCGGGACGGTGATCGTGACGAACGGCCACGGCGGACCGCGCCACGCCGCCGCGCTCGAGGCGGCCTGCCGCGTCGTCAGCCGTCGCGCGCGCATCCGCATGGTGACGCCGTCGATCGCCGTCCTCCACCGCGTCATCACGGGCGGCCGGCACGAGCGCCTCGCCGAGCTGCTCGGACGCCCCCTCGACGAGCGCGAGCGGCGCGCGCTCCTCATCGGCGAGCACGCCGGCGCGTGGGAGACGTCGTTCATGCTCGCGGAGAGCCCGGAGCTCGTCGACCCGGGATACCGCGCCCTCGGCCCGCTCGCGCCGCCGCTCTGGCGGCCGCTCCACGCGCTCGGGGCGCGCTTGGTCGCGCGGCGCGAGCGGCGCGGCCGCGACGCGACCCGCATCCGGACGGCGTTCGACGGCCTCGCGCTCGCGATCGGCTGGTGGCTGAACGCGCGCTACGGCTACGGCGGGCGCGAGGTGACCTACAAGGGCGATCCCTCGGTCGCGTCCGCGGAGATCGGCCACGCGTTCCGCGAGATCCTCGCCGAGGATTGCCTCGACGTCGCCGACGGCGTCGCGACCGGGCGCATCGCGCCCGAGCTCGTGCGGAGCGTCGCATCCGACCACGCGGTCATCCGGCCGGGCTTCTTCGCGAAGATCGGTCTGGCTGCGGCGATCCTGCTCGCGATCCTCGCCTGGTAGGTCGGCTCACACCAGCGGCTTCTTCGTCTTGAACTTCAGGATGAGACCCGTGTTGATCGTCTCGCTGAAGAAGTAGAACGTCCCGCTCACGCTCTTCGGGTCGAACGTGCCCTTCAGGAACTTGACCTTGCCCGACACGAAGATCGTCCCCATCGTCCCGAAGTTGTAGTCGCCCATCATCCAGAACGTGCCGTCGTTCGCGACCCGGCCGGAGAGCGGGACGAGGTTCGAGCCCGACGAGTTCGTGCCGATCCGCCAGCCCGTCAGGCCGTCGAAGTAGAGGAAGACCTGGCCGCTCGGGTCGAGGGGAAGGTAGTCCTTCGCGAAGTCGTCGAGCGTGCCCTGCAGCACGCCCTTGATGGCCTTGTCGTTGACCTTGCCGTTCCCGAGCGGCTTGCCCGGCAGGCCGTAGACTTGCGGCTGCCAGCTGGTTCCGCTGATCGACAGCGGGAAGATCGTCCCGCCGACGCCTTGCGCCGGGCCGGGGTGCTGCCAGGTCGCCACGAGGACCGCGGCGGCGGCGAGGATGACGAGTAACCCCTTACGCATGATGTTCTCCCCGATGGATGGGACCGCGACGTGCCGGTCTCGAGATCGACTACGCAGGTGCGCGAGCGCCGATCAAGCACGATTCACGCGCTCGCGTGCCCGTCGCGCGAGCGCGCGGCCCCGGCGTAGGACCGCGCGGCGACGAGGCGCCGCCCCGCTGCGACTCCGACCGGGAGGACCGCGAGGCCGTAGGCCAGAGCGACGACCTGTGCGGCCGGGAGGCGATCGGCCAGGATCCCGAGGTGGAGGATCGTCAGGAGGTTCTCGGCCCCGAGAAGGCCGACGGCGAGGAGCGCGAGCCGTGGGTGGCGCGGAGGGCGCCCGCTCGATCGCGGGAAGAAGAGGATTCGCTGTGCGCGGTCGAAGCCGCGGCTCAGGCGGACGAGCGCATCGGACCGGGTGGCCGGGGCCGGCCACCCGGTCCCGCGCCCGTCGCCGTCCGGTGCCGCGCGGGCACGCGGCTCCCCGCCGCTCGTGAGCGCCCCGCGATAGCCCTCGTACGCCCACGCGCAAAGGCCCGCGATCGCGAACAGCGCGACCGCCGAAGTCGCGGCCGGGAAGTCTGGCGCCCGCGTGCCGAGCCGAAAGGCGATCGCGACCGACAGCGCCGCGAACGAGACGCCGTCGGCGAGCTCGTCGAGCGCGCGCCCGCGCTCCGACACGCGCCCGAGCGTGCGCGCCACGAGCCCGTCCAGGCAATCGAGCACCATCGCGAGCTCGGCGAGCGCGAACGCCACGACGAGCGCCGCGCGATCTCCCGCCGGGACCAGCGCGGCCGCCGCGACGCCCACGACGGCACGCGCGATCGTCACGCGGTCCGGTCCGACGCCGGCGCGGAGAGCGGCCGGCAGCAGCCGCCGCGCGACGGGATAGCGGTAGAGCCCGCCGAGCGGATCGAGGAGGAGGGGGCGCTCGCTCGAGCGCGCGGTCACGCCGGATCGTCGGCGATCGCCTCGAGCTCGAGGCGGCTCGTCTCGGGAAGCAGGAGCAGCGACGCTCCGCCGATCGCGCACAGGATCGCGACCGCGCTGACCGCGAGCGGCAGCGTGAACCCGCGCGAGATCGCGACGCTCGTCGCGCCGAGCCCGGCCGCGGATCCGAGCGTCTGCACGAGCGAGAGCCAGCCGCCCGCGGTGCCCCGGTGCGAGGTCGGAAAGACCTCGGTGCCGAGCGCGCGCACCATCACGTTCGTCGACACCGAGCACAGGGTGAGGAACGCCCAGAGCGGCGGCAGCCACGTGCCCGGCACGTGGTAGAAGAGCCACGCGAACGCGGGGAACGACAGCGCGACCGCGGCGCCGACCGGCCGGCGTCCGAACGCGTCGGCGAGGCGGCCGGCGACGACGTTTCCGAGCATCCCGAATGCGCCTGCGAGCAGCACCATGACCGAGAACTGCCAGGGCTGCCAGCCGTGCGTCGTGATCGTGAAGAAGCCGCAGAACTGGAACACCGAGACCTCGCCGGCCGAGTACAGCCCTCCGGCGAGCGTCACGGCGACGACGCGCATCGGATAGCGTCGCACCAGCTCGCCGATCGGCTCCAGCCAGGCGGCGATCGCCCCGACGGGCGCGCGCTCCGCTCGCGCCGCCGCGTGGCGCGCGAAGCGCGCGGTCTCCGGGATCTCGCGCCGGAGGAGCGGCACGAAGAAGATCGGGAAGACGCCGATCGCATAGAGCGCGCGCCAGCCGTACGGGAGGCGCTCGACCAGCCCGAAGAGGAGCGCGCCGAAGCCCCATCCGGTCGCGCCGAGCGCGCCCAGCATGCCGATCCCCCACCCGCGGTGCTGCGCGGGGAACTCCTCCGCGAGGATCACGAACGCGAGCGTCGACGAGAGGAGGACGGTCGTGCGGAAGAGCATTTGCAGCACGACGAACTGCTCGACGGTCCGTGCGAAGGCGCTCGCGACCGTCGTGAGCGCCATGCCGGCGACCGCCGCGATGAAGAGGCGCCGCCGTCCGACGCGGTCGGCGAGCGGGATCAGCAGGAACGCGGGGATCGCGCCGAGCCGGATGATGCCGACGTAGCCGGCGAGCGTCGCGTCGGCGAGCCCGAAGTCGGCGGCGATGTAGCTCAGCGCCGACATGAGGTTCGACAGGTCGTAGTTCTCGAAGAAGGCGGCGATCGCGATCAGCCCGAGGAGCCGGATCGATCGATCGTCGACCTCCGGGACGGAGCCGAAGATCGGAAGGAGCCACCACGGCCGACGGCGCGTCGCCGATGGCTGGGACGCGCGCGCTCGCGCCGCGGGAGCGGGCGTCATGCGGCCGGGATACGGCGTCGCCCGCTGCAAGTCCATCGCGCTTGCGCGCGCTGGCGCCGGCCGCGCCCCAACGTCACGCCGCTGGCGGGAGCGTCGCGACGCGGTCGCTCGGGCGGGGGCGACCCGAGGCGTTGGGGACGGCGCGCGTTTCGGGAGGGGCGGACGGTGCGCGCAGCGCGATCTCGAGGAGCCAGCCGGCGGCCACGAAGGCGGCCGCGACCAGGGCGAAGCGGAGCGGTCCGGACGCACCGTCGAAGAGCCGTGCGCCGAGCGCCGACGAGGGATCGAAGACCGATGCGAAATCGACGAGCGAGGCCGTTCCACCCAGCATGAAGACTCCTCCTGCCGGGCTCCCCACGCAGGCAGCGTGCCACGTCGCCTCGCCGGCAATCGCCCGGCCCGCGGGCGATTTCGCGCGGATTCGGAGCGCCTGGAGCCCGCACGTGGTGCATCCGCCGCAAAGCGCGTGCTGCGCCGGTGCAGCACGGAGGACGCAGCGTGAACGGCGCTTCATAGCCGCTCGTGCGTCGCGGCGGCCGGCGAACTACAGTGCGCGGTCGCTGCGACCGCCCGCGAGGGACGAGTCGCGCGAGGGGAGACGACGTGAGCAGGGGGGCGCGCCGCGCCGTACGATGGCTTCTGCGCGCCCTGGTGGCCGCGGTCGTGGTGGTGCTGGTCGCGGCCGGCGGGCTCGCCTGGCGGCTCGCGCGCGGTCCGATCGCGCTCGACTTCCTCGACGACCGGATCGACCGCGCGCTCGCGCAGGTGACCGGTCGCTTCCGGGTGCGGGTCGCGCACACCGAGGTGGCATGGGCGGGGCCGGAGCGCGGGCTCGACCTCCGCGCGCGCGACGTCGAGGTCTTTGCTCCGGACGGGGCCATCGTCGCCCGGCTGCCGGCGATCGCGATCGACCTCGCGGTCGAGCCGCTCCTCCACGGGGCCCTCGTGCCGACCTCGGTCGACGTGCTGGAGCCGTCGCTCCGGCTCGTCCGCCATCCCGACGGCGCCGTCGACCTCGGGCTCGGCGCGGGCGAGGAGCGCGCGGACGGCGGCTCGGTGCTGCGCGACGTCCTCGCGAACCTCTCGTCGGACGAGCGCCCCGCACCCGGCACGGCGTCGGCGCTGAGGAGCATCTCGATCGACGACGGCGTCATCGAGGTGCGGGATCTCGAGAGCGGCGAGAGCTGGCGCGCCCCCTCGCTCGACGTCGCGATCCGGCGCGACGGGCGCGGGCTCACGGCTCGCCTCTCGGGCGAGCTGGAGCTCGGGCCGGATCGCATGGCGCTCGAGGGCGAGGCACGCGTGCCGTCGGCCGGGCCCGCCTCGGCCGCGCTCACCGTGCGCGGCGTCCGCCCGCGCGCGCTCGCGGCGCGCGTGGCCGCCGCCCCGACGACCGCGATCGGCCGGCGCCTCGCGCAGATCGGTCCCACGCTCGACCGGATCGACGTCGACCTCGCGGGCACGGCGACGGTCGAGCTCGACGCGACCTGGCGCCCGGCGCGAATCGCCGTCAAGCTCGAGGCGGGCGGCGGAACGCTCGCGATCGCGGGCGACCGCATGCCCCTCCGGCGGCTCGCGCTTGTCGCGTCGCTCGACGTCGGTCAGGAGCTCGTTCGGCTCGAGGAGGTCGTCGTCGACCTCGGCGCTCCCACGATCCGCGCGACGGGCGAGGTACGCGGCCTCGCCGGCGACGGCGCGGTGACGGCGCAGGCCTCGATCGCCGCGCTCCCGATCGACCTCGCGTGGCGCGCGTGGCCGCCCGGCGCGGCGAGCGGCGCGCGCGCGTGGCTCACGGCGAACGTCTCGCAGGGAAAGGTCGCGCACGCGCGCGTCCGGGTCGACGCGAAGATCGCGGACGGCGACCTCGCGACCGCCCGCGCTCCGAGCGTCCGGGGCGATCTCGGCTACGAAGGGCTCGAGGTGCGCTTCCTCGAGACGATGGCGCCCGTCACGAAGGTCCGCGGGCGCGGGACGTTCACGCAGGCGGGATTCGACCTCGGCGTGAAGAGCGGAGAGATCGCCGGCATGGCGGTCGGGCCGGCGAAGGTCGTCATCTCCGGCATGGACCGGCCGACGCCGCGGATCGCGATCGACGCGTCCGTGAAAGGGGACGTCCGCGCCGCCATCACGGTCCTCGATGCGCCGCCAGTCCAGCTCGCGCGCGCCATGGGCGTCGATCCGGCGAAGATCGGCGGCGGGATGGACGGGCGGCTGTCGCTCGCGTTTCCCCTCCAGGGCGACCTGTCGCTCGCCGGCCTCGGCCTCCGCGGTCGCGCCGATGTCGCGGGCTTCGCGCTCCCCGACGCGGTCGCGGGATGGCCGATCTCGGACGCCGACCTCCGGGTCGACGTCGACGCGCGCGCGGTCCGGGTCGCCGGCAAGGCCGCGATCGCGGGCGTCCCGGCCGACGTCTCGTGGACGGAGAACCTCGAGAGCGGCGTCAAGACGGAGCGCACGTATGCGGTGCGCGCCGCCGTCGACTCGGCGGGCCGGAAGGCGCTCGGCTTCGACCTCGCTCCATTCGTCGAGGGCCCGGTCGCGGTCGCGGTCGAAGGCTCGCAGCCGCGCGACGCGCCGGCCGAGATCGCCCTTCGCGCCGACCTCGCGCAAGCGGCGATCGACGTGCCGCAGATGGCGTGGAAGAAGCCGCCGGGCGCACCCGGCCGGCTCGACGCGAAGCTCGGCGCGAGCGGTGCGCGCGTCACGCGCATCGATCCCGCATCGCTCGACGCGGGAGGCTTGAAGGCGAGCGGGCGCGCCATCCGCGATCCCGGTGGCGACGGCTGGCAGCACGTCGACGTCGGCGGAACGCTCGCGGGCGGCGGCCCGGGCGACTCGCCGGGCCAGATGGCGGCCCGCTTCGACCGCGCGGAGAAGGGCTACCGCTTCGAGATCACGTCGAACGACAGCGGCGCACTCTTCCGGACGCTCGGCTTCTACGGCGACGCCGACGGCGGGCGGCTCCGCTTCACGGGCACGCTCGTCGCGCCGAGCGAGGAGCTCGCGTTCGACGGCCACGCCGAGATCACCGATGTCGTGATCTCGCACGCGCCGTGGCTCGCGCGCGCCGCGACCCTGGGCTCGTTCCGCGGCATCGCCGACGCGTTCTCGACGTCAGGCAGCGGGATCCGCTTCGACACCGTGCGGGTGGACGCATCGCGCGCGCGGCGCGTGACGACGCTCGCCGACGGATCGGCCGCGGGAAGCTCGCTCGGCCTCCTCTTCTCGGGCACGATCGATCAGGCGAACGATCAGCTCGACCTCCGCGGCACGCTCGTCCCCGAGCTGTACGGCCTGAACAGCGCGCTCGGAAAGATCCCGGTCGTCGGCTCGGTCCTCTTCGGCGACCACGGACCCGTGGGCGTCGACTTCTCGATCGCGGGGCGGAGCTCGGATCCGCAGGTGACCGTCCACCCGCTCGACTCGATCACGCCCGGCATCCTCGGTCGGCTCTTCCGCGGCAACCCGCGTGCGCCCAAGCGCGCCAGCGATTGAGCCGGGCGCGGATCGCTATAGAAGCGGCGACAGCAGGCGCGTCGTCCCGAGCTTGAGGCGCTCTCCCAGGGTGCGGCGTGCGAGCGCTCGCGCGCCGATCTCGCGGCTCCGCGCGAGATCGGCGAGGAAGCGCTCCTCGAGCACGGCGGCGAAGCGCGCGTCGACGACGAGGGCCGACAGCTCGAAGTTCAGCCGGAAGCTCCGCACGTCGACGTTCGCCGAGCCGACGATGCCCCACGCTCCGTCGACGGTGAGCGTCTTCGCGTGCAGCATCGCCGGGCGGAACTCGTACACGCGCACCCCCGCCGAGACGAGTTCGGGATAGAACGACTGGGCCGCGCTCTTCACGAGCGGTACGTCGCACGGACCGGGCACGAGGACGCGGACGTCGACCCCGCGCATCGCGGCCGCGGTGAGCGCGCGCAGGGTCGCGTCGTCGGGTACGAAGTACGGGCTCGTCAAGCAGATGCGATGCTGCGCGGTCGCGATGCCCGAGAAGTAGACGTAGCTGGTCGCGTTCTGCGTCTGGTCGGGTCCGCTCGGAACGACCGCGACCGTCGATTCGCCGGCGCCGGGCGGCGACCGCTCCGGAAGCGCGAGCGACTCGCCGGTCGCGAACGACCAGTCCTCCGCGAAGGTCCACGCGAGGTCGGCGACCGCCGGCCCCCGGATCGCGAGGTGGCTGTCGCGGAACGAGCGCGACCCGCGGCGCTTCCCGAGTCGGCCCGAGTACTCGTCGCCGATGTTCATGCCGCCCGCGAAGCCGAGGGCGCCGTCGACGACGATGAGCTTCCGGTGGTTCCGGAGGTGCACGGCCCAGCGCCGGCGGAGCGGGTTCATCGGAAGGAACGACTCGGTGCGGCCGCCCGCCGCGCGGATGGCGGCGAGGCGCTTCGCGTCGATCCGGAGCGAGCCGAACGCGTCGAAGAGGAACCGCACCTCGACGCCCTGCGCGGCCTTGTCGGCGAGCGCCTCGAGGAAGCGGTGCCCGGTCGCGTCGTTCTGGATGATATAGTACTCGGCCCAGACGCTCCGGCGCGCCGAGGCGATCGCCTCCTCGATCTCGCGAAACGCGATCTCGCTCTCGGCGAGGAGCTCGACGCGGTTGCCGTGCGAGGCGGGGAGGCCCGTGAGCCGGGTCGCGAGCTCGACGAGCCCGCCGGCGGGCTCCGGCACCCGCGCGACCGCCCCCACCTCCTCGGCCTCGACGTCGGGCGCTCGGCCGAGGCGCCGGCGAAGCGCCGCGGCGCTCCGCTGCTTTCGCCGCCGCGTCCGCTTGATGCTCGGGTTCGCGACCAGCAGGTAGAGGATCGCGCCCAGCACCGGGAACGCGACGATCGCGAGCACCCACGCGAGCGTGCTCTCGACGCCGTGCCCGCGCAGGATCGCGCGCGCGATCGCGTACAGGGCGAGTGCGCCCGCGAGGACGCCGAGGAGAGGGGCGGGAAGCGTCTCGGTCACGAGCGTGCCGATCGCCGCGCTGGGCCGGTGGAAGCCATGCCGTGCCCGGAACAGCATGCCAGCCGCGGCGCTTTCAAGAAGGCCCGCGCCGCCCGCGTGTGTCAATCAGGAGGCCGGGATCCGGTCGTGGAAGACGGTACCGCATCCTGCGAGGGCGAGTGCCACGAGCAGGAGGAGCGCGAGCACGATCGCCCCCACCGCGCCGGCCGCGGCGACGGCTCGCCCGCCTCCGCGCGCACGCGCGCCGCGCCGCCCGCGTCCCACCGCTCGCACGGGCCCGCCGCCGAGCGGGTCCCGCTGCCGAGGCTCCGCCATCGCCTTCACCATCGGCGAGTTCGGCGGCGCGGATGAGCGGCGAGCCCGGCGGGCCGGCGGCCGGGAAGGGGGAGTGTCGAGCGTCGGCGCGCTTGTGGAAGCCGTCGCCCTCGTGAACAAGGGAGCACAACCAAGCGGAGGGCGTTCTCGTGAATCGACTCGACGGAAAGATCGCGATCGTGACCGGCGGAGCATCCGGCATCGGCGCCGCGACGGCGCGCGTGTTCGCCGAGGCCGGCGCGAAGGTCGTGGTCGCCGACGTGCAGGACGGCGGTGCGGTCGCGCGCGAGGTGGGCGGCACGTTCCGGAAGGTCGACGTGCGCCGCTCCGACGAGGTGCGCGACCTGATCGCGCGCACCGTCGCCGACCACGGGCGTCTCGACGTCCTCTTCAACAACGCCGGCATCGAGGTCCACGGCCCGCTCGCCGCGACCGACGACGAGCTCCACCGCAACCTGATCGACGTGAACGTGAACGGGGTCTTCTACGGCATCAAGCACGCGATCCCGGCGATGGCGCAGAACCCGGGACCGGCGCGGGGAGCCATCGTGAACACCGCGAGCGTCGCCGGCATCACCGGTGCGCCCGGGCTCGGCTCGTACGACGCGTCGAAGCACGCGGTCGTCGGCCTGACGCGCACGGCGGCGCTCGAGGTCGGCATGATCGGCATCCGGGTGAACGCCGTCTGCCCGGGGATCATCCGGACGCCGATGCTCGAGGCTTTCGGCTTGACGAGCGAGATCGTGACCGCGTTCGCGCGCATGCACGCGCTGAACCGGATCGGAGAGCCGTCGGAGGTCGCGCGCCTCGTCCTCTTCCTCGCGAGCGACGACGCGTCGTTCATCACGGGCCAGGCGGTCGCGGTGGACGGCGGGATGACGGCCGGGCCGGGCTCGGGGCCGATCCAGCAGGCCTGACCTCGAAGGCGACCTCGTCGACCGCGCCGCCGCGCGCGTCGACGAGCTCCAGACGGTGCCGTCCGGCCGCCGGCGGCCAGAGGAAGGGGGCGGCCGGCCCCGCGTCCCGCCCGTCGAGCCGCCAGCGGAGCGCGCGCGGGGCGCCGTCGGCCGCGAACGGGACGCGCTGGTTCGCGTCGGGGATGTCGGGGTCGATCGCGAACACGCTACCGGCGACCGGCGCCGCGATGCGCGGGCGCGTGGGCGCGACGGCGACCGCGCCGCCCGGCGGCTCCGTGCCGGCGAGGAACCACTCGGCGCGGGCCGGCTCCGCCCGGTCGTCGAACGCGACCGCGCGCCGCACGAGGCCCGCGGGCGCCGTCGGGCGATCGTCCGGCGCGTCGCGGTGGAGGAAGCTCAGGATCGCGAGCCACGCCGGTGCCGCGCCCGACACCCCGCTCACGTCGTGCATGGGCGCGCCCGACGCGTTCCCGACCCAGACGCCGACCGTGTAGCGGGTCGAGAAGCCGACGCACCAGTTGTCGCGCATGTCCTTGCTGGTCCCGGTCTTGACGGCGGCCCAGAAGCGCGTGGCGAGCGGGTTCTCGAGCCCGAAGGTCGCGGCGCGGCTCTCGCGATCGGAGAGCACGTCGCCGACGACGAAGGCCGCTTCGGCGGAGAGCACGCGCTGCGCCGGCGGCTCGTCGCCCGACGCGGTCCACCGCAGCGGCGACGCGACCCCGCCGTTCGCGAGCGCCCGGTAGGCGTTCGCGAGCTCCGCGAGGCTCACGTCCGCGGCGCCGAGCGCGAGCGCCGGCCCGTAGTGCTCGCCCGGCCGATCGACGGCCGCGAAGCCGAGCGCACGCAGCACGCGCGCGAGCCGCTCGACGCCCACCAGCTCGAGCACGCGGACCGCGGGGACGTTGAGCGAGCCGGCGAGGGCGGAGCGCGCGCTCACGAGCCCGCGGTAGCCCTCGTCGTAGTTGCGGGGCCGGTAGAGGCCGCCCGACACCGGGAGCGCGAGCGGCAGGTCCTCGACCAGCGAGGCCGCGGTCAAGCGCCGCTCGTCGAACGCGACGCCATAGAGGAAGGGCTTGAGCGTCGAGCCGGCCTGGCGGTGCGCGAGCACGCCGTCGACGTGGCGCGCGGACGCGAGCGCCCCCGCCGCGCCGACCCACGCCAGCACCTCGCCCGTCCGGTTGTCGAGCGCGATCGCGGCGCCGTCGTGCACGTTGCGATCGGCGAGCGCGCGCAGGTTGCGCTCGAGCGCGTCGCTCGCGGCTCGCTGCACGCTCGCGTCGAGCGTCGACACGGCCGTGGTCGCGCGGTCGCCGCGGCCGCCACCGCCGGCGCCCGCGCCGGTCGCCGCGCCGAGGAGGCGCGCGGCGGCGTGGGGCGCGAGCGCGATGCGCGGGCGATTCGGCCGCGCCGGGTCGCTGGCGCGCTCCGCGGCCTCCGCGATCGCCGTCGGGTCGACCGCTCCGCCTCCGTCGAGGCGCGATGCGAGGTCCGCCGCGCGCCGGGCGAGCGCGGCGCGCCCGGCGTTGGGAGCGCGGATCGACGCGGCGAGCACGACCGCTTCCTCTTCCGACAGCGCGTGCGGCGCCTTTCCGAGGAGGAGGTGCGCGGCGGCCGCGATCCCGGACAGCTCGCCGCGGAACGCGACCAGGTTCAGGTACGCCTCGAGGATCTCGTCCTTCGACCACGTGCGCTCGATCGCCCAGGCGGCGCGCATCTGCCGCCACTTCGCGAGCGCGCCGCGCCGAGCGCCCGCTGGAGCGCCGCGCTCGGCGGGATCGACGAGCGACGCGAGCTGCATCGCGATCGTGCTGGCGCCGCGGCGCGCGGCCCCGTCGCGCGCCGCCTGCACGACGCTCGCGGCGAGCGCGATCGCGTCGACGCCGCCGTGGCTCGCGAAGCGCCGGTCCTCGGAAGCGATCACCGCCCGCACCAACGACGGCGCGACCGCGGCGATCGGCGTCCACTCGAGCCGCCGCCCGAAGCGATCGATGCGCTGCTCGTGGAGGACCTCGCCGTGGCGGTCGAGGAGCCGCGCGTCGGAAGCGCGGTAGCCGGCGCGCACGTCGGCGAAGGTCGGCATCGCGGGCCTTCGCGTCGCGAGGAGCGACGGGCCCGCTCGCCACGCGCCGGCGCCGGCGACCGCCGCGAGCAGCGCGACGGCGACGCCCGTCGCCCGCCGCGCTCGCTTCACGGCGCGACCTCGACCGGATCGTTCGGCAGCTCGCCGAGCATCTCGGGCGCGTAGAGCGCCTCGACGTGCGTCGGCGGCATCTGGAACGTCCCCGCCTGGTTCAGCCGGATCGCGTACTCGACGACGAGCCGCCCCGCCGCGACGCGCTCGTAGTACGCGCGGTACGCCTCGAAGGTCTTCTCCTCGTACGCCGGCAGGACGGCATCCGCGGCATCGTCGGCGGCCGGGGTCGGCGCGGCGAGCGACGAGTCGGTCGCGAAGCCGCGCGCGAGGAACGACGCCCCGGCGGGCACGGGATCGTCGACGACGACCCACGGCAGGTCCGAGGCCGCCTCGATCTCGAGCCGCACTCGAAGCGTGTCGCCGACGCTCCAACGCCCGGCAGCTCGCTGATCGATCGCCGTCGTGCTGCGCGCGATCCGGTAGCCGGCCACGAGCGGAGCGGCGAGCGGGATCGCGGCACGCGTCGTCACGGTGACCCACGGCCGCCCGGTTCCGCGCTGCTCGATCGCGAGCTCGCCGGGCGCGTCCGGCCACGGGAAGTCGAGCGCTCCGCCGGCGGGCGAGCTCGACCACCCGAGCGTCCGCGCGGTCGCGCCGAGGCGCGCCACCGTCTCGCCGGCGACCGGCGCGCTCTCCCAGGCGGCCGCGAAGCGCCCGATTGCGACCGTGCCCCAAGCGTTCGCGACCGTCGTCTCCCATCGCCCGCGGCGCTGGCGCGCCAGGGCGCCGCGGACGACGCGCGCCTGGTCGGGGCGCCACGCTCCGCTGTCGACGGCGAGCCACGCGAGGCGGACCGCGTCGACGTCCTCTCTCGCGAACGGGCGGCCCGCGTCGGACGGTCCGCCGCCGCTGAACGCGAGCGCCGTGCCGCCGAGCTCGAGGCGCGCGCGCAGCACCTGCTCGGCCTCGGCCAGCCGCGCGCCGCGCTCGCGCGCCGGCCACGACCGCGTGCGGAGGAGGAAGGTCCACCAGTCGAGCACGGCCGAGGTCGGCCAGAGCGCCGGCTCGATCGAGATCGACGAGACGAGCCCCGGCTCGTCCACGCCCGCAGCGGCGAGCGCGGCCGCCGCCTCGAGCTTGCGGAGCGTCAAGTCGGGCGCGACCGGCTCGCGATGCGAGAGCGTGCCGTCGATGAAGGCGCGGAGGCCCTGCTTCATGCGATCCAGCGCGGGCGCCGGCAGGTCGCGCTTCGCGGCGCGGCTGACCTCGATCGCGTACGCCGTGAGCGACGGGTCGCCCCAGGACAGCGACGGGAAGAACTTCGCGAGCCCGTCGCCGTCGAGCGAGGACGCGATCGCGGCCGCGGTCTCGCTCCAGAGCGCGTCGTCGCCGAGCGCGATCGCGCGCGAGATGCGCTGCTCGAGGCAGCGGTACGGGTAGCGCGCCATCCAGTCGCGCACCCCGGCGAGACCGGCGGCGACGCTCGGCGCGAGCGCGACTTCGATCCCGCCGCGGCCGGGAAGCGCATCGGCCGGGCGTGCGATCGGCTCGGCGAGCGGCTCGGGCCCGCCGGCCTGTGCGAGCGTCGCCTGCAGGGTCCTGACCGGCACGGCGGCGGCGACGCGCTCCTCGACCGCGAGCCGGTCGGCGGCGCCGCCGTCGGCTTGGGCCGCGACTACGAAGCGGAGCGTTCCCTCGCTCGCGGGCGCGACCACGTCCCACGCGACGACCTTGGCCTCGCCGGGCGCGAGCGCGACGTCGCGCGCCGCGAGCTCCGGCTCCGCGAGCCCGGCGGCCCGTCCCGAGACCGCGACCGACAGCGGGCGATCGGTCGTGTTCCGCACCGTGAACTCCGCGCGGTAGCGGTCTCCCGTCCGGACGACCGGCGGGAGACCGGAGAGGACCATCAGGTCCTTGGTCGCGCGGATCGTGGCCTCGCCGGTCCCGAAGAGACCCGCGCCCGCCGTCGCGACCGCCACGATGCGGAAGCTCGTGAGCGAGTCGTTCAGCGGGACGTCGACGGCGGCTCGGCCGGCGGCGTCGAGCGGAACCCGCCCGCGCCAGAGGAGGAGCGTGTCGAAGAGCTCGCGCGTCGCCTGGCGTCCGCCGCCGCCGCCGGTCGGCATCGCCTTCTTCCCGAAGTGCCGCTTGCCGACGACCTCGAGCTGCGACGTCGACGTCTCGACCAGGTCGCCGCGCCGGCCCATCATCGCGCTCAGGAGGTCGACGCTCGGGTTCGGGAGGAGCTCGAGGAGGCCCTCGTCGACCGCCGCGACCGCGACCGCCGCATCCGAGGGGAGCGCCTCGCCGGCGCTCGCTGCGGCCGCGATGTCGACGTGCACGGTGGCCCGGGCTTCGACCACCGACCGCTCGGGCGCGACGTTCACGTTGATCTCGTGCGGACGCCAGCCGACGTCGAGCGGCGCGATGCCGAGCTTGAACGCCGGCTTCCCGAGGTCGACGAGCGCGGTCGGCGAGATGCTCGCGACCCGGCCGCGCACCGCCAGCACCTCGACGAACGCGTTCGGCGAGTAGGCGTCGCGGATCGGGACCTCGACCGCGGGGTCCTTGCCGGCGAGCTCGACGACGCGGGCGTCGAGGACGCCCTCGCGCGCGACCGTCACGAGGGCGGTCGCGCGCCGGAACGGCATCCGCACCTGGAGGCGCGCGGTCTCGCCGGGCTCCCAGCGCTTCCGCTCGGGGATCAGGTCGATGCGGTCGCCGTCCGCCATGCGGAACCACGCGTCGTCGCGGCCGGGCACCCAGACGTCGACGTGCGCGGCGCTCGGACGCCCCTCCGCGTCGGCGATCCGGGCCTGCACGATGAGGTCGCCGTCGGAAGGCGCGCGCCGGACGCAGCGCAGGCGTCCCGCCGCGTCGGTGCGGCCGCGGCAGAGCGTCTTCAGGCGGCGGGTCTCCTCGACGTCCTGGTACGCGTAGAAGCCGCCGACGACCCGCTGGCGGTTCGTGTACGTGAAGCGGCGGAACGCCTCGACGACGACGGGAACGCCGGCGACGGGCTTCTGCGCCGGATCGATCACCGCCACGTCCGCCGTGATCTTCCGCTTCGCGTCGCGGCGATACTCCGCCTGCAACGCAGGGACGAGCGCGGCCGGCCAGAGCGGAGTGCTGGCGGACGCGGTCTGCGATTCGCCGTTCGGATCGCGGAACTCGACCTCGACGAGGAGCTTCGCGGGCTGCCGCACCGGCGGGAGATCGCGCAACAGCGCGCGCGCGGCGCCCGCGGCGTCGAGGCGGAGCTGCTCGCGGGTCGCGACGGCGCCGCGCGCGCGGCTCGCCGCGCCGGCGTTGCCGCCGGCATCTCCGCCTGCGCCGTCGCTCGCGGCTTCTCCGCCCAGGCGTTCGATTCCTGCCTCGACGGCTCCGTTCGCGATCGCGAAGCCCTCGAGGCCGGCGGCCGGCACGAGGTCGGCCGGGGCGACGCGGCTCCGGACCGTGATCGGCAGCCCGCCGGCCGCGCCGCCCGCGAGGTACCGGATGGCGACGTCCGCCGGCACCTCGTGCGGCGCGACGAGCGGCCCCGCCGGCAGCTGGAGCGACGCGCGCAGCAGCGGAACGCGGAACTCCTCGACCCGGAGCTCGCCGGCAATCCACTCCTTCTGGGATTCCTCCGTCGACCCGAGCGAGACGTACGGCGGCGGCGGGGTCGGCGTGGCGGCCGGATCGCGCCCGGCGCTGGCGCCGGCGTTCGCTCCAGGGGCCATCGCCTCGCCGCGCGCGGGGCGCAGCAGGACGACCTGGTAGCGCCCGAGCTTCGCCTCGCGCGGGATCGCCCACGCCGTCTCGGCGGTCCCGTCCGCGTTCCAGACGAGCGGGAGCGGGATCTCGGTGTCGCTTCCGACGTGCCGGACGACGAGCCGCGAAGGGCGCTCGTCCGGCTTGGCGAGCGCGAAGCCCGCCCCGGTCTCCACGCGGAAGACGTGCTTCATGTACGCGGTCTCGCCCGCGCGGAGGAGCGCCCGCGCGAGGATCGTGTGGGCGGCGTACGGGCCCTGCCACGGCTCGCTCGGCAGGTTCCAGCGGAAGTTCTCGATGCCCTCGTTCCAGCTCGAGTGGACGAAGCCGAGGTCGTCGCCGCTGCGCGCGGTGACGAAGATGCCGGAGGTCAAGTTCGAGAGGACGCGCGAGCCCTCGTAGTCGTGCGACTCGTCCGGCTCGTCGTCGCTGGTCGGGTCCTTGCAGACCGGGAGGTCGACCTCGCGCGGCAGCCGACCGATGCGCGCGATCCCGTCGGCGTCGCTCCGGCCCTGCCAGAGGACCTTGCCGGCGCAGTCGTGCACGGCGACGTCGGCATCCGGGATCGGGTTCGCCTTCTCGAGCGACGTCACCCAGACGAGCGAGCTCTCGCGCCCCCACTGGAAGTGCACCGCGACGTCCGTCACGAGCGCCGCGGCCGACACGTACATCGGCTTGTCGGCGTCGAGGAGCGCCGTTCCGAGCGCGCGGCTCGCGAGCTCGACGACGTAGATGCCGGGCCGCTCGAGCGGCAGGCCGACGACCTGCATCGCCTGGCCGTCGGGCTGGGGCAGGTCGAACGAACGCACGCGGTCGCCGAGGGGCCGTCCCGCGAAGACCGAGCGGTCGCGACGAGCGCCCGCGACGCGGAGCAGCCAGCGGATGATCTCGCCCGGCCGATCGGTCGGGAGCGCGACCGCAGTCGCGCTCGCGCCGGTGCGCAGCGTCTTCGCGTCGCCTTCGGACGCGGGCGCCTTCGCGCCGGCCGCCTGCGCGCCGACGTCCAGCACCTGCGTCCGAACCGCCGGCTCGAGGCCGCGAATCGTGACGGGGAGTGCCGGGTCGGCCTTCGCCTCCAGGATGCCGAAGCGGGCGGCGAACTTCGCGAGCGGCGGAACGGCGTCGACCTGGAGCGGCAGCGTGCGCAGCTCGTCGGCGTTCGCGAGCGGACGGCCGGCGTCGTCGTGGAGGTCGGCAGGGACGTCGACGCGGAGCGCGGTCGCGGGCGGGAAGGGCGGCGCGAAGGTCACGCGCGTCACCTGCGGGTCGGGCGTGTCGGGCGGCTCCTGCGCGAAGCGCTTCCCGTCCGGGCCGACGAGCGCGACCCGCGCGGCGGCCGCCGCGTCGACGCTCGCGGTGAAGCGGAGCGAGATCGCCGCGAGCGGGACGCAGCCGGCGCGCGCGCTCTCGCGCTCGCAGCGGATCTCGGCGCGGAAGGCGGGCCGGGTCTTGTACTCGAACGACTGCTCCTCGGCGGTCGCGATGCCGGTCGCGCTCTCGATCCCCGGGCCCCACACGAGCTTGACCGCGGCCTCGGCGGGAAAGCGCTGCCGCGCCTGCAGCACGAGGACCGGTCCGGTCGGCCGATCGTCCGGATCGAGCGCGAGGATCGCGGTGCGGACGTCCGCGCTCGCGATCGCGACCGGGATGCGCTCCGCGATGCCGTCGGCGGCGAAGTAGGCGTGCGCCTCGACCGACGCCGGCTTCGGGTCGGCGTCGAGCACGAGGACGAACGCCTGGTCCTCGGCGATCTCCGAGCCTTCGGCAGGGCGCGTCTCGGTGACGGACGGTCCGCCGGTCGAGAACTCGAAGTGCCGCTCGCCCTCGACCGGGCGACCGGCGCGGTCGCGGAGGTCAGGGAGGAGGTCGATCGCGCAGCGCTCGCCGCCCGGCAGCTCGCGCGCGAGCTCGACCGCGTACGTCCTGCTGTCGATCCAGTGGCCGCTGCCCGCGACGGGCGGCGTGCACGCGACCGCGAACGGCGCTGCGGCGCGCGGGTCGCCGAGCGCGACCATGGGGGCGCCGAAGCGCACCGTCACCTGCCTCGGTTGCTTGACGGTGCCTCGCGGCGAGACGTCCTCGATCTGCGCCGCGCGCGCGGTGGCCGCGACGGCGACGAGCGCGCACGCCAGGCGCAACCGCTTCACGACCCCCATTCCGCCACCTCCTCGCGCACCGTTCCGCGCCGCACTTCGCGCCGGGCGCGGAGCGCTGTCAAGGCGCGGTGGAGTGGGCCGCGGCAGCGCCGTGGACGGCACCGCCGTCCGCGCCCGCGAGCGCGACGACGAGGCGGTAGAAGAACTCGACCGCGGGGCGAAGGCTCGCGGCGGGGATGCGCTCGTCGATCCCGTGCGCCCGCCGCGCGTCGTTCTCCGTGACGGCGATCGGCCCGAGGCCGTACGCGGCGACGCCGTGCGCGCGCACGTGTCGGGAGTCGGTCGCGCCGCGCCCCATGAACGGCACGATCGCGGCGCCCGGCCAGACCTCCGGCGCGACCTTCCGGACCGCGTCCGGAACCGCGCCCTCGAGGGGCGACGGGGTCGCGTGTCCGAACTCCTGGCTCGGCTCGATCGCGAGCTCGGGGTCCGCGAACACCTCCGCGAGCTGGCGCTGCACGTCGTCTGCGGTCTCGTCGGGGAGGATCCGGCAGTTGACGTTCGCGGTCGCCTCGGCGGGAAGCGCGTTCACGCGCGTGCCACCGCCGAGCATGGTCGCGACGCAGGTCGTGCGGAGCGTCGCGGCGAGCGTGGGGTCCGCCTCGACGACGCGCAGCGCGTCCGGCGGAAGCTGGTCCTTGGTCTCCGCCAGCGCGCTCATGGCCTGCGCGCGCTCCGGTGGCTCGAGCGGCGCGCGCGCCGAGAGCCACGCGCGCGTCACCGGGAGGAGGCGCGCCGGGAACTGGTGCTGCGCCAGCCGGTCGAGCGCTCGCGCGAGCCGATAGATGGCGTTTCCCGGGACCGGCACCGACGAGTGGCCGGTCGGGCCGCGCGCGCGGATGGTGTAGTCCTGGTAGAGCTTCTCGGCCGCCTGCATCTCGACGAGCTTGACGCGTCCCGCCTCGTCGAGGATCGGCGCGCCGCCCTCGTTGAGCGCGATCTCCGCGTCGATCGTCTCCGGGCGATGCTCGAGCTGCCAGCGGATGCCGAGGCCGCCGCTCTCCTCGTCGCCCGTCCACGCGAGGACGACGTCGCGCGCGAGCGGAGCTCGCTGCGCGTGGAGCAGGATCACGACCTCGAGCGCGACCGCGGCCATGCCGAGGTCGTCGAGCACGCCGCGCCCGACGAGGAACCCGTCGCGCTCGACCATGCGATGCGGGTCGGACGTCCAGCTCTGGCCCTCGGCGCCGACGACGTCGGTGTGCGCGAGGAGAAGGAGCGGCCGGCGCGTGCCGTCGCCGCGCAGGCGGGCGACGAGGTTCTCGCGGCCGGGCGCGAACGCGTCGATCTCGAACGGGATCCCGGCCTTCTCGAGGCGCTTTGCCGCGATCCGCGCAGCGCGGCTCTCGTTCCCGGGAGGGTTCGACGTATCCGCCGCGACCAGGTCCGCGAGCGTCGCGCGGACCGCGCGCGCCGCCGCGTCGAAGTCCGGAGCGGCCGTCATCGCGCGCGGGGCCGCGCGCGCGGTCCCGTCGCTCCACGCCGACGCGAGGGCGAGCGCGCACAGCGCCGCAAGGCCGGTCGCACCGGCGAGCGCTCGCGGTCGTCGCCCCTCGAGCGGGCTCATGCGCGCACCGCGCTCGCTTCGCCGAGCCAGCGGCTGGGGCGAACCGCGACCGCGGGACGCCGCGCGAGCGCGCGGCGTGCGCCCTCGACCACGAGCTGCACGGCTTCGCCGGGCGAGTCGGTCACAGCCATGAGGTCGAGGTCCTCTGCGGCGATCGTCCCCTCGCGCACCATCTTCTCCCGCAGCCAGTCGAGCATCGGCTTCCAGTACGCCGTCCCGAGCAGCACGACCGGGAAATCCTCGATCTTGCCGGTCTGGATCAGCGTCAGGGTCTCGAAGATCTCGTCCATCGTGCCGATGCCGCCGGGCAGGACGACGAAGGCGTAGGAGTACTTGACGAGCATCACCTTGCGCACGAAGAAGTGCCGGAACTCGACCATCACGTCGAGGTACGGGTTCGGGCGCTGCTCGACCGGCAGCGTGATGTTGCAGCCGACGCTGCACCCGCCCGCCTCCTTCGCTCCCCGGTTGGCGCCCTCCATGATGCCGGGACCGCCGCCCGTGATCACGGCGAAGCCCTCGCGTGCGAGCAGCGCGCCGGCCTCGCGCGCGAGCTGGTAGTAGGGATGCCCCTCCTTGAAGCGCGCCGATCCGAAGACCGTGACGCACGGGCCGCGGAAGTGGAGCGCGCGGAAGCCGCGCATGAACTCGAAGAAGATGCCGATCGCGCGCCGCAGCTCGGCGACGCGGCTGCTCGGGCCGGCGAGGAACGGCAGGTCGCCGTGCGCGGTGGCCGGGTCGCCGCGACCGCGCGGCGAGTGCGCGGGCGCGGCGACGTCGATCGTCTCCCGCGGGTGGGGAGTCGGGAGGCGATCGCGCATGCGACGCTCGTATCGCGAGCGGGCGCGCGCTGAAAGCGCAGCGGTCGCGTAGTGCCTGTGGGCCGGGGGAGCCGTGTGTGCGGGCGCTCGACCGCTTGCCTGTGGTTCGCCGAAGCCGTGTTTGCGGGCGCTCGACCGGTTGCCTGCGGTCGCCGAAGCCGCGTTTGCGGGCGCTCGCTCCGGGTCTCAGTCGCGGGGAGAAGAGCGCCCCGAATTGTTTCATGGATCAAGGTAGGGGCGGGTGAATTGTCCCGCTCGTTCGACAGTCGCTCGCTTGCCCGCAAACGCGGCTTCGGCTGCGTCGGCGGAGAGTGCCCGCAAACCCGGCTTCGGCTGCGTCGGCGAAGGTTGCCCGCGAACGGGCTTCGGCTGCGTCGGCGAATTCGGGCGCGGTTTGTTGGCGGCGGTCGAGGGCGGAGACGCCTCGCACGGGCGATCACGGGCGGCGGTCGGTGAGGGAGCGGGCGGCGGTGGCGCCGAGGATGAGGGCGCCGCCGGCGAGGGACCAGGGGCCGGGGCGCTCGCCGTGGACGAGCCAGGCCCAGACCGGTGAGAGGACGGGCTCGACGAGCACGAGGAGCGACGCCTCGAATGCGGGGACGTCGCGCACGCCGCGCGTCAGGAGGGCGTAGGCGAGCGCGATCTGGACGACGCCGAGCCAGGCGACCGCGAGCCAGTCGCGGGCGCCGATCGACGTCGGCAGCGGGAGCGTCCACGGGAGGCACGCGACGAAGACGAACGCGTTCGCGAGGATGACGGCGGCGATCGCCGGGTCCGCGCCCGTGGCGTGGTCGCGGGAGCTGCGGGACGGGTCCTCGCGACCAGCGCTCGCGGCGAGCCAGCGGAGGCCGAGGATCGTCGCGGCCCAGCCGGCGCCGCTCGCGGCGGCGACGAGGTTGCCGAGGGCGGGGTCGGGGGCCGTCTCCTGGACCGCGTCGGTGCCGACGAAGAAGGCGGCGAGCCCGGCCGCGAAGACGGCCAGGTAGGCGAGGTCGCGCGCGCGCGTGCGCTCGCGGAGGAGGACGGGCGCGAGCACCACGACGTAGAGCGGCGCGGTCGCCTGGAGGAAGATCGTGCTGGCCGCGGTGGTGAGCTTGTTGGCGACGACGAAGCTCAGCATCATGGCACCCTGCGCGATCCCGACCGCCGCCGCCGCGCCCCTCCACGAGGGCGCCGGCGGTCGCAGCAGGATCGCCAGCACGACCGCCGCGACGCCGGCGCGCAGGCCGGCCACCTGCACCGCCGAGAGACCACACAGCTTGATCGCGGCCCCGCCCGTCGACGAGATGGCGGACGAAGAAAGGACGAGCAGGCGCGCACGGGCGGCGGATCGCACGCGCCTCCATGCCCGATCGCGCGCGCCGTGTCAGGCGCGGCTCTCGAACGGCGGGCGTCACGCGCGGCCGTTCCCCTCCAGCACCGCTTCGTCTAGATTCGCGCGCGATGCGGCCGGCGAGCGACGACGGGCGGTACCCGGTCTACGTGCTCGCGGTGCTCGTGCTCGTCTACGTCTTCAACTTCCTCGACCGCCAGATCGTCTCCATCCTCGCCGAGCGCATCAAGGCGGACCTCGGCACGACCGATGCCCAGATGGGCTTCCTCTATGGGACGGCGTTCGCGGTCTTCTACGCGATCTTCGGGATCCCGCTCGGCCGGCTGGCCGACGTCTGGGATCGGCGCGGCCTCATCTCGGTCGGGCTCGCGTTCTGGAGCGTGATGACCGCCATGTCCGGGTTCGCGCGGAGCTTCGGGCAGCTCGCGCTCGCGCGCATCGGGGTCGGCGTCGGCGAGGCGAGCGCGTCGCCGGCGGCCTTCTCGATGCTCTCCGACACGTTCCCGCCCGCGCGCCGCGCGACGGTGCTCGCGATGTACTCGAGCGGCATCTACATCGGTGCGGGTCTCGGGCTCGGAATCGGCGGGCTCGTCGTCGACCGCTGGGACGCCGCGTTCGCGGGCTCACCGCCGCCGTTCGGGCTCCGCGGCTGGCAGGTCGCGTTCTTCATCGTCGGGCTCCCGGGCCTGCTGCTCGCCGCGTGGGTCGCGACGCTGCGCGAGCCGGTGCGCGGCGCGATGGACGGGCTCCCTCCGCCGCCGAAGCACCCCGCGCCGTTTCGCGAGTTCGCGCGCGAGCTGCGCGCCGTCGTGCCGCCGTTCACGCTCCTCCACCTCCACCTCGCGGGCGCCGGCGCACGCGCGATCGCGGCCAACGTCGCGGCGGCGGCGGCGCTGGCGATCGCAGCCTGGGGAGCCGCGCTGGCGCTCGGGACGCCCGTCCAGTGGATCGCGCTCGCGATCGGGCTCTACGCGGCGTTCTCGTGGACGCAGGCTCTCGGCGCGCGCGATCCCGCCGCGTATGCGCTCATCTTCCGGACGCCCGCTCTCCGGTATGCCGGAATCGGGTTCTCCTTTCTCGCGTTCACCGGCTACGCGACCGGCTTCTGGGCGGCCCCGTTCCTGATGCGCGTGCACGGCGCGAGCGCCGCCCAGGTGGGTCTGATCCTCGGCGCGCTCTCGGCGGTCGCCGGGTGGCTCGGCGCGACGACGGGCGGCATCCTCGCCGACCGCCTTCGCCGGCGCGCGACGACGGGCCGGCTGCAGGTCGGCCTCCTCACGGCGCTCGCGCCGCTCCCGATCGCGTGGTGGGCCTTCACGACCCCGAGCACCACGACGGTGCTCGCGCTCGTCTTCCCGCTCACGTTCCTGACCTCGCTCTGGCTCGGACCGGGCGCATCGACGGTGCAGGACCTGGTGCTGCCGCGCATGCGCGCGACCGCATCGGCGGCGTACCTCCTGGTGGTGACCTTCGTCGGCCTCGCGATGGGGCCGTACACGGTCGGGCGCCTCAGCGTTTCGCTCGGCGACCTCCGGAGCGCGATCCTGTGGAGCCTCGTCGCGAACGCCTTTGCCGCGGGCTTCCTGCTGCTCGCGATGCGGAGCCTCGAGCACGATCAGGCCTGCGTCCTGAAGCGCGCGCGCGAGGCCGGGGAGCGCGGCCTCGGGCCCGACGGGGGAGAAGCAGCTGCGGCGCGCGGCCGGAGCGCGTGATCGCGGCCGCGCGAGGTGATAGGGGCGGCGCCATGTCGCCGACCTCCGTCCGTCGTATTCATGGTTTGACGCTCACCCTCGGGCTCGTTCCCGCGATCCTGCTCGTCACGGCGTGCTCGGAAACGCGCCGCGCCAAAGGATTCCTCGCGGGAGAAGCGACCGTCTCGAACCCGAGCGTCGTCCAGGCCGCGCAGGCTCCGCCGAGCGCGATCTACGTGTCGGGCTTCACGGTCGCCGCAGGCGCGATCAAGCAGGAAGGCGGCCTCTTCGGCGAGGCCGAGGAGGCGGTGGTGGAGCGCCCGCACCTCCTGGGCGGCGGGCTGCTCGGCGGCCGTGGAGGAGACGGGGGCGGGGGCGGCGGGCCCGGCGGCATCATCGAGCGCCGCACGCAGCCCGACCGGCCCACCGCGGATCAGATCAGCGCGGTGCTGTCGGCGTCGATCCTCGAAGCGCTGCGGTCCGAGCAGCTCGGCATCCCGATCGAGCAGATCGCGACCGGAGCGCCCGCGCCGGCTTCGACGTGGCTCGTCCGCGGCCAGTTCACGAGCGTCGATCCCGGGAACCGCGCGCAGCGCGCGGTGATCGGCTTCGGGGCCGGCGAGGCGACGACCGAGGTCGCCGTCGAAGTGGACGCGGTCTCGGCGGACGGCTCGGCGCCCGTTCTCCAGTTCGGCACGCAAGCCGACAGCGGCCACGCGCCCGGCGCCGCCGTCACCATGAACCCCTACGCCGCCGCCGCGAAGTTCGTCCTCGGCCGCCAGGCCACGCAGCGCGACGTGCAGGACATGGGGAAGGCGATCGCGAAGGAGATCGCGAAGGTCGTCCGCCAGAAGAGCGGCGTGCCTGCGGAGTCGTCGTCGTTCCAGGGCTGACGGTCGGGCGGAACGCTCACATGCGCGGCGCAGCGCGCAGAGCGCGCGCCCGCCCGCGCACCGCACCTCGCACCTCGCGATGGCGGAAGCACCCGACGAGGTGATCGTTCACGAGCCCGGCGGCCTGCATGAACGCGTAGCAGATCGTCGAGCCCACGAAGCGAAACCCGAGCTTCTTGAGCGTCCGGCTCATCTCGTCGGACGCCGGGGTCCGCGCCGGCACGTCGTGCGCGGACACCCACGCGTTCTGGACGGGCCTCCCGTCGACGACGTCCCACAGCACGTCGTGCAGCGTGCGACCGGCATCGTGCAGCGCGAGCAGCGCGCGAGCGTTGCCGATCGCGGCGTCGATCTTGAGCCGGTTCCGCACGATGGCGGCGTCGCCCATGAGGCGCGCGACCTGACGCGCCCCGTAGCGCGCGACCTTCGCGGGATCGAAGCCGTCGAACGCGCGCCGGTAGCTTTCTCGCTTGTTCAGGATCGTGATCCACGCGAGCCCCGCCTGCGCGCCCTCGAGCACGAGCAGCTCGAAGAGAGCCCGCTCGTCGTGGAGCGGGACGCCCCACTCGCGGTCGTGGTAGGCGACGTACGCGTCGCCCCTCGCCCACGGGCAGCGCTCGACCGCGCGCGCGGCTCGGCTCATCGCGCTCGCCGGGCGCCCGGCGCGCGGCTGCCCCTTCGGGCCTCGCCGCGACGCGCGCGCGAGCGCTCGCGGCTCGCGCCGGTCGTCGGAGCGAGCCGCTTCCGGAAGAAGTGCTGGCGGTGTCCGGGCGGGAAGTCGTCGATCACGCCGAACTCCTCGTAGCCGAGCTTCCGGTAGAGGCCGGGCGCCTGGAAGCTGAACGACTCGAGGTGCACGCCGATCGCGCCGCGCTCGAGCGCCCAGCGCTCGGCGGCCGCGATCAGCCGACGGGCGTGTCCGCGCCCGCGTGCGCGGCGATCGACCCAGACGAACGTCACGTGGAGCCACCCGCCCCAGAGCTGGCCGAGCACGCCGCCCATCACCTCGCCGTCCGCGGCCTCGAGGAAGAGCGCGAGCGGGAAGTACTCGGGAAGGCCCGTCGCCGCGACGTTGTGCAGGTCGACGCCCTCGCGCACGCGCTGGAGGCGCGACACCTCGGCGTGCGCATCGAACGCGAGGCGGAGCGGTCCGAGCGCGGAGCGGGAGACGCGGTCGGCTGGCATCGCCGAAACGCGCCTACGGACGGCGCGCCGTGAACATCCAGCTCGCCGAGTCCATCTCGACGCCGCGCTCCGTCACGAAAGGCAGGATCGACTCGCGCACCGCTTCCGCGACGCGTCCGCGCACTTCCTCCGTCGCCTCGCGGAGGGCGGTGCCGGTCGGCCCGAGCTGAAGGAGGAACGCGACCGCCTCCTCGACCGCGCGTCCGCCCGCGATCGAGAGGCGTCCGGCGTACGGCTCGCCGACGACGTCGGTGAAGCCGGCGTCCCGCAGGATGCCGGCGACCCGCTCCGCGTCGGCGAAGGCGAACGGCCCGGGCGCGTGCGGGTCTGTCGGCGGCGTGAGGGCGATGTGCGCGAGCGCGGCCGACATCGGCACCGCCATCCACGGGTTCAGCGGAAGCGCCTGCCACGCGACGAACGCGAGACGGCCGCCCGGTCGCAGCGCGGACAGCAGGTTCGCGAACGCGGCGCGCGGGTCGGCGAAGAACATCACCCCGAAGCGCGAGAACGCGACGTCGAAGCTGGCGGGCTCGAAGCGATGCGTCTGCGCGTCGGCGCTCTCGAAGCGGACGTTCGCGAGCCCGGCGCGCTCGGCGGACGCGCGCGCGACGTCGAGCATCGGCGCGGAGAGGTCGACACCGAGCACCGAGCCGCGCGGTCCGACCCGGCGCCCGAGCTCGATCGTCGTCGTGCCGCAGCCACAGCCGACGTCGAGCACCCGCTCGCCGGCGGCGAAGGCCGCGCGCGCCATCGCCGCCTCGCCGAGCGGCGCGATCTGAGCGTCGATCAGCTTCTGCGCCTGGACCCACTTCGGGCCGGCGGTTTCGTTCCAGTACTTGATCTGCTCGGCGTTCGGACCTTCGCTCGCGATCGGCGGCATGTGCTCCCTCGTCAGTCGCGCTCGCACGTCTCGCGGTCAGCGGCCGGGATCCTCGCGGCAGAGGAGGAAGTAGTTCGGCATCTCCTTGCCGGCCTTGGTGGCGCGGCCGATCAGGAGGTGCTGCGAGACGCGTCGCAGGTAGTCGATCATGCCGTTGTAGATGAAGCGAGACAGCCGGAAGGTGTTGTCGTGGATCTCCGGCCAGTCGGCAGGGCGACCGGTCGGGATGCGGGTGTAGTCGACGGCGACGCTGCCGATCGCGTCGCCGCTGTCGTACGCGACGAAGTAGCCGGGCCCGGTGAGCGGCGCGAGCCAGCCGACCGGCTGGTAGTTGTAGCCCCAGAGCTCGTCGCGCTCGACGCCCGGCGCCGGGCGGCAGAAGCGCTTCTGGAAGCGCGTGAAGACCGGCAGCGAGTTCTTGCCGTGGAAGATCACGGGCCGGAGCGCTCCGAGGTCGGGCGGCACCATGTCCGCGATCGCGACCCGCTCCCCGCGCGCGGCGTCCCAGAGCTTCGCCTGGCCGGCGCCGTCGATCGCCTCGGTGATCGCGACGCGCTCGTCGTGCGGCACCGACTCGAACGCGCGCGCGAACGCGTCGCGGTCGACGGCGCCGCCGCGCAGCATCTCCAGGCAATCGTCCTTGGCGGTCATGGCGGAGCTATACCGGCGTCGCGGTCGGCCCGCCAAGCGGACGGGAGCGCTCGCCGGCCGCGGCGAGCCGCTTCTCGAAGTGCAGCTCCACGGTCGCGCTCCGGTCGTGGAGCTCGCGCGTCTCCTGCAGGCGGACGTAGCCGAGCCGCTGGTAGAGCCGATGCGCGTCGGCGAAGCGCGTGTCGGTCCAGAGCTCGATCCGCGCCGCGCCGCGGAGGCGCGCCTCGCGCGCGACGAGCTCGCACAGGCGGGTGCCGAGGCCGGATCGGCGCGCCCGCTTCGCGACGTAGAGCTTCAGGAGCTCGAGCGCGCTTCCGCCGTCCGCGCGCGCGACGATCGGCACGCAGCCGACGCAGGCGACGACCTCGCGGCCGCGCTCCGCCACCCAGAAGCGGCCCTCCCGGCGCGCGAAGTGCGAGGCGATGGCGCGCAGCTCCGGCACCTCGCCGTCGACGTCGAGGACGCAGCCGGGGTACTCCGACCAGCACGCGCCGACGAGCGCGATGAGCGCGTCCGCGTCGGCGTCGCGGCCGGCGCGGATCGCGACGTCGGTCATCCGCGCGCGCCCCGGAACGCCGGAACGACGCGCTCGGCGAAGAGCCGGGCGGGCTCTCGCGTGTCCTTCCCGAAGAACTCGATGACGAAGCTCGTGCAGCCGGCCTTCACGTGCCGCTCGATGCGATCGATCACGCCCTGGGGCGATCCCCAGATGCCGTGCTGCTCGAGCGCGCCGCCCATGTGGCCGCCGTAGACACGCGCGGCCTTCTCGAGCGCGGCGCGCGCCGCGTCGTCGTTCTCCGCGATCACGACGACGCACTGCTGCGAGACCTCGATCGTCGCGAAGTCGCGGTCGAGCTCGTCGCAGCAGCGGCGGAGCGCCTCGACCTTCGCCGGGAGCTGCGCCTGGAAGGCGGCCAGGTTGTTCCAGATCTGTGCGTACTTGACGGCGATCCCCATCAGGACCTTCTCGCCGCCGCCCCCGATCAGGATCGGCGGGCGGCGCGGCGGCTTGGGCTCGCAGATCGCGTCGCGGACGGAGAAGTGCCTGCCCTCGAACGTCACCTGCGGCTCGGTCCAGAGCCGCGTCGCGATCTCGCACGTCTCTTCGAGCGCGCGGAGGCGCTCGCGCGTGGCCGGGAAGGGAATCCCGTAGCCCTCGAACTCCTGCGCGAACCAGCCGCAGCCGAGGCCGGCGATGACGCGCCCGCCGGCGATCTGGTCGATCGTCGCGATCTGCTTCGCGAGCACGGCGGGGTTCCGGAAGAAGGGCGGCGTGACGAGCGTGCCGAGCTCGGCGCGGGTCGTGATCGCCGCGACCGCCGCGAGCTCGCTCCAGGCCTCGAGGATCGGGAGGTTGGGGAAGGGGACGCCGTAGAGGTGGTCGCAGACCCAGAGCGAGTCGAAGCCCAGGCGCTCGAACTCGACGGCGGCGTCGCGCGCGTCGGACCAGGTCCGCTTGATCTGCGGAAGCGTCGCGCCGAACCGGATCTGATTTGCCATCGCTCCTCCCGTCGCTCGTTGCGCGTTCCAGCATAGGCCGGCGCGATCGAGCAAGGCGAGCCTGGTGCCCGCTTCCGGCTTGCCAAGCCGCGCGCGCGGGGAGATGCCGAGGCCGAGGAGGAGCGACCGCATGTACGTACCGCGCCACTTCGCGGAGGACCGCATCGATCCGATGCGCGAGCTCGCCCGCGAGCACCCGTTCGCGACGCTGGTCTCGCTCGGCGGCGAGGGGCTCGTCGCGTCGCACCTGCCGATGCTGTGGGACCCCGAACCTGCGCCGCTCGGAACCCTCCGCGGCCACCTGGCGCGGCCGAACCCGCAGGCGCGCCCGCTCTCCGACGCCGGCTCGCGCGAGGCGCTCGCGATCTTCGTCGGGCCGCAGGCCTACGTGTCGCCGAGCTGGTACCCGTCGAAGCGCGAGCACGGGAAGGTCGTGCCGACGTGGAACTACGTCGCCGTCCACGCGTATGGCCCCCTCGCGCTCGTCGACGATCCAGACTGGCTGCGGGCGCTGGTCGCTCGACTGACCGAGGTCCACGAGCGGGCCTCCGCGGAGCCCTGGAAGGTGACCGACGCGCCCGGAGACTTCGTCGAGGCGATGCTCCGGGCGATCGTCGGCGTCGAGATCGCGCTCACCCGGGTCGAGGGCAAATGGAAGCTCGGCCAGAACCGGCCGCCTGCGGACCAGGACGGGACCGTCGCAGGGCTCCGGGCGCGCGGCGACGCCGCCTCGTCCGCCGTCGCGGACGCGATGGCGGCGCTGCGGCGGACCCGGTAGGAGCGCGCGCCGCGTCCTCGCTCCACGCCGCGGATCGTGCTCGAATGGCGGCATGCCGTACGAGCCGATCGAGAGCTACGGCATCATCGGCAACCTCGAGACCGTCGCGCTGGTCGGGCAGAACGGATCGATCGACTTCTTCTGCGCGCCGCTCTTCGACTCGCCGTCGGTGTTCGCGGCGCTGCTCGACGACGCCCGCGGCGGACGCTTCCGGCTCGCGCCCCTCCTCGAAGGCGCGACCCGGAAGCAGCTCTACCTGCCCGACACGAACGTCCTGCTGACCCGATTCCTGTCCGACGGCGGCGTCGCGGAGGTCTCGGATTTCATGCCGGTCGACGAGGACGGCGCGCCGGCCGTCCTCGTGCGCCGCGCGAAGACCGTCCGTGGCGAGGTGCGCTTCCGCCTCGTGTGCGAGCCGCGCTTCGACTACGCGCGCGCGATGCCGTCGATCGAGCGCGCGAAGGACGGCGTCGTGTTCACGGCGACCGGTGCGCACGGGATCGCGCTCCGCCTGCGCTCGCAGGTCCCGCTCCGCATCGAGAACGACGGCGCGGTCGCCGAGTTCACGCTCCGCGCGGACGAGTCGGCGTCGTTCGTGCTCGAGGAGGTCCAGCCGGGACGACCGCTCCTCTCCGACGCGCCGGACTACGTCGCGGAGTCGTTCAAGAAGACCGTCAACTTCTGGCGCGGCTGGCTGTCGCGCTCGCGCTATCGCGGCCGGTGGCGCGAGATGGTGAACCGCTCGGCGCTGATCCTGAAGATGCTGACGTCGCGGCGCTACGGCTCGATCGTCGCGGCGCCGACGTTCGGCCTTCCCGAGATGGTCGGCGGCTCGCGCAACTGGGACTACCGCTACACGTGGATCCGCGACTCGTCGTTCACGCTCTACGGCCTCATGCGGCTCGGCTATACCGGCGAGGCGGCGGCGTTCATGCGGTGGGTCGAGGCGCGCTGCGAGGAGCTCGAGCCGTCGGGCTCGCTGCAGATCATGTACGGCATCGACGGCCGCCACGAGCTCCCCGAGGAGACGCTGCCGCACCTCGAGGGCTACCTGAAGTCGTCGCCGGTGCGCATCGGCAACGCCGCGCAGACGCACCTGCAGCTCGACATCTACGGCGAGCTCATGGACTCGGTGTACCTCTTCGACAAGTACGGCGAGCCGATCTCGTACGACCTCTGGTGCAACCTCTCGCGCGCGATGGACTGGGTGGTCGAGAACTGGCGGCAGCCCGACGAGAGCATCTGGGAGGTGCGCGGCGGCCGACGCGAGTTCCTCTACTCGCGCGTGCAGTGCTGGGCGGCGCTCGACCGCGCCGTCCGCCTCTGCCGCAAGCGGTCGTTCCCGGGCCCGATCGAGCGCTGGCGCCGCTGCCGCGACGAGATCTACCACGAGATCTTCGCGGAGTTCTGGAATCCCGAGCGGAAGTGCTTCATGCAGGCGAAGGGCGTGGACGCCGTCGACGCGGCGTCGCTCCTCATGCCGCTCATCAAGTTCATCGGCCCGACCGACCCGCGCTGGGTCTCGACCCTGCGCGCGATCGAGCAGCACCTCGTGAGCGACTCGCTCGTCTACCGCTACAAGATCGGCGACTCCGCGCCCGACGGCCTCTCCGGCAACGAGGGCACGTTCTCGATGTGCACGTTCTGGTACGCGGAGTGCCTGTCGCGCCTGGGCGACGTGCAGAAGGCGCGATTCTTCTTCGAGAAGATGCTGGGCTATGCCAACCACCTCGGCCTCTACGGCGAGGAGCTCGGCCCGCGCGGGCAACACCTCGGGAACTTCCCGCAGGCGTTCACGCACCTGGCGCTCATCAGCGCGGCGTACGACATCGATCGCCGTTTGCCGGACTCGGGCGCGGAGTCTTGAGCGGCGTCTTTCGGTCGATCCGCGCGGTGCCGAGCGCGGGTCGTGCCTGTGGGCCGCCGGGAGCCGTGTGTGCGGGCGCTCGGGTGTCGGCGGCTGTGGGCCGCCGGAGCGGTGTGTGCGGGCGCTCTTCCTCCCCGCGAACGAGACCCTGCCGGAGCTGCCCGCAAGAACGGCTCCGGCGGCCCACGGGCAGCCACGGCGCATTGGACGGCCTTGCGGACACGTTCGCAACGCGTTTGAACGCATGACGACGCCGCGGAGCGCCGAGCGAGCGCGACCGGCTCTTCAGCGGAGCAGCCATGAAGGATCACAAGGAGCACGCGACGCGGACCGAGACCGACTCGATGGGAGCCGTCGAGGTGCCCGACGATCGCTACTGGGGCGCGCAGACGGAGCGGTCGCTGCACCACTTCGCGATCGGGCACGACCGCATGCCGATCGAGGTCGTGCGCGCGTTCGGCGTGCTGAAGAAGGCGGCGGCGCTCGTGAACGCGCAGCTCGGGAAGCTGCCGAAGGAGAAGGCGGACCTCATCGCGCGCGCGGCCGACGAGGTGATCGCCGGGAAGCTCGACGAGCACTTCCCGCTCTACGTCTGGCAGACGGGCTCGGGCACGCAGTCGAACATGAACGCGAACGAGGTGATCTCGAATCGCGCGATCCAGCTCGCGGGCGGGAAGCTCGGAGCCAAGAAGCCGATCCACCCGAACGACGACGTCAACATGTCGCAGTCGTCGAACGACACGTTCCCGACCGCGATGAACGTCGCGGCGACCGAGATGACGGTGCGCCGCCTCCAGCCGAGCGTGAAGCGCCTGCGCGACGCGCTCGACGCGAAGGCGAAGGAGTTCGCGGGGATCGTCAAGATCGGGCGGACCCACCTCCAGGACGCGGTGCCCCTCACCCTCGGCCAGGAGTTCTCGGGCTACGTCGCGCAGCTCGACGCGAACCTCGAGCGGCTCCGCGCCGTCGTGGGCGGGCTCTCGCCGCTCGCGATCGGCGGCACGGCGGTGGGCACCGGGATGAACGCGCCGGCCGGCTTCGGCGAGGCGGTCGCGGCGAAGATCGCGGAGCTGACCGGCCTGCCCTTCACGTCGGCCCCCAACAAGTTCGCGGCGCTGGCCGCGCACGACGACCTGGTCATGGCGAGCGGCGCGCTCCGGACCCTCGCGTGCTCGCTCATGAAGATCGCGAACGACATCCGGTGGCTCGGCTCCGGTCCGCGGAGCGGCCTCGGCGAGCTGGTCCTGCCCGAGAACGAGCCCGGCTCGTCGATCATGCCCGGCAAGGTGAACCCGACGCAGTGCGAGGCGATGACCATGGTCTGCTGCCAGGTGATCGGCAACGATACCGCGATCGCGACCGCCGGCTCGATGGGGAACTTCGAGCTGAACGTCTTCAAGCCGGTCATGATCCACAACTACCTGCACTCGTGCCGCATCCTGTCCGACGCGTGCGACCGCTTCCGCGAGTTCTGCGTCGAGGGCATCGCGGCGAACGAGGCGCGCATCCGGGACCTGGTCGCGCAGTCGCTCATGCTCGTGACCGCGCTCACGCCGAAGATCGGCTACGACCGCGCCGCCGAGATCGCGAAGAAGGCGCACAAGGAGGGGACGACGCTCCGCGAGGCGACGCTCGCCCTCGGGTACCTGACGCCGGAGGAGTTCGACGCGACCCTCCGGCCGGAGAAGATGGTCCACCCGGGCTGAGCGGCCGCGCGGCCGGCGCGCGCCGATCCGAGCCCACGACACGAGGAGTCTTCGATGCCGCGTGAGGATCTCGAGCCGCTCTTCGCCGCGATGCGGGCGATGCCGCCGGCGCAGTCGATCGCCGAGCTCCGGCAGGGCTTCGCCGGATTCATGGCGATGATCAACGCCGGCGCGCCCGAGGTGGCGGCCGTGCACGCGGATCTGCCGGTCGCCGACGGTGTCCGGGTCGACGTGCTCGTTCCGCACGGCACGCCGCCCTTCCCGGTGCTCGTCTACCTGCACGGCGGCGGGTGGTCGATCGGCAACTGCGCGAGCCACGCGAAGCTGACGCGCCAGCTCGCTGTCGGCTCGGGGGCGCTGGTCGTGAGCGTCGACTACCGGCTCTCGCCCGAGCACCCGTTCCCGGCGCCGCTCGAGGACTGCGTGCGGGCGGTGCGCTGGGCGCGTGAGAACGTCGCCCGCTTCGGCGGCGACCCCGCGCGCATCGCGATCGGCGGCGACTCGGCCGGCGGGAACCTTTCCGCGTCGGTTGCGAACGAGCTGCGCGGCGAGGTCGACTTGCGCGCGGCGCTCCTGATCTACGGCGCGTTCGAGGTGCGCCAGGCGCTGCGCGACTACGATCTCTACGCCGCGCCGGGCGGCGACCCGGTCCTGCCGCGGCCGATGATGGAGATGATGATCGACGCGTACCTCTCGGGCGGCGCGAGCAGCGAGGATCCGCGCGTGAGCCCGCTGCACGGCGATCTCTCGAAGTTCCCGCCGAGCTGCCTCCTCTGCGGGGACCTCGACCCGCTCTACGGCGACACGCTGCACTTCCACGACGCGCTTCGCCGCGCCCGGCGCGAGAGCGAGCTGCATGTGTACCGCGGCATGCCGCACGCGTTCGTGCAGCTCGCGGTGCGCGAGGCGGACGAGGCGGTCGCCGCCGGCTGCGCCTTCCTCCGTCGGAAGCTCGCCGGCTGAAGCGGCGGTCGTCGGGGTCTAGGCACGCGCCGCGCGGAAACGGCCGCGCAGTCCTCCCCACACCGCGAACGCGATCAGCCATACGGCGACGAGGAGCGCGCCGAGCTGGAGGTTCATCGCGCCGCCCGGCTCCGTGAAGCCGCTCCTGCCGAAGATCGTGACGGTCTCGATCGCCTGCTCGACGCACGCGACCGCGCCCAGGATCCCGATCCAGCGCGGCAGCCCCGCCGCGCCCTGGAGCGCGAGCAGGGTGACCGGCGCCATGAACGTGAGCGTCGCTCCGGTCAGGACGGGACCCCAGAAGAGCGCGACGTCGAGCACGGTGCGCGCGGTCATCGGCTCGAGGCGATCGGCGTGCAGCGCGAGCCCGGCCCACGTCCACGTCTGGACGCTCGTGACCGCGATCATCGTGATTCCGCCGATCAGGAAGACGTCGCGATGCGGCGCCGGAAGGAGGCCGCGCAACAGCGCGAACATGGCCGCGAACGCGGGTATGCTCAGCGTGAGCGCCCACGTGGACCAGCGCGCCGCACCGCCGTGGTCGTGGAACCAGGCGAGGACCTGCTGGCCCGAATCCGCCGCGGCGGGCGGCTCCCCGATCGCCACGACGGCCATCAAGTAGAGGAGCGCGGTGGCGACCGCCGCTCCGAGGAGCGCGCGCGATCCGACGCGCTCCTCCTCGCGGTGAGCCTCGCGAAGCTGAACCTCGGGCATGCTCTTCTCCCGAATCGCTCCCGGCGGGAGCGGCGCCCTGTTTGTCGATTCATCGACCTCGGACGGTCGTGCGTCAAACGTCGGGCCGCGAGCGCCGGACGAAGAGGGGGACGCCGAGCACGAGGAAGGTCGTTCCGAACGCGAGCAGGACGAGGGTCGGCCGGAGCGCCGCGGCCGCGCCCTGGCGGCGGATCATGAGGTCGTTGAACGCGGCCATCGCCCAGGTCGTCGGGAAGCCGAGCGCCACCTGGCGCATCCAGCGCGGCTCGAGGTCGATCGGCCACCAGCAGCCGCCGACCGCCGCCATCGTCACGATGGCGATCGACCCGAGCGGCAGCACCGCCTCGCGGCTGCGGGCGAGCCCCGCGACGAGCACGCCGAACGCCGTCCCCGCGAAGACGATGCCCGCGGTCGGGAGGAGGAGCGCCCACGGCTCGGGCCCGAGCGACGCGCCGAACGCGACGTGCCCGACCGCCAGCAGGACCGCCATCTGCACGACCCCGACCGCGAAGCGGACGAGGAGCTTCCCGACGACGAGCGCGCCGACCGGCGACGGCGTCGCGCGCGCGCGGTCGAGCGTGCCGAGCTCGCGCTCGTCGATGAGCCCGAGCGATACGCCGAGGAGCATCCCGAGGAGAAGGAACGTCACGCTGAAGCCGGGGACGTTCTGGTCGAAGGTGTTGAGGCGCGCCGGCGCGCCGGTGACGCTCTGCTCGTCGATCTCGAGGAGCCGCGGGAGCCGGACCGCCGGCGGTGGAGCAGGAAGCCGCGACGCGAGCTTCTCCGCCGACGGAACGGCGGTCGCGACCGCCGGCGGTACCTTCGGCAGCGAGAGGATGCCGCGCAGCTCGCCGGGCGGGAGCCAGTCGACCGCATCGCCGCCGAGCGCGGCGGGCGCGCCGACGAGGCGGTCGGCGAGCTTCTCCGCTCCTCCGCTCTCGAACGCCGCCACCGCGGGCGGGACGGCGGGCGGCGACGGCGGCGCGGGAAGGCGGTCGGCGAAGCTGCCGGCGGCCGCGCGCGCCGCCATGAGCCACGCGTCGAACTCGCTCCGGTAGCGCGCGACGTCCCGGAGGAACTGCGCGAGCGGCTCGAGCTCGGCCGCGACGCGCTCCCGCGCGGCCTCGGATCGCTCGCTCGCGGCCGCCGCCATGCGGTCGCGCAGCCGCCGCTCGACGTCGGCGGCGCGCGCCGAGGCGGCGTCGATCTCGGCGGCGAGCCGGCGGCGCCCTTCGCGGCCTTCCGCAGCCGCGCGCTCGAGCTCCGCGCGGACGCGCGCGAGCAGGCGCTCCATCCGCTGCCGCGCGCGAAGCGCGTGCGCGCGGGCGCGCTCGAGCCGCGCGCGAGCGCGGTCGAGCGCTTCGCCGCCGACCGCGTGGCGCAGCTCCTGCACGAGGTTCCGGACGTTGGCGATCTCGAGGTACTTGACGGGGTCCGTGAGGAGGAGGAGCCGCGCCGGCTCGCCGTGCCGGAGTGCCGCCGACGTGCCGGGCGGGAGGACGAGCGCCGCTCCCGCCTCCCGGCGCGAGATCGCCGCGAGGGCTGCTTGTCGATCGACGAAGCGGAGCTCGACGGCGGGCTCGTCCGCGAGCCGCCGGCGCAGGGTGGCGCCGAGTTCGCCGCCGTCCTCGTCGACGACCGGTAGCACGTAGGCCGTGTCGCCGCGCGGCGAAGCGCCGTAGAGGCTCGCGAGCGAGAGGCCCGCGACGGCGATCACGACGATCGGCGCGACCGCCATGAAGAAGAGGCCGATGCGATCGCGCGCGAGAAGCCGCCAGTCCTTCCGGACAGAGGCGAGAAGCGCGCGCGCGATCACGGCGCGGGCTCCCGATCGTCGTCGCGGAGCGCGCGTCCCGTCAGGTGGAAGAACACGTCCGCGAGATCGGGGCGGTGGAGCGCCACGTCGTCGATCTCGCCGCCCGCGGCGCGCGCGCGCTCGAGGATCGCGGGGACGGACGCCGTCGAATCGATCGTGAGGACCGCGCTGCGCTCGCTCGTCGCCCCCGGCTCCGCCGCCGGCGCGGGCTCGACGTCGGCCACCACGCCCGGGACGCCATCCGCCCAGCCGCCGGGCAGAGGCCGCGCGGTGCGCAGCACGAGCCGGGGCCGGAGGCGCGCCCGCTCGACGAGCTCGCGCGTCGTCCCGTCCGCGATCACGCGGCCGCGGTCGAGCAGCACGACGCGATCCGCGAGCCGCTCCGCCTCCTCCATCAAATGGGTGCTGTGGAGCACTGCGGCGCCCTCCGCCGCCAGCGCGCGCTCGAGCTCGTAGATGCGCTCGCGCGCCTGCGGGTCGACGCCGACCGTCGGCTCGTCGAGGAGCACGACGAGCGGCCGGTGCACGATCCCGCACGCCAGGTTCAGGCGTCGCGCCATTCCGCCCGAGAAGCGCGCGACCGGCTCGTCGGCGCGATCGGCGAGCTCGACGAGCGCGAGAGCGCGCCCGACCGCGGAGCGCGCGCCGTCGCCCGCGAGGCCCTGGAGCGCCGCGAAGTACTCGAGGTTCTCGCGCGCGGAGAGCGCGGGGTAGACGGCGACCTGCTGCGGCACGAGGCCGAGATGGCGGCGCGCGCGCCGCGCCTCGCGCGGCAACGCGCAGCCGGCGACCGCCACCTCGCCGGAGGTCGGCGCGAGCAGGGTCGCGAGGATCGAGAGCGCGGTCGACTTGCCGGCGCCGTTCGGGCCGAGCAGCGCGACGATCTCGCCGGCGCGGACGGCGAAGCTCGCGCGGTCGAGCGCGCTCCGCGCTCCGAAGCGCTTGACGACGTCCCGGCAGACGATCTCGCCCACCACGGCCGGGGACGGAGTCCTACTGCGCGGGCGGGCGAGTGCCGAAGTCGACCTTGGGAGCGACCTTCGCCTCGTTCGGCGCCTCGAAGTACTTCTCGGGCTGGAAGCCGAGCCAGCGCGCGTAGAGCGCGGTCGGGAACGAGCGGATGCTGGTGTTGTACGACTGCACCACCTCGTTGTAGCGCCGGCGCTCGGTCGCGATCCGGTTCTCGGTGCCGGCGAGCTCGTCCGAAAGCCGGGCGAACTGCGCGTCCGCCTTCAGGTTCGGGTACGCCTCGCTGAGCGCGAGCAGGCGCGACAGCGCCCCCGACACCTCGTTCGCCGCGTCGATCTCCTCGTCGCGCGTGCGCGCGCCGATGAGCTTGCTGCGGGCGTTCGCGATCGCCTCGAAGACGCCGCGCTCGTGCGCGGCGTATCCCTTGGTCACCTCGACGAGGTTCGGGATGAGGTCGTTCCGGCGCTGCAGCTGGTTCTCGACCTGGGCCCACTGCGAATCGATCGCCTCGCGCTGCGCGACGAGCGTGTTGTACCCGCAGCCCGCGACGTGGAGCGCCGCGACGAGCGCGAGCGCGGCGCGCGGCAGCGCGCCGCCAAGCGGCCGACGCTTCGTGGTTTCCGCCAACGGTCGAGTCCGCATCACCAGCTCCCTCCGGCGCCGCCTCCACCGAAGCGACCGCCGCCGAAACCGCCGAAGCCGCCCCCGCCGCCGCCCGAGAAACCGCCGAAGCCGCCGCCGCCCCAGCCACTACCCGGCACCGGACCGATGATCAACGGCCAGCGCCGGCGCCCTCGGCCGAACCCGCTTGCGCCGCCGCCGCTGCCGAGAGCGCGCAGCACCAGGATGACGAAGAGGATCAGAAGGAAGAAACCGATCGACCAGCCGCCTCCGCGGCGCGGGGCCGCCGCTCGCGCCGGCGGCGCACCCGACAGCGTGACGCCGTACTCGCGCGCGATCGCGTCCGCGAGCGCGGCCGTGGCGCGCTCGATGCCGCCCGAGAAGTCGCCGCTCCGGAACGCCGGCACGACCACTCGATCGCGGATCTCCCCGACCTTGCCGTCGGGAAGGGCGCCCTCGACGCCGTACCCGGTGAGGATGTGCATCTTCCGGTCGTCGACCGCGACCAGGAAGACGACTCCGTTGTCCTTTCCCGGATCGCCCGGCTTCCAGCTCTCGGCGATCGCCATCGCGTAGTCGAAGGCGTCGTCCGGCGCGGTCGTCTTGACGGTGACGACCGCGATCTCGCTGCCGGTCTTCTGCTTGAGCTCGCGGATGAGCGCGTCGAGGCGCGCGCGCGCCGGCGGATCGATGACTTGCGCGAAGTCGGACACGTAGCCGAGCGGCTTCGGCACGTCGATCTTCGCCGCGTGGGCGGCGGCCGCGACTGCGAGGACCGCGGCGATCGCGCCGCAGGCGAGCGCCGACCGCGCGCTGCGCACCCGGAGGCGACCGGCGTGCGGCGCGAGCGCCGCGCGCTCAGCCGGTCGCGCCATCGATCGCCCGGATCACGGCTCCGAGCTCGCCGACCAGGCGGGCGAGCAGGGCGTCGAGCGCTTCGGCCGCGGGCCACGGGCGCTCTCCGTCGCGCATCGCGAGCAGCTCGCCGAACGACGGCAACGCGATGCCGAGCCGCGCCGCGACCTCGGCGAGGAGCGCGCGGCCGCGCGGCCGCGCGCTGCCGGCGTGGCAGTCGACGAGCGCCGCCCCGACGACGACGAACGCCGCGGCGAGGTGGGAGAGCGCCTCGCGCGCGATGGCGTCGGGCGGGCGATGGATCGCGAGCGCGTGCACGCGGAGCAGCATCGTGCGCGCCTCGCGCTCGGCCGCGACCCGGACCGCGGCGCGCGCCACGCGCAGCGGCGCGACCAGGTCTTCGCCCGCGAGGATGCGATGGCGTGTCCGAAGGTCCTCGAGCTCGATCGGAAACGAGTCGCGTGCCGCGGCGAGGAACTCGGGGCTGACGACGAGCGGGGTCGCGAACCGGAGCCCGTGCCGCGCCGCCGCGCGCTCGAGGGTCGCGCCGATCAGCCGGAGGTCCGCGAACTCGATCTCGTTCAGGACGATCAGCAGGTTGACGTCGGAGTGGGCGGGCGAGAACTCCTCGCCGGCGGCGCTCCCGTAGAGCGCGACGCAGGCGACGCGCGCGCCGAGCGCGTCCGCGAGCGCGCGGCCGGCGTCGGCGATCTGCGCGGCGACGCGGGCGTCCGGTGTCATCGCGCCTCGGTCGTCACAGCCAGTACTTGACCTTCGTCAGGAAGTAGAGGACGGCCATCGCGCCGACGATGCCGTAGCGGACCGCCGGCGACAGATCGAGGATCAGGCTCGCGACCGCGCAGAGGGCCCCGAGGATCAGGACGATGGCGACGGCGGGGCGGATCTGGACGGGAACGCCGTCCTGCTCCGACGGGCGGTCCGTGCCCGGCGGCTTGCCGGCCTCCTCGTGCGGGGTCGTGCTCACGAGTAGCGATCGTTCCGCCAGGGATGCGCCGTGTTCGAGTAGCCGTTCCTCTCCCAGAACCCGAGCCGGTCCTCGCTCAGGATCTCGAGGCGCGAGATCCACTTCGCGCCCTTCCAGGCGTAGAGCTCGGGGGTGATCATCCGGACGGGGCCGCCGTGCTCGCGGGGAAGCGGCTGGCCGTCGGCGCTGTGGACGAGGAGAACGTCGTCCTTGAGCGCTTCCGCGAGCGGCACGTTCGTCGTGTAGCCGTCGTACGCGTGGCAAAGGAGGTAGGCGGCGCTCGGGCGCGGCTCCGCGAGCGCGAGGACGGTGGCGACGCGGACGCCGCGCCACGGGATGTCGAGGCGCGACCACCCCGTGACGCAGTGGAAGTCGCTCGTGTCGTCGACCTGCTCGAGCGCGAGGAACGCCTGCCAGTCGAGGCGAAGCGGGCGGTCGCAGTCGCCGTCGACGGCGAGCAACCAGCGGTCGAGCGGCACGTCGGGGTGGCTCCCGAGGTCGAGCACCGGCCACTTCCCGGGCGCCGTCGGGGTCTGGCCGATCGGGATCCGCGGCATGCCGTGCCGGTTCGGCGGCCCGCCGCCGAGCGGACGGGCGTCCGAGACGGCGGGCGTCGCGCGCATGCGCTCGAGGAATCGCTCGCGCAGCCGCAGGCGCGCGTCGACGATGCGCGCCGCGGCGTCGGAGCGGTCCGGTTCGTCGGCCACGACTCCGTTCTAGCGTCCTTTCCACAGCATGCCGAGGGGCGCACACTCGCTCGCCATGAGCGCCGGCGGCGACGAGGGCCCGGACGCGGCCGAGGTCGGGTATCTCCGCGCGGCGCTCGCGGCGGCCCAAGCGGCGCGCGACTTCCTCGCCTGGATGGAGGGCGCGGCGGAGAAGCTGGCGCCCGGGCGGAGCGAGGGGCTGGCCGCCGAGGCGCGCGACCTCCTCCTGCCGGCGGTCGCTCGAGCGCGCGCCGCGCTCGACGCGGCGCCGCCGCCCGACGACCTCGCTCCCTACGCGAGCCGGCTCGCCGAGGCGTTCGGACATGCCGAGCGCGCCTGCGCGCTCTTCGCCGGACATCCCGAAGCGCCGCCGCCCGCACGCATCGCGGTGATTCTCCAGTCGCTGCACGAGAGCGCGCGCGCCCAGGACGGGTTCTACGCGCTCCGCCGCGCGGCTCCTCCCTTCGCCGACTTCTGGCTCCTCCCCGGGACGACGCGCCCCGACCGCGCCGCGCGTCCCGCCGGCGACGCCGGCCCGGCGACCGGCGTCGTCCACGTCGGCGCGGGCGGCGATCACGGCGGCTTCGCGCTCTACGTCCCGGAGGACTACGACGGCGACGCCGAGTGGCCGCTCGTGGTCGCGCTCCACGGCGGCTCGGGAAACGGCCCCGACTTCCTGTGGACGTGGCTCCGCGAGGCGAAGAGCCGCGACTACGTGCTGGTCGCGCCGAGCTCCGTCGGGTCGACGTGGGGACCGCGCGAGGACCACGGCCTCCTCCAGATCGTCGCGTGGCTCGCCGCGCACTACCGGATCGACCGCCGCCGCATCCTTTTGACCGGCCTTTCCGACGGCGCGACGTTCGGCCTCCTCTACGGGCTCTCGCACCCCGACGTCTACCGCGCGATCGCGCCGCTCTGCGGCGTCCTCCACCCCGCGAACGAGCCGCTCGGCAACCTCGTGCGCGCGCGCGGCGTGCCGATCTACCTCGTGCACGGCGCGCTCGACTTCCTGTTCCCGGTCGCGCTCGCGCGCGCCGCGCGCGACGTGCTGCTGCGGTCGGGCGCCGCCCTCGAGTACCGCGAGCTGCCCGAGCTGTCGCACACCTACCCCCGCTCGGAGAACGTCCGCATCCTCGACTGGTTCGAAAGGCTGGAGAGCTGAACCGGCGCGGCGGGGCCCGCGTCAAGCAGGACGAAACGTCACGGGCAGCCGATCGAGGACCCGAAACAGCGAACGTCCCCACGCCAGGTCGTCGGTCGCGAGCGCGAGATCGCGGACGCTCCGGACGAGCGTGCCGATCGCGACCTGCGCCTCCATGCGCGCGAGGTGCGCGCCCAGGCAGTAGTGAATGCCGCCGCCGAAGCCGAGCGGCGAGTGGTCGTCGCGCGCCACGTCGAAGCGATCGGGGTCGCGGTAGCGCGCCGGGTCGCGATTGGCCCCGGCGAGCATCGCGAACACCATCGCGTCCTTCGGGATCGTCGTGTCGCCGAACGCCGTGTCCTCGCGCAGGACGCGCACCGTCAAGAGGATCGGGCCGTCGTAGCGCAGGCACTCGTCGATCGCGTTCGGGAGGAGCTCCGGGCGCTCGCGCAGGAGCGCGAGCTGGTCGGGGTGGCGGATGAGCGCGAGGACGCCGTTCCCGATGAGGCCGATGGTCGTCTCGAAGCCCGCGATCAGGAGCCCGATCGACTGCGAGACGAGCTCGCTCGGCGTCAGCTGGTCGCCGTCCTCCTCGGCGCGGATGAGGTCGCTCAGGATGTCCTCGCCGAGATTTCGCCGGCGCGCTTCGATGAGGCTCTCGAAGTAGCCGCGCAGCGCGTCTCCGGCCGCGACGCCGCGCTCGATCAGGTCGGGCGGGGCGAACGGCGCGGCGAGCACGTGGGTCGCGTCCGCCGTCCACACGGTGAAGCGGTCGCGATCCGCGAGCGGCACGCCCATCATCTCGCAGATCATCGTCGCGGGCACGGGGAGCGCGAGGTCGGCGATCACGTCCATCTCGCCGCGCGCCAGCACGCGGGCGATCTGCTCGTCGGCGATCGCCTGGATGCGCTCCCGCAGCCGCTCGACGGCGCGCGGCGTGAACGCCTTGCTCACGAGCTTCCGGAGGCGCGTGTGGTTCGGCGGGTCCTGCGAGAGCATGAATTCCGCGGGTCGCGCCTCGACCTCGCCCACGCGGCCGGGAAGGTCGCCGCTCGACGTGCGCACCCCCGTCGGGACGTCCTTCAGGATGCGCTCGACGTCGGCGAAGCGCGTGAGACGCCAGAGGCCGACCGGCGTCAGGTTCACGGGGTCGAACTCGCGCAGGTGCGCGAGGTGCGGGTAGGGGTCCGCGCGAAAGGACGGATCGAACGGGTTCCGTCCGTGCCAGCCGTCCTCGTGGCCGCAGCGGAACGGGCTCGCGGGGGATGGGCGTGGAGCGCGCGGATCGGGCGCTCCGGAAGCTTCGGTCGTCGGCATCATGGCCTCCCCCGCGCGGTGCGCGGCGCCGATCTCGGCGCCGGCGGGCCACAGCGCTCGCCGCTCTGCGGTCCCACCTTGCCGTGCGGCTCGCCCGCCCGCTACCTGTTCGCTGTCCATGGCGCCCGAACCGAGTCAAGCCGACCGCGCCGCGACCGGCGCGGCCGGCGCTCCGTCGGGCGGTGCGGCGGCGATCGCGCGCGCGCTCCGCGCGGCGTTCGCGTTCGCGACCGGCAGGATGCCGGTGGGAGCGGACGAGATCGCCGACCTCGCGCGCGGCGCGATGTTCCTTCCCGCCATCGGACTCGCGCTCGGGCTTGCCGTCGGAGCGATCGCGGCCGCGGCCGCCGCGCGCGCTCCCGCGCTCGCGATCGCGCCCGCCGCCGTCGCACTCCTCGTCGCGGTCCAGCGCGCCGCGCCCGCGGCGGCCACCGTCGATGCGATCGCGTCCCTACGAGGCGAGCCGGGCGGGGTGGTCGTCGCGCTGGCGAGCCTCGCGGTCGCGGCCGCGCTCGCCACGGAGGCGGTCGCCATCGCGCTCGTCGGCGGCCCCGCGCTCGCGCTCGCGGTCGGGCTCGCGGTCATGCTCGGGCGATGGGCGAGCGTCGTCCACGCGTACGGCTCGCTCCCGGCGCCCGACGATCCGTTCGCCGCGGCCCTCGTCGGCGGCGTCGAGTTCCGCGAGTTCGCGATCGCGAGCGTGAGCGCGATGGCGCTCGCGCTCGGGCTCGCGAACGCGGTCGGGGTCGTGCTCGTGGTGACGGCGGCAGCGGTCGCGATCGCGCTTCGGATCGCGCTCCACCGCGCGCGCGGCGGCGTCACGCGCGCGTCCATCGTCGCGTCCGGCCTCGCGGCCGAGACCGCGACGCTCGTCGCCGCCGCCGCGGTCGCACGGCTCCTCGCGGGCTGAGCGTCCGCGCGCTTTCGCGGCCGGGGAGAGCGGCCGCTCCATCCCGGCTGTACGCGCGCGCGGAGGAGATCTGCGCGTGACGACGAGCGCGTTTCCGGCGTCCGAGCGCGGGCGGCGGGGAGCCCGACCCGATCACTTCCCGAAGCGCTGGAGCGTGTTGAAGTCGAAGAACGCCGGGTCGTACGGGATGCGGCGGTCGTTCGCGACGTCCTTCGACGGAGCTTCGAGCCCGCTCACGGTCGCGCGGTTCATCTTGATGTTCTCGGCCGTCTGGTAGCCCATGTTCGAGCCCCAGAGCCAGTCCTCGCGCCCGTCGGGCCGCACGTGCTTGTGCGAGAGGAAGCCCATGATGAGATACGTGTTCATGAGGTCGCCCTGCCAGTTGAACTTCCGGTTGAAGGCGCCCTGGTAGGTCTCCTTGTCGATGAAGAGCTGGACCTTCCCGTAGAGGTAGTACTTGTCCTTCGGCGTCGCCTCGAGGACCCACATCGGCCGCTTGGCGAGCTGCGGTCCCACCGGCGCCCAGGCGATGCCCTTCCAGTTCGGGTCCTGAAAGCCCGCGGCGGGAAGGTTCTTGTCCCAGATCGTGCGCCATCCGCCGCCGGGCAGCCAGCGCACCTCGGACTTGCCCTCGAGGCTCATCGGGTCCGCGTAGCGGAGCTGGTCGGTCGAGCCGATGAGCTTCCACTCGAAGTCCTCGGGCTTGCCGTCGAAGAACGGGCCGTCGTCCTGGCTGAGATCCGAGCCGAGGAAGCCGTCGGAGCGGTTCGACGGCGACACCGCGCGCGTCCGGCGGAGCGACGGCACGTACGCCCAGTTGGAATCGCGCTTGTCGGGATCGCGGTAGCGCCAGCTGAGCGCCGTCGTGCCCTGCAGGTCGGTCGGGTACGTCGCGGTCGCGATGAACTGCATGAGCAGGTTCTGGGGATTCGGTACGCGATACGGCTCGGACTGGCCGTCGTAGTACATGAAGAAGACGTCCTGCCCCGCTTCGCGATCGACGCCGTCCGGGTTCACCCAGACGACTCGGACGTCGTTGTGGCTGTTCCCGAGGTACCAGTAGCCGTAATACGAGTTCCAGAGGATCTTGGCGGCCGCCTTCGGATCCTTCGCGTCGACGTCCGGGAAGGGGAAGCCGTACACGTACGGCGGCTGCTTGCCGGTCGACTTGTCGATGATCGTCCCGGCGTCGTTCACGTCGTACTTGCCGCGGTTGGTGAGCGTGGCCTCCTCGAACGCGGTCTCCCAGCGGAACGACTTCGCGGGCCACGCGACGATCTTGTTCTTGAAGCCGCCCTCGCGGTAGTGCTTCAGGATCTCGGGCGGCAGCAGGTTCTCGGCGGACTGCCAGTTGTCCTGCCCGAGCGTCGCGCCGGGCGCGAGGGTCGCGCCGCCGCCGCCGCTCGCGCTTTCCCCGGCCGCGGGCGCAGGCGCATTCGCCGGCTCGTCGTCGGCGCGCGTCGTGGGGGCAAGCGCAAACGTGATGGCCACGACCAGCAACGCTCTTCCTGCGAGCTTCATCGCTTCCCTCCTCGACGCGTGCGCGGCTGATCGCGCGACCCGTCCTGACCTCCGTACGAGCGCCGTCCGCGCGGCGGTCGCATGATCAATCAATTGCCCTACGTTTCGCTTATCGGGGTCGCGGGCTCCGGATCAAGCGGGCCGGTCCGTTGACTCGCTGCTCGCGATCCTCCACGACCGCGCTTTCGGTCGCGCACGGCGGCGCGCGACGCGACCGACCGGCTGGAGGCGACGGCATGGCGTACATCGCGGCGATCGATCAGGGCACGACCGGCAGCACGGCGCTCGTCCTCGATCGGCAGGGGGCGGTCGTCGGGCGCGCGTACAGCGAGTTCACGCAGCACTTCCCGAAGCCGGGCTGGGTCGAGCACGACGCCGAGGAGATCTGGGAGGTCTCGCTCCGCGTCCTGCGCTCGGCGATCCGGAGCGCGAAGCTGAAGCCGCAGCAGCTGGTCGCGATCGGCATCACGAACCAGCGCGAGACGACCGTGCTCTGGGACCGGCGCACGGGCCGCCCGGTGCACCGCGCGATCGTCTGGCAGGATCGCCGGACGGCCGCGCGCTGCGACGAGCTGCGCGCGGAAGGGCACGTCGACGCGGTCCGCGCCAAGACCGGCCTCGTGATCGACGCGTACTTCTCCGGGACGAAGGTCGAGTGGCTTCTGCGCAACGTGCGCGGCGCGGCGGAGAAGGCGGCCGCCGGCCGGCTCGCGTTCGGAACGATCGACACCTGGCTCGTCTGGAAGCTCTCGGGCGGGACGGTGCACGCGACCGACTACAGCAACGCGTCGCGGACGCTGCTCTACGACATCCACGCCCGGCGCTGGGACCCCGACCTGCTCGCGCTCCTCGGCGTGCCGGAATCGGTCTTGCCCGAGGTGCGGCGCTCGAGCGGACTCTTCTGCCGCACCGCGCCCGGCGTCCTGGGCGACGCGGAGGTGCCGGTCGCCGGCATCGCGGGCGACCAGCAGGCGGCCCTCTTCGGGCAGCAGTGCGTGCGCCCCGGCATGGTCAAGAACACGTACGGAACCGGCTGCTTCGTCCTCACGCCGACCGGCGATCGCGCCGTCACGTCGCAGAACGGTCTCGTGACGACGCTCGCCTGCGCCGCCGACGGCGGGCCGATCTTCGCGCTCGAGGGCTCCGTCTTCGTCGGCGGGGCGGTGATCCAGTGGCTCCGCGACGGCCTCGGGATCCTGAAGCGCGCCGCCGACAGCGAGGCGCTCGCTCGCGAGGTGCGCGCCAACGACGGCGTCTACGTCGTGCCGGCGTTCGTCGGCCTCGGCGCGCCGTACTGGGACTCGGACGCGCGCGGCGCGATCGTCGGCTTGACGCGCGGCACGACCCGCGCCCACCTGGCGCGCGCGGCGCTCGAAGCGATCGCCTACCAGAGCCGCGACGTCGTCGACGCCATGACCGCCGACGTGCGCGCCGCCACCGGCGACGCGTCCGCGGGCGTGCACGAGCTCCGCGTCGACGGCGGCGCCGCGGCGAACGACTTCCTCATGCAGTTCCAGGCGGACCAGATCGGCGCCCCCGTCGACCGTCCCAAGATCGTGGAGACGACCGCCGTCGGCGCCGCCTTCCTCGCCGGACTCGGCGTCGGCCTCTGGAGCCCCGCCCAGCTCGACCGCATGCGCGCCCGCGACCGCGTGTTCAAGCCCAAGTCGTCGCGCCAGGACGCCGACCGCCTCTACGCCGGCTGGAAAGCCGCCGTCGAACGCGCCCGCCTCAAGCCCACCACGACGCCCCCATGATCCGTGTCACCCCGCCCGGAAGACGCGCATCCAGCGACGAATGCGGGTGCACGGAGCTCACCCCATTACCGACGCAGCCGGATCCGTTTGGGCGGGCCAGCGAAGAACTGTCGAGCGAGCGGGACAATCACCCGCCCTCACCTTGATTCATGAGATCATCAGGGCGCTCCACCTCCCGCGAACGAGACCCTGTCTGAGCGGCCCGCCCAAACGGATCCGGCGGCCCACGGGCACAAGGGCCCCGCGCAGCAGGATCGAAGCGACGTCACGTTTGAACGACGATCGACCCGGTGCTACCCACGCACGGATCATGAAGGAAGGCATTCACCCGAAGTACGAGCCCACCCAGATCGTCTGCAGCTGCGGCAACGTGATCGAGACCCGCTCGACCGCCCAGAAGCTGCACGTCGAGATCTGCGCGCAGTGCCATCCCTTCTACACCGGCAAGCAGAAGATCCTCGACGTCGCCGGCCGCGTCGACCGCTTCAACCGCCGCTACGGGAAGAAGAAGGAAGCCGCCGCTCCTCCGGCGGGCGCCTGACCGCTCGCAGCTCGTCACCCGCCGCGTCGCCGCGCGCGACCTGCGGCCGGCCCTGAGCCATGCTCGACAAGCTCGCCGACGTCGAGAAGCGCTACCACGACCTGGAGGCGATGCTGGTCGACCCGGCCGTCATCGCGAACCGGAAGGAGTTCGTGCGCCTCTCGCGCGAGCGCTCCGGCCTCGAGGAAGTGACGTCGGCGTACCGCGTCTGGAAGAAGCTCGCGGAGGAGGAGCGCGACCTCGCTGCGCTCGCCGACGACAGCGACCCGGAGCTGCGCGAGATGGCGCGCGCCGAGCTGCCCGGCCTGCGCGCGCGGAAGGACGACGTCGAGGCGACGCTCAAGACGCTCCTCCTCCCGAAGGACCCGAACGACGACCGGAACGTCATCGTCGAGGTGCGCGCCGGCACCGGCGGCGAGGAGGCGTCGCTCTTCGCGGCCGACCTCTTCCGCATGTACTCGCGCTTCGCGGAGCGCCGCGGCTGGCGCATCGAGGTCCTGTCGTCGAACGGGACCGGGCTCGGCGGCTTCAAGGAGATCGTGTGCTCGATCGAGGGGCGCGGCGCGTACAGCCAGCTCAAGTTCGAGGGCGGCGTCCATCGCGTGCAGCGCGTCCCCGAGACCGAGGCATCGGGCCGCATCCACACGTCGGCCGTGACGGTCGCGGTCCTGCCGGAGGCCGACGACGTCGACGTCGAGATCGACGAGAAGGACCTCCGGATCGACGTCTTCCGCTCCTCCGGCCCGGGAGGGCAGAGCGTCAACACGACCGACTCGGCGGTCCGCGTGACGCATCTCCCGAGCGGCCTGGTCGTGAGCTGTCAGGACGAGAAGTCGCAGCACAAGAACAAGGCGAAGGCCCTCAAGATCCTGCGCGCGCGGCTCCTCGAGCGGGCGCAGGAGGAGCAGCGCTCCGCGATCGCGCAGAGCCGGAAGTCGATGGTCGGGACGGGCGACCGCTCCGAGCGCATCCGCACCTACAACTTCCCGCAGAACCGCGTGACCGACCACCGCATCAACTTGACGGTGCACGCCCTCGAGCGCGTCCTCGACGGCGATCTCGACCCCGTGATCGGGCCGCTCGTCGCGCACCACCAGGCCGAGGCGCTGAAGGCCGCCGGTTGAACGAGCGCCGCCGCCGCGCCCCCGGCGCGCGAGCGCGCGCTTCGCGCCGCGCGGAGCCGCGGTGACCCGACCGGCCGGCGGCGCGATCGCCGACGCGCTGCGGGCGGCCGCCGAGCGCCTGCGGGCGGCCGGGGTGCCGACCCCCGAGCTCGACGCCGAGGTCCTGCTCGCCTCCGCGCTCGGCGTGTCGCGCGCGCGGGTCGCGGCGGAGCGCCGGTCGCCGCTCGCGGCGACGGACGCCGAGGCGTTCGCCTCGCTCCTCGAGCGGCGGAGCCGGCGGGAGCCCGTCGCGTACCTGACGGGCGAGCGCGAATTCTGGTCGCTCGAGCTCGCCGTCGACCCGCGCGTGCTCGTGCCTCGGCCGGAGACCGAGACGGTCGTGGAGGAGGCGGTCCGGTGGCTCCGTGCGCGGTCGGCGGGAGCGAGGGTCGCCGACGTCGGCACGGGAAGCGGGGCGATCGCGCTCGCCGTCGCCGCGGAAGCGGCCGCCGGCGTCCGCGTCGTCGCGATCGACCGATCGGCACCCGCGCTGGCGGTCGCCCGCGACAACGCGCGGCGGCTCGCGCCCCGGCTGCGCGCGCGCGTCTCGTTCGCGCGCGCCGACCTGCTGGCGCCGTTCGCCTCCGGGTCGCTCGACCTGGTCGTCGCGAACCCGCCCTACCTCTCGCCCGCCGACCTCGCCTCCGCCGAGCCCGAGCTCCGGTTCGAGCCGCTCGAGGCGCTCGCCGGTGGCGACGGCGACGGTCTCGGTGTAGTCCGGAGGCTCCTTCGCGAGGCGCGCCGGGCGCTCCGGGAGGGCGGCGCGGCGGCGATCGAGATCGGGGCGGGGCAGGGGGCCGCCGCGGTCGCGGCGGCGACGGCGGCGGGTTTCGGGGAGGTGCGGGTGGTGCGGGATCTCGCGGGACGCGATCGGCTGCTCCTGGCGGGGGGCATTGGTGAAACGCGAAGCGGCGCTACACTGGCGCGGGGCTGACGCGCCGCCGAACGCGCGACCCGAGCGGTCGATTCCGGCGAGAGAGAGGGGAGGACGGATGGATTCGATCGTCATTCGCGGCGGACGGAGTCTCCGCGGCGAGGTCGAGGTCGGCGGCGCGAAGAACGCGTCTTTGCCGATCCTGTTCGCCTCGCTTTTGACCGAGGAGAGCTGCCACGTCGACAACGTGCCGCGGGTCGTCGACTGCGCGACGACGGAGCGGCTCCTCGCGCAGCTCGGCGTCGACGTCCAGCCGAACTCCTTCGGCTCCGTCGCGCTCGCGGCGCGCCGGGTGACGAGCCTCGAGGCGCCCTACGATCTCGTCAAGACCATGCGCGCCTCCTTCCTCGCGCTCGGCCCGCTCCTCGCGCGCTTCGGCGAGGCGCGCGTCGCGACGCCCGGCGGCTGCGCGATCGGAAGCCGTCCCGTCAATCTGCACCTCGTCGGCCTCGAGAAGATGGGCGCCGAGATCGCGACCTCGCACGGCTACGTGGAGGCGCGCGCGCCGCGCGACGGAGCGGGCCGGCCGCGCCTTCACGGGGCGCACATCGCCCTCGAGATGCCGTCGGTCGGCGCGACCGAGAACCTCATGATGGCGGCCGCGCTCGCCGACGGCACGACCGTCATCGACAACGCCGCGCGCGAGCCCGAGATCGTCGACCTCGCGGAGGTGCTCGCGAAGATGGGCGCCGGCGTGCGGGGAGCCGGCTCGCCGACGATCGAGATCGACGGTCGCGATCGCCTGCGCGGCTTCGCGCATCGCGTGATCCCCGATCGCATCGAGGCCGGAACGCTCGTCATGGCGGTCGCGGCCGCGGGCGGCGACGTGGTCGTGCGCGGCGCACGCGCCGACCACCTCGGCGCGGTGCTCGAGCGACTCGCCGAGGCCGGGGTCGGCATCGAGCCCGGGGAGGGAGCGATCCGCGTCCGGAGCGATCGCCGGCTTCGCTCCGTGGACGTCCTGACCGCGCCGTACCCCGGCTTCCCGACCGACCTCCAGGCGCAGATGATGGCCCTGATGTCGACGGCGTCGGGTGCCGCCATGATCACCGAGACGATCTTCGAGAATCGTTTCATGCACGTGCCCGAGCTGTCGCGCATGGGCGCCAACATCACCGTCCACGGCGCCTCCGCGATGGTGCGCGGCGTGAAGGAGCTCACCGGCGCCCAGGTGATGGCCACCGATCTCCGCGCCTCGGTGTCGCTGGTGGTGGCCGGCCTCGCCGC
>DASRFA010000015.1:0-80996 GCA_035651755.1 Binatia bacterium | reverse complement strand
GCTTCTTTCCGCTGGTCGCGGCGGGCGAGACGCCGCGGCCGCGGCCGGCGGTCGCGCTCGCCGAATTCGGTCTCCCGTACGCGTCCGAGCCGGAAATCCCGCGCCACCTGGCGGAGTTCCTGGCGCGCGCGGCGGTCGCGGCCGGCGGAGAAGCGATCGCGCCCGACGCGGTCCTCTTCAACGGCGGCGCGCTGAAGCCCCGCGCGATCCGCGAGCGCATCCTGGACCAGCTCGCGGCGTGGGCCGGAGATCGCCCGCGCGAGCTCGCCGGGACCGACCTCGACCTCGCAGTCGCGCGCGGCGCGGCGGCGTACGGGCTCGCGCTGCGAGGCGCCGGCGTCCGGATCGGCGGCGGCGCGGCGCGCGCGTACTACGTCGGCGTCGCGAGCGGGACTACGGAGGCCGGCGCCACGCTCAAAGGGGGCGGCGCTTCCGGCACCATCCGCGTCCTGTGCATCGCGCCGCGTGGAATGGAGGATGGCGACTCGGTCGAGATCGCGACCCCGGAGTTCGAGGTGCTCGCCAACGCGCCCGTCCGCTTCCCGATCTACGCCGCGAGCGCGCGCGCCGAGGAGCCGGGGGGAGCGCTCGTCGACGCGGATCCCGCGACGCTGGTCGAGCTGCCGCCGATCGCGACCGTGCTCCGCTTCGGGCGATCGCTGCAGGCGCGCGCGGTGCGCGTCCACCTGCGCTCGCAGCTGACGGCGACCGGCACGCTCGAGCTCTGGTGTCATGCCCGCGACACGACCCATCGCTGGCGCATGGGCTTCGATCTCCGGAGCGCGCCCGCGTCCGCGCCGGAGGCGGCGTCTGCGATCGCAGCGGCGGACGACGCGGACGGCGAGACGGATGCGGCCGGCTCCGCGCTCCGGCCGCCCGCGTCCGAGGTCGTGATCGAGCCGGAGCGCGTGGCGGCGGCGCGCGCGCTGATCGAAGCCTGCTTCGGAGCGTCGGGCGGGCCGGATCCGGTCCGGCTCGGACGCGACCTCGAGGAAGCGCTCGGGTGCGGCAAGGACGCGTGGCCGCTCGCGGCCATCCGCGAGCTCTGGGACGCGCTCGTCGCGCTCGAGCCGGCGCGAGCGCGCTCGCCCGCGCACGAGGCGCGCTGGCTGAACCTCGTCGGTTTCCTCCTCCGGCCGGGCGTCGGGGAGGCGCGCGACGCGTGGCGCGTCGAGCAGGTGTGGCGTCTCTTCGATCGCGGCCTTCAGTCGCCGGGTGCGACGCAGGCACGCGCCGAGTGGTGGACGCTCTGGAAGCGCGTCGCGAGCGGCCTCACGCGCCAGCAGCAGCAGGCGCTTCACCAGGAGATCCGCCCCGTCCTGCTCCCGGACGCCCGCAAGAAGGGGAAGCCGAGCCGGTGGAAGGGCGGGCCGCAGGAGGTGCGCGAGATGTGGCAGGTCGCCGGCGCGCTCGAGCGGCTGCCGGCCGGGACGAAGCTCGAGATGCTGCGCGCGCTCGCGCCGCGCGTCGTCGCGGATCGGGCGAGCGACGCGGAGCTGTGGGCGTTCGGACGGCTCGCCGCCCGCGCCCCGCTCTACGGGCCGGCGAACGCGGTCGTCGAGCCGAGCGCGGTGGAGCCGTGGCTCGCCGACCTCGCCGCGCGCCCGTGGCCGCGCGCCGCCGCGACCGCGCTCGCGGTCGCGCAGGTCGCGCGCTTGACGGGCGATCGGGTGCGCGACGTCGGCCCCGAGCTGCGCGAGAAGCTCGCGTCGCGGCTCGAGTCGGAGCCCGAGGGCCGGCGCCTCGCGCGCTGGCTGCGCGAGCGCGTCGCGATGGACGTGCGCGACCAGGCCCTCGTGCTGGCCGAGTCGCTTCCGATCGGGCTCCGGGTCGCGGATGTCGCCGCGGACAGTGCGCCGGCGGCTTGAGAGTGTTTGCGCCCGCGGGTAGCGGTCGCCCGTGCCGCGCGCGCGACGCCCGTCGTCCGGACCACCCGCGTCGTCCGCACCTCGGCGACCGGCGGATCCGCGCGTCGCGCTCGGACGCCGCGCCGAGGACGCGGCCGCCGCTCACTTGGCAAGGCTCGGCTACGAGATCGTCGCGCGCAACGTCCGGCTCGCGGGCGCCGAGATCGACCTCGTCGCGCGCGACGGCGACGCGATCGTGTTCGTCGAGGTGCGGTCGCGCTCGCATCGCCGCCACGGCGGGCCGCTCGAGACGATCGGAGCCGTGAAGCGCCTCCGCATCGCGCGCGCGGCCGCGGCTTTCCTCGCGCGCGCCGGCGCGAGCGCTCGGCCCGCCCGCTTCGACGTCCTCGGCGTCGACTGGCGTGGCGAAGAGCCGGTCGTGAGCGTCGTGCGCGGCGCCTTCGAGAGCCCGACGTGACCGCGCGACCGTAAAGCACAGGAGCGGGTGGATTCGCCCCCCGCGCCTGGTAGAAACAGCCCGACATGCTCGACATCCGGCTCATCCGCGAGCGCGCCGACTGGGTCAAGGCCGAGCTCGCCAAGGTGCAGGCGCCGCCCGCGCTGGTCGACGACGTCCTCGCGGCCGACGCCGCGCGCCGTGCTGGGCTGCGCTCGCTCGAGGAGAAGCGCGCGGAACGCACCCGGCGCTCGAAGGAGATCGGCGCGCTGCCGCCGGAGGAGCGGAAGACGGCCGGTGCCGCGCTCAAGTCGCTCTCCGAGGCGATCGCCGCCGAGGAGGCGATCGTCGCGGACCTCGAGAAGCGCTTCGAGGACGCCATGCTCGAGGTGCCCAACCTGCCGCACGAGGCGGTCCCCGTCGGCCGGGACGAGAGCGAGAACCAGATCGTCCGCGTCGTCGGCGAGCCGGCGAAGTTCGACTTCGAGCCGCTGCCGCACTGGGACCTCGGGCCGCGCCTCGGCGCGATCGACTTCGAGCGCGGCGTCAAGATCTCGGGATCGCGCTTCTACGTGCTGACCGGCCCGGGCGCGCGCCTGCAGCGCGCGCTCATCGCCTTCATGCTCGACCTCCACACCCGCGAGCACGGCTACCTCGAGGTCTACCCGCCGGCGATGGTGAAGGGCGAGTGCCTGGTCGGGACCGGCACGCTGCCGAAATTCGCCGACACCGTGTACCGCGACATCGAGGGCGAGCTCTGGTTCGTCCCGACCGCCGAGGTGCCGGTCACGAACCTCTACCGCGACGAGGTGCTCGAGGCCGAGCGGCTTCCGATCCGACACGTCGCGTACTCGCCGTGCTTCCGGCGCGAGAAGATGTCCGCCGGGCGCGACGTCCGCGGCATCAAGCGCGGCCACCAGTTCGACAAGGTCGAGCTCGTCAAGTTCGTCCGGCCCGAGACCTCGGACGCGGAGCTCGCGTCGCTGCTGGACGACGCGGAAGAGGTCTGCCGGAAGCTCGGGCTCACCCACCGCATCGTCCAGATGTGCACCGGCGACCTGAGCTTCCAGGCGGCCATGAAGTTCGACGTCGAGGTGTGGGCGCCCGGCTGCGGCGAGTGGCTGGAGGTCAGCTCCTGCTCGAACTTCCGCGACTTCCAGGCGCGCCGCGCGAGCATCCGCTATCGCCCCGCGCCCGGTGAGCGTCCCGAGCTCGTCCACACCCTGAACGGGTCGGGTCTCGCGCTCCCGCGCATCCTGATCGCGGTGCTCGAGACCTACCAGCGCGCCGACGGCTCGGTGGAGCTGCCGCCCGCGCTCGTCCCGTTCTACGGCGGCGATGGCCGGATCCCCGCTCTCTGAGCGCGCCGTCCGTTCCGGCCATGGCCTCGTCCTTCCGAGTCGACGTCGGCGGCATCGCGCTCGCGGTCGCCGATCACGCGCCCGGGCGCGCCGACCTGCCGGCGCTCGTGTGCGCCCACGCGACGGGCTTCTGCGGCGCGGTCTGGCAGCCGATCGCCGAGGCGTTCCGCGATCGCTTCCGCGTGATCGCGTTCGACGAGCGCGGGCACGGCGACAGCGACAAGCCCGCGGACGCGTACGCGTGGTCGGATTTCGTCCGCGACCTCGCGGGTCTCCTCGACGCGCTCGCGCTCCGGGACGTCGTCGCGGTCGGGCACTCGATGGGCGGCGCCGCGGTCGCGGGCGTCGCCGCGGACTTTCCCGGTCGCATCGGGCGCGCGATCCTGCTCGATCCGGTGCTGGTTCCCCGCCTCGACGCGGCGGCCGCCGCGGCGCGTGCGCAGAACCCGCTCGCGGAGGGCGCGCGCCGGAGGCGCCGGCTGTGGAGCAGCCGCGAGGAGATGCTCGCATCGTTCGCCGCCCGTCCGCCGTTCGCCGACTGGCAGCCCTCCGCGCTGGTCGCCTACGTCGAGCACGGAACGCGCGACCTCCCTGACGGTCGCGTCGAGCTCAAGTGCCCGCCCGAGATCGAAGCCACGATCTACGAGCAGGGCGCGCGCTCGGCCACGCTCGAGTATCTGCCGCGCGTCTCGGTGCCGGCGCTTCTCGTCACCGGCGGCGCGAGCCCGACGCTCCCTCCCGATCTCGCGCGGCATGCGGCGGCGCTGCTGCCGGACGGTCGCCTCGAGATGCTCCCGGGCGTCGGTCACTTCGTGCCGATGCAGGCGCCGGACGCGGTCGTCGCTCTCGTCCGGTCGTTCCTCGACGAGCGCGGTGTGCCGTGAGCGCCACGTCCGGCCGCCGTGCTTCGGGGGACGTCAGCCGCCAGCGCGCTCGCAGGGACGCTTCGCGATCGCGGGGGCCGGTGCGCCGTCGGCCGCTGCGCTCGCGAAGGGATCGCGCGTCGTCCGGACCAGGTAGCGCCATTGCCCACGGATGCGGGCGCCGGCCGCGAGGAGGCGGCGCTGCGCGCGCGCGTTCGGTGACTTGGCAGCCGAGAGTCGGGTCATGGACGCCCGGTTCAGCAGGACGCGTGCCATCGCACCCGCCAGCGCGCGCTCGCCGAATCGCCGCGATTTCTCGACGCCGGGCCGGGGCCGATGGCAGAAGCGTCGTCCGCTCCCGTCGGAAATTTGACGGAACGGGACAAGACGGCACGTCCGTTCGACGTCTGCGGGGCGCGCGATGAGGACCGTCGTCTGCGTGAAGCAGGTCCCCGAGGTATCGGAGCTCGCGCTCGACCCCGTCACCCGCCGCCTCCGCCGCGAGGGCGTCCCGGCGCTCATCAACCCGTTCGACCGCCGCGCGCTGCTGGAGGCGCTCCGCCTGCGGGACGAGCTCGGCGGCTCCGTCACCGCGCTCTCGATGGGCCCGCCGCAGGCCGAAGCCGCGCTGCGCGAGTGCCTCGGGCTCGGCGTCGACCGCGCGATTCTCCTCTGCGACCCGGTCCTCGCGGGCGCCGACACGCTGGCGACGGCGCGCGCGCTCGCGCGCGCGATCGCGGCGATCGGCGCGGACCTCGTGCTCGCGGGACGCTACAGCATCGACGCCGAGACGGCGCAGGTCCCGCCCGAGCTCGCGGAGCTCCTCGCGATGCCGTTCGTCGGCGGCGTGCGGCGCCTCGCCGTCGCGCCCGCCGCGCTCGCGGGCGCCGCCGCAGCGGCGATGCTCGAGCTGCTGGCGGAGTGCGAGCTCGACGACGGCGCGGCGGAGATCGCGGTCGCGCTTCCCGCGCTCGCGAGCTGCACGGATCGGTGGAAGACGCGGGCACCGATCGTGATGCCCGACGACGAGCGAGCGGCGACCGGTCGCGTCGAGACCTGGCGCGCCGCCGACCTCGGCGGCGACGCGGGCGAGCTCGGCCAGGCCGGCTCGCCGACCTGGGTCGCCGACGTGCAGGCCGTCGAGTCCGCGCGCGCGCGCCGGCGGATCGACGCGCGCGACGACCGTTCGCTCGCGGTCGCGGAGGTGCTGCGCGCGATCGCGGAAGCCGGCGCGTCCGACGGCGCGTCGGCCCGCGGCACCTCCTTCCGCCATGCGCGCGTCGCCGACCCGCGCGGCGCCATCTGGGTTCTCGCGGAGCGCTCGGCGGCGGGCGCGCTGCGCGACGTCTCGCGCGAGCTCCTCGGCGCAGCCGACTCGCTCGCCGCGGAGCTCTCGGTGGGGATCGCCGCGGCGGTCCTGGACCCGCTGCCCGCGGATCTGATGCGATCGCGCCACGGCGACGAGGATCCATCCGGCGGGCTCGCGCGCGACCTCGGACGGGCCGGCGCCGACGTGCTGCTCGCTCCCGGCTCCGGGACGCTCGCGCCGGACGTCGCGGTCGGCGCCCTCGCCGGCGCCGTGGCGGAGCTCGCGCCCCGCATCGTGCTCGCGCCGTCGACCGCGCTCGGCCGCGACGTCGTGCCGCAGATCGCCGCCCGCCTCGGCCTCGGCTTGACGGGCGACGCGATCGGCGTCGAGCTCGACGACGCCGGCCGCCTGCGGCAGCTGAAGCCGGCCTTCGGCGGTCTCGTCGTCGCGCCCATCCTGTCGCGCACGCGCCCGGAGGTCGCGACGCTCCGGCCCGGCATGCTGCGGGCGCCCGAGCCCGATCGCGCGCGGCCGCACGCGGTGATCGTCGCGTGCGGCGGCGGCGCGGCCGGTGCGCACGAGCGCCGGCGCTGGCTCGGGTTCGTCCCCGAGGTGTCCGAGGAGGGCGCGTCGCTCGAGTCGGCGCGCGCGGTCGTCTGCGTCGGCTTCGGGCTCGGCTCGGCCGCGGTCGCGCGCGCCGCGCGGCTCGCGCATCTCCTCGGCGGCGCCGTCGGCGGAAGCCGGCGCGTCTGCGACGTCGGCTGGCTGCCTCGTCAAGCGCAGATCGGGCTCTCGGGACGGAGCGTCGCGCCCTCGGTGTACCTGGCGCTCGGCGTCCGCGGCTCGTTCAACCACATGGTCGGGATCCAGCGCGCCGGCATCGTGATCGCGGTGAACCGCGATCCCGACGCGGAGGTCTTCGCGGGCGCGGACCTCGGCGTCGTCGCGGATGCGCCGTCGTTTCTCGAGGCGCTGATCGCGGCGCTCGAAGGTCCGGCGTCCTAGCCGCGCGTCGCGACGCGCTCCCGCGTCGTCCCTGCAGGAACCCGCGTTCAGGAACCGCGGTTCACGGGATGCGTACGGCCGGACGCTCCCGTCGTCGCCGAAGGTGCGTTCGGCTCGAAATTCGAGCCGCGGCGCGCTTGGGCACGTGGCACAGCGACTGCACAGGGCGGCGTCGGGAGGATCCGACGATGACGAGGACCATGACTGCGGTCGCGCTTCTTCTCGCCGTCGCCGCCGCTCCGGCGACGAGCCAGGCACGGTTCGACAGAGGCAACGTCGGCTTGCCGCCCTCGACCCCCGGCTTCGAGCCCGGGGATCCGCCCCCGCCGCCTCCTCCGCCGCCGCCGCTCTCGATCCAGAGCGTCGGCGTCGACTTCATCGAGATCTCGGTGCGCCCGCCGGCGGGACGAGTCAGCCAGCTCGTCAAGCAGGCTCCCGGCGGCGCCTTCGTGCCGTTCGGCAGCGTGACCCCCGGCGTGAACGCGGTCGTCCGCGACCCGAACCTCGGCGTCGGCAAAGAATACTGCTACCGCATCACGGTCCTCGGCGGCACCGCCGGGCCCGACCAGAGCACGACCCGCTGTGCGACGACCGATTGGCGGGTGGGCTTCGAGGGCGCCGGGATCAGCGCGGCGGAGAGCGCCCGTGTGCTGCGGCTCTTCGACTGGCGCGACACGGAGACCCTCGCCGAGGGTACCGAGGACGAGCCTGCGCTCTACCACATGAACGTGCTCGTCGAAGGCAGCGACCCGCTGACCGAGCAGGGGCTCCGCACCATGGGCATGCACGTGCAGGCGCAGCCCATCTTCGAGCAGGAGCTCGACGGCTGGGACGACGGCCAAGCCGTCGCTCGCCCATGCAACTCCGACGTCGGTCCCGTGATCACGCAGGTCGCGTCCGCCGCGACGGCGGCGCGCGTGCGGGACGTCGGCGTCGCGCGGCCGACCTCCGGGTGCGTGCCGATCGGCCGCTGGCTCTTCGCGGCCGTCCCCGGTCGCATCTACAACGAGATCCGCGACCGCATGCTCGAGCAGATCGGCCGCGGCGAGGCGCCCGGGATCCGCGCGCTGGTGTTCCGACGCGTGCCGGTCGCGGCGGCCCTCGCGCCCGGCGTGAGCCGCCACGTCCTGAACTACCAGTACCTCGGCGAGCAGGGCTTCGACTTCAATGCGATCCAGCGCTGCTTCGTCCAGGACGGGACCACCTTCTGTCAGACACAGCAGGAGATCCTCGGCTGGCTCACCCGCAAGATCGTCCACTGGGTGGTCGAGATCGGCGATCGCATCGTCGAGGGAGTGCGCGCGACCATCGGCCGCATCAAGCGGCTCATCAAGGGCGAAGTGCGGCTCGACCTGAACTTCAATCTGCTCAACACCGACCCGGCGTTCGGAAGCGGCGAGATCATGCGGAGCGGCTGGAGCGGCGAGCCGCTGTACCTCGAGCACGTGAAGGTCGAGGTTCGCCAGGGGCTCGCCGCGTTCTACGGCGAGACCGACGATCAGGGCTACGTGACCCTGTTCGTCGCGAAGAACTCCGACACCAAGGTCTGCATCCAGGTCGAGAACGACACGGCGGAGCTGACGGAGTACTTGATCGAGAAGACGATCTGCGTCGCGAACCTGGGCTCGCTGAGCGACTACACGCGCCGGACGATCGACGTCCAGCATCCCTACCTGAACGCGCTCGCCGGGATGACGGACGCGCGCCGCTACATGCAGCGCATCGCCGGCTTCGAGATGCCGAAGATCACCGTGCTGGTCGGCAGCCAGGCGGACGAGCTCGCCGTCGCCGGCCGCTCGTTCACGCCCTGCATGGGGCGGCGGCCGGGCTTGCTCGGGCTCGGAGCGGACCTCCTCGGCGCGCTCGGATCGCTGCTCAACCCGGCGTTCCTGCTGGCGACGACGGCGACCGAGTTCTTCTACTCGGTCGACATGATTTTGCGCACGGATCAGGACGATTCGCGCGGCGTCCCGGTGCACGAGTACGGGCACGCGGTCATGTGCGAGATGCTCGCCAAGCAGGGTCTCGACGCGTTCGAGATGGCGTGGACGGACGTGATCATCTCGACCGCGAGCCAGGCGCCCGACAGCCAGGCGAGCTACCTGAACGAGGCCTTCGCCGACTTCCTGACCGAGCAGATCGTCGGCGGCACGAACTACTTCTCTCCGAGCGCGTCCTTCGACTCGATGGACGTCCACTACTGCCCGGCCGGCGCGACCTGCTTCGACGAGAACTTCGGCAGCGAAGCCACGTTCTCCGACCAGGTCGCGCGCATCGCCTCGATCCTGCACGACGCGTTCGACGGCAATCCGCAGGGCCTCGGCCCGAACGACGGCTCCGACTGGCAGCAGCTCGCATCCGGCGCGCCGCTCACCTACGTCGGAAGCGCCGACTCGGACCTCAAGGACGAGGGCGTGCGGCTGCCCGGGACGGATCTGATCACGCTCTTCGAGCACTGGGACGATCGCGGTCAGCTCCTGCGCGAGGACAACTTCCTGGGCGGTCTCGCGGACCTCCTGAAGGCGAAGGGCATCTCCGAGAGCGACGTGTGCGCGCTCTTCGCGTTGCACGATCCGAGCGCGACCTGCCCGGATTTCGTCGCCCGGCGTTCCTGGCTCGACTGGCTCGACGACGCGTCGGCCGCGACGCTCGGCTCCTTCGCCGCCATGCCGGCGCCCGCGCCCGCTCCGGGCGGCGCGGCGGTGCGCGGCACCGCGGTCGCCGGCGCGATCGCGCTCCGGCCGGCCGTCCCGGCGCCCGGCGAGGCGCCGTGCGCCGACTGCGCACCCCTCGTCGTCATGGACGGCGTGCAGAGGATCGCGATCTCGGGGCTCGCCGGGGAGCGGCGCGAGACCGCGTTCGCCTTCCGGCTCGGCGACGGCTCGTTCAAGGCGATCGACCCGCTCGGCCAGCTCCTGCAGGGCACGTGGCGTGCGGTGAATGACGCCGGATCGAAGCTTCGGCTCCGCCCGGCCGCCGAATCCGCTCGCGCGCTCGCGAACTTGATCGGCGAGTCCCTGAAGGACGCCGGGGTGGACGCGCGGTCGCTCCGCATCGCCGCCCGCGCCAAGATCGACCTCAAGCTCAGGAAGGGCGAAGCGCTGGTCGGAAGCGTCGTGGTCCCGTTCGAGGTCGAGGTCGGCGGCCAGACGCTGCCCGGCAAGTACGTCGCGAAGCTGCGCGGCGCGTGACGCCGATCCGGCGCCGGGCGCTCGCACGCAGGCGGGCGTGCGCGCGGCGCCGGGCGCGCGACGAGAGCGCGCTCAGGCGAGGACCTCTTTTCGGAGGATCGTGAGCCCGGGTCCGACCTCGTAGAGGATCGGGACCCCGGTCGCGAGGTTCAGCTCGAGCACCTGCTCGCGCGTGAGCTTCTCGAGGTCCATCACGATCGAGCGCAGGCTGTTTCCGTGCGCGGCGACCAGGACGTTCTCGCCCCGCTCGAGCTCCGGCGCGATCCGCGCCTCGAAGTACGGAAGCGTGCGCGCGGCGGTGTCCTTCAGGCTCTCGCCGCCGGGAGGCGCGACGTCGTAGCTGCGGCGCCAGATGTGGACCTGCTCGTCGCCGTACTTCTTCGCGGTCTCCGCCTTGTTCAGCCCTTGCAGGTCGCCGTAGTGCCGCTCGTTCAGCGCCTTGTCGCGCTCGATCGGGAGATCGTTCGCTGCGAGCTCCTCGAGGACGATCGCGAGCGTCTCCTGCGCGCGCACGAGCTCCGACGTGAAGCAGCGCGCGAAGCGGATGCCGGCTTCCTTCAGGCGGCGGCCGGCGCGGCGCGCCTCCTCGCGTCCCTTCTCGGTGAGCGGGACGTCGACCCAGCCCGTGAAGCGGTTCTCGAGGTTCCACTGGGACTCGCCGTGACGGAGGAGGACCAGAACGGACACGCGCACTCCCTTCGCTGGCACCCGCGCCGGGTGATCGAACGAGCCACGTGTGATACTGGACGGGTCGTTCCGAGGCGAGCCACGGAGGTCGCGCGAATGAAGGTGGTCGTCGATTTCGACAAGTGCAACAGCAATGCGGTCTGCCAGGTCGCCGCGCCCGAGGTCTTCGAGGTACGCGAGGACAACTTCCTCTATGTGCTCCAGGAGAACCCGCCGGAATCGCTCCGCGCCAAGGTGCAGGCGGCCGTGCGCGGCTGCCCGACGAAGGCGATCTCGATCGCGGAGGAGTGAGCGTCGCGCGGAGCCGCGGCCGCGCGCGGAGGCCGTCGGCTCAGCCGGTGATGGGACGCTCGGGCTCGCCGACGCAGTACGCGCAGCGGCACAGCGCGCGCAGCTCGGGAAGGAGGTAGAGCGTCTCGTGGCCGTCGCTCCAGCGGAGGAAGACGCTCTCGTCGCCGAGGAGCTCGACCGCCGCGAGCTCGAGGTCGCGCGCGCCCGGCGCCGCGCCCTCGGCCCGCCGCGCCGCGCACTCCTCGCACGGGCAATGAGCACGCAGGTGCGCGAACGGCATGATCGAGTCGTGGCCGTCGCTCCAGTCGACGCCGAGCGCATAGCGCCCGACCAGGCTCGTGGAGCGGATCTTCGCGGATGGAGCCATGGAGCGACCGATCGCAGACCCGTCCAGGGTACGGAACCGGTTCGAGCGCGACAACCGCGGGCCGTCCTGGCGGTCGTCGCGCTGCTTTCGGCGGCCAGCCCGGCGAGCGCGGGGCCGGTGGTCGCCCCGTCGGACGCGCTCTCGCATGTCGGCGAGTCGGTCGTGGTGGAGGGCCACGTCGACTCCGTCGTGTGCTCGCCGCAGGCGTGCCTCCTCTCGTTCGAGCCGGGCTTCAGCGGCCTCGTCGTCGCGATCCCGGGCGACGCGGTCGGGGCGTTCCCGGACCCCGATGCGACCTACGAGTCGCGACGCGTCCGGGTGCGCGGCACGATCGGGGAGCGCGGCGGCCGGCCGCGGATGGAGGTGCGCGACCCGACGGCGATCGAGCTCGCGGACGGATCGGGTGCCCCGCCGCCGCGGCCACGGCCGTCGCCGGCGAGCGTCGCCGGCGTCGAGCCGGCGCGCGGCGGCACGTCGGCGGGCGGGTCGAGCGGCGTCGGGGCGCTCGCCGGCCAGGTGCAGGTGCACGTCGACGGCGATCCGCCGCGTCGGCCGACGCTGTCCGCCGACGACGCGGCGCGCAAGCTCGGCATCGAGCTGAACGAGCTCAGCCGCGAGCAGGCCGCATCGAACGAGGCGCCCGTCGGGGCGTCGAGCGAGCTGCAGCTCGTGCGCGAGCAGCTCGCGGCGATCGCGTCGCGCCTCGCGAACCTCGAAGCGCGGCTCGACGAGATCGACCAGCGCGTCGCCGCGGTGGAGGAGATCGCGGCGGCGGGCGCGGACGCGGGTCAGGTGGCGCCGGCGCCCCGGTTCGCCGTGCCGGGCCGCGACGCGCCGCCGCTCCACCGCGTGCAGAGCGGCTGGACCGCGGAGCGCGTCGTCCGCGTGATCGGCGAGCCGCTCGAGGTCGCCGGGCAGCCGCCGGGCCCTTTCACCTGGTACTACGGCGGCGGGCGAGCGATCACGATCGACCAGCACGGCCGGGTCGCGTCGTTCGTCGGGTTCTGAGGGCCGGGCGACGCGCCGGCCCGGCGCCGCTCAGCGCGCCGGGCCTTCGCCTGGCGGGGGCGGCGGGCCATCGTCGTCCGCGTCGTGATGCTTGACGGCGGGCGGCTGGCCCTCGTCTTCACCCTTCCGCTCCAGGGCGTCGCGGAAGTCGCGCAGGCCCTTCCCGAGGAACTTGCCGACGTCGGGCAGCTTTCCCGGTCCGAAAACGAGGAGCGCGATGATCAGGATGACGATCAGCTCGGGGATTCCGAGGCCGAACACACCGTGATTCGAACGCCTCCGGGGCGTCCTGTCAAGCCGCGCCGGGGCGCGCGTTGGCCGCTCGCCCGCGGAATGGTACGCGCCACGGCCATGGCGGCGTGTGCGGGGGTGGGGAAATGATCCCGACGGCCGCAGAGGAGGGCGCTCCCAGCGCGCCGCCGCGCGGTGGGCTCACCCGGTCGGCCGGCATCGTCGGCGCGGCGGTCTTCGTGAGCCGGATCCTCGGGCTCGTGCGGGAGCAGGTCTTCGCGGCCTTCTTCGGCGCGAGCCGCGAGCTCGACGCGTTCATCACAGCCTTCCGCATCCCGAACCTGTTCCGCGACCTGTTCGCCGAGGGCGCGCTCTCCGCCGCCTTCGTCACGTGCTTCACGCAGAAGCTCGAGCGCGAAGGCGACGCCGCCGCCTGGCGGCTCGCGAACCTCGTCCTGCACGCGCTGATCGTCGTCGTGGGCGGCCTGGTCCTCCTCGGGATGATCGGGTCGCCGTGGCTGGTCGACCTCATCGCGCCGGGATTCCGGACGGTCCCCGGGAAGAGCGAGCTCACCGTCCACCTCACCCGGATCCTGTTTCCCTTCCTCCTTTTCGTCGCGCTCGCGGCGGTCGCGATGGGGATGCTGAACGCGAAGGAGCGCTTCGGAGTTCCGGCGTCGGCGTCGAGCTTCTTCAACCTCGGGTCGGTCGTCGCCGGCCTCGCGTGCGCCTGGTGGCTCGCGCCGGACTACGTCGGCGCGGTCTGGCGCCTCGGCGCCGAGCGGGCCGCGCTCGCCGCGCCCGACGCCGTTGCGCGCGCCATCGCGGGCATGGCGATCGGAACGCTCGTCGGCGGGGCGCTCCAGCTCGTCGTCCAGGTGCCGTCGCTCTATCGCGTGCACTACCGCTACCGGCCGATGCTGTCGTTCTCGGACCCCGACGTGCGACAGGTGCTCGCGCTCATGGGCCCCGCCACCATCGGGGCCGCGGCGGTCCAGGTGAACGTGCTGGTCAATAACAATTTCGCTTCGTATCTCGGCGACGGCGCCGTGTCTTGGTTGAACGTCGCGTTCCGCTTCATGCAGCTGCCGATCGGCGTGTTCGGGGTCGCGGTCGGCGTCGTCGCGCTGCCGGCGGTGTCGCGGCGAGCGGCGCGCGCCGACTCGGCCGGCTTCGCCGACACGGTGGTGCGGGCGCTGCGCCTGGTGTTCCTCCTCTGCATCCCGTCGGCGGTCGGCCTCGCGGTGCTCGCGCCCGAGGTGATCGGCCTCGTCTACGAGCACGGCCGCTTCGGCGCCGAGGACACGCGCATGGCCGCGCAGGCGCTCGTCGCGTACGCGCTCGGCCTCGCCGGGTACGCGAACATCAAGGTCCTCGTCCCCGCGTTCTACGCGCTCGGCGACGCGCGCACGCCAGCCGCGGTGAGCTGCCTGTCGATCGCGGTGAACGCGCTGCTCAACTGGCTCACGATCTGGAAGCTCGGCTACGGTCATACCGGCCTCGCGCTCGCGACGTCGACGGTCGCGGTGCTGAACCTCGCGATTCTCTACGCGATCCTCCGGCGGCGGATCGGAGCCCTTCCCGGCGTCGCGGACGGGCTCTGGCGGATCGCGCTCGCGAGCGCTGCCGTCGGCGTGGTGTGCGTCGGCGTCAAGTGGGGTCTGGCGCCGTTCGTGGACGAGGCGCGGGCCTCGGGTCGCGCGGCGGTCGTCGCGGTCGCGATCCCGTCCGGCGTCGCGGCCTTCGCCGCACTAGCGTCGGCCCTCGGCGTTCGGGAGGTCGACGAGCTGGCACGCCGCTTCGCGCGGCGGACGCGCTGAGCCGACGCCATGCCGCGCGCTGCAGTCCCGGGTGCACGCCGTGTCTGACCGCGTGCCCCCCACCTCGCCGCGCGCGGTCCCGGCGATGATCGCCGGCTACCCGACGGTCATCGTCGCGCACGACGTCGGGCCGATCGACGTCGCGCTCGTCTCGGTCGACGATCTCGAGACCCACGTCGATCGCGACCGCATCCTGCGCGGCGAAGGCGGCGACCCGCCGTACTGGGCGCTTCTCTGGAGCGGTGCGCTCGAGATGGCGCGCCTGCTCGCGACCGACGTCGACTGCGCGGGCAAGACCCTGCTCGACGTCGGGTGCGGTCTCGGCATCACCTCGCTCGTCGCCGCGCGCCGCGGCGCGATCGTGACGGCGATCGATCGCGAGCTCGCCGCGATCGAGTTCGTGCAGGCGAGCGCGCAGGTGAACGCCGTCGCGATCGAGGCCGTCGTCGGCGACGTGACGGAGGTCCGTCTCGCGCGCCGCTACGACCTCGTCGTCGCCGCCGAGCTGCTCTACGACGCGACCGCGTTCGACCGGATCGGCGCGGCGCTGGTCGCGGCCCTCGCTCCCGGCGGATCGCTCTGGATCGCGGACGCCGGACGCGTCGGCACGCAGCTCTTCTACGAAGGTCTCGAGCGCCGCGGCCTCGCGATCCACGAGGTGCTGGCCCGCGAGGTGAGGGAAGAGGGCACCCTCGTCCGCGTGCGCCTGATCGAGCTCAGGCGCGCGTCACCGGTCCGGACGTGAGGGCGAGAGAGGCGCGCGGATGTCGAGCGGCCGTCGCTGGCTCTACGCGGTTTCCCCGGCGCGGGCGCCATCGGCGTAGCGGTACTCGACCTGGTCGTCGAGGAAGACCTTTCCGCCCTCGCTGACCCAACCGAACCGCGTGGTCGGCTTCCCGTCGATCAGGTGGTTCACGAGCTTCACCCGGGTGACCGCCTCGCCGGACTCCCTGGCGACGTGCCAGGCCTTCAGGACCACCTTGCCGCGCGTCGAAGCGCGGGCTGTTTTGCTGAGCTTCTTTTCCGCCATCGTTCCCTCGTCGCCGCGGACCGCACGTCCGCCTCAGCCGCGTTTGGTAGTCGCGCGCCCCGCAGCGCGCAACCCCGCGCCCTCGAGACGCGAGCGAAGCGAGCCCGCAGCGAGTGCGGCCCGGTTCCGCTTTGCCGAACGGGGCGAGGGAAGCGTCCGCGTCCCTCGCTAGAAAAAAGCGGGCGTGCGGGGGATCCGCACGCCCGCCATGCTGTCGCCGGGAGGTGAGGGGGGCGGGGGGACGAGTCCCGCCGGGGGGACGGCGACAGAGCCACCGATGGAGCGGAAGGAGGCGGGCCAGCCGGGCAGCAGCCCCCGTGCCACCCCCGGCCGCGTCGAAACAGCAGTTCTTTCGAGGGAAATCGCGCACCAATGCACGGTCGGGCGGGGATCGCGCGGCTCTGCGCGCCCGTGGAATCCCCTGCTGTGTTGCGTAAGCTTTTTTGTTGTCCGCAGCCTTGATTTTTGAAAAAAAATGAAAAAACATGACAGAAGAGGCTGACACACTGAGTCAATGCTGATAGTAGGCGTGGTCCGGTGGCGGTGGAGCAGGTGAATCATCGGCCGGTCTGGCTCGTCTAGACCGAAGCGCGTCGGACGCGACGCGCAACCTCCGTCCCGGCATCGTGTTCGCGCCATGCGCGCGCCCCGGGGTGGGGGCGAGGGCCCGGTGGAGCCGGTGACGGCACGCGCCGAGGTGAGAAGGAAGAAATGTACGTCGAGGATAGAGAAGAGATGCGAACCGCGACCACGTATCCCGCGGAGGGCGAGACCCAGGAGTGGACCGAGCCCGCGGCGGAGGAGCCCGCTGCCACCAGCGCGGCGCCGTCTCCCCAGGAGATGGGCGAGTTCGAGGCCGAAGCCGCACACACCGTCGAGCCGCTCATCGGCGATCTCGACGTTCTGGGGCGCTTCTATGCGGACCTCGCTCGCACCCCGCTGTTGGATCGCGAGGCCGAGCGGTCGCTGACCAAGGAGATCAGCCGGGCGCGCGAGGCTGTCGTCCGCTGGCTCCGGCGCAATCCACGGATCGTGAACGTGACCCTCACGGAGCGCGGCCGCGGCGTGATTCGCCCGACCGAGGAGTTCCGCGAGCGCGAGATCCTGCTGGTCGCGGATCGCGCGCGCCGGCTGGCGCGCAGCCCCGCGAAGCTCCGACAGGCGCGCCTCACGCGCGAGCGCGTGAGCAAGTTCGCGAAGGAGCTCGAGATCCGTCTCGAGGCGTACCGCACCGCGCGCGACGCGATGCTGCGGGCGAACCTCCGCCTCGTCGCCGCGATTGCCCGCAAGCACGCGCGCCGCGGGCTGCCGCTTCCCGACCTGATCCAGGAGGGAACGCTCGGCCTCCTGCGCGCCGTCGAGAAGTTCGACCCCGCGAAGGACATCAAGTTCTCCACCTACGCCGTGTGGTGGATCTGGCAGTACATCGCGCGGTCGATCGACAACGATCGGTCCGTCGTTCGCACGCCCGTGCACTGGCACGAGCTGCGCCGCAAGGTCGGCCGCCTGTCGCAGGCGCTCGAGTCGAAGCTCCACCGCGCGCCGTCGAAGGACGAGATCGTCCAGGCGGGCGGCATCGACCAGAACCAGCTCGAGATGATGGCGGAGCCGGCGCACGTCCTGTCGCTCGACATGGAGCTCGGACACGACGACGACCGCACGCTCGCCGAGGTCATCCCCGACGAGCAGGGCGACCGGCCCGAGGCGCGGAGCGTCGCGGGCGATCTGTCGCGTCACCTCGAGACGGTGCTGACGGAGTTGCCCGATCGCGAGCAGGCGATCATCCGCCTGCGCTTCGGGCTGGACGACGACCAGGTCGAGACGCTCGAGGAGATCGGCGTCCGCTACGGCGTGAGCCGCGAGCGCATCCGACAGCTCGAGGCGAAGGCGCTGAGCCGCCTGCGCGACCTCTGCGGGTCGGCGGGCCTGGAGGCGTTCCTCGAGGCGTGAAGCCGTCCGCGCGACACGCCGCGAACCAGAAGGGCGGGGCACCGAAAGGGCCCCGCCTTTTTCGTTTGACGGGATCGCGAGCCATCCGCTCCCGCGGTAGCGACCCCTACGCGTAGACGCGGTAGTCGATCGCCGGGAAGATGTTGTCGCGAGCCTCGACGATCGCGAGCCAGTCCTCGTCGATCGCGCCCGCCGCGATGTCGTCGTGGAGCTTCTGCACGCGCCCGAGGTGAGCCCGCGTCCGCTGCACCGCGTACTCGACCACCGTTCCGCGCGACATGATGAACGCCCAGTCGCTCGACTGCGCCAGCAGCAGCTCGCGCGCCGCCTGGTTCAGCGCCCGCAGCTCGAGGCCGACCGCGTGCGGTGAGCGACGCGCCAAGGACGACATGCGCTCGGCCGCGAAGTCGAGGTGGCGGTAGATCCAGTCGTTCTCGCCCGCGAGCCAGACGGAGTTGTACCCTCCCGCCCCCCAGCTCGACGCCGCCGGCATGGACTCCTGCAGGACGGGATGCTGCGCCAGGAAGTCGCCCGGGGTGACGAGCGCGAACTCGTGCTGGTCGTACGCCGCCTGGCGGATGAAGGTCTCGAGCCACTGCGGGCCCTCGAACCACCAGTGCCCGAAGAGCTCGGCGTCGTACGGCGCGAGGACGATCGGCGGCCGGCCGAGGCGCTCTGCGACCGACGAGATCTGCTGCGCGCGCGCGGACGTGAAGTTCGCGGCGTGGGCGTTCACCTTCGCTGCGGCCCAGTCGGGGTTGTAGACGTCCTTCTGCGGGCCGGCGCCGGTGATCCGGTGGTACTTGAAGCCGGTCGCGACGCGCTCGCCGGACGGCGGCAAGAGCGGGCGCACGATCTCGTAGTCGAGGTCGAATCCGACGTCGCGGTAGAAGTCGCGGTAGTCGTAGTCGCCGGGATAGCCCTCGCTCGCGCTCCACACCTGGCGCGACGACTCGACGTCGCGCCCGAACGCCGCCACGCCGGACGGCGTCACGACGGGCGCGTAGGTCGCGAACGCCGGCCGCGGCTCGGCGTGCAGGAGCCCGTGCGTCTCGACGACGAAGTAACGCAGCCCGTGCTCGGCCAGGATCGCGTCGAGCCCCGGGTAGAAGCCGCATTCCGGCAGCCAGATGCCGAGCGGATCGCGCCCGAAGAAGCGGCGGTGCTCCTCGACGCCGACGGCGACCTGCGCCCGCACGGCCGCCTCGCAGCCGCGGAGGAGGGGCAGGAAGCCGTGGGTCGCCGCGCACGCGATGATCTCGAGCGATCCCTCGTCCTGCAGCCGGCGGAACGCCGGCACGAGGTTGCCCTCGAGCTCGTCGACGAACGTGCGCCGCGTCCGGCGCAGCAGGTCGCGATAGAACTGCGCGAGCCGCTGCAGGCCGCCGTCGCCGCGCGTGCGCTCGAGCTCGCGCTCGGAGAACGAGATCAGTGCGTCGAGATGGCGCACGTAGCGCTGCTGAAGGAGAGGGTCGACGAGCATGTTGAGGAGCGGCGGGGTGAGCGAGATCGTGAGGCGATGCGGAACGCCGTCGCGCGCGAGCGCGTGCAGCGCGGAGAGGAGCGGGACGTACGTCTCCGTGAGCGCCTCGAAGAGCCAGCGCTCCTCCAGGAAGTCGCCGTGCTCGGGATGGCGCACGAACGGCAGGTGCGCGTGCAGCAGCAGCGCGAGGTACCCGTGCGCGCTCGTCATCGTCTCCACCGCGGCCGGCGGCCGGCCACGAGCCACCTCGCGTCAGCCGATCGGGAGACCGTGGCTTCCGCCCACGTCCAGCTCGACGAGCCTGCGACCGGCAGGCCAGTCGACCGAGCTCGGGAGCGATCGCCGTTCGAGCTCCTGCCAGAGGGCCTCGACCGCTGCCGGGGCCGGCACCGGCTCGGTCGCCGCGGCGGCGCTCGACTCACCGACGGTTCGCCAGCGCACCGTCGCATCGCGCGACGGCTCCGCCGCCGGCATGTCGACGCGCACGGGCGCGGCGAGCGGCGCGAAGCGGCCGTCGGAGAGGAGCCCGATCGCGATCTCGTAGCGCCGCGACGTGCGCGGCACGTCGACGTACCAGCTGGTCGCGAGGGGGGGCAGCGGCACGAACCAGAAGCCGGTCTCGCGCCCGTCGCCGGCCGCGAGCGCCGCGATCCGGAGCGCGTCGCCGGGGGGCGTGCCGGGGCGCCCGTCGGCTGCGATCGAGGCGAGCTCGCTCGCGACGCGCGCTCGGTGCTCCGGGCTCACGTCCCACCACGCGAACACGGTCTTCGGGTCGCGCGGCAGCGCGGCGACACGGTCGCCGCCGTAGCGCGTCGGAAGCGGCGGCGTCGGCGGCTCGCTGTCCGCGCGCGCCGCGTGCGCAGCGACGACCGCATTCGCGGCGTGCGACGAGCGGCCATGGTCGGCCGCGATCGCGTCGGACTCGAGGTCCGCCGCCGAGCTCGGCGGACGGGTGCGAGGGCCGGGTGCGCCGGGCGACGTCGTCGGCCACGGCGCAGCCGGGCCGGCGGCGTCCGGTGCAACGTTCGAAGCGGTCGACCCGCGGAGCTGGCCCTGCGCGAGCTGCACGATCCGCGATGCGATCGACAGAACGCCGCGTCCGGCCGCGACCAGAGACCAGCCGATCTCCGCGACGGTCCCGAAAACGTTCTCGAGCACCTCCGCCAGCGACGAGGCGCGCTCGTGCGTCGAATCCTCGCGCTTCACCCGAGAGCAGTGGCTAGCGAACGGAAGCGCGAAACGCGAGCCGGCGATCCCGCCCGGCCGACCGCTCACCGGCGCTCCGCTGGCAGCAGCACGACGCGCCGGAACGGCTCGCGCCCGCGGCTCACCGACGCGAGCCCGTAGCGCTCGGCGACCGCGTGCTGGTGCCGGCGCATGGCGGCGGGCTGCGGGCGGAGCTCCACCGCCTCGCCGCGCTCCAGCACCGATCGCACGGCGGCTTCCAGGTCGGCGTCGCCGTCGGGCGCCTCGGCGCCGCGCGCGCCGTCGGCGCCGTGTCCGGCCACCTCGACGAGGAACCGCTCGATCTCGGAGAGGCTGCTGTTGCGGAGCATGTGCACCGGAAGGTCGCGCGCGAGCGCGTCGCGGAGCTTCGGCGGCTGCCGCTTCGCGTACGTGCGAAGCGTCAGGATCACGTTCGCGTCGCGGGCGGAGCGCGCGATCGCGGCGGTGACGCCGGTCGCGCGGATGGCGCGCTCGAGCCGCTCCTCGCTGACCGCGTACGGGAAGATGCGGAGCGGCCGCACCGGGCGATACGCGTCGAGCGGCGCCGCGGCCGGAACGGGCTCGGGCGGCCGGATGACGACCTCCCCCGACTCGCCGCGCTCGCGGATCTCGGCGCGCGCCGGATGGCCGCGCAAGACCGCGTCGACGACGCGCGCGACGTCGTGGTGCACGGCGAAGCGGTCGCGCGTCTCGATCTCGATCAGGATGTCGAACGTCGGCGCCTGCTTGCGCTCGAGGACCGTCTTCTGCGTGTGGCGCCGGCGCGCCTCGTCGTCGCCGAGGGTGACGGGCTGGATGCCCCCGAGGAGATCCGCGAGCGTCGGGTTGCTCAGGAGGTTGTCGAGCGAGTGCCCGTGAGCGGTGGCGACGAGCTGGACGCCGCGCTCGGCGATCGTGCGCGCGGCCGCCGCTTCCTGCTCCGTGCCGATCTCGTCGATGACGATCACCTCCGGCATGTGGTTCTCGACCGCCTCGATCATGACGGCGTGCTGCCGCTCGGGGCTCGCGACCTGCATGCGTCGCGCGCGCCCGATCCCGGGGTGCGGGATGTCGCCGTCGCCGCCGATCTCGTTCGAGGTGTCGACGACGATCACGCGCCGCCCGACCTCGTCGGCCAGGACGCGCGCCGCCTCGCGCAGGAGCGTCGTCTTGCCGATCCCGGGCGGCCCGAGGAGGAGGATGCTGCGTCCCGACTCGACGACGTCGCGGATGATCTCGACCGTGCCGAAGACCGCGCGGCCGACCCGGCACGTGAGGCCGACGATGTCGCCCGAGCGGTTCCGGATCGCGGAGATCCGGTGCAGCGTGCGCTCGATGCCGGCCCGGTTGTCGCTCGTGAACGCCCCGAGGCGCGCGGTCGTGTGTGCGAGCTGCTCGCGCGCGACCGGCCCGTCGCCGAGCCAGACGGTGTCGCCGGGGAAGCGGGCCTCGGGGGGCCGCCCGAGGTCGAGGACGACCTCGACGAGGCTCTCGAGGTCGGGGTGGCGCTCGAGCTCGCCCCGGATCGTCGCGGGCAGGACGTCGAGCAGCAGTTCCGTACTGTCCGTGAGCTGTTGGCGTTGCGGCTTCACGGCGCGCGCGGGCGGTTTCGTCAGTGACGCACCTCGAATGCGGACTTCAGCGCGGTGAGGTGCTGGAGCTCCGTTCCCATCTTCTGGAGGCGTTGGAGAAGTCTATCGGCCTCGCCGCTCGCCCACTCGAGCTCGGACGCCGACAGCGACGCCAGGGCGCTCTCGACCTCCGCGTAGCGCTGCAGGAACTCCGCCATGCTGGCGATGCCGTGCTCGGCGAAGCGGCGGTCGACCTCCTCGGTGAAGCGCAGGATCGCCTCCGCCTGCTGGACCGTCTGCTCGACCTGCATCTCGACCGTCCTCGCCGGTCGCGACCGCCGGCTTCGTGCCATGCTACCCCGATCCCCAGGGAGGTGGAAGCGGCGGGCGCGTTCCCCTAAGGTCTGGCGATGTCCGTGCTGGCCCCGGGTGGCAGACGGGTGGGGATCGCTCGTCGCGGGAGAGGAGCCGAGGATGGGAGCCATCAAGAAGATCGTGGTCGCGATCGACTTCTCCAGGCTGTCGTTCGAGGCGCTCGACTACGCGATCGACCTCGCGCGCACGGCCGACGCGCGCATCACCGCCCTCTACGTCGTCGAGCCCGTGGAGTTCGCCGGGGTCGACGTGCTGGGAGGCGCCCCCATTGCGACCCAGGCGCTCGTCGACGAGCATCTTCGGCAGGCACGTCGCGAGATGGACCAGGTGAAGGCGAAACGTCTGGCGGATCTGCCGGGCGCACGCGCCGTCGTGCAGCTCGGACGGCCGGCGGACGCGATCGTCGCGGCGGGTGGACGAGGTCGAAGCAACCTGATCGTCGTCGGCACGCACGGCCGATCCGGGCTCGCGCACCTGGTCATGGGAAGCGTCGCGGAGCGCGTCGTCCGGCACGCGGAGTGCCCGGTGCTCGTCGTTCCCGGGCGCGGCAAGCGGGGGGCTCGTTGAGACCTCAACCATGAATCGCCGCGGCCCCGGTGGGGGCAACCACGGAGACGATCGGTCGCGCGACGTCGGCGTCCAGGACGACGCCGCGCGCAGCGGGTTCGGGGGGCGACGGTGGTCGGATCTCCCGCTGCCGACGGAGGAAGTGCCGGGCGGCGTAACCCCGGCCGCGCCTTTCGGCCGCGCCGGCTGGCAGCAGTACGATCGCGACGTCGAGGAGGACGAGGAGGGCGCGCCGCGCCGCCGGAAGCCGCCGGCGCCGCCTCCCTATCCGCGGAAGACCGTCTCCGCGCTCGGCGGCACGGTGCGCGTCACGCGCGACGACGCCGGAATCCCACACGTCTCGGCGCGCACCGAGCGCGATGCCTACGCGGTCCTCGGCTACTGCATGGCCGAGGACCGGCTGTGGCAGATGGACGTCGTCCGACGGCTCGCGCTCGGCCGATCTGCGGAGCTCTTCGGACCCGGGTATGCGGGGCACGACGCGCTCGTGCGAACCGCCGGGATCCCGCGCCGCGCCGCCGCCGCGGCGCACCTCCTCACGGGCGGCGCACGCGACGTCCTCGCGACGTTCACGGCGGGCGTCAACGCGGCTCGCACGGAAGGCCGCCCGCCCGAGTGCGAGCTGCTCGCGTACGAGATCGAGCCCTGGACGATCGCCGACTCGCTCGCGGTCGAGCTGTTGCTCGCCTGGGCGGCGTCGCTCCGCATCTGGCCGTCGAAGCTGGCGGCGACGCGCGCCGCCGCGACGAGCGGCGTCGAGCGCGCGCGATGGGTCTCCGAGCTTCCGCTCGACGCGACGATCGCGAGCGGAGATCGCGCGGCGAGCTGGCGTCTCGCCGACGCCGGGATCCTCGACGTCGTCGCGGGGCTTCCGATCGACGCGATCGTGGGCGGCTCCGCGGCGGCCGTGCGCTCGCCGTCGGGCGCGGCGATGCTCGCGGGAGCGCTCGATCTCGCGCCCTTCCTTCCGCCTCTCGCGTACCTCGCCCACCTCGAGGCTCCCGGCCTGTCCGTCGCCGGCGCCTCGCTCATCGGCGCGCCGCTCTTCGCGCTCGGCCGAAACCGGGATTGCGCGTGGTCGGCGACCGCTGCGGGCATCGACGACGCGGACTGCGTCCTCGAGGAGATCGACGGGATCGGGAACTTCCGCACGGAAGCGGGCTGGTCCAAGCTCGCGACCCGGCGCGAGCTGGTGCGCGTGCGCGGCGGTGAGCCCCTCCACTTCGACGTCGTCGAGTCGCGCAACGGCCCGCTCGTGTCGCAGCTCGCGCAATCCCTCGCCGGGAGATCGCCCGACGCGCGCCGGCCCGCGCTCGCCGTTCGCTGGGGCATCAACTGCCCCGCTTCCGGCGTCGCGGGATGGCTCGCGCTGGCGCGCGCCCGTGCCGCGGGCGATCTCGCGGGTGCGGCGGCGCTGCTGGCGCGCGGTCCTTTCGCGGTCGCCCTCGTGGGCGCCGACCGCAAGGGGCAAGTCGGCCGCTGGACGGCGGGAGCGATGCCGGTCCGGAAGGGCAATGCGACTCTCGCGGTGCGCGGCTGGCTCGGCGAGGGCGCGTGGACCGGCGCACGGTCGCTCGCGGACGCGACGTCGGCTCCGTCCGGCCACGCGGTCTGCGCTCAGGGATCGTCCGCCGAGGACGGCGGCGAGGCCGCCCGCGTCGCGCGACGTCTCGGCGAACGCGCCGCCGCCGCCGGCTCGCTCGCCACGCTCGCGGACGCGCTCCTCGACGCCGGAGACGTGCTCGCCGGCCGCTTCGCAGACGTCCTCCGGGACGCGCTCGCGGCCGCCCCGGACGCTTCGGATCCGGAGCTCGCCGATGTTGCCGCCCTGCTGCGCGACCGCGACGCCGCGCCGGTCGCGATCCTCGCGACCGTCGCGCTCGGCGCGCTCGCGAGCGAGATCTTCTCCGAGAGCCGATTCGGCGAGATCGCGCGTCTTCCCGGCGTGGCGATGCGAGCGGCCGCGCGCATCGCGCTCGCGGAGGCGTCGCCGTGGTTCCCCGACCGCGCCGGGCGCGACCGCGCGGTGGTCGCGGCGGCGCGCCGGGGCGCGGCGGCTCTGCGGGCGGCGTGCGGCGACGATGCGGCGCGCTGGTCCTGGAGCGCGATCGTCGACCTGCACCAGCGGCACCCGCTCTTCGCGCACGAAAGCCTCGCGAGCGCGGTCGCGCCGCCGGCCGAAGTCGCGGGATCGCCGTTCGCCGTTCTCCAGCTCGCGCTCGGCGGCGCGGGTCCGACGTTCGACGCGACCCTCGGGCCGGTGGCTCGGCTCGCCGTCGACCTCGCGACGGACGAGCTCGACGTCGCCCTCGCCGGCGGCGAGAGCGGGCGGGCCGGCAGCGCTCACCTGCTCGACCTCCTGAACGATTTCCGGGGCGGCCGCTATCGCAGGTTGCGCCTCACGGCCGACGTGAAGGGCGACCTGAGCGAGCTCGTCTCCGGCTGACCCCGTGACGCTCTCGCGCGCGATCGGAACCATTGCGCTCGTCTGCCTGCTGCCGGCGCAATGGCTCGCGGTGCTGGCGCTGGGCGGCGAGCTCGGCCACCCCGCACACGCCGTCTCGTCGGGCTTCGCGATCTTCGGCGCCGCGTTCCTTCTCTCGTGGGCCGCGGAGACCGGACAGGTCGACATCCCGCAGGCGCTCGCGCTCGCGTTCCTCGCGCTCGTCGCCGTGCTGCCGGAGTACGCGGTCGACCTCTACTTCGCCTACCGCGCGGGATCGCATCCCGAGTACGCGGCGTTCGCGACCGCGAACATGACGGGCGCGAACCGCCTGCTGATCGGCCTCGGGTGGCCGGCGGTCGTGGCGGCGCTCTGGCTCGCGAAGCGCCGCGGCACGATCTACCTGAAGCGCGACGAGGCGCTCGAGCTCACGTGCCTCGCGATCGCGACCCTGTACGCGTTCTTCGTCGCGTGGAAGGGGAGCCTCGGGCTGGTCGACGCCGTCCTCCTGCTCGCGCTCTTCGCGTTCTACATGGTGTCGGCGGGGCGCACGAAGCACGAGGAGACCGAACTCGAGGGCATTCCCGACGCGCTCGCTCGCCATCTGTCGCCGACCGGACGGCGGATCGCGGTGATCGCGCTGTTCGTGGTGTCCGCGGGGACGATCCTCATCTCGGCCGAGCCGTTCGCGGAATCGCTCCTCGGGATCGGGCGGGAGTTCCACATCGAGGAGTTCCTTCTCGTCCAGTGGCTCGCGCCGCTCGCGTCCGAGTCGCCCGAGTTCATCGTCGCGATCCTGTTCGCGGTGTCGGGCAAGGCGAACGCCGGCCTGCGCGCGCTGGTGTCGTCGAAGGTGAACCAGTGGACGCTGCTCGTCGGCATGCTGCCGATCGCGTACAGCGCCGGGGGCGGCGGCTGGTCGCCGCTGCCGTTCGACGATCGGCAGGTCGAGGAGGTGTTCCTGACGGCGGCGCAGTCGCTGTTTGCGCTCGCCGTGCTCGCGAACTTCCGGTTCTCGCTGACGGAGGCCGGTCTCCTCGCGGCGCTCTTCGTGACGCAGCTCTTCTCGACGGAGCCGCACGTCCGGTGGCTCTACTGCTGGGGATACCTCGCGCTCACGGCGCTCGTGGTCGCGTTCAGCCCGAGCAATCGCCGCGGGTTCATCGAGATCCTCCGCTTCGGCCGCGGCGCCGCGCCCGCGTCCTGAGGCTCAGGTCAGGATGCCGGCGGCGCGGAGCTCCTCGATGCGCCGATCGTCGTAGCCGAGGACGTCGCGCAGCACCGCGTCCGTGTCCTCGCCGAGGAGCGGAGCGGCGCGCTCGACGGCGAGCGGCGTCCCGTGCAGCTTGTACGGGATTCCCATGTGACGCTTGACGCCGACCTCGGCGTGCGGGAGCTCGACGAAGTAGTCCCGGCCGCCGAGGTGCGGGTCGTCGTTCAGGTCCTTGGCCGTCATCGCCGGGAACGCGGCGACGCCGGCGCCCTGGAGCGCGGCGGTGACCTCCTCGGGGGTGCGCGACGCGCACCACTCGCCGAGGAGCGCGTCGAGCGCATGCTCGTTCCGCTTGCGATCGGTGGCGGTCGCGAAGCGCGCGTCGCCGCCGAGCGCCGGATCGACGACGGCCGCGAGCCGGCGCCACTCGTCGTCGTCCGCGACCGCGATCGAGACCCAGCGGTCCGGGCCGGCGCAGCGGTAGACGGCGTGCGGCGACCACAGCGCGTCGTGATTGCCGTGCCGCCCGGGCGCCTCGCCCGTCATCGTGTGTGCGAGGATGCCCTCCGGGAGGAGCGCCATCGTTCCTTCCCACTGCGAGAGGTCGATGTACTGGCCCTCGCCCGTGCGCCTGCGATGGACGAGCGCGGCGAGCACCGCGACCGCCCCGTGCAGGCCGCCGGTCGGATCGCCGTACGAGATCCCGACGTGCATCGGCCGCCAGTCGGGGTAGCCCGTGAGCGACGAGAACCCCGAGAGCGGTACCTGCGCCGGACCGTACGAGACGTACTCGCGCTCCGGCCCGGTCGCGCCGTACCCCGAGAGCGCGATCATGATCACGTCCGGACGCAGCGAGCGGCACGTCTCGTACCCGAGCCCGAGCCGATCCATCACGCCGGCCGCGAAGTTCTCGACCACGACGTCGCTCTTGGCGACGAGTTCCCGCGCGACCGCGAGCGCGCCCGGCTCCTTCAGGTTCAGCGCGAGGCTCCGCTTTCCCTGGTTGTACTGGTTGAAGTAGCCGGAGCGGTTGAAGCCGGGCTGCCCCTCCGGCCACGGCGGCAAGAGGCGCGTGACGCAGATCCGCGACAGGGTCTCGACGCGGATCACCTCGGCGCCGAGGTGCGCGAGCTGGAGCGTGCAGAACGGGCCCGCCCACACCCAGGTGAAGTCCGCGACGCGGACGCCGGCGAGCGGGCGTCGCCGCTCGCTCCCGCGCGACGCCGCCGGCGCGGTCACTGCGCGACCCCCGCTTCGCGGAGCCGCGCGATCTCGCCGGAGGAGTAGCCGAGCTCACCGAGCACGTCGGCGGTGTGCTCGCCGAGGCGCGGCGCGCGCCGCCGGATGCGCCACGGCGTCGACGAGTGACGATAGGGCGCGCCCGGCATGGTGACGTCCCCCCCCGCCGGCGACTCGACGGTCGCGAAGAAGCCGCGCGCCTTCAGGTGGTCGGACGCGAGCAGGTCGCCCATCGTCGAAACCGGCGCGAACGGAATCCGCCGCGCCTGCGCCTGATGGTAGAGCTCCTCGACCGTGTACTGCGACGCGAGCTCGTTCAGGAAGATCTGGAGCGCGTCCCAGTTCGCGCCGCGCGTCAGCCGATTCTCGAAGAGCTCCATCGACGCCCACTCCGGATTGCCGACCATCTCGACGAAGCGGTGCCACTGGTGCTCTTCGACGCAGCAGATGAAGACCCACCCGTCCTTGCACTCGAGGAAGTCGAGCGGCTGGATCGGCTTCTGGCCGAGGCGGGACGGGATCAGGCCCATGTACGGATAGAACTCGAACGTCATCTCGAGAATCGACGTCAAGCACTCCTGCATCGAGATCTCGACGAGCTGGCCTTCGCCCGACGTGAGCCGCTCGAAGAGCGCGGCGAGCGATCCGAGGGCGCCGTTCAAGCCCGCCTGGAATCCCGCCTGCTGGCCGAACGCCTTGAGCGGCGGGAGATCGTCGGCTCCCGGGCCGCCTCCGTTCAGGGTCGCGACGCCGCCCGCGCACCACAGGTTGAGGTCGTGCATGCGGAGGTCGCGATGCGGGCCGGTGAGCCCGAACGGGCTGATGGACGTGACGACGAGCCCCGGGTTCGCGGCGCGGAGCTCGTCCGCGTCGAGCCCGAGGCGGGCGATGTCGAGCGGCGCGACGTCGTGGATCACGACGTCGGCCTCGCGCGCCAGGCGCGCCAGCACCTCGCGGCCCTCGCTCCTCTCGAGGTCGACCGCGATGCCGCGCTTGTTCGTGTTCAGGTAGAGGTAGAGCCCGCTCGCGTCGGGATCCGGCCTTCCGCCGGCGAACGGGCCGCGGCGCCGCGCCGTGTCGCCGCTTCCCGGCGGCTCGATCTTGACGACTTCCGCGCCGAGGTCGGCGAGCTGCTTGGCGGCGTACGAAGCGGCGACGAAATCGCCGCACTCGACGACGCGGATGCCCGCGAGAGCGTCGCGTGCCGTGGGCGTGGCGCTCACCGTCGCGCCTCGTTCAGGAGAGCGTCTCTCGCGGCAGCGAGGCGAGCAGGTCCTCGGCGCGCTCGGGCTCCGCCATCCCGCCGAGCATGACGAAGAGGTCGGTGTGGGAGTAGGCGCGGGTCGGCCACTCGCGAAGCGTGCGCCACTCTCCCTTCTGGTCGCCCGGGGCCAGAAGCCGGACCACGCCGGTTTCCGTGAGCCCGATCGCGGCGCGGCCTTGCGGCGTCGTCGAGAAGAGCACGTAGCCCGGCTTTCCCATGGTGACGAAGTACATCGGCGTCGATCTATCGGGATCGCTCATCGCCGGCAAGGCGAGGTTGTGGCTTCGGGGGCGGGTCGGTACGACTGCGCCTCCGCATGCTGCGCGTGGGCCTCACCGGCGGGATCGCCTGCGGCAAGAGCCTGGTCGCGCGGTTCTTCCGCGAGCGCGGCGTGCCGGTCGTCGACGACGATCAGGCGGCGCGCGACGCGGTCGCCCCCGGCACGCCGGGGCTCGCGGCCGTCGTCGCGGAGTTCGGTGAGGGCGTGCTCCTGCACGACGGCACGCTCGACCGCGCGGCGCTCGGCCGCACGATCTTCGCGGACGATCGCCTGCGCAGGCGCCTCATGAACGCGACCTTCCCGTTCATCGGGCAGCTCGTGGTCGATCGGATCGCCGCGGCCGAGCGCAGCGGAAGCCCGATCGTCGTCTACGAGTCGGCGCTCCTCGTCGAGAACGGCCAGGTCGAAGCCTGGCGGCCCCTCGTCGTCGTCACGACGTCACCGGAGCTGCAGCGCGCGCGGCTTTGCGCTCGCAATGCGCTCACGCCGGAGCAGGCCGACGACCGCATCCGCTCGCAGATGCCTCTCGCCGAGAAGGTCGCCCGCGCCGACTACGTGATCGAGAACGCCGCCAGCGAAGCCGCCGCCCGCGCGCGCTTCGACGAGGTCTTCAGCGCGCTGGAGCAACGTGCCCGACGCGGCGACGCTCCCTCTCAGTAGTCCTCGTCCATGTCGCCGTGGTCGTGGCCCGCGCCCGCCGCGGCCTTCTTCGCCGGCTTCTCGGCGATCGCGGCCTCGGTGGTGACGATGAGGCCCGCGACGCTCGCGGCGTTCTGGAGCGCGGTGCGGACGACCTTCGTCGGGTCGATCACGCCCGCCGCGACGAGCGGCTCGAACGTCTCGCGCGCGGCGTTGAAGCCGAAGTCGCCCTTGCCCTCGCGCACGCGCGCGACCGCGAGCGACGGCGTGTAGCCGGCGTTCTCGGCGATCTGGCGGAGCGGCTCCTCGAGCGCGCGCCGCACGATGCCGACGCCGTACGCCTGCTCGCCCGAGGCCGACACGCCGTCGAGCGCCTTCGACGCCCGCAAGAGGGCGACGCCGCCGCCCGGAACGACGCCCTCCTCGGCGGCGGCGCGCGTCGCGTGCATGGCGTCCTCGACGCGCGCCTTCTTCTCCTTCATCTCGACCTCGGTCGCCGCGCCGACCTTGATGACGGCGACGCCGCCGGCGAGCTTCGCCAGCCGCTCCTGGAGCTTCTCGCGGTCGTAGTCCGAGGTCGTCTCGTCGATCTGCGACCGGATCTGCTTGATGCGGCCCTGAATCGCTTCCTTCTTGCCGGCGCCGGCGATGATCGTCGTGTTGTCCCGGTCCATCTCGATGCGCTTCGCGCGGCCCAGGTCCGCCACCGTCACGTTCTCGAGCTTGTCGCCGAGCTCCTCGGCGATGACGCGACCGCCGGTCAGGATCGCGATGTCCTCGAGCATCGCCTTCCGGCGGTCGCCGAAGCCGGGCGCCTTCGCCGCGGCGCACTTCAGGATGCCGCGGATCCGGTTGACGACCAGCGTCGCGAGCGCCTCGCCCTCGACGTCCTCGGAGATGACGATGAACGGGCGTCCGGTCTGGGCGATCTTCTCGAGCACCGGGAGGAGATCGTGGATGCTCGAGATCTTCTTCTCGTGGATGAGGATGAACGGCTCGTCGAGCTCGACCGTCATCTTCTGCGGATTGGTGACGAAGTAGGGCGAGAGGTAGCCGCGGTCGAAGCGCATGCCCTCGACGAGGTCGAGCGTCGTGTCGAGCCCCTGCGCGTTCTCGACCGTGATGACCCCGTCCTTGCCCACCTTCTCCATCGCGTCGGCGAGGATCGCGCCGATCTCCTCGTCGCCGTTCGCGGAGATCGTGCCGACCTGGGCGATGCGCTGCTTCTCCTTGACGGGCTTGCTCTGGCCCTTCAGGTCCTCGACGACCGCGGTGACGGCGCGGTCGATGCCGCGCTTCAGCTCCATCGGGTCGTAGCCGGCGGCGCACAGGCGAAGCCCCTCGCGCACCATCGCCCGGCCGAGCACGGTGGCCGTGGTGGTTCCGTCGCCCGCGAGGTCCGACGTCTTGGTCGCCGCCTCGCGCATGATCTTGGCGCCCATCGCCTCGAACTTGCCCTCGGGCTCGATCTCCTTGACGACCGTCACGCCGTCCTTCGTCACCGTCGGAGCGCCCCACGATTTCGCGATCAGCACCGTGCGGCCCCGCGGCCCGAGCGTCACCTTGGCCGCGTCGGCCAGCAGGTTCACGCCGCTCAGGATTCCTTCGCGCGCTTTCTCGTGGAGGTGAACGGTCTTCGCGGCCATGGCGTGTCGTCTCCTTCTTGGATCGAGATCGCGTCCCCGCAGGCGAGGCCGTGCGACGGCCCGTCGCCCGGGCACGCGGACCATAGCCACGCCGGGACGACATGCAAGGTGGAGGGCGAACGCTTCCTTGTCTGCCCCGAAGTCAGTCGCTAGAGTCCTTCGTTCGTCTCCGGAGGCCGGGGATTGGCACGCGCGCGGGCGCGGGACCCACGGCCCCGACTCGAGATTCTTGGAGGTTTTGTCGCGATGGCGACGATGATCACCGACGAGTGCATCAACTGCGGAGCGTGCGAGCCCGAGTGTCCCAACACCGCGATCTACCAGGGCGGGGTGGAGTACGACTGGCAGGGCGCGAAGCACGCCGCGCTGAGCAACGAGATCTTCTACATCGTCCCCGAGAAGTGCACCGAGTGCGTCGGCTTCTACGACCACGAGGCCTGTGCCGCGGTGTGCCCGGTCGATTGCTGCATCCCGAACCCGAACATCGTGGAGAGCGAGCAGCTCCTCCTGACGCGGGCGCAGGAGCTCCATCCCGACAAGACCTTCGGGCCGGACTTCCCGTCGCGCTTCAAGGTCGGCGGCGACGGCGCCGCTCCGGCCGCGGCCGCCGGCGACGCCCCCGCGGCCCCCGCGGCCGCCGCAGCCGCCGCTCCGGCCGCCGCCCCCGCCGCCAAGGCCGCCGCGCCCGCGCCGGTCGTCCGGATCGGCAAGGTCGAGAAGAAGGTGGCGGCGCCGCTCCAGCAGCCCGCGCCGCGGACGGCTCCCTTCAGCGGCGAGCTGCCGATCGACTACGAGGAGGCGCTCGAGCTCGCGAGCCCGAGCGCGGGGCCGGGGACGCTCCCGGCGCCGCTTCGCCTCGTCATCGCCCTCTCGCAGCCGCTGCTCGGTGCGCTTCCCGCGGGGATCAAGGCGCGCCTCGAGGCGAGCGTCGGGAACCCGCGCGTGTTCAGCGCCGCTGGTGCGACCGGCCTCAACATCCTGATGCACGTCGTCGCGCTGCCGCTCGTCCTGACCGCGTTCGCCGTCCTCGTGCGAGGCGACAGCCTCTACAGCGACGCGGTGCGCCCCTGGTTCTTCTACGGGCTCCTCGCGGCGATCCTCGAGGCGATCGCGCGCCTCCGCGAGGCCGTCATCTTCGCGCGGCCGACCTCCGAGATCGTGTGGCGCGGAAGCTTCTACGGACCGGCGCTCGTCCCGCTCGTGCTGCCGATCGCGAACCGGTTCAGCGGCGGCCGGTCGACCGGCGAGGTTGCGGTCGAGGGCTACTACCAGACCGCCGGCGCGTTCGACGAGAAGCGCGAGCGCGAGCGGCGCTACGGCGAGATCTTCGCCGTCGAGGAGCGACCTGGCGGGTACGTCTTCCGGCTCGAGCTGCCGCGCCGCATCCCGCCATCGGGCATCAAGGAAGAGCTCGGCCTCGGCGACGAGATGCCGGACTACGGGCTCGCGCTCTCGCTGCGGTCGAGCTGGTTCGAGGTGCATGGAAAGGTCATCGACCCGCGGCTCCGGACGGTCGCCGCGAGCGCGCCCGCGTTCCCGCCCGATTTCACGACCCGGATCCCGCTCGGCGAGCGCTGCTTCGGCTTCGTGTACCGCTATCGCGACAAGAACCTCGACGTCGTGATCCTGAAGCAGTCGGTCGCGAGCCACATGCCCGGCGCCGCGGATGCCGCCTGACCTGCGGGTCCTCGGCCTCGGCCACTGCCTGCCGCCGCAGATCGTTTCGAACGAGGAGCTCGCGGCCGCGCTGGGAGAGCCGGCCGCCGACATCGCGGCCCGGACCGGGATCGCGGAGCGCCATCGCGCTGCGGACGGGGAGGGCCCTTCGGACCTCGCGCTGCGCGCCGCGCGCGACGCGCTCGCGGCCGCGCGCACGACGGTCGACGAGCTCGGTCTGATCGTCTTCGCGACCGCGACGCCGGACGTCACGTTCCCGGGCGCCGCCTGCTACCTGCAGGAGAAGCTCGGCGCTCCGACGGTCGGCGCGCTCGACGTCCGCGCGCAGACCGCGGGCTTCCTCTGCGCGCTCGACCTCGCGAGCTCGTTCGCCGCGGTGCCCGCTCCGCGGGGCGGCCGCGACGCGCGCTACGCGCGGATGCTGATTGCCGCGGGCGAGGTCCACGCGGGCGGTCTCGATGCGACGCCCCGCGGCCGCGACATGACGCCGCGCTTCGGCGACGGCGCGGCGGCGGCCGTCGTCGGCCAGGCCGACTCGGGCCCGCGCCTGGTCGCGGTGCGCTGGACGACCGAGGGCGAGCTCGCCGATCGCTTCTGGTGCGAGTATCCCGCGAGCTACCAGACGCCGGTTCGCATCACCGCGGCGGACATCGCCGCCGGCAAGCACTTCCCACGCGGCGACCTCGCCGCGCTCGCTCCGATCGCTCGCGATCGGCTCGGCGCGGCCGCGCGCGAGGTGCTCGACGCGGCCGGGTGGCGGCCCTCGGACGTCGACCTTCTCGTGATCGACTACGTCGACCCGGCGGTCGCGGGCGATGCCGGCGAAGCGCTCGGGGTCGCGCGCGAGCGGACGGTCGTTCCGACGCGCGAGTTCGGCCACGTGATGGCGGGCGGGATCGCGATCGCGCTCGCGCGCCGGCTGGTCGCGCTCCACGCGGGCGCGCGGGCGCTCCTGGTCGCGGCGGGGCCGGGCTTCACGTACGGCGCGGCGGCGCTCGAGGCGTGAGGGGAAGCGGAGGTCGCATGGCGGTTCTGCGATCGCACATCCTGGGCATCGGCACCGCGGTTCCGGATCGCGTCGTGACGAACGACGACCTGAGCCGCGTGATGGACACGTCGGACGACTGGATCCAGCAGCGCACCGGCATCCGCGAGCGCCGGCACGTCGCGGCCGACTGCGGTGCGAGCGATCTCGGAAAGATCGCCGCGGAGGAGGCGCTGCGCTCCGCCGGCCTCGGCGTCTCGGACATCGACTTGATCGTCTTCGCGACGCTTTCGCCCGACATCGACTGGCCCGCGTCGGCGTGCCTCCTCGCGTCGAAGCTCGGCGCGCGCCGCGTGCCCGCGTTCGACGTCAAGAACCAGTGCTCCGGGTTCATCTACAGCCTCGCGTGCGCCGACGCGGCGATCCGCGCGGGGCGCGCGCGCCACGCGCTCGTCGTCGGCGGCGAGATCCACTCGACGGGGCTCGACCTCACGACGCGCGGCCGGGAGGTCGCCGTCATCTTCGGCGACGGAGCGGGCGCCGTCGTCCTCGGCCCGTCGCCCGAGCCCGAGCGCGGCATCCTGTCGACGCACCTCCACGCCGACGGCAAGTACGCCGAGAAGCTCTGGCTCGAAGCGGCCGCGAGCCGCCGCCGCCCGCGCATCGCGCCCGAGGACCTGGACGGCCCCGATCCGAGCGCGTTCCCCCGCATGCAGGGGAAGTTCGTGTTCCGGCACGCCGTGACCCGCTTCCCCGAGGTGATCCGCGAGGCGCTCGCCTACAACGACCTCGACCTCTCGCAGCTCGACGTCCTGATCCCGCACCAGGCGAACCTGCGCATCAACCAGATGGTCGCGATGGGCCTCGAGCTCGACGAGTCGAAGGTGGTGAACAACATCGAGCGCTACGGCAACACGACGGCCGCCTCGATCCCGCTCGCGCTCTCCGAGGCGATCGCGGACGGGCGCGTGAGCGCGGGTAAGCTCGTCTGCCTGGCGGCGTTCGGGGCGGGCTTCACGTGGGCGTCCGCGCTCGTGCGCTGGTGACCGTCGCGCGGCGACGCCCGCGCCAACGCTTCCTGGTGCGCCCGATGACGCGCGAGGACCTGAGCCAGGTGGTCCGGATCGAGCGTACCTCCTTCGACCACCCTTGGCCGAGGAGCGCGTTCGAGCACGAGCTCGACGTCCCGTTCTCGCGCTCGCTCGTGGCCCACCCGCGCGGCGATCCCGCCGCCGTCGTCGGCTACCTCGTCCGGTGGCACGTCGCGGACGAGATGCACCTCCTGAACCTCGCCGCGGCTTCCACCGTGCGGGGCCGGGGGCTCGGCCGTAGGCTCCTGCGGCTCCTCCTGGCCGAAGCCCGGCGGAAGGGGGCGCGCGTCGTCACGCTCGAGGTCTCGGAGCGCAACCTGCCGGCCCGGGCGCTCTACGAATCGCTCGGATTCCGCGTGGTTCGCCGCCGTCGCGACTACTATGCGCCACGCCACCACGCGCTCGTCGCGGAGTGGGCGGCGAGCGGCTGACGCGTCGCGCCCATAACGTCGTTATGAGGCTACGGTCGACGAACGTCCATTGTTGCTTCAAGTGTAAATTTCCGTTAGAATTCGCCCGCGTTCCTGGAGGGTCCCGCCCTTATGTCGTTTAAAGTTGGGGAAAAGGTCGTGTATCCGGCACATGGAGTCGGCGTCATCGAGAGCATCCAGAGCCGGACGATCGCCGGGACGGAGAAGAAGTTCTACATGCTCCGCTTCCTGGAGAGCGACATGACCATCATGGTCCCAACCGAGAACGTCGAGTCCGTGGGGCTCCGCCGGATCATCGGCAAGGACATGGTCACCAAGGTGTACAAGATCCTGCGCGACAAGAAGGTCGAGATCGACCAGCAGACCTGGAATCGTCGCTATCGCGAGTACACCGAGAAGATCAAGACGGGCTCCGTCCTGGAGATCGCCAAGGTGCTGCGCGACCTGTTCGTCCTGAAGGGAGACAAGGAGCTCTCGTTCGGCGAGCGGAAGATGCTCGACACCGCGCGCAACCTCCTCGTGAAGGAGCTCGCGATCGCCCGCCAGCACCCCGAAGAGAAGATCATGGAGGAGCTGCGGACGATCTTCGCGCCCTGAGCGCGCCTCACGGCTCGTCGCGCTGCGCGCCCTGACCGGCCTTCAGGGCCTTTGGCGGTGCGGTTCGGGGTTCAGGCCGCCGCTCCGGAACCCGGCCAGGTCCAGCACCACGCGCGCGAAGCCGGCCTCGCGCACCGCGGCGACGATCGCGCGCCGGAGCTCGGGATCGAGGCAGCGCGCGATCTCCGCCTCGGCGATCTCGAGCCGCGCCGTCGCCTCCTCGTAGCGGACGCGGAACTCCCGGAACCCGAGCGCTCTGAGCGCCGCCTCGGCACGCTCCACCTGGTGGAGCCGCTCGTGGGTGATCGCGGTCCCGTAGGGGAAGCGCGACGCGAGGCAGGGCGACGCGGGCTTCTCGGCCGTCGCCAGGCCGAGCGCCCGGCTCGCCTCCCGAACGTCGCTCTTCGTCATCCCGGCCTCCACCAGCGGGTGCCGGATCCGCTGCTCGGCGGCCGCGCCGAGCCCCGGGCGGTGGTCGCCGAGGTCGTCGACGTTGACGCCGTCGACGATCGCCGCGAGCCCGTGGCGCTCCGCGTGCTCATGGCAGATGCGATAGAGGTTGTCCTTGCAGAAGTAGCACCGGTTGATCGGGTTCTTCGCGTAGTCCGCGATCGCGACCTCGTCGGTCGATACGACGACGTGCCGGCCGCCGACCGCGCGGGCGAGCTCGCGCGCCTCCGCCAGCTCGTGCGCCGGCACCGCGGCGGAGCTCGTCGTGACGGCGAGCGCGCGCTCCCCCAGCTGCTCCACCGCGATCCGGAGGACGAACGCCGAGTCGACGCCGCCCGAGTACGCGACGACGGCGGAGTCGAGCGACCGAACGATCGCGCGCAGGCGCGCGACCTTCCGTGCGACGGGCGACGGTTCCGCGAGGTCGCCGATCGGCTCGATCTCCATGGCAGCGTTCTCGCGCGCGAGCGCGCGCATCAGATCCCGGCGGCGCGGAAGAGGTCGGTCGTCAGGTAGCGCTCGCCGGTGTCGCAGAAGACGGTGAGGACGACCTTTCCGGCGCCGAGCTCGCGCGCGACCTGGATCGCCGCCCAGCAGTTCGCGCCCGAGGAGATCCCGACGAGCAACCCCTCGTCGCGCGCGATTCGCCTCGCGGTGTCGGCTGCGTCCTCGTCGGTCACGGTCATCACGCGATCGTAGGCCTCGGGATCGAGGTTCTCGGGCACGAACCCCGCGCCGATGCCCTGGATCTTGTGATACCCCGGCTCGCCGCCGGAGAGAACGGGCGAGCGCTCCGGCTCGACCGCGACCACCAGGCAGCCCGGCCGCTCCGCGTGCAGCACCGTGCCGACGCCCGTGATGGTGCCGCCGGTGCCGACGCCCGCGACGAACGCATCGAGCTGCGGGAGCTGCGAGAGGATCTCGCGCGCGGTTCCGTGGCGGTGGGCGTCGGGATTGGCCGGGTTCCGGAACTGCTGCGGCATGAAGGCGCGCGGCTCCCGGCGCGCGATCTCCTCGGCGCGCGCGATCGCGCCGTGCATGCCCCTGGTGTCGGGCGTGAGCACGAGCTCGGCGCCGTACGCGGTGAGGAGGCTCCGGCGCTCCTCGCTCATCGTATCCGGCATCGTGAGGATCAGGCGGTAGCCCTTGATCGCGCACACGAGCGCGAGCCCGATTCCGGTGTTCCCGCTCGTCGGCTCGACCACCACGTCGCCCGGACGGAGCACGCCCTCGCGCTCCGCCGCTTCGATCATGCTGAGACAGATGCGATCCTTGACGCTGCCGCCGAGATTCGCGAGCTCGAGCTTCGCCCAGACCTCCGCAGCGCCGTCGCCGGGAAGGCGCTGCAGGCGCACGACCGGGGTGTTTCCGATGAGCTCGAGCGCGGATGCGGCGACGACGTTGGGAACCGGCATGGGCATCGATGCTAGCGAAGGAGCGTGAAGGATTGAAGCGGCCGGCAGAGACGGCCGACGACGCCGCGGACGCGTCGCTCGTGCTCTTCCCGGGCGCGCTCGGCGACGCGGTCTGCTTCGAGCCGACGGTCGCCGCGCTCGCGCGATCGGCGCGCGTCGCCCTGTACGCGCGCGGCGGCGCGGCCGAGGTCGCCGCGCTCTTCCCCGCCGCGCCGGAGGTCCGCTCGCTCGACGCGCCCGAGATCGCGCACCTGTTCGCGCCGCTCGCGCGCCCCGAGGACGCGGGCGAGGACCCCGAGCTCGCCTGGCTCGATCGCGCGGGTCGCGTCGTGAGCTTCACCGGCGCCGGCGAACCGGCCGTCCGCGCGCGGCTCGCGGCGCGCTGCCCGAACGCGGTCGTCGTGCCCTTTCCGCGACCGCCGCTCGCACTGCACGCGAGCGACTACTTCCTCCGGCACGCGACCGGCGATCCGGCGGCCGTCGCTCCGCCGCCTCGCCTCGTGCCGCCGGCGGACGCAGCCGCCGCCCTCGGCGCCTGCCTGCGCGAGCTGCACGGCGACCGCCTCCTGCTCGTCCATCCCGGCGCCGGTGCTCCGGGAAAGCGAGCGCCGCGCGAGCTGCTCGTCGCGCTCGCCGCACGGTGGCGGCGAGCGGGCGGAGCGGTCGTCGTCGCGCTCGGTCCGGCCGAGCGCGCGGAGCGCGACGAGTGGTCGGACGTCGGGGACGTCGTCGTGCCCGCGAGCGTCGCCGCGCTGGCGGGCGCGATCGCCGCGGCGGCGGCCTACGCCGGGAACGATTCGGGGCCGAGCCACGTCGCGGCGGCACTCGGCGTTCCGGGTGCTACACTGTTCGTTGCCGGCGACCCGAGCGCGTTCGGGCCGCGCGGTGCGCGCATGTCGATCGTCGAGCTCGCCGGAGCGTCTTCGGCGCACGCGATCGAGGGCGCGTGGGGAGCGCTCTCCCGGGCTTTACCTTGACATCCCGGGGGGGCGGCACTACGGATTTCACACGTATGAGCAACGGGTTCCGCACCGCGATCCTGCTGGCGGCGCTGACCGGATTGATCCTTTGGGTGGGCGGGGTGCTCGGCGGCCAACAGGGGATGGTGATCGCATTCCTGTTCGCCGCAGTCACGAATTTCGTCGGCTACTGGTTCTCCGATCGCATCGTGCTCGCGAGCTACCGCGCCCGCCGCGTCGAGCCGAACGAGCTGCCGATGCTGCACCGGATCGCGAACAACCTGCGCGTCAAGGCGGGGCTCCCGGTGACGCCGGCGCTCTACGTCATTCCGACCGAGGCCCTGAACGCGTTCGCGACCGGCAGGAACCCGCAGCACGCTGCCGTCGCGGTCACCGAGGGGATCCTGCGCCTCCTGAGCGAGCAGGAGCTCGAGGGCGTGCTCGCGCACGAGCTCGCGCACGTCAAGAACCGCGACATCCTCACGTCGTCGATCGCGGCGACGCTCGCCGGCGCCATCATGATGCTCGCCTCGATGGCTCGCTGGGCGATGATCTTCGGCGGCATGCAGCGCGACGAGCGCGACGGCCGCGGCGGGCTCGAGCTCCTCGCCATGATGATCTTCGCGCCGCTCGCCGCGACGCTCATCCAGCTCGCGATCTCGCGCGGCCGCGAGTACGCGGCGGACGAGTCGGGCGCGCGCACCATCGGCAACCCGCTCGCCCTCGCGTCGGCGCTCGAGAAGCTCGAGGCCGCGAACCAGCGACTTCCGCTGGACGCGAGCCCCGCGACCGCTCACCTCTTCATCGTGAACCCGCTGTCCGGAATGAGCCTCGCGCGCCTCTTCAGCACGCACCCACCGACCCAGGACCGCGTCGCCCGGCTGCGCGCCATGGCGGGCATGGCGGCCTGAATCCGATCTGCATCGCCGGGGGAGAGCCCCTCGCGAGGAAGCGATGAGCGACGCTGAGACGAACCGCGGCAAAGGCGGGTCCGCGCCGGCCGAGGAGTCGGAGCCCGCGACCGGGTTCCGCGTCATCGACCGCAGGCGCTTCGCGCCCGACGGGAGCGATCGCGGCGAGCCCGAGTCGACCGTCGGCTCGTCGGCCCACGCGACCGGCGCCGCGCCCACGAGCGAGGCGAAGACCTCCGGAGCCGCCCCGGAAAGCGCGGCTTCGGCGGCCGGCTCCGCCGCGCACCCCGCCGGCGAGCCCCACGCGGGCGGCGATTTCGTCATGTCGGACGCGCCCGCCGGCGAAGCGGCGCTCGAGCCGTCGCTCAGCACGCTCGTGCTGAGCCTCAGCACGCAGGCGCTCATGCACCTCGGCGAGATCCCCGACGTCACGGCCGGCAAGCCCGTGCGCGACCTCCCCGCCGCGCGCAGCATCATCGATCTCCTCGCCCTCCTCGAGCGCAAGACGCGAGGCAACCTCGACGCGGCCGAATCTGCACTCTTCGAGCGCGTCCTCTACGATCTGCGCATGCGGTTCGTGGAAATCTCCCGCGGCTAGCGACCGCCTAGTGACTCAGACAACCGAGACCGCCTCCACACGCCGACGGCGTGCCGGGGGGCCCGAGCGCCGCGCCGGTTGCGCGGCCGCTGCTCGCGTCGCCGCCCGGACGACGCGGACGGCATTTCGTCCGGCGGCGGTCGTCCGCCGGCGGCAACGCACCGAGGATCGAACTCCATGCGCAGCGTGATCAAAGTCGTCGTCCTGCTCGTCGTCGGATTCGCCGTCGGCGTCTTCGCGGTCCGGAGCCGCAGCGGCTCGCAAGGCGGGTCGACGCCGGCGGGTGCGCCGCGGGCGGCCGACGTCGCCGCGACGTCGCACGATCACAGCGGCCCGGCGGTCACGCCGGTCGCGCTGGCGCAGGGCGGCACGTGCGCGCAGTGCGCGCTTCCCGACTTCACGCAGCTCGCGGCCGAGCTGCAGGACACGGTCGTCAACATCTCGACGTCGAGCAAGGGCGGCGGCGGCCCGGGCGACACCCCGCGCGGCGGCCGGCCGCGCGCACCCCGGAACCCGCGCATGCCGGGCGTCCCGGAAGGGCCGGGCGGTGGCGGCGGCGGCCCGGGCGAAGATCCGCACGAGTTCTTCGGCCCGTTCGAGCGCTTCTTCGAGGGACCGATGCCGCGCCGGCGCATCCCGCAGCGGAGCCTCGGCTCCGGCTTCATCTTCGATACCGCCGGCTACATCCTGACGAACAACCACGTCGTCGAGAACGCCGACGAGATCACCGTCAAGCTGCACGACGGCGACGAGGTGAAGGCGCAGCTCGTCGGACGCGACGCCAAGACCGACGTCGCCGTCCTCAAGATCGACGCGAAGAAGCAGCTTCCGACCGTCACGTTCGGCGATTCGGACGCCCTCAAAGTGGGCGAGTGGGTGATGGCGATCGGCAACCCGTTCGGGCTCGAGTCCTCGGTGACCGCGGGCATCGTGAGCGCGAAGGGCCGCTTCATCGGCCAGGGCAACTACGACGACTTCATCCAGACCGACGCGCCCATCAATCCCGGCAACTCGGGCGGCCCGCTCATCGACATGCACGGCAAGGTCGTCGGCATCAACACGTCCATCTTCAGCCGCAGCGGCGGCAACATCGGCATCGGGTTCGCGATCCCGATCAACCTCGCTCGCGACCTCATCCCGGACCTGCGCGAGAAGGGACACGTCACGCGCGGATGGCTCGGCGTGATGATCCAGAAGGTCACGCCCGACATCGCGGAGTCGCTCGGGCTGCCGGGGTCGAAGGGCGCCCTCGTCGCCGACGTCGTGAAAGACGGACCCGCCGCCAAGGCCGGCATCAAGACCGGGGACGTCATCACGAGCTTCGACGGGCACGTCGTGAAGGAATCGACGGAGCTGCCGCTCCTCGTCGCGCGCACGCCGATCGGGCGCGACGTCGAGGTGAAGGTCCTCCGCAACGGGAAGGAGGAGGCCGTCAGCGTCAAGATCGCCGAGATGAAGGAGGAGGGCGAGGCGGGCGGTCCGGGCGGCGAGTCGGAAGCGTACGGCCTCACGGTCCAGAACCTCACCCCGGAGATCGCGGAATCGCTCGGCATCAGCGGCGACGTGAAGGGCGTCCTGGTCGCGGGCGTCGAGTCGGGGAGCGTGGCCGAGGAGGCGGGGCTCCGGCGCGGCGACGTCATCATCGAGGTGAACCGGCAGCCGGTCCCCGACGTGGACGCGTACAACAAGGCGATCGGCGGCGTCGAGGCGGGCAAGAGCGTCCTGCTGCTCGTCCGGCGCGGCGAGAACACCGTGTTCCTCGCGCTCAAGCCGCCGCCTGCCGGCAGCAACGAGTGAGGTGGCGCGGCCGCGTGTGCGATGTCTGATTCCGGCAGGCCCCGCCGCCGCCCGCTCTGGGTGCTGGCGGGGCTCGCCGCGCTCTCGCTGGCGGGCCTCGCCGCGCTGTTCGGCGCGGTCGAGGAGCGCCGGCTCGCGCGCGTCGTCGACGACAAGTTCGCCGGCCGGCGCTGGGACTTCCCGTCGCGCATCTACAGCGACGAGTTCCTCGTCTTCGTCGGCCTCGACGTCGAGGCGGCGGGCCTCCGCCGCCGCCTCGAGCGGCTGAGCTACCGCGCCGTCGCGGGCGCGCCTGCCGTCGGCGGCGAGGTGCGCTGGGAGCCCGGGCGCATCGAGGTGGCGCTCCGGCCGGGCGCGGAGGGGCGGCATGCGACCGAGCGCGTCGCGATGGCGGTCGAGGGCGGCCGCATCGCGCGCATGACCGACATGGACACCGGCGAGGAGATGGCGGCGGCGGCGCTCGAGCCGGAGGAGATCACCGGCATCTACGAGGGCGAGTGGCGCCAGCGGCGCGCCATCCACGTGACCGACGTCGCGCCGATGCTCGTGCGCGCGATCCTCGTGACCGAGGACGGCCGCTTCTTCGACCACCACGGCGTCGACGTGGTCGGGATCGCGCGTGCCGCGGTCGCGAATCTGCGCTCGGGTCGCGTCCGGCAGGGCGGCAGCACGCTGACCCAGCAGCTCATGAAGAACTTCTTCTTGACGACGGACCGCACGCTCGCCCGCAAGCTGCGCGAGGTCGCGATGGCGCTGGTCGCGGAGCGCCGCTACTCGAAGATGCAGATCCTCGAGGCGTACCTGAACGAGATCTACCTCGGTCAGCGCGGCGCGCGCGGCATCTTCGGCGTCGCGGAGGCGGCGCGCTTCTACTTCGGGAAGGATCCCCGCGACCTGAGCCTCGCAGAGAGCGCGCTGATCGCCGGCCTCATCCGCGCACCGAACGCATACTCGCCCTTCCAGTCGCCGGAGCGCGCGCTCGAGCGGCGGAACACCGTCCTGCGCCTCCTGGTCGAGGCCGGAGAGGTGAGCGAGGAGCAGGCCGAGGCGGCGCGCGCCGCACCGCTCGGCGTCGTCGGCGGGAGCGAGGGCGAGAACCAGGAGGCGTCCTACTTCGTCGACTACGTGAAGTCCGAGCTCGCCGGCCGCTTTCCGGCCGACGTGCTCACGACCGAAGGCCTACAGATCTACACGACCCTCGATCCGCTCCGGCAGGAGCAGGCGACGCGCGCGGTCACGGAGGGCCTCGCCCGGCTCGAGCGCGAGCATCCGCGCCTGGTGCGCCCGGACGACCGCCTGCAGGCGGCGCTGGTCGCGATCCAGCCGCACACCGGCGAGATCGAGGCACTCGTCGGCGGCCGCAGCTACCAGACGAGCCAGTTCAACCGCGCGACCCAGGCGCGTCGCCAGCCGGGGTCGGCGTTCAAGCCGATCGTGTACCTCGCCGGGCTGCTCGCGAACGGCCCGGCGCACATCACGCCCGTCACGATGCTGGAGGACTCGCCGTTCACGTGGGTCTACGAGGGCGACCGCGAGTGGAGCCCCGAGAACGACGGCGGCCGCTACCACGGGCCGGTCACGGCGCGCACCGCGCTCGAGCAGTCGCTGAACGCGGCGACGGCGCGCGTGGCGCAGAGCGTCGGCCTCTCGGCGATCGTCGCGCTCGCGCACAGCGTCGGGATCGCGAGCCCGTTGCCGGCGGTTCCGGCACTCGTCCTCGGCGCGGCCGAGGTGACGCCGCTCGAGCTCACGTCGGTGTACGCGGTGCTCGCCGCGGGCGGCACGCGCGCCGAGCCGATCGCGATCAAGCGCGTCGAGTCGCGCGACGGCGAGCCGATCGCGGGACAGGTGCCCGAGCTGAGCGCCGTCGTCCCGCCCGCAGACGCCTACGTGCTGACCCACCTCCTCGCCGGCGTGCTCGACCGCGGCACCGCGCGGAGCGCGCGGCGTGCCGGCTTCGAGCGCCCGGCCGCCGGCAAGACCGGCACGACGAACGACGCGCGCGACGCCTGGTTCGTCGGCTACACGCCGGATCTCGTTGCCGGCGTGTGGGTCGGCTTCGACCAGCGCGCGCCGATCGGCTTGACGGGCGCGCGCGCGGCGCTCCCGCTCTGGCTCGACTTCATGAAGCCCGCGACCGCTGCGATCGCGCCGCGCGAGTTTCCGCCGCCGCCCGGCGTGACCCTGGTCGCGGTCGAGCGCGAATCGGGGCGCCCGGTCGACGCCGCGGCCGGCGCCCCGTCCAACGACGTCATCGAGGAGGCCTTCCGCGACATCGATGCGCCCGCCGTGTCGGCGAGTGAGACCGTCTCGCCGCACGCGCCCGATGCGCCGGCGCCGGAGCCGGAGGCCCCGGCCGGCGATCCACCGGCGCCGCCGCGTCCCGACGCCGTGGACGAGCCGGGCGCGGGATCGCGGGTCGCCGCGCTGGCGGCGCGCGGTCGGGTTGCCGGGCTCGCGCCCGTCGGCGAAGAGTCGCGCTGAGCGATGGCACGGAGAGAAGACGGAAGAGGGCGGGCGCTCGCGGCGCTCTGCATCGCAGTCGTCGCCGCGGCGACGGCGTCCGGCACCGGCTGCGGCGCGCGCCGGCCGACCGCCCGTGAGCCGGAGGAGATCGCGACGCCGCCGCCGCGCCCGTCTCCGACCCGGAGGCCGCGCCCGAGGCCGACTCCGCGCCCGACCCCCACGTCGACCTGGCTGCCGGCTCCGAATGCGCCCGAGCAGCCGCTCGCGACCCCGCCCGGCGCCGCGTCGCCCGGCGCCTATCCGGCGGGCGGCCGGGACGTGACGCGCGAGCCGTTCACGCGCGCGATCGACGCCCGCACTCCCGAGCCGACCGCGCGCGCGCTCGAGGCGGCCGACCGGGCGCGGGTCGAGCTCGAGAGCGGCACGACGGGACGCGCGATCGACCTCGCGGACGAGGCGCTCCGCATCTCGCCGAACGCGGTTCCCGCGTGGGTCGTGCGCGCGCGGGCGCTTCTCGCGGAGGGATCGCCCGGGCTCGCGCGCTCGGACCTCGACCACGCGGCGACTCTCTCGCCCGATCCGGCCTGGATGGCCGAGATCGTCGCGCTCCAGGGCGCGACGCTCGAGGCCGAAGGCAAGAACGAAGCGGCGCTCGCCGCCTATCGCCGCGCGGTCGTCATCTTCCCCGCGAACCGCACCGCGCGCGACGGCCTCCGCCGCCTCTCGAGCCCGTGATCGTCCTCGGCATCGAAACCTCGTGCGACGACACGGCCGCAGCCGTCCTCGACGCCGGCCGCGAGCTCGCGAGCGTCGTCGCCTCGCAGGACGACGTCCACGCGCCCTACGGCGGCGTCGTGCCCGAGCTCGCGGCGCGGAACCACATCGCGCACGTCGTCCCGGTGATCGAGCGCGCGCTCGCGCAGGCCGGCATGAGGCTCGACGACGTCGAGGGCGTCGCCGCGACCCGCGGTCCGGGTCTGGTCGGCTCGCTCCTCGTCGGGCTCTCGACCGGAAAGGCGATCGCGCGCCGGCGGAAGCTGCCGTTCGTCGGCGTGCACCACATCGAGGGGCACCTCCTCTCGATCGAGCTGGATGCTCCGGTCGAGCGACCCTTCCTCGGCCTCGTCGTCTCGGGCGGCCACTCGGCGCTCTACTGGGCGCGCGAGGACGGGAGCTACGCCGTCCTCGGCGAGACGCGAGACGATGCCGCGGGGGAGGCCTTCGACAAGGCGGCGAAGCTCCTCGGGCTCGGCTACCCCGGCGGGCGCGCGATCGAGCGCCTCGCGCGCGAGGGCGACCCGGACGCCGTCCCGCTGCCGCGCCCGCGCGTGCGCGGCGCCGCTCTCGACCTGAGCTTCAGCGGCCTCAAGACCGCGCTCTGGCAGAAGCTCGAACGCGAGGACGCGCCGCCCGCGGCCGATCTCGCCGCGTCCTTCCAGCGCGCGATCGTCGACCTTCTCGCCGACGTCACCCGCCGCGCGATCCGCGGCACCGGCACGACGCGTCTTGTCGTGACGGGCGGCGTCTCCGCGAACGGCGCTCTGCGCGACCGCATGGCCGAGGTCGCGGCGGACGAGGGCGCGGCGCTGCTCGTGCCGCCCTTGAAGCGGTGTACCGACAACGCCGCGATGATCGCGTACGCCGGCTGGCGGCGCCTCGCGCGAGGAGAGCGCGATCCCTGGACGCTCAACGCCGAGCCCGACCTGCCGCTCGGCCCGCGGATCGCGATCGAGACCGTCGGTGGGTGAGCGCGGCGCGCGCCGTCGCGCCCTCGGCCAGCACTTCCTGGTCGATCGCGGCGTCGCGGAGCGGACGGTCGCGCTCGCCGGCCTCGCGCCCGGGACGCGCGTCCTCGAGATTGGCCCGGGGCGCGGTGCGCTCACCGACGCGCTGCTCGCGGCCGGCCTCGACGTGACCGCGGTCGAGATCGACCCGGAGCTCGCCGCGCGCCTCGCCGCGCGCGGCGATCCGCGCTTGACGGTCATCGAGGGCGACTTCCTCCGGCTCGACCTCGCGTGCCTCCCCGCGGCCCCGCTGCCGGTCGTCGCGAACCTGCCGTACTCGACCGGCACCGCGATCGTCGCGCGGCTGCTGGAGAGCCCCGAGCGCTTTCCGCGGCTCGTCGTCATGCTGCAGAAGGAGGTGGCGGATCGCCTGTGCGCGCAGCCCGGCTCGCACGCCTACGGGAGCACGACCGTGCTCACCGCCCTGCACGCGCGCGCCGAGCGCGCGTTCGTCGTCCCGCCGGGCGCGTTCGCGCCGCCTCCGCGCGTGGACTCCGCGGTCGTGCGCCTCTCGGTGGAGGCGACGCCGCGCGCCGACGTCGGCGATCCCGCGCTCTTCCGGCGCGTCGTGCGGGGCGCGTTCGCGCAGCGCCGGAAGACGCTCCGGAACGCGCTCCGCGCGGCCTTCGGCGAGAAGCGCGCTCGCGCGTGGCTCGACCGCGCCGGGATCGACGGCGGACGGCGCGCCGAAACGCTCTCTCTCGCCGAGTTCGCCGGCCTCGCTCGCACCGCGGGTGCCGATGCGAGCCCGGACGCGGCGGCGGGCGCCGCGAGCGCGGCGCCCGCGCGCTGAGCCCCGGACGCACCGCATGCCGGAGCTGCCCGAGGTCGAGACCGTGCGGCGCACGATCGCGCCGCACGTCGTCGGACGGCGAATCCTGCGCGTCGACGTGCGCGAGCGCCGCCTGCGACGGCCTATCGCGCGCGACTTCGCCGCGCGTCTCGCCGGCCGGCGGATCGCGGCGGTGGAGCGCCGCGGCAAGTACCTGCTGCTCGACGTCGGCGACGGCCTACGATGGATCGTCCACCTGGGGATGAGCGGGCGCTTCTGCGTCGGCGAGCCGCCCGCCGGGATGCCCCACGTGCACGTCGTCGTCGCCCTCGACGGCGGCCGGCAGCTCTACTTCCGCGACCCGCGCCGCTTCGGGCTCATGCTTCTGTCGGACGACGAGCGCGCCCTCGGACCCATCGGCGTCGAGCCGCTCGACGCCGCGTTCACGGGCGAGCGCCTCTTCGCCGCGACGCGCCGGCGCCCGCGCACCACCATGAAGTCGCTTCTGATGGACCAGCGCGAGGTCGCCGGCCTCGGCAACATCTACGTCAACGAGGCCCTCTACCTCGCCGGCGTCCGGCCGAGCCGGCGCGCCGGGCGCTTGACGCGAGCCGAGGCGGAGCAGGTCGCCGCCGGTGTGCAATCCGTGCTCGCGCGCGCGATCGAGAGCCGCGGATCGTCACTTCTCGACTACCGCGACGCCGACGGCAACGAGGGCGAGTTCCAGCGGTCGCTCGGCGTGTACGAGCGGGAAGGCCAGGCGTGCCGGCGCTGCGGCGCGACCATCCGGCGCCTCGTGATCGTCGGACGCTCGAGCTTCTACTGTCCGGCTTGCCAGCGCTGAGCGTCGCGCGTCGGCACCCTTCCGATCAGCGCAGCGCGGGACGGCCGGCCCAGGCCGCGAGGCCGTCGCCGAGGAGCTGGACGCCGAGAACGGTGATGCCGATCGCCGCCGCGGGAGCGACCGCGAGGTGGGGCGCGACGACGAGGAGCGCGCGTCCCTCGGCCAGCATCGCGCCCCAGCTCGGCGTCGGCGGCGGAGCGCCGAGGCCGAGGAACGAGAGGCTCGCTTCCGCCACGATCGCGCCGCTCACGCCGAACGCAGCCTGCACCGCGAGCGCGGGCAGCGCCTTCGGCAGCAGGTGGCGGACCGCGATCCGGACGCGCGACGCGCCGAGCGCCTCCGCCGCGCGCGCGTCGTCGCGGCTCGCCGCTCCCCGCACCTCGGCGCGCACGAGGCGCGCGTAGACCGGCCAGCCCATGACCGCGAGCGCGATCGCGACGTTCCGCGCGCTCGGCCCGAGGACGGCCGCGAGCGCGATCGCGAGGAGGAGCCCGGGGAACGCCAGGAAGACGTCGGTCGCGCGCGCGATCGCCTCGTCGAGGAGGCCGCCCGCCGCGCCGGCCGTCGCGCCCAGCACCACGCCCATCGCGAGCGCGGCGGCGGTGGCCGCGGCTCCGACCGCGAGCGAGAGGCGGGCGCCGTGGACGAGGCGCGCGAGCACGTCGCGTCCGAGCGCGTCGGTTCCGAGCGGGTGCTCGTGCGACGGCCCGCGCAGCGCGGCCGCGAGGTCCTGCCGGAGCGGGGGAGCCGGCGACAGGACCGGCGCGAGCGCCGCCGCGGCCGCGATGGCCGCGACCAGAGCGAGCCCGCACGCGGCGCGCCGCCGACCCGGCGCCGATCTTCGCGCGGCTCTCACCGCGCCGCGCGGAGGCGCGGGTCGACCCACGCCTGGAGCAGGTCGGCGACGAGGCTCACGCCGACGAAGGTGAGCGCGATCGCGAGCGCGCACCCCTGCACGACCGGGTAGTCGCGCGCGCCGATCGCCTGCACGAGGAGGCGCCCGATGCCGGGCCACGCGAAGACCGTCTCGGTCACGACCGCTCCGGCGAGCAGCCCGCCGATCTGGACCGCCAGGACCGCGATCGCCGGGGTCGCGGCGTTCCGCAGCCCGTGCCCGGCGACGAGCCGGACGCGCGACGCCCCGCGGGCGCGCGCCGCGCGCGCGAAATCGCGCGAGAGCGCTGCCGCGAGCGCCGCCCGGAGCTGGCGCGCGAGCACCGCGGCCATCCCGAGCCCGAGCGTCAGCGCGGGGAGGACGACGCTCGCCGGCCCCGAGCGGCCGGCGACCGGAAACCACGGCACCTCGACCGCGAACGCGAGCAGGAGCAGCGGCCCGAGCGCGAACGTCGGCATCGCGGCCGCGAACGTCGCGAAAGCCAGCGACGCGCGATCGGCGCGTCCGCCCGGCCGAGCGGCGGCGGCGATCCCGATCGGCACGCCGATCGCGAGCGCGGCTGCGAGCGCCGCGGCCGCGAGCTCGAGGGTCGCGGGGTAGCGCGCAGCGAGCAGGGATGCGACCGGATCGCCGGTCGCGATCGACCGTCCGAGGTCGCCGCGCGCGAGGCCGGCCGCGCGCGCCGCGAGCTCGCTCCACGCCGGCCGATCCAGCCCGAGCGCGCTCCGGAGCTCGGCGCGGTCGGCAGCGGTCGCGCGCTCGCCGAGCATCGCGTCCACCGGATCGCCCGGGATCGCGCGCAGGAGCGCGATGACGAGGGTCAGGACACCGACGGCGGTCGCGAGCGCGAGCCCGCCCCGCCGGAGCACGAGCCGCGCCACGTCAGCTCGGCCGCGCGGGCGCCGGCGGCTCTCGCCACCACGCGCGCGCGAGGCCGCGCAGGTCGCCGGTCGCGACCGGCGCGAATCCGGCGAGGCGCGGCGTCTTCACGACGACGTTGTCCGTCCACCAGAGGGGAACGTACGGCAGGTCGCGCGCCACCTCGTCGGCGAGCGAGCGGTAGACCCGCCCGCGCGCGTCGGCGTCCGCATTCCGCCGGCCATCCGCGGCGAGCTCGTCGACGAGCGCGTTCGCGTAGCCGCCGCGGTTGTTGCCGCGCGGCGGGGCCATGTCCGAGCGGAGCCAGCCGAAGTAGAGATCCGGGTCCTGCACGCCGACCCAGGCGAGCGACACGAGCTCGAAGCGACCGCGCCGCACGTCGCCGAACATCGCACCCCACTCGAGCGGCCGGAGATCGACCGCGATGCCGACGTCGGAGAGGAAGCCGGCGATCGCCTCCGCGATCCGGCGCCGGAGCTCGACGGTCGACGTCTTCACCTCGAGCCGGAGCGGTAGCGCCCCGGCCTCGGCGAGGAGCGCGCGGGCGCGCGCCGGGTCGTACGCCGGCCGGGCGACGCCGGCGTGCGCCCAGTGCCCCGGGGGGAACAGCTCCGACGCCGGTCGCGCCAGGCCGTCGAGCAGGTGGGCGACGATCGCGTCCGCGTCGATCGCGTGCGCGATCGCGCGCCGGACGCGCGGGTCGGCGAGGGCCGGGACGCGGAGGTTGAAGCCGAGGTACTGGAAGGTCGTGCCGGGCGCCTTCACCACCTCGAGGCCCCGCGACGCGAGCCACGGGACCAGCTCCGGCTCGACCGCATTCTGCACCAGGTGAATCGTGCCGCGCGCGAGGCCGAGCGCGCGCGCGGTCCCGTCCGGCGATGCGCGGAAGACGATCCCGGGGAGCCGCGGCGGCGGGTCGGCGGTCGGGGCGGCAGCGAGCGCGACCGCGTCGACGTCGCGTCCGGCCCATCGGAACGGGCCGCTCCCGATTGGGCACGGCGTGGTTTCGGCGCAACCCGCCGGGACGATTCCGAGCGCGGTCGTCGCGAGGAACGGCGCGAACGGCGCGCGCAGGGTGAACCGCACCGTCCGCTCGTCCTCGGCCTCGACCGAGGCGACCGCGTCGAGGGTCTCCGCGTGCGCACCCTGGAAGGCCGGCAGCGCGAGCGAGCGGTAGGTCGCGACGACGTCGGCCGCCGTCACGGGCGAGCCGTCGTGGAAGCGCGCGGAGCCGAGGTGAAATCGCCAGCCGAGCGGCCCGTCCGGCTCCCAGGCGATCGCCAGGTCGGGTGCGATGGCGCCGTCGGGCGCCGGCGCGGTGAGACCGCGATGGACGAGGGCCGAAACCTGCTCCGACACGGCATCGAGCGCGCTTCGCGGGTCGAACGACGTCGGCAACGCCTCGACGCCCACCACGAGGAAGTCGGGCGGATCCGCGTGCGCGGGCGCGCAGGCCGACGCCAGGAGGGCGACGAGGAGGACGCCGATCGACCGCGCCGGATGGCCCCCGAAGCGCGCCAAGCGTTGACCTGGATTGAGGAATCCTGATACCTCTGCGCCCGTTGGCCTCAACTTGCTCTCCGGCGAGGTCGATGGACCGCATAGATGGTGTGGACGCGGTCCGTGGAGGATGCAGAACAGGCCGGGCGTCGTCTTGGCCTGGGCGGCGCCGGTCGGGTGGGGAGATGCGGATGAATCCAGGCACCATTTCTTCGGGGAAAGCGGCCGCGTGCCTCCGCATGCGCGCCGTCCTGTCGGCGGCTCTCGCGATCGCCGCGCTTTCGACCTTCCAGACGTCGCCGTCGGCGCTCGCCGCGTCCGACGACTTCCCGCGGCCCGCGAAGCTCGCGCCCGCGATCGAGTTCTGGAAGCGGATCTTCGCGACCTACTCCGAGCACCAGGTCGTGGTGCACGATGACTGGTACCTCGGCAAGGTCTACGAGGTCATCGACTTCCGGCCCTGGTACGCCGACGGCGAGCCCGAGACCGCGGAGCTCGCGATCCTCCGCCGCGCCAAGATCGACGAGACCAAGGAGCGCGTCCGCGCGACGCTTCTGCGCCTGCACGCGCTCGGTCCGGATCCCGACCCGTCGCAGCTGTCGGACGAGGAGCGGAAGGTCGCGGCGCTCTTCCGCGACGTGCGGGACCCCGACAAGTACCTGGCGGCGACCGAGCGCATCCGCACGCAGTCCGGCCTGCGCGAGCGCTTCGGGCGCGGCATCGCGCAGCAGGAGCGCTACCTCGATCGCATGGAATCGATCCTCGTCCGCCACGGCCTGCCGCGCGAGCTCGCGCGCCTGCCGCTCGTGGAGTCCTGCTTCGACATCGACGCCTACTCCAAGGTGGGCGCGGCCGGCGTTTGGCAGTTCATGCCCGACACCGGGCGCCAGTACATGCGGGTGAGCGGCGACGTCGACGAGCGCCGCGACCCCATCCGCGCGACCGACGCGGCCGCAGAGCACCTGAGCAACGACTACGAGGCGCTCGGCACGTGGCCGCTCGCGATCACGGCCTACAACCACGGGCGCGGCGGCGTCGCCAAGGGCGTGCGCGAGACCGGGACGACCGACATCGGCGAGCTCGCGACCCGCTATCGCGGGAAGGCCTTCGGGTTCGCGTCGCGGAACTTCTACGCCGAGTTCGTCGCCGCGGTGGAGGTCGCCCGGGACGCCGACGAGCACTTCGGCGACCTGCCGAAGGTACCGCCGATGAACGCGGTCGAGATCGAGCTCGAGCGCCCGATCCACCTGGCCGCCGCGGCGCGCCGGATCGGCTGCGACACGGACGACCTCGCGCTCCTGAACCCGGCGCTCATGTCGCCGATCACTCGCGGCCGTGCGATGGTGCCGCGCGGCTACGTCCTGCGCGTTCCCGCGTCGGCGGGATCGTCGTCGCACCAGGTGGCGATCGCGCTCGCCGGCGTCGAGCCGGACGAGACACAGCTCGCGTCGGCCCGGCCGATGGTGCGGAGCGCCCGCGTCGTGCGGATCGCGTCGAGCCGGTCGTCGTCGGGGTCGGCGCGGAAGGCCGCCGCGCGCGGCGTGCGCGTGACGACCGTCGCCAGCCGATCGAACGGAAAGGGGTCTTCCGGGAAGGCGACCGTGGTCGCCTCCGCGAAGCAGCCCGCCCAGGCGCCGGTCGTACACAAGGTCACCGCCGGGCAGACGCTGGCCGACATCGCCCGTCGCTACGGGACGACGGTCGCTCTCCTCCAGGGCGTGAACAACCTGCACCGGTCGCGAACGCTTCAGCCGGGGCAGCGCCTCCGCATCCCGCGCGGCGACACCTGAAGACGGGCGCCGGCGGCGGGCGCGCTCGCTCGCCGTCGCTTGCGGTACCCGGTGGCCTCGCCGAGGGGCGGGGCGCGACCTCGCCTGGTGGTCGGGGCGTCGCTATACTGTCGCGGGCGCGCGCCGCGCGCCTGCGAGCCATGCGCCATCTGCCGGTCTTTCTCGACGTCGCCGACCGCCCCTGCCTGGTCGTGGGCGGCGGCGCGGTCGCCGCGCGCAAGGCGGAGGCGCTCCTCCGCGCCGGGGCGCGCGTGACCCTCGTCGCGCCCCTCGTCGGGCCCGAGGTCGAGTCGCTGGCGCGAGCGGACGGCCGCTTGACGCTCCACCGCCGCCCGTACGAGGTGGCCGACATGGCGGGATGCTGGCTCGCCTACGCCGCGACCGACGACCCGGCGGTGCAGGAGCGGGTCGCGCGCGACGCCGAGCGCGAGCGCGTGTGGCTGAACGCCGTCGACGAGCCCGAGCGCTGCTCCTTCGTCATGCCCGCGATCCTGGAGCGCGGTCGCGTGACCGTCGCCGTGGGAACCGGCGGCGCGAGCCCGCTCCTCGCGGCCGCGATCCGCGACGAGATGGCCCTGCACGTCGGCCCGGAGCACGCGGCGGCGGCGGACGAGCTGGCGGCGCTCCGGGCGCGCTTCGCTCCCGGGGCGGCGCGCCGCGCCGCCTTCGCGAGCATGCTCGCGGCGGGTCTCCTCGAGGCGCTCCGACGCGGCGACGCGGCGCGGGTCGCGGAGATCACACGGGAGGCGTGCGCCGAGCTCGAGGCGCGCGCGGACGGTCCCGCGGGCCTGCCGTGATGGAGCCCGCGCTTCTCCTCGCGAGCCTCGTCCTCTACCTCGTCGGTACGCTCGCCGGCGGCGCCAACGTCGCGCGCCCGGGGGAAGGGACGCGCCAGGCGACCGCGATCGCGCTCGCGCTCGGCTTCGTCGTCCAGGCGGCGGCGATCGGGGTGCGCTCGATCCCGCTCGGAACGCTCGTGATCGCGACCTTCGCCGACCAGGTCGCGCTCTTCACCTGCCTGGTGGCCGGCGTGTATTTGCTGGTCCAGTCGCGCTATCGGCTCGCGGTGCTGGGCGCGCTGGTGGGACCGATCGGATTCGTCGGTGCGCTCGTCGCGCTCGTCGACCACGGCGGCGCGCGCGATCTCCCGCCCGAGCTCCGGAGCCCGTGGCTGCCGGTGCACGTGACGCTCGCGTTCCTGGGAAATGCCGCGTTCGCGTTCGCCTGCCTCGTGAGCCTGATCTACCTCTGGCAGGAGCGAAAGCTGAAGGCCCACAGCGTCGACTTCCGCATGCGCGGGCTCCCGTCGCTCGAGACGCTCGACCAGGCGAACTTCCGGTGCCTCACCTGGGGCTTCGTGCTCCTGACGCTCAGCATCCTTTCGGGAGTGCTGTGGGCGGAGCTGTCGTTCGGGCGCCTGTGGGCGTGGGAGCCGCGGACGATCTGGTCGACGATCGTCTGGATGATCTACGCCGTGCTCGTGCACGGGCGGATCACGGTCGGCTGGGGTGGACGGCGCGCGGCCGCGCTCACGATCGTCGGCTTCGGCGTGCTGTTCGTCTCCTTCATCGGCGTGAACGCGCTGGCGCCCGGCCGCCACGCGGAGAGCTTCGGGTGAGCGGGGCGCCGGCGAGAAACGTGCGCGCTCTGCGTCCCGAGGGCCCGCGCGATCGCGAGCACGAGCTCTGGCTCGTCGGCGTGAGCCATCACACGACGCCGGTCGAGATCCGGGAGCGCCTCGCGATTCCCGAGGAGGACCTCGCGAGCGCCGCGCGCGGCCTGCTCGCGGACGCGCCGAGCGTCGTCGAGGCGCTGGTCCTGTCGACGTGCAACCGGGTCGAGATCCTGGCGGTCGCGCGCCGCGGCGGCGACGCGGGCGACGCGATCGTCCGCTTCCTCGCGCGGGAGCGCGCGGTGGCGCCGGCGACGCTCGCGGTCCACCGCTACCAGCGCCGCGGGAAGGACGCGCTGCACCACCTCTTCCGGGTCGCGTCGAGCCTCGACTCGATGATGGTCGGCGAGCCGCAGATCCTCGGGCAATTGAAGGAGCAGTACCGGATCGCGGCCGAGGCGGGGACCGCCGGCCGGCTCCTCCGCCGCTGCCTGGAGCGCTCGTTCCGCGTCGCGAAGCGGGTCCGCACGGAGACCGGCATCGCCGGCAAGGCCGTGTCCGTCAGCTCCGCGGCGGTCGACCTCGCGAAGCGCATCTTCGACGACCTCCGCGACAAGACCGCGATGGTGATCGGCGCCGGCAAGATGAGCGAGCTCGCGGCCCGCCACCTGCAGAGCCACGGCATCGCGAGCGTCATCGTGACGAACCGTTCGTTCGATCGCGCCGTCGAGCTGGCGCGCGCGTTCGGCGGCACGCCGGTCCCGTTCGAGCGCTTCCCGCAGTACCTCCACCTCGCCGACGTCGTCCTCGGCTCCGTCACCTCGACCGGTTACATCCTCGGGGCGTCGCAGCTGCACGACGTGCTGCGCGCGCGGCGGCGCCGCCCGATGTTCTTCATCGACCTCGGGATGCCGCGCAACTTCGACCCCGGCATCAACGACATCGAGAACGTCTACCTCTACAACATCGACGACCTGTCGCGCGTCGCCGACGAGCACCGGGCGGAGCGGGGGCGAGAGGCCGTGCGCGCGGAGGAGATCGTCGACGAGGAGACGGAGCGCTTCTGGCGCGCGATGTCGGGCCAGGACCTGACGCCCACGATCGTCGCGCTCCGCGGCAAGCTCGACGGCATCCGGCGGGTCGAGCTCGAGCGTGCGCTCGCCGCCTTGCGCCGGCTCGAGCCCGACGAGCGACGCGCGCTCGAGGCGATGACGAGCGCGATCGTGAACAAGATCCTGCACGTTCCGCTCTCGGTCCTGAAGGAGATCGCGCAGGGCGAGGACGGCGAGGCGGCCGCCGAGATCGCGAGCATCGTCCACCGGCTGTTCGCCCTCGATTCCGCGTCGGCGGCGGACGTCACCGACGAAGCGCCGCCGGCCGCGTCCACTCCGCGCGCTGAAGCCGGCGACGATGGCGAAGGCTGAAGCGGGGGCGCAGCCGCTCCGGCTCGGCACGCGCGGCAGTGCGCTCGCGCTCGCGCAGAGCGGCCAGATCGCGCGCCGGCTCGAGGCACTCGGCCACGCCGTCGAGCTCGTCGTCATCCGGACGACGGGCGACAAGCTCGCGAACGTGTCGCTCGCGAAGGTGGGCGGCAAGGGCTTGTTCCTGAAGGAGATCGAGGAGGCGCTCGCGGCGGGTGCCATCGACGTCGCGGTGCACTCGCTGAAGGACGTTCCGGCGGACCTCGCCCGCGGCTTCGCGATCGCGGCCGTTCCCGAGCGCGCCGACGTGCGGGACGTGATCGTCGCGCGCGCGCCGGACGCCGGTGGCGAGGCGGCCGCCGGTGGCCTCGCGGTCCTGCGCGCGCTTCCGGCGAACGCCCGCGTCGCGACCGGGAGCCTGCGGCGGCGCGCGCAGCTGCGGGCGATCCGCGCGGACCTGGACGTGCCGGGGATGCGCGGCAACGTCGACACGCGGCTCGCGAAGCTCCGCGCCGGCGCCGCCGACGCGATCGTCCTGGCGGCGGCCGGCCTCGCGCGGCTCGGGGTCGCGGTCGACGCGGCGCCTCTCGATCCCGGATCGTTCCTCCCGGCGCCCGGGCAGGGCGCGCTCGCGCTCGAGGTCCGCGCCGGCGACGCCGGCGTCGCGGCTGCCGTCGCGGCCCTCGACGACCCCGCCACGGCGAGCGCGTGCGAGGCCGAGCGCGCATTCCTGCGGGCGCTCGGCGCGAGCTGTCAGGTGCCGGTCGCGGCGTACGCGCGTGCCGGCGCGCAGGGCGAGCTGCTCGTCGACGGGCTCGTGGCGAGCCTCGACGGCGCCGAGGTCGTGCGCGAGCGCGTCGCGGGAGCGCCGGGGCGCGCGGCCGCGCTCGGGACGGAGCTCGCGGAGCGGGTCGCGGCGCGCGGCGGTCGCGACATCCTCGCGCGGGTCGTGCGCGAGATCGGCTCGCTCTGAGCGCGTGCGCCGGCGCGCGCGGCCGCATCATTCGTCAATCGAGCCGCTGCACGCGCTCGACGACGAGCACCCGGCCGCGGGCGCGCTCGTAGACGCGCCCCGTGACCGCGACGTGCTGCGCGACGAAGTCGCGCACGGCCGCGCTCGGGTCGCTCGCGGGCGTGTCCCCGGCGAGCGGGTAGAGCGTTCCGGTGTCGTCCTCCACGATCGCGAGGCTGCCGCCGCGCGCGATGCTCGCGAGCGCCGCGGCGCGGTGCGCCTCGCCGCGGCGGCCGTCCCGGAGATAGCCTTCGAGGTCGACGACCTCGCCGCGGATCTCGATTGCCCGGCCGAGCACGAGCGCGGGCGGCTCGGGGCCGGCGCTCGCGCCCGGCCGCGGGGTCGGCGCCGCTGCCGAGAGCCGCGCCAATGCGAGGATCACGAGCGCCGCGATCGCGGGCGGGCGAAGCATCGGCGCGCAGCATAGCGGCCGCGTGGCGCCCGGCAATCGCACGCGTCGCGCGTTGCGGCTCGCGCGCGCGCCGCCCGGCCGTGCGGTTGCGACGGCAGGGGGCCGGCGGTAGGTCTCGCCGCGTGGCTAGCGGGACGGTGTACCTCGTCGGCGCCGGTCCCGGCGACCCCGGGTGCCTCACGCTCCGCGGGCGGGACTGCCTCGGGCGCGCCGACGTCGTCGTCTACGACTACCTCGCGAACCCCGAGCTCCTGCGCCACGCGCCTGCGCGCGCCGAGCGCGTCTTCGCGGGGAAGCACGGGCGCGGCCCTCGCCTCCTCGAGCAGGACGAGATCAACCGCCTGCTCGTCGAGCGCGCCCGCGCGGGGCAGACCGTGGTCCGCCTGAAGGGCGGAGATCCGATGGTGTTCGGGCGCGGCGGGGAGGAGGCGGAGGCGCTCGTCGCCGCCGGAGTGCCGTTCGAGGTCGTCCCGGGCGTCACGGCGGCGCTCGCCGTGCCCGCGTTCGCGGGGATCCCGGTCACGCATCGCGACTGGGTCTCGGGCGTGACGGTCGTGACCGGGCACGAGGCGGAGCACGAGAGCCGCGTGCGCTGGGACCGCATCGCGACCGCCGGCAACACGATCGTGCTGATGATGGGCGTGACCCAGATCCGGCCCAACCTGGAGGGCCTTCTCGCGGCGGGCCTGCCGCCGGACACGCCGGGCGCCGCCGTGCGCTGGGGCGGTACGCCTCGGCAGCAGGTCGTCACCGCGGCGGCGAGCGATCTCGCCCGCAGCGTCGAGAGCGCCGGCCTCCGGCCGCCCGTGACGATCGTCCTCGGACCGACGGTCCGCCTGCACGACCGCCTCGACTGGTTCGCGCGCCGGCCGCTCTTCGGCCGCCGCATCGTGGTGACGCGCGCGCGCGCCCAGGCGAGCCGCTTCGCCGCGCTCCTCGCCGAGCGCGGCGCCGAAGTCGTCGAGTGCCCCGCGATCGAGATCGCGCCGCCCGATTCGTACGACGCGCTCGACCGCGCGATCGACCGCCTGGATGGCTACGACTGGGTCCTCTTCACGAGCGTGAACGGCGTCGACCGCTTCTTCGATCGCCTCGACGAGCGCGGCGTGGACGTCCGCGCGCTGCATCGGGCGCGCATCGCGGCGATCGGTCCGGAGACGGCGCGGTCGCTCTCCCGCCTGCACCTCCGGAGCGCCGTCGTGCCCGACGACTTCCGCGCGGAAGGATTGATCGCCGCCCTGTCCGCCGAGTCGCTCGCGGGCGCGCGCGTCCTCCTGCCGCGCGCGGCGGGCGCCCGCGAGATCCTGCCGCGCGAGCTCGAGCGACTGGGCGCGGAGGTCGAGGAGGTCGTCACGTACCGGAGCGTCCGCCCGCCGGAGAGCGCCGCGATCCTGCACGACGCGCTCGCGGCCGGGCCGGTCGACGCGGTCGCGTTCACGAGCTCGAGCACGGTGCGCGGCTTCCTCGCGCTGCTCGCTGAGGTCGATCCCTCGCACCAGCGGCTCGACCTCGCGCGCGTCGCGGTCGCCTGCATCGGCCCGGTCACGGCGGACACGGCGCGGGAAGCGGGTCTCTCCGTCGCGATCGTCGCCGAGAGCTACACGGTGCCGGCGCTCGCGACCGCGATCGAGCGCCATTTCGCGGACGCGGCGGACGCCGCTCGCAATCCGGCGAGCGCCGGCAGCGGAGACGTCGCATGACGACCGGCTCGTTCCCGACGGTGCGTCCGCGTCGCCTCCGCGGCTCCGCGCGCCTGCGCGAGCTCGTGCGCGAGACGCGCATCGATCCCGCGCAGCTCGTTCTGCCACTCTTCGTCGTGCCCGGGCGGGGGAAGGCGGTCGACGTCGCGTCGATGCCGGGCGTCAAGCAGTGGTCGGTCGATCGCGTCGTCGAGGAGGCGTCGCGCGCCTTCGAGGCCGGGGTCCGCGCCGTCATCGTGTTCGGGATCCCGGAGGCGAAGGACGCCCGCGGCAGCCACGCCTGGCGCGACGACGGGATCGTGCAGCAGGCGCTCGGCGCGATCGCGCGCGACGTGCCGGGTCTCGTCCGGATCACCGACGTCTGCCTGTGCGAGTACACCGACCACGGCCACTGCGGCATGGTCGAGGACGGCGACGTCGCGAACGACCCCACGCTCGAGCTCCTCGCGCGCGAGGCGGTCTCGCACGCCCGCGCGGGAGCGGACGTCGTCGCGCCGTCCGACATGATGGACGGCCGCGTGGGCGCCATCCGGCGCGCCCTGGACGACGCCGGCTTCGCCGGCGTTCCGATCCTGTCCTATGCCGTCAAGTACGCGTCCGGCCTCTATGGCCCGTTCCGGGACGCGGCCGAGTCCACGCCGCAGTTCGGCGATCGTCGCAGCTACCAGATGGACCCGGCGAACGGCCGCGAGGCGCTGCGCGAGCTCGCGCTCGACCTCGCGGAGGGCGCCGACATGGTCATGGTGAAGCCGGCGGGGACGAACCTGGACGTCATCGCCGCGGTTCGCGCCGCCTGCAGCGTGCCGGTCGCGGCCTACCAGGTGAGCGGCGAGTACGCGATGATCAAGGCGGCCGCGGCCAACGGCTGGATCGACGAGGCCCGCGTCGTCGACGAGACGCTCCTCGCGATCCGACGAGCCGGTGCTGATTTGATCTTGACGTACTTCGCGATCGACGCGGCGGCGCGATGGCGGTGAACGGAGCTCGGCCGCAGCCGCACTGCGCGGCCGGCCGCGCGGAGGTGGCGCGATGTCGCTGACCGGACGTGTGACCCACATCGGAGTGTGCGTGTCGGACCTCGAGCGCGCGCTCCGGTTCTGGACCGCCCTCGGGTTCGAACGCTCGGTCGGGTACCCCGAGGGCCACCACGAGGGCCCCGTTCTCGACTCCCTGCTGCGCTTGTCCGGCGCGGCGCTCGACAACGTGTTCATCGAGCGCGACGGCTTTCGCCTGGAGCTCCTCGTCTTCGGGTCGCCGCGCTCCGCGCCGGTCGCGCGCGACATGAGCCACCTCGGGTTCACGCACATCTCGATCCGCGTTCCGGACATCGAGCGCGCGGCCGAGGCGGTCGCGGCGGCGGGCGGGACGGTCCTGCCTGACACGCTGATCGAGGTCGGCGGGAGGAAGGTCGCGATCTTCCTCCGCGACCCCGACGGCCTTCCGATCGAGCTGACCCTCGGGTCCTAGAGCCGCCGCGGCGACCGCTTGGAGGCCAGTCGCCGCGTCCCCACGAGCTCGGAGACGAAGGGCTTGAGGCTCGGAAGCCGGCTGTGATCTATAGCGAGCGGGCTCGCTCGGTATCGGAATGACCTCCACGGACGGTCCACGCGCGCCGGAAGCCTCGGACCGCGGATCGCGCGACGCCCGCGCGGTCGCGCGCCCGTTCGTCGGGCGCGAGCGCGAGATGGACATCGCGGCCGCGACGCTGCGGCGCGCGGCGGCGGGGCAGGGCGCGATCGTCCTCGTGGCCGGCGAGGCCGGCATCGGGAAGAGCCGGATGGCCCACGAGGTGGCCGCGCTCGCCCCGGGACACGGCATGCGGGTGCTCCTCGGCCGCTGCTACGAGGGCCCCGGCGCTCCCGCGTTCTGGCCGTGGGTGCAGATCCTGCGCGCCTACGCCGGCCTCCGGGAGCCCGCGACGTTCGGCGACGATCTCGGCACGGCGGCGTCCGACGTGGCCCGGATGACGCCCGAGATCCGCGAGTTCCTGCCGGACCTTTCGCAGGAGCGCGCCGCTCGCGGCGAGCAGGCGCGCTTCCGCATGTTCGACGCGGTCGCCCGGCTCCTGCGCCACGCCGCGAGCAGCCAGCCCCTCGTGATCGTGATCGACGATCTCCACGGCGCCGACGAGCCGTCGCTGCTCCTCCTGCGATTCCTCGCGCGCGAGATGCGGGAGGCGCCGCTGCTCGTGCTCGGCACGTTCCGCGACGGCGAGCTGACGCGCGAGCACCCGCTCGCGCGCACCGTCGGCGAGCTGGCGCGCGAGGGAATCTGCGAACGGATCACGCTGCAACGGCTCCAGGAGCGCGACGTGACCCGCTACATCGAGCTCGCGGCGGGCGTCCCGCCGCCGGCGTCGCTCGTGTCGGCGATCCAGGACAACAGCGGCGGCAACCCGCTCTTCGTGACCGAGATCGTGCGGAGCCTGATCGAGACCGGCCAGCTCGACGCGGCCGTTTCCGGCTCCGCGACGAAGCTGCCTCTCCCGGACGGCGTCCGGTCCGCGGTCGCGCTCCGCATGTCGCTGGTCTCGGCGGAATGCGCCGACACGCTCACCACCGCATCGGGGTTCGGGCGCGAGTTCGCTGAAGCCGCGCTCGGGCACGCGGCCGGAGTCGGGCTGCAGGAGCTCGAGCGGATCCTGGAGGAGGCGCTCGCGGCTCACCTGGTCGAGAACGTGCCGGATCGCCCGGGTCGCTACCGCTTCGTGCACGCGCTCGTGCGCGACGCGCTCTACGAGGACATCCCGGCGCCGCGGCGGCGGCAGCTGCACCGCCGGTGCGGCGAGGCGCTCGAAGCGGTGACGGGCGACGAGCGCGACCTGCCGCTCGCGGAGCTCGCGGCCAGCTTCTTCGCCGCCGGCGACGCGCGCGCGGTCCAGTACGCGCGGCGAGCCGGCGACCGCGCGCTCGCGCTGCTCGGTTTCGAGGAGGCGGCGCAGCAGTACGACGTTGCGCTGCGCGCGCTCGAGCGCGCGCACCCGGCGGACGACGCCACGCGCTGCGATTTGCTCCTGGCGCGCGGCGAAGCGGAGAACCGAGCCGGCGACGTCGAAGCCTCGAAGGAAACGCTGCTCGCAGCCGCGGACATCGCGCGCCGGCTCGGCGATCGCGAGCGCATGTCGCGCGCGGCGCTCGCCTACGGCGTGCGCGGGGTGTGGGGCGAGGTCGGAAACGTCGACAACGTGCTCGTCGGCCTGCTCGAGGAGGCGCTGGCGACCTGGGGTCAGGAGGACCACGAGCTTCCGGCGCGGCTGTCGTCGCGGCTCGCGACCGCGCTCCTCTTCGCGGACGCCGCGGAGCAGCGGCGTGCGCTCGCGGATCGCGCGCTCGCCACGGCGCGCCGGCTCGGGGACCCGCAGGTGATCGCGGAGGCGCTCATCGCCAGCCGCGTGGTCTGGTGGGAGTACGATCGCCCCGACATGCGCCTCGCGATCGCGACCGAGGTCGTCCAGCTCGTCGACGAGGCGCGCGACCCCGAGCGCGCCTTTCAGGCGCGGCTCTGGCGGCTGTGCGACGTCATCGAGCTCGGCGACATCGGAAGCGCGGACCTCGAGCTCAGCGCGCTGCGCCGGATCGCGGATCGCCTGCGCGACGCGACCCACCTGTCGCAGGTGACCGCGATCCACAGCATGCGGAGCGCGCTCGAGGGACGGTTCCGGGAAGCGGAGGAGCTCGCGAACTCGCTCCTCGCCGCGAAGGACGCGGGTCCGGGCGTCGCGAGCATCTTCCCGCTCGTCATCTGGAACGTGCGGCGGCTCCAGGGGAAGCTCGCCGAGATCGAGGGGATGCTGCAGGGAATCATCGAGATGCTGCCGGGCGTGCCGGCTTTGCTGTCGGCCGTCTTCGCGGTCGTCATGCGCCAGCAGCAGCGCGTCGACGAGGCGCGCCACCACTACGAGCGCGCGGTCCTGAGCCTTCGCGACCTGCCGCGCGACCACAACTTCCTGATCCTCGGGAACTGCCTCGCCGACGTGTGCGCGTACCTCGGCGACGCGGTGCACGCGGATGCGATCTACGGGGCGCTCGCGCCGTGCGAGGGCCACTGCATCATCGACGCGAACGGCGTCGCCTACTTCGGATCGGTGTCGCACGCGATGGGGCTTCTCGCGCGCACCGCAGGCCGGCACGACGACGCCCGCCGGCACTTCCGGGACGCGATCGCCACGTACACGCGGATGGGAATCCGCCCCTGGCTCGCGCTCGCGCAGCACGACCTCGCGGCCCTGCTCCTCGAGCGCGGCGATCCGGCCGAGCGCGCTCACGCGGAAGACCTGCTGCAGCGCGCGTCCGCGACCGCGTACGCGCTCGAGATGACGGGGCTCGAGAGGGATCTGCAGGCGATCGGATCGGGCTCTCCGGCCGTGCCGGCTGCCGACGCCGCGGCTCGCGCGGCGCCGCCAACGCCTTCCGACGCGCCTTCGCCGCCGGAGGCGGAGACGGTGCGCGCGGAGCCGGCGGACGTCTCTCCGCGCGAGGGGGGCGGCATCCGGCGCGAGCCCGGCCTCTCGGACGACGTCGCGGCGTGGATGATCCTGTACGACGATGCGACCGCCGTCCTGCGCGACAGCCGCGGGGCGCGTCAGCTCGTCCGACTGCTCGACGCTCCCTGGACGGAATTCGAGGCGACCGAGCTCGCGCGCGGCGAGCCGGAGCCGAGGATCGAGTCGGGAACCGCGGCGAGCATCTCGTCGGACAGCGGCCTCACGGTGCGCTCCAACCTCGGCGACGCGGGCCCGACGCTCGACGAGCGCGCTCGGCGCGAGTACGGCGAGCGCCTCGCCGCCTTGCGAGCCGAGCTCGACCAGGCGCGCTCGTACCACGACCTCGCGTGGAGCGACCGCGTCCAAGCGGAGATCGAGGCGCTCACGAGCGAGCTGACCGGAGCGTTCGGGCTCGCCGGGCGCCATCGCCGCGTCGCGTCCGACCTCGAGCGCGCGCGCGTCGCGGTCACCAAGCGGCTCCGCGAGGTGATCCGGCGAGTCGAGGCGCTCCACCCGTCGCTCGGACGTCACCTCGCGGACAGCATCCGGACCGGCACGCGCTGCGGGTACTTTCCGCGCCCGGGCGCCCGTGCGATCGCGAGCGCTCGCGCGCGCGGACAGAGCGCGGCCGGCGACGACGACGACGGCTGAAGAGGAAGCTTGCCGCCGTCACGTCGGCGGGACGCCGTAGCCGCAGAGGAACGTCTCGCCCCCGAGCACGAACGTGAGGCGCCCGACCTCGACGTTGCCACCGACCTCGGACAGCGAGATCACGTCCGGCGAATCGGACGGATCGAGGTCGACGTTCCGGCAGAACGTCTTCTCCCAGGTGAACGGCACGCCGTCGAGCGTGCCGGTGCCGTCGGCGAAGAACGCGATCGTCAGGTCGCGACCGCTCCCCGCGCTGCACACCCAGGGCGTCCCGTCGCGCGTCACGGCGTCCTCCTCGAACTCGAACTGGCAGTCGCTCGAGCTGCAGCCCGCGATCGCGAGCGCGATCGCGAAGCCGCATCCGGCGACGGTCAGAATCCGAAGCGCTCGATCCACGAGGAGTCCGCGTTGCGAAGGTCGAGGCGGGCCGGCAGGCCGGACGGCGAGCGCTTGTTCTCGCCGATCCGGAACACGCCCGGACGGCGCTCGCCGTCGACCAGGAGGTCCACCGTCACCTGGTTGTAGTCGCCCGCCAGCGTGACGTCGAAGCCTTCCTCGGCGTCGCGCGTGCGGACGTCGAAGAGGAGCTTCCCGGGCCGCGGCTGGCGGATGCGGAGGTTCTCCGAGAGCGGCGTCACGTCCTCGAACGCGCCGGCGTTGCTCGTCCGGAGCTCGCCCTCCACCTTGTGCGACCGCTCGGCGTCCGCCGTGACGCGCAGCCGGAGCCGCCCGCCCTGGAACCAGAAGTAGACCGCGGTCTCGTCTCCCGAGGTGAACTGTGGTCGGCCGTGCACGATGCGGAAGGGGAGGGTGTCGCGCACCGGGTCGGCGGCCGCGGGAAATGCACGCGAGCAGAGCGTGACGGCGAGGAGCGCCGCGGCGAGCCGGGGCGTCCGGCTCACGCCTCCTCCGGACGGCTCGGAAGCTCGCAGAACTCCGCACCGGCGTCCGAAGCGCCCTCCAGCGTGAACGATCGGCTCACCGTCCAGGTGAGCCCGAAGGTGCAGAAGTACACCGCGTGGTGGCCCGACTCGCCGCCCGCGACCGCGATCAGGAACTGCTCGGGGCGTGCGGCGAGCGGGACCGTCCCGTCGCTCTCGACGTACCCGCGCATCTCGAGCTTCGGCCAGTAGCTCTTCGGCCAGCGGTCGATCGGCGTTCGCGTCCACGCGAAGAGCATGCGCTGGACGTCCTCGACCGAGAAGCCGTCGCGCGCGATCTTGTACGCGAAGTCGGGACAGAGGAGGAGCAGCATGTCACCCTTGTCCTGCGGGACGAGGACCTTGTTGTTCCCGATCCAGTCGATTCCGTGCGCGAGCACGCGGACGAGGTCCTCGCCGGCCTCCGCGAAGACGTCGGCGATGTCCTGCGTGCCGGTCGCGCAGGTCACCGTGACGACGCTGTCCGACGGCTCGAAGCCGCGCCGCACGTGGAACGGCGCCCACGGGCTCCGCTCCTCCCACTCGCCGAAGCAGAGCGACACGCGGCCCGGCTGGCCGAAGCACGATTTGGTGACCGCGCCCGGGATCGAGCCGCCGACGTTCCGCAGGACGAGGCGCAGCGCGCGGCCGATCGTCGCGTTCGCGCGCCCGTTGTGGCCGAGGCACGAGTAGCCGCACTCGATGCCCAGCGCGTGGCGCGCCGGGCCGTTGATCATGACGGCCGGGGTGGCGCAGCAGGTCGTCGTGTTGACGGCGTAGAGGTTGAACTCGGGCTGCGTCACCGCTTCCACCGCGGCGATCACCGCCGGCAGCGACTGCGGCGCGCAGCCTGCCAGGACGGCGCTCACGGCGATCTTCTCGACCGTCGCCTCGCCGCGGCGGGGCTCGACCACGCCGACGACGTGATCGGGCGGGAACGGCGTCGCATCGAGCATCGCCTGGACGCGCTCCTCCGTCGGCGGGATGACGGGCAGCCCGTCGCCCCAGCCCTGCTTCTCGACGAGCTCGAAGACGGCGAGGGGGTCGTCCGCGACCGACGTCACCTCCGACACGAGCGTGCCGCGCGCCATGCGCCGAGCATGGGCGCGGCTGCCCGACCGGTCAAGGCGCGCGCCATCGGGACGCGAGCGCCGGGATGCCAGCGCGGACGCGCTAGCGCGACGGCGCCTCCTCGGCGAGGAGCGCGACGATGTCCTCGAAGCGCGCCCGCGCGATCGCGACGATCTCATCGGCCGGTCGCGTCTCCATCGGATGTGGCAGGACGAGCGTCGGGAGATCGGCGTAGCCGCGCGCTCTCGCGGCCTGCACCGCGAGGTTCGCGAACACCTCGGTCACGACGACGACGGCCGGGACGCCGGCGTTCTCGCAGATGACGGTGTCGTGGACACTCCACGACGTGCACGACCCTCAAGTGCCGAGGCCGACCACCGCCGCGTCGACCCCGCGCGCGAACTCGGCGACCTTGTCGCTCTCGCGCTCGGGCGTCCCGATGCGCGACTCGGGGTCGAACATCACGACGTCCGCCACCCCGAGCCGGTCGTTCGCGAGCCGTCCGAGCTCGTCGGCGAAGACCTCGAACGATCGCCAGGTGTGATCGCGCCGGATGCCGAGACGCTTCCCCCGGAGGCTCGGCAGCCGGGCGGCGAGCGGCTTCGTCTCGGCGGGGCCGAGGGCGACCGGCGACAGGATCTGGATGTCCGACATCGCGACCTCCGTGGGCGCGCTGCGCGCGCCAGCAGGGGTGCCCTACTGCGCGCGAGCGGGCTCCCGCAAGGCGCCCGCGGCGATCCAGACCCGCGGCTCTCGCGGCCGGGTCGTCGGGTCGACGTTCACGAGCTGGTCGTAGGAGGCCGAGCTCGGACCGCGCTCGTGCATTCGGCATCGCAGATTTCGCGCTGGACGGTCGCGAAATCGCCCGCGGCCCCCTGTCCCCCGCCGCCGCCGTCGAGCCTTCGTCGGCGCACCCGGCGCCGAGCACGAGCGGCAGCAGGAGCACGAGCGCGGCTCAGGGCGGCTGCAGGCGCATTCGACGCGGCTTCGCCATGCGAGCTCCGGCTCAAGAGGCCCACGGCGCGCATCCGATTCCCGCCGGGACGGCCCGAGCGGGCGCGCGCGGCTCTTCTCCGGGCCGGGGCGGCCCGCCAACGGCTCGTCCACGGGCGTCCCAGCGTCGTCTGTTAGATTCGCCGGGCTGCCCTCGTCTATATGTGCCCCTCGGGCGTCGGGTTGACACCGCGGAGGGTTTTGGCCTAACGTCGCCCGTCCGAACGGGGGCGGGGGGTCGTCCTTCGGGGGGAACCGATCACGGCCCGGCGCGTCCGCTCGAGACGGCGGAAGCAAGACAGGAACGCCGGGGGGCTCCAGGCCACGCCGTGGCCGAGCACTCGGCCGGATCAGCCCGAGGAGGCGCGCATGCGAGTCCAAAGAGCTGTGGCCGTGGCACTACTTTCGCTCGCTTGGGGGTGCGGAAATGCGGCTGTGCGGCAGGGGGGCGTCGGCCATCCCGAGGTGATGTGGGCGCTTCGCCAGCCGGACGAGTCGCCGCTGGTCGCGCCCGATCCCACCGAAGATCTCGATCTCGCCGCGTCGGACGACGCGCTCGGAAACGACGCGGCCGAGCGGTTCCTGGCCGGGCAAGCCAGACTCTGGCCGACCGGCGAGCATCCGCAGGTGGTCTCGCACGCCTCCCGCCTCAAGCGCGAGATGGTCGGCCGCCTGCGGAGCGGGCTCGCCCGGAGCGGCCGCTACCTCGACATGATCGAGCGCGAGTTCCAGCGCCAGGGCGTCCCGGTCGAGCTGGCGTACCTGCCGATCATCGAGAGCAATTTCTCACACGACGCGGTGGGCGGCGGCACCGTCGGGCTCTGGCAGTTCACGGCCGGAACCGCGAAGCGCTACGGCCTCATCGTGACCCGCGACATCGACGAGCGGCGCGACCCCGAGAAGGCCTCGCGCGCCGCCGCCCGCCTCCTGCGCGACCTCTACGAGCGCTTCGAGAGCTGGGACCTTGCCATCGCCGCGTACAACGCAGGCCCGATGCCGATCGAGCGCGCGCTCGCCCGCATCCCGGGCGCGGACTTCTGGAAGCTCGCCGACCGCGGCCTCCTGCCCGGGACGACGCGAGCCTACGTTCCGAAGGTGCTCGCGACCGCGCTCATCGCGAGTCGCCCCGAGAACTACGGCCTGACCGACATCGATCGCTCGGAGCCGCTCCGCTACGACACCGTGGTCGTCCGGAAACGGCTCGACGTCGCGACGATCGCCACCCTTTGCGGCAGCAGCCGCGCGGTGGTGGCGGACCTGAACCCGTCGCTCCGGACGGGCGTCGTGCCGAGCATGCCGCAGGGTTACCCGATCCGCCTGCCACAGGGGACGAGCGAGCGCTTCCGCGTCCAGTACGCCGCCTGGCAGCGCGACGACGGCGTCGCCGCGCGCTCGGCGATCTGATCGTACCTTCGAGGAGATCCGCGCGCCTCGCGCGCGGCCGAGCGAAGCGAGCCCGCGGGGAGTGGGGCCCCGGCGGGCTTTGCCCGACGGGGCGAGGGGAGCGATCCCCTCGTGCGATGACTCGGGCCCCGGCGGGCTTTGCCCGACGGGGCGAGGGGAGACATCTCCTCGGTAGATCAGTGCAGGGTCTGGCGGCCTTCGGCGACCACGCCGAGGACGGTCACGCCCTCGTCCCGCTGGCCGACGTGATAGAGGATGAAATAGCCCTCGATCGGCAGGTAGTAGCAACCGCCGCGACCTTCCAGGACCGAGTAGCCCGACGGCAACGGATCCTGGGCCAGCGCGAGGATGGCTTCGCCGATCTCGCGGAGGGGCGCTCCGGCGATCTGCTCCATCTCCCGGTATGCGCTATAGGTCAGGTTGAGCTTCATCTTCGTCCGTCCGGATGAAGGTTCGGTTGCGGCACGCCTCCACTTGAGGCGCCGGGCGCGAGCCGCCGGCGGTCGCCGGAGAGCCCGCGCCCATGAATCCCAGAACCGATGCCCGTCGCGACCGCGCCGTGCCCGCGCGAAGCCTCGTGCGCCCCGACGTCGCGGCGCTCGCCGGCTACGTTCCGGGCGAGCAGCCGAGCGACCCCGCGGTCATCAAGCTCAACACGAACGAGAACCCGTATCCGCCGTCGCCGCGCGTCCGCGCCGCGATCGCGGACGCGTGCGAGCGCCTGCACCTGTATCCCGACCCGACGGCGCGGGCGCTGCGCGAGCGGGCCGGTGGGCTCTACGGCGTCGACCCCGACGGCATCGTCGTCGGCAACGGCTCCGACGAGCTTCTGACGCTCCTCATGCGGGCGGCCGTCGCGCCCGGCGACGCGGTCGCGTTCCCGGTGCCGACGTACTCGCTCTACGAGACGCTGGTCGCGCTCCAGGGCGGCGCCAGCGTGACGATCCCGTTCCCCGCGAGCTGGTCGCTGCCGGAGGAGCTCTTCCGGGTGAAGGCGCGGATGCTCCTCGTCTGCAACCCCAACGCGCCCTCCGGGACCACCGTCGCGACCGCGCGCCTCGCGGAGCTCGCGCAGGCGCACCCGTCGGCGATCGTGGTGCTGGACGAGGCCTACGTCGACTTCGCCGACGAGAGCGCGATCGGGCTCGCCGGGCGGCTTCCGAACGTCGTCGTCCTGCGCACGCTTTCGAAGTCGTACTCGCTCGCCGGGCTGCGCGTCGGGCTCGCCGCGACGACGCCGGAGCTCGCGGCCGAGCTCGTGAAGGTGAAGGACTCCTACAACGTCGGCCGGCTCGCGCAGGCGGGAGCCCTCGCCGCGCTCGAGGACCAGGACGCGATGCGCGAGCACGTCGCGCGGGTTCGCGCGACGCGCGACCGGCTCACGCGTGAGCTCGTCGCTCTCGGCTTCGCCGTCGTCCCCTCCCAGGCAAACTACGTCTACGCGCGCCGGCCGGGCGAGCCCTTGGGCCCCGTGGCTGCGACGTTGAAGGAGCGCGGCGTCCTCGTCCGCCATTTCGTCGCGCTGCCCGACGCGCTCCGCATCTCGGTCGGTACCGACGCCGAGATCGATCGCCTTCTCGCGGAGCTGCGCGACCTCACGTCGACGTCGCACCGCTGATCGGCCGCCGACCTGGCGCGAGCGCTGGTGCGCGGACGCCCTGAGCGCACGGACGCGCGGCCGAAGTCAGTCGGCGTCGGCGTCGCCGTCCGCGTCGAGATCGCCGCCGTCGTCGTCGTCCGCGGTCGCACCGGCCGCGGCGGGGCTGGCGCCGGGGGCGGGGGTCCCGGGTGCCGTCTCGAGGAAGTCGGCTCGGCGCTTGTCGATGCGCTGGAAGACGTAGTCGTTCAGCGTGTAGACCGTCTTCCCGCCGGCCGCGGCGACGTAGAGCTTCTTCTCCTGCCCGGTGCCGCGCTGGGCGGCGAGGATCGTCCCGAGCGCGCCGCCGTCGGCGCCGCGGACGTCGATCTTGATCGCCGGCTTGTCGAGCCCGAACTGCGACGCGTCGCCCGCCTCGCTCGCGATGTCCGCCCCCTTCAGCGTGCGGAGGTCGTCGACGAAGCGGTCGATGATCATGTCCTTCGGCTTGGCCTCGCCCGCGGCGGCCACCGTCCACTTCCCGTCCTTCTTCTCGAGCGTGTAGGAGCCGCCGTTCGCGTCGGTCACGACCACGGAGCCGACCTTGTCCTTCTCGAAGGCGAGGACGGTCTTGTCGCGGAAGTCGGACGGCTTCTTCGCGAGCGACGTGAAGAGGTAGTCCCCGACGGTGAAGATCGAGCCGCCTTCGCCGCGCTCGACGTAGATCTCCTTCTTGGCCGTATCGGTCGACGCGCCGCCGACGAGCAGCTTCTGCTCCTCCTTCTTGTCGCCCGCGACGACCGCCACGACGATCCGCGGCGGGGTGAGCCCGTACTTCGGATCGGGCGGGCTCTTGTCCTCGTCGACGAAGTCGAGCGCGCGCATGGCGCGCAGGGTCGAGAGGTAGCTGCGTACCTGGGTCGTGTCCGCCTTGGCGGCGCTCGGCTGCACGAGGACCCAGCCGTCGCCCTCCTTGCGCAGGACGACCTCGGGCTGCGTGCCCGCGCGGATGCGCAGCTCCTGGACGGCGTCGTCCTGGAAGGTGAGCACCGTCTTGTCGCGGAGGTCCTTCAGGTCCTTCTTCACGCCGGAGTGGAACGCGGCGGTCGTGAGCAGGACCGCGGGCTCGTCGTCGCGCCGGGCATAGGCGGAGTAGCCGACCGGCGTCGTCTTTCCGACCGAGACCTTCGGCGGATGCGAGCCGTCCTCGAGCGTCAGCGTGACGGTGGCCGCCGGCTTGTCGAGGCCGAAGGGGGCGAGGCTCTCCGGCTTCTCGTCGATCGTCTTCTTGAGCTCGGCGTCGGCGATCGCTCCGAGGAGGCTCTTGACGACGGTCTGGTCCGCTTCGAGATCGCGCGGGGCGACGATGCGCCAGTTGCCGTCCTTCTTCGCGAGCTCGATCCGGCTCTCCGGGTACTCGAGGACGATGCCCGAGACCTTGTCGCGGTCGATCGTCAGGAGGGTCTTCTTCTCCGACTCCTTCTCGACCGCCGGGCGCTCGACGAGCCAGAGATACGCGCCGACGGCGGCGACGAGGAGCGCCAGGACGAGGGTGCTGCGGAACCGCATCGCGAAGGTCTCGGCGCGATCGCCCTCAGAGGCTCGACCTTCTCCACCAGACCGCGAGTCCCGCGACGAGCAGGATCTCCGGGAGGACGAGCACGGAGAGGTAGAAGATGACCGTCGCCTGATCCTGCGTGAAGCGCACGCGCGACGCGCGCACCGTGCGCGGGCGGATCGAGAGCAGCTCCTCCTGGCTTCCGAGCCAGCCGACCGAGTTGAGGAGCAGGTCGCGGTTGAAGAACTGGTTGATGTTCCGGTTGTCGCCGAGCTTGCCGGTGCCGAAGACGACCAGGCGCGCCTCGCCGTCCCCGAGCCCGAGCTCCTTCAGCTTCGCGTCGACCGCGACCGCGATCGAGATCGGCCCCTTGGTGTCCTTGCCCTCGTCGAGCTCGGCCTGACTGTCCTTGAAGAGGCGCGGGAGGTCGGTCTCCGCCCAGCTCGACTGGCTCGATTTCGCGATCGACGTCACGGTCAGGCCGGGCTTCGCGTCGCCCGGCGAGACGCTGCGCGTGAAGCGGAAGAGCGTCCGCTCCTTCAGGTCCTTCGTGATGGGATGCGCGCCGTACGTGCTCACGTACTGCTCCATCACCTTCTGCGGACCGCGGAAGAGATCGACCACCTGGTCGATCACGACGTCGTCGCCGACGGCGACCCCGTACTTCGCGAGCAGCGGCTTCAGCTGCGCACCCGTGCCGGGCGACAGGAGCAGCAGGACGCGGCCGCCCTTTCCGAGGAAGTCGCCGATCGCCTTCACCTCCTCGTCGGTGAGCGGCTTCTCGGGCGCGACGAGCGCGAGGACGTTGCAGTCGTCGGGGACCTTCGCATCCTGGGCGAGGAAGACCTTCTTCACGTCGTAGTTCTCGGCCGCCAGGGCGGCCTTCGCCTCGCCGTAGCCGCCCGGGTCCTGCGTGTCGTCGATGCTCGGCTCGCCGGCGCCCTCGACGAAGCAGACGTTCTCCTTCTTCTGGCGAGTCACCTTGATGATCGCGTTGGTGAGCGACTCCTCGCTCGCCTGCGAGACCGTCGTCGCCTGGTCCTTGAACGCGACGCGCACGGTACGGTACGCGCGCACGCCGTACTTCTCGGCGAGCTCCGGCTGCTTGTCGGGATCGATGAGCTTCGTCTTCACGCGCGGCGACGCGCTCGCGAAGCTGTCGAGGATCGCCTCGATCTGGGGATCGTGGCCGCCCTCGAGGAAGGCCTGGAGCTCGACGTCGGAGTCGACCCCTTCGAGCACGCTCTTCGCCTGCGGAGCGAGGCTGAACGCACCTGCCTCGCTCAGGTCGAAGCGCTTGTTGTAGCGCGTCCCGAGCCAGTTCGCGGCGACGAGCAGCACGATGAAGAGGACCGATGACACGACCATGTTCGCGCCGTACTTCGTCGAGCGGGACGACAGGAGCTGGCCGAGGTCGCCGAAGCGGGCGGCGAGGAAGTACACGAGCAGCGCCGCACCGACGCCGAGGTGCACGAGGACGTAGAGCGAGAGCGCGCCCGTGAAGTAGAGCGCGATCCCGCCGAAGACGACCAGGATGAGACCGACGAGTCCGAGCAGCGACTGGGATCTTCGCATCGAGGAGTTCCGGCCCGGGAGCTAGCGCCAGCGAATCGACTCGACGGAGCGCTCCGTCAAGAACATCCAGCCCGCGATCATCGAGGCGAAATAGACGAGGCTCTTGGTGTCGATCACGCCGCGGATCATCTCGCTCGAGTGCTCGATCACCGAGGTGTAGCGCAGGACGGCGCCGAGGGTCTCGCCGGCGGTGTCCGCCGCCCACCCGACGACGAACAGCAGCAGCATGATCACGAGGCCGGTGACCGCCGCGATGATCTGGTTCTCGGTGAGCGACGACGCGAACATCCCGATCGCGAGGAAGGTGAGCGCGAGCAGGTAGAGCCCGAGGTAGCCGGCCAGCATGATGCCGAGCTCGGGGTTGCCGTAGAACGCGAGGATCGCCCCGTAGATCCCCGTGAGGGCCACCATGACGGTCAGGAAAACGGCCGTCCCGAGGAACTTTCCGAGCACGATCTCCCAGATCCCGACCGGCGACGTGAGCAGGAGCTCGTACGTCCCCGAGCGCTTCTCCTCGGCGAAGCTCCGCATGGTGATCATCGGGACGAGGATCACCAGCACGACGGACAGGTTGTGGAGGAGCGGCGCCAGCACGAACTCGTTCACGTTCAGGCGCTGCATGGCCTCGGCGCCGCCCTGGAAGCTCGAGTACATCGAGACGAGCAGGTTGAAGCGCGCGAGCAGGTTGAAGAAGAACCAGCCGCCGAGGAGCAAGAAGCCGGTCATGACGACGTAGGCGATCGGCGACACGAAGATCGAGCGCAGCTCGCGCCCGGCGATCGTGAGGACGTTGCGCACGCCTCAGCCTCCGTGCCCTGCGGGCGGCGGCTGATCGGGCTCGCCCGGCGGCGTGGCGTCGCGCTCGTGCGCGAGCGCGGTGTCCGCCGTGATGAAGCGCAGGAAGACCTCCTCGAGGCTGCCCTCGCGCGTCAGGTTCGCGAGCGTGTCCTCGCACGCGATCCGGCCGTCGTTGATGATGACGACCTTGTCGCACACCTGCGAGACCTCCGGCAGGATGTGCGTCGACAGGATGACCGTGCGCTCGCCCGCGAGGTCCTTGATCAGGCTCCGGATCTCGATGATCTGGCGCGGGTCGAGGCCGATCGTCGGCTCGTCGAGGACCAGGACCTCGGGCTCGTTGATGATCGCCTGCGCGAGCCCGACGCGCTGGCGATACCCCTTCGAGAGGTGCGACAGCAGCCGATCGCCGACGGCGGCGAGGCCGGTGCGAGCGATCGCGCGCTCGCGCGCGTCCGCGACCTGCGACCGCGCGACGCCCTTCAGCTTCGCGACGAACGTCAGGTAGGACCAGACCGTCATGTCGGGATAGAGCGGCGGGTTCTCGGGCAGGTATCCGATCCGGCGGCGCACCTCTGCCGACTGCGTGAAGACGTCGAAGCCCGCGACGCGCGCCGTGCCGCTCGTGGGCGGGAGGAAGCCCGTGAGCATGCGCATGGTCGTGGTTTTCCCGGCTCCGTTCGGGCCGAGGAAGCCGAGCACCTGGCCGCGCGCCACCGAGAACGAGACTCCGGCGACGGCGACCCGGTCGCCGTAGCGCTTGGTCAGGTCATGGACCTCGATCATGTTCGCGTTTCGACGAACAACCCGCGGAAAAATTCGGCGCGTTCTTAGTTTCCGCCCCGCCGCTTGTCAAGGTGAACCGCCTCGAGCGATTGCGCTCCGCCGCTCCGCGCGCGGTCGCGTCGCGAGTCGCACCGCAAGCAGAGAAACGCGACCCGCGCGCGCGTCGGCGAGCGCGCCGCGCCGCCCGCGAAATGGACTTCCCGGGGGCCCGTTGGTACTCGTTCCGGGGTGTCGGATGCCAAGACCGCCCAGCGGCTCTGCCTGGTCGACGCGAGCGGCATCCTGTACCGCGCGTTCCACGCGCTCCCGTCGCTGACGACGCGCTCCGGCCTTCCGACCGGAGCGGTCTACGGCTTCACGAGCATGCTCGTGAAGCTCTTGCGCGAGCACGATTGCAGCCACATCGCGGTCTCGTTCGACACGCCCGGCAGGACGTTCCGCGACGACGCGTACGCCGAGTACAAGGCCAATCGCGCCGAGACGCCGTCGGATCTCGTCGTCCAGATCCCGTACGTCCGCCGCATCGTCGAGGCGCTCGGGCTCCCCCGCCTCGAGGTCCCGGGCGTCGAGGCCGACGACGTCATCGGCACGCTCGCCGCGCAAGCGGTCGGGCGCGGCTTCGAGGTCGTCGTCGTCACGAGCGACAAGGACATGATGCAGCTCGTCGGGCCGCACGTGACCTTGCTCGACACGATGCACGACCGCGTGACGGGCGTCGCGGAGGTGAGGGAGCGGTTCGGCGTGACCCCGGAGCAGGTCGTCGACGTCATGGCCCTCATGGGCGACTCGATCGACAACATCCCGGGCGTGAAGGGAATCGGCGAGAAGACCGCGAGCCGGCTGATCGCGCACTTCGGATCCGTGGACGAGCTCTACCGCCGGCTCGACGAGGTCGACGGCATCGGGCTCCGCGGCGCGCAGCGCGTCCGGAGCGTGCTCGCCGCGGACGAGGCGGCGGCGCGCCAGAGCCGGTTCCTCGCGACGATCCGGACGGACGTCCCGCTCGACGTGCGGATCGACGACCTCGTGCGGGCAGCGCCCGATCCGAAGCTCCGCCGCCTCGCCGAGGAGCTGGAGTTCGCGAAGCTCCTGAAGGACTTCCTCGTCGACGATGCGCCCGTGGTCGCGCGCCCGGTCGAGACCGTGTCGCCGGACGCGTTCGACCACTGGGCGTCGCTCGGAAAGACCGCGGGTCTCGCCCTGGTGCCTCCCGCCGCCGGCGCGAACCTCGCCGGCGGGCGACCGCGCGCGGCGGGCGCGGCGATCGCGCTCGAAGGCGAGGGCCCGGTCTTCCACTGCACGCGGGTCCCCGATTGCGTGCGCGCGCTGCTCGCCGCCGGCGGCGGATCGCACGGCGCGATCTTCGTCGACGATCTGAAGACCGCCCTGCACCTCGTCGGCCTCGACGACGAGCTCGGCGCGCAGTCGGCGACGACGCTCTGCGACGTCTCGCTCGCCGCCTACGTCCTCGACCCGTCGCGCCGCGCCTACACGATCGATGCGCTCGTGAGCGACCGCCTCGGGCGATCGCTTCCCGATCCGGCGACCGCGGAACCGGCGGCGCGCGCGGCCGCGGTCGCGTCCGCGCTCCTCGAGCTCGGGCCGACGCTCCTCGGCGAGCTCGCGGCCGCAGGGCTCGAAGGTCTCTACCGCGAGGTCGAGCTGCCGCTCGCGCGCGTGCTCGCCGTCGTCGAGGCGCGCGGGCTCCTGATCGACCGCGCCGTCCTGACGCGCGCCGGCGACGAGTTCCGATGCGCCGCGGACGCGCTCGAGAGGGAGATCCACGAGCTCGCGGGCGGCCCGTTCAACATCTCGTCGCCGAACCAGCTCCGCGAGGTGCTGTTCGACAAGCTCAAGCTTCCGACGAAGGGCGTGAAGCGCGGCAAGACCGGGCTCTCGGTCGACGCGGACGTGCTGGCGAAGCTCGCGGAATCCCATCCCATCGCCGCCAAGGTGTGCGAGCACCGCGCGCTTCAGAAGCTGATCTCGACCTACGTCACGTCGCTCATCGCGCTCGTCGATGCGGACACCGGCCGGCTCCGCACGTCCATGAACCAGACGGTCGCGTCGACCGGCAGGCTCTCCTCCAGCGAGCCGAACCTCCAGAACATCCCGATCCGGACCGCGGAGGGCCGGCGAATCCGCGAGGCGTTCGTCGCGCCGCCGGACATGGTGCTGGTCGCCGGCGACTACTCGCAGATCGAGCTCCGCGTGCTCGCACACCTGACGGAGGACCCGGTCCTGCTCGCGGCCTTCCGGAGCGGCGAGGACATCCACCGCCGCACCGCGGCCGAGGTCTTCGGGGTCGCGCCGGACCAGGTCACGCCCGACATGCGTCGGCGCGCGAAGGTGATCAACTTCGGCGTCCTGTACGGGATGGGGCCGCAACGCCTCTCGCGCGAGCTGCACATCCCGCTCGCGGAAGCCGACCTCTACATCCGGCGCTATTTCGAGCGCTACGCACGGGTCCGCGCATTCGCGGACCGGGTGCTCGAGGCCGGCCGCCGCGACGGGTTCGTGACGACGATGATCGGCCGCCGGCGCTACCTGCCCGACCTCGGCTCGCGCGTTCCGAACCTCCGGCAGGCGGCGGAGCGCATGGCCTGGAACAGCCCGATCCAGGGCAGCGCGGCCGACATCATCAAGCTCGCGATGCTGCGCGTCGAGCGCGAGCTCGAGCGCTCCGCGACCGGAGCGCGCATGCTGCTCCAGGTCCACGACGAGCTGCTGCTCGAGGTCCCGGCCGCGGCGGCCGACGAAGCCGGCGACATGGTGCGACGCAGCATGGAGTCTGTCGTGGAGCTTGCGGTGCCGCTCGTGGTCGACCTGAAGCGGGGTCCCAACTGGGCGGCGATGCGGTGAATTTCCCGCCCGGGGCCTGCGTCTAGTGTCGGCAGAGCGGACAGACTGGGATCTCGTCCGGCTCGCGGGGGATGGCGATCGGGACGCCTTCCGCGAGCTCGTCGAGCGCTACCAGCGAAGGGTGCTCGCGGTCGTGATGGGAATGCTGCACGACCGGGAGGCCGCGCTCGATGTGACGCAGGAGACGTTCATCAAAGCATTCCGGTCGATCGGACGATTCAAAGGCGATGCGAGCTTCTACACCTGGATCTATCGGATCGCGGTCAACCTCGCGATCGACTACCAGCGCCGCGAGTGGCGTCGACCGATCGTCGAGAACAACCGGCCGTTCGCCGACTCGAACGAGGACGTCCTCGATCGCATCGGCGACGAGACGCCCGGCGGCGACCCTTTCCAGGCGGCCAAGGACAGCGAGCTGCGCGCTCGCGTCCGCGAGGCGATCGACGAGTTGACCCCGGATCACAAAGCCGTGATATTGCTTCGAGAACTGGAAGGTCTGTCGTATGAGGAGATCAGCCGCGTGATGCAGTGCTCCAAGGGCACCGTGATGAGCCGGCTGCATTACGCGCGCAAGAAGCTCCAGCGGCGCCTCAAGGAGTTCTCTTGAACTGCAGGGACGCCGAGCGGCTCCTCGACGCCTTCTTCGACGGCGAGCTCGACGGTCGCCTGATGCGCGACGCGGCTCTCCACGTGACGCGCTGCAAGCGCTGCGAGAGCGAGGTCGGCGATCGCGAGCGGCTGCAGGAGCTGCTGGTCGCGGCGGTCGATGACGAGGTCTCCCAGGTGGACGTCGGCCGGGTCTGGCAGGGCGTCGCTGCGGCCATCGGATCGTCCGCAGCGGACCGCGGCGCTCGCTCGCGGCGCGGAGCCGGTCGCAGGAACGGTGCCGACCACGGCTGGCTCCGCCTCGCGGCGGCGTCGTCGCGCAGCACGGGCTGGCTCATCGGGCGACGCGCTCCCGCGCGCACCGCCGACGATGGCGGCTTCGACGAGTCGCTCGATCCCGCGGGCGAGTGGCTCGCGCGCGAGGCCCCGCGCTCCGCGAGCCGATCGTGGCCGCTCGCTGCCGGCGCGGCGCTCGCCGCTTCGCTCGTCGCCGCGCTCCTCGTCGGAAGAGGCGACGCGCCGGTCGGCGATGCGCCGGTCGTGCCGCAGATCGCGTCCGCTCCCACCGCGCCGTCGCGCGCGGAGCCCGCTTCCGCCCGGATGGCGATGGCCAAGCCCGCCGCGAGCCAGGTACAGGTCGAGTCCGTCGACTACTCGGGCGGACGGTCGCTTGCGATGTGGACCGAGCCGGAGACCGACACGACGGTCATCTGGGTCGACGACGAGGACCCGACGGCGCCCAAGCCGACGAGCGCGCGATGAAGCCCGCCGCCGCCGGCTGCCGGCGGTTCTTCCGCGAGAGATCGGTCGCCGTCGCGAGCGCGGCGAGCTCCCTGGTCGCGCTGGTCGCGCTGGTGGCCGTCGTCCCGGTCGAGGCGGCCGAGCGCGTGATCGTTCAGGTCGTGACCGTGTTCGCGACCAACACCGGCGAGCACTTCGACTCGCAGCTCGCCGCGATGCGCCGGCAGCTCGACAAGCTGCCGCACTACCGGTCCTACCAGCTCATGAGCCGGCAAAGCCGCGACGTGAGCCGCGGTGATCCGGTCGACGTCGAGATCCCCGGCGGCAGGATCCTCCGCATCGTGCCGAAATCGGTCGGTGACGACCGCGTGCTGCTGAACGTCCTCCTCCGCCAGGACAGCCGCGCGGTCGTGCGGACGGACGTGACGCTCGGCCCGACCGGCACGGTCCTCGTCGGAGGGCCGCGCCACGGCGACGGCGTGCTCATCATCTGGATCGGGGCGCAGCCCGTTTCCACCGCACCCTGATCGGCTTTCGGGCTCGGCCGCACGGTCGTAAGGCCGCGATGCGGGCTGGCCGGCGGGCCGCCGGGGCGCTACCATTCCCCTCGCATGGAGCGGGGGAATGCCGGGGGGACGTTGGTCCTCGACGTCGTGGGGATCGCGTGGGACACGCTCACGCGGTCGGCGAGCCGCGCATGGGAGATGGCGGAGAGCTTCTCGCCCGAGGAGTGGCTCTCGCGCGACGGGGTCACGGCGATCGCTCGCCTGACGCGCCCGGTCGAGCCGTTCAACCAACCGGAGTTCGCCGCGCCGCTCGTCGGCCTCGCCGGCGCGATCCTCAGCCTGGTGCTGGTCGGGGTCGCCGTTTCGTCGCTGTCGACGCTGCTGGTCGCGCTCCTGGCGCTCGCGTTCCTCCTGACCCGCGTCTACGGCTTCAGCGTGCAATTCGGCTGAGCCGGCGAGGTCGAGAGCGAGTCACGCCTTGCCGGCCATCGCGGCGGCGAGGATCCGCGACGTCGACTCGCGCATGATGCGGGGATCGACGGGCCGCCCTTCGGTGAGCGCCTTTCGCACGTCCTTGCCCGAGATCGACACCGGCTTCTCGTCGGGGTGGTTCTCGGTGAGGTCGACGCGGCCGATCGAGTCGTAGTACGCCGCGAAGCCGACCTTGACGGGCTTGATCTTCAGATCGCCCGCGAGCTTCCCGAAGATCTCCTGCGCGTCGAAGTCGCCCCAGATCGCCGTCCCGTCGTGGTACGGCGCATCGGCGTGCTTGCGGCCGATGACGATGTCGGTGAAGCCGAAGTTCTGCCGGTAGATGGCGTGCATGATCGCCTCCTTCGGCCCGGCGTAGAACATCTTGATGTCCAGTCCCAGCAGGATCAGGTTGTCGGTGAACTTCCGTCCGACCTTCTGCCACAGCGCCTCGTCCACGTCGCCCTCGCCCAGCGCCTTGTTCTCGATCAGGGCGCGGTAGGTGCGCATGCGGTTGACGGCGTTGACGTCGTCGCCCTTGGTCTCGCCGACCAGCGGGTTGAGCACGGCGCCGGCGAAGTGCCCCTCACGGGTCAGCTTCTCGACGCCGACCACCAGGGCGTACTCGTGGGCCCGGTGCAGCGGGTTGCGCGT
>DASRFA010000014.1:0-169957 GCA_035651755.1 Binatia bacterium | reverse complement strand
GTCCGAAGCCTTGTCCGAGCGATCACGAAGTACCTTGATGCATGGAACGCCGAGGCCAAACCGTTCCGCTGGACCAAGACGCCTCGCGATCTCCGAAGAAGCCTCACGCCCGTGGGGCGAACTTGTGAGACGGGACACTAGGCTCCTCGCGCCCGCCGGGCGAGCCTGGAGTTCACTCCGATCCCGGTCGTCGTGTGCTCGGCCGATCCACTGGTGGCAGAGCGAGCAAGAGCGATGGGGACGCAGCATTACCGCGAGCCGATCGCGTTCGACGAGCTGCTCGCTGTCGTAAAGGAGAGCTGTCGCGACTAGCGTCGGTGCCTCGGCCGCTGCACTGCCCGGCCAAACGAGGGTACGGCCACCCTTCCGGCCGGTCGCTTCTGCGTCGCGCCGCCGCATGCAATGAGCGACGGAGACCCTTGCTGACAATCTCCCGCCCCTGTCCAACGATCGGGCCGCGTACCCCGGTCCCGAGCGGGCCATGAGGTCCGCGTTCACTCCGACGGCGGTTGCGCTCGAGCCGAGGGTGACCAATTCCACCGGGAGTGAGCAGCCCCGCCGCATTCGCACCACCGCGGGCGCGCGGCTGCCACTCGAGTGTCAAGCACTGCGCGTGACCACGCGCGTAGTACTCCGAGCTTACCGCCGTCGCCCCGCGCTTGTAGATTAGGCACAACCGCGAGAACCGCGCTCGATCCTCCAAGACCTGATCCGGGTGGTGGTTCGGAGGAAACCGGGCCGCGTCCTCGCCGGGAATCGAGAGGCGCGATGCATATGACACGGATAGAGAGTAACCAGGGAGGGGCTACGGGGTGGATCCTCTTGTGGCTCCTCGGGCTTCCCATCCCCGTTCTTCTCGGGTTCGTCGTGACGTGGGTGTACGTAAGCTAAGCCGATCCTGTCCTGGCCCGAAGACAGGGATCGAGGGCGTTTGACTGCGCGATTGGAACTGCGTGCCTCGCGTTCCGCTCCCGAGATGCTCCCCCGTTCGGCGCACGCGGGTTTCGCCAGTCCTCGAATGTGACGTCGACCTGAGGTTTCGGGAGGGCACGCTGCGCGCACGCCACGTGAGGCGCCATGCACGCGTGGCGAGAGCCGGGAGGCACCATGACAACGCTCGAAGGTTCATCGCAAACGGCAGAACGCTCGCTGGATCGGCCGGTCATGATGTTCGACCTGCGCGCAATCCTCGGCAACATGAAGCAGGAAGCGACGTGGCGGACGGCGAGACGGAACGCGATGACGATCGTCAAGCAGCCAATCTTTCGAATCGTGCTCGTCGCCCTACAAGCCGAGGCTGAGATCGCCACCCACGAGACGGAGAGTCCGATCACAGTGCAGGTGATCGAGGGGCGACTGGCGATTCATGTCGGCGCGGATGAGTTCGTGCTCGGTGCCGGTCAATTACTGATTCTGGGACCGGGGCTGCGCCACACCATGCACGCGCATGATGACTCCGCGTTCCTACTCACGCTGGCGGCCGAGGCCATGCACCCTGCCGAGCATCTCGCCTGAGGTGGCGAGCGCGGGCACTACGAGGCGCGCAACTCACGACGCGCTGCGTTGCCGCGAGCGTCCATCTGGCGGCGAAAGCCCGCGAGGTCGCTCTCGCCGGTTGCCCTAGACCACAAGAGCCGCGATCGTCCGACGCTAACCTAACTTCGGCGATGAGGTAGGAACCATGGGCGACAAGTCACCCAAATCGAAGCAACGGCACCAAAAACAGAGGAACAGCGCCAAGGCAGAGAGCCAGGCCAAAGCGGAGTCGAAACAGGAAAGTCACACCCAAGCGCAGCCCCTCGGAGCGAAGGTCAAGAGGTAGCTGCCGAACTGGCCCTCCGATCCTTGGTCTTCCACTCGGTCCGAGCACCGGGATGGGGTGATCGCCGAAACGCGACGACAACCCCATGGAATCCCGGCCGGCGCCTTGGATCCGGCGACCAACAGTCGCGACGCTGCGACCAATTGCTGTCGAACTCGCCAAGAGGGCGAGCGAGTCCCCGTACCTCCGCTGGGCCGGTTGGCCATTCGCCCAGCCCGCCTGCCATCACTCTCCTTTCGGTCTGCCGTCCACCAGCCCGGCCAGATCATCCATCTGTTCGTGCCCAGCTCGAAAATCGCTACTGAGGCGCGAGGCAGCGAGGGGGTAGCACGCCTCCGGTAAGTGGAAGCGCCCTCAGGGCATTGTGAGCACGCCCCGAGCGCTGGTTCAGCCACTTGCGGCGCAGCCGCCGGACCTCGTAGCGAAACCGTGCGATGCCACCTGAGTTCCCGGTGATTGCGTTGTGGACGAGGCGGTCGCAGATCAGTCGGCCGCCGTTGCGTCCATGGAGATCGAGGGACGAGGCTTCCTAGAAGCCGCCTACACAAACCCAAACACTCATGGCGTCGGCGTTCGGGACATATCGGCTTTGCGGCCTACGGCTCGTGGTCTGAGAGCGGACGACATGAGGCCACGGCATCGTCACGGCGTTCGCGGAGGAACGACGCTTTCCCAGAGCGTTTGGACTGAACAGTCGTCGTCCCTACCAAATGGGGCTTTACGAACACAGTCCGGATCTCACGGGCGCCAGCGTCCATGGTGCGGATGAAGATGATGGACGCGGCCTCGCGCGCCTGCTTGAGGAGGTCGCGCACGGCGCGGCCCCACCATTGTCATGCCCCGAAGTCAATCACGATGAATGCTTCGTGGTTCACGCCGGTCGCGTTCGAAAACCTCCATCGACGTATGCCTCCGGGAGCGGCGTTCCAGGCGGAGGCCGCGGAACACCACGTGCGGGAACCACGCGCGTAGTGATCCCGCGATGCATGGGTGCAAGGAAGTGCTAAAGAAAGGTCGCCCCACGAGATTGTTCGTGAGGCTGCGAGACGAGCTCACCAGGGAACTTTCGCACCTCGAACTCGATACGGAAGCGGAGGTCGTATGGGCAGCGGAACAGTGGACAAGGCGAAGGGCCGCGCAAAAGAGGCTGCGGGCGCGCTCCTCGGCGATGGAAAGCTCAAGCGCGAAGGCCGCGTCGATCAACTGGCGGGGAAGGCGAAAAACGCCGTCGAGAAGGTGGTGGATGCGACGAAGCGCCTGGTGAAAGGCCGATAGGAGCCGAGGCTCGTTTGCGAGCGCTTCGAGAGCAAGCTCGAGACGCCCGACGCGGGTTGGCAACGAGATCGAGCAAATCCAGGTCCGCTACGGCAGCGGCCGCGCGTCGGCTCTTGTGTCCACCTCGGCTGCGAGCGCCGGGCGGCGTTGGAGGGCGGCAATGCGGCGCTCGAGGGCGTCGAGGTGTTGTGATCATCGGTGTCAGGCACCGCGATCGCTTCGCTCATGACGCGCGACGATGGTGGAGGAAGGCACCGTTCAACTGACTCACCTTTGATTGTCGGCTGTATTGATTGTCGGCTGTATCCCGCTCCGCCGGTGTGAGCGCCGGGGGTGAACGCCTCGCCCGGCAACTGTCCTATCCGCCGACGGTCGCCGGTTTCGCGTACTCGAGCGGGCCTTTGCGGGACCTTCCGGGGATCGCAGGCGAATGCGTTCGACCACGCCCATCGTCGCGGAATCCTTTTGTTTCCGCCTTCCCGGACGGTCGATCTCGCCCCGTCTGCTTGGCTGGTCGCAGATCCCGCTTGCAATCGCGCCGCCAGCGTCGCGACGCGCTCCCTCGACCACCATCGCGGTGCGTCGGCGTGGAACGTGGAAATCCCCGCAGCGCGAGGGCGATCGCGCCATTGCGCGCCGGCGCGATCGCGACCTCGAGCGCCGCGGATGTCACGGTCACGGGAGCCTTCGGCCTTCGTCGGCCGCGAGCATTACGAGGTCGCGCGGTCGTAGTTCGCCTTGGCCGCCGCCTTCGCCTGCTCGTAGCGCGTGTCCGCCGCCTTCTTGCAGTCGCTCTGGGCCTGCCCGCTCATGCCTTCGCACTTCTGGGCGGCGATGTCGTAGTCGCCCTTGGCCTTGGCCATCGCCACCTTGTATTCCCTGTCGGCCTCGGCCTTTCTGACGTCGGCCGCCTGGTTCTCCACCTTTTCGGTCCCTTTGCGGTCCGCCTCCGCGACGTTTTGCGCTGCGTCGTGGCGTGCCTGGGAGACGTCCTTGCTGACCTCGGCGGGAGGCTCGGCCCTGTTGCACGCCCCGAGGACGCCAAGTGCCGCCGCGGCGACGAGACTCAAGCATGCATTTTTCATTGTCATGACCTCCATGCCCATGGACCCGGATTCGGGACGCTGTCGGGCGATGGCCGACGAAGCCGCAAGCGTCATGCCACCGACCGCGTCGCGGTCGGGCACGCGGTGGCGTCATCGTGCGCGGTAAACAGGCGCCCACACGTCGAACACGGAGGCAGTGGTCGACGGGACGATCGAGGACCGGGCTCGAATTTGCCCGGCATTGTAGAAGTTGCCCGACCCAGAATCCTCGATCGAGCAAGAGCCGCTTCCGGGCGGCGACCGTGAAGATCGAGAGCGATCGGGACAATCGATCGTCGACGGGCGATCGTCATCCCGATGAGCGGCGCGCGATGACGACGGCGAGCACGACCAGGTAGCCGACGAGCAGTACCGGCGCGACACGCCGGATGAGCTTCCAGGTCCCGACGCCGCTGAGCGAGGCCGAGAAGATCACGACCGCGGCAACCGGCGACATCGTACGTCCGAAGCTCGATCCGATCGCCGCCAGCGTGCCGAGATCGAGCGCGAGCGGCGCGTCGTCGCGCAACGCCGGGAGCACTGCCTTGGCGAAGGCGACGCTCGGCGCGACGCCGGATCCCGAGACCACCGCGAGCAGCCCCGGGAAGAACCCGGCGGCGATCTTCCCGATCGTGCCGGTGCCCGAGACGATCCGCACGAGCTCGTCCGTCATGCCGGCCGCAGTGAGCCCGGCGATGAAGCAGCTCGAAGCGACGATGATCGAGATCACGTGCACGTACCCGTAGCCCATCCCTTCGAAGAACGACTGCACCTGTCGCGAGAGGTCGCGCCGGTGGACGAGCAGAACGACGATCGTGCCGAGCAGCATCGCGTGCGACACGGGCAGTCCCTTGTCGAACGGCGACGGAAGCGGCGGAAGCACACCTCCCGGCAGCATCAGGAGGATCAGCAGAACCGGCAGTGGCGGAAGGATTGCTTTCAAGCGTTCCCGCGGCTCCGGCGCGACGAGCTCCTGCTCCTCCGCCGGCGCGGCTTCCGCCCCATGCCGCGACCAGATCGCGAAAGCGAGCACTGCGGTGGCGAAGCCGATCACGAGCGGCGCGACCATCGCCTGCAGCACCGCCCGCATCGGCGCTCCGCTCCACTCGTGGATGGCGACGAGGTCGGCGTCGCCGGGGTTCAGCAAGCTGCCACCGCCCGAGCACCCGATCACCAGCGTCGCCGCCGCGGTCGACGGCGAATATCCGGCCGCGAGCATCAGCGGCACGAGGATCGGGCCGACCGCTGCCGCCGAGGCGGTCTGGCTGGTGATCGCCACGTTGGTCGCGAACCCGACCGCGGCGCCGGCCGGCATCAGCAGCCACTTGTACGAACGGGTCGGTGCGAGCAGCAGCCGGACCATCGCCCGGTCGCAGCCGGTCGCGCGCAACACCCACGCGTAGCCCATGGCCGAGCAGATGGGGCCGATGGTCTTGCCGTTGCCGATCTCGGCGAGGAACGCGTCGAAGACGACGAGCGGCTGGAGCGCCAGACAGGCGAGGGCCAGGCCGGCGACGAACAGCACCAGTCGCACATCCACCTCGCGCAGCAGCGAGCGGAGGGCGATCAGGATGATGACGATGGTCGCCGCCAGGATCATGGAGGTGCGATCGACGAGCCGAGCCTCGTATCACAACCCGATCGCGTGGCGAGCCGACGGCGCAATCGTCATCGCGCCGTTTCGCGTGGCCGATCGGTCCGCCGGCCTGCGGCTCGCACGGCATCCGCAAATCGTCGTATTGCGCGCGAGCAGGCTCGCATAGCAGGTGGGTTCCGTACCGATGCGGCGCACCGAAGTCGGTGCCGCCTGCCGCGGTCGAGGAGATGTATGCGAGCTGGGATCTGGTCGGCGGCGTTCCTGTGTAGCTGGTTGACGATGCCGGCCTCGCAGGCGCGCGCGGTGGAGGTCTGGCAGGGCGAGGCCGTCATCCTCCAGGCGAGCGGATGCAACGCGCCGGCCAACGACGAGCGCCGCAACGTCGGCGTCGGAACCGTCGTCAAGTCCGTCCTCCGGCCGAGGCTCGTGAGCGACAACGGGAACGACACGCGCGTGTCCTTCACGCACGACTCCGGCGCTCTGATGGCGATCGTCTTGCCCGGCGGCGCGATGCCGGCCGCGACCTCTGCGGCGTTCGGCGCGACCCACAGCGGCCTGATCGTGGCCAACCGTGGAGTCGACTACATCGGGTTCGCTCAGACTCCGAGGACGATCACCTCCGACGACGTCTTCGTGCGGCTCACCGGATCGCTCGAGGACTTCCTGTTCATCGACGGATGCTCCGTGACCTTCCGCGCGACCTATACGAAGCGTCCGGCGGAATGAGCGGGCCGAGGCGGGGGATGAAGATGAGACGGCTCCTGATGGCGGCTGCGATCGTCCTGCTCGCGGCCTTCGAAGCGCATGGCGAGACCCTGTACGTCGGCAACGCGTTCTTGACCTCGGTCACCCCGCAGTGCGGAAAGACCGCCGCCGTGGGCGACGCCTATCGCGCGATCTACCGCCCGGCCGGGGTGAACATCGGCAACGGCGCGGACAGCCATTTCTCGCTGACCAGCACGCGCGCCAACGTGACGATGCGGGTTCCCAACAACAGCTTCCAGCAGAACGTCAACTACGTCGCCCAGACGGTCGGCTCCAGCGTGAAGATCGGCAGCCATGCCGGAGGGATCCTCGGCTGGACCGAATCGGGTGGCGGCGGCGGCGTCAACATCAGCGTCACCACGTCGCTCGCGAAGTTCTTCGGGGTCAAGAGCTGCACCGCGACGATCGACGTCTACTTGACGAGGTTGCCCGCGTCCTGAGCGCCGACCGCGCGGCGGGACGAGCCGGCGCGCGCGACGTCTCAGCTGCGCTCGTAGCGCCAGCCCGACGACAGCATCCAGAGCCGGTGGCGCGGTCCGGGAAGATCCGGGTCGCCGGTGTCGTAGGCCGCATCGCCCTGCCAGAGCGTGACGCCGCCGTTCGCCGTCATCGCGACGCGCGTCGCGAAGCGCTCCGGTGACCGGGTCGCGGAATCGGCGAGCGCGGCGGCGACGTCGCGATAGCCCGCGAGACGCTCGAGAGTCACCCAGGTCGGCGGCAGGAGCTCGATCTCGAGAGCGTTGCGCCTCCTCATCGCGTCGGCCGGACGCAGCCATGCCTGATCGTGGATCTCGCCGAAGTCGATGGAGACGTCGCCCGCCGGGGCATTGGCGAGGAAGAACCAGGTGAGGAAGCGCTTGGGCGCGACGTCGGGCGGCGTCCAGTGCGAGAAGGGCAAGAGCGACTCCTCGCGAATCGCGAGGCCCGTCTCCTCGAGCGCCTCGCGCACCGCGGCACGGCGCGCCGCGGCCAGGTCGTCCTCGGGCGCGAGCCCCACGCGATCGCCCTCGTCGACCCGACCGCCGGGAAAGACCCACATGCCGCCGGCGAAGTCGAGCTTGGAGTTCCGCCGCAGCATCAGCGTCTCGAGCCCGTCTGCGCCGTCGCGCACCAGGATGACGGTCGCCGCATCGAAGATCTGGCTCATCGGTTCACGCTCACGGTGCCGCATACATTCGGATGCCGGCGCGCCGACGTCAACGGCGTCGTGCGAGTCCCATGCGAAGCCGGTCAATACAGTCCGGGCACGAGCCGGGCAGTGTGGCTCGCGTAGCGCTCGTAAGCCGCGCCGAACTCGCGACGCAGGTGCGGCTCCTCGCGCGCGATCCGGTGCTGCACCGCCAGCGCGATGACGACGAAGACCAGCCAGCCGACGACGCTCGCGAACACGAGCGCCATGCTGGCGCCGAGGAGGAGCATGCTGGCGTAGCGCGGGTGGCGGACCCAGCGGTACGGTCCCCCGGTCATGAGAAGGGCCGCCGACTCCGCGGTCGAGAAGTGGCGTGCGAGCCGGCGATCGGTCCAGACGAGGTAGGCGGAGCCCGCCGCACCCAACGCGACGCCAAGGCCGCGCAGCGGGGCGAGCTCCAGCGCAGGTACGAGCTGCCAGCGCGCGTAGTCGAACGCCGTCGCGAGCTTCCCGATCTCGATCACGGCGAAGAACGCGACGATCGCCGGGTCGTAGGTCAGGCCGAGCGCCTCGCCCGCGACGCCGAGCGAGCGCAGCGCTGCCCGGAGGAAGAAGACCGCTTGCCCGATGCCGGCGACCGAGCCTGCGACCAGGAACGCGACGACGTAGCGGTCGACGCGGATCCAGGGATCGGCGGCGCCCCGCTGTCGCAGGATCGCCAGGACGATCGCGATCCCGATCAGCACGTGGACAAGCGCGACCATCCAGATCGCGGCCTGCCATGCTTCCGGGAGGGCGGTCGGCTCTGCCGGCGGAGATGCCTCGGATCCTCGCGCCTCGCTCGACATGCGCACCTCGCTTCTCCGCGCCGCTCAGGTCGACGTTCGGGACGCGCCGTAGCGCGATGCGCGGCCGGCCGTCAACGGTGCCCCTCGTCTGCCACCACGACCGCGTCCGAAAATCGCGAGTCGCGATCGGTCGGCGGCTGCTAAGGTCCGGCCTGCATGACGGGGTCGCGTCCGACGGGAGACTTCCTCTGGCAGCCGAGCTTGTTCGACGAGCCTCGAGCCGCATCGTCCGCGCCCGCACCGGCACGGCCCGAGGTCCGTCGCTCGCTCGACTCGGCGTCCTGGGTGGACGTGATCCCCGCTTGGCTGGCCGATCCGGACGCCCTGTTCACGGCGCTCCTCCAGCGGGCGCCGTGGGAGCAACGCGAGCGCTGGATGTTCGACCGGATGGTGATCGAGCCGCGTCTGACGGCCGAGGTGCCGAGCCTCACGGAGGCGCCGCACCCCGCGCTCGCCGAGGCGGCGGACACCCTGTCGCGGACGTACGGGGTGCGCTACGACCACCTCTGGCTGAACCTCTACCGCGACGGGCGGGACAGCACCGCGTGGCATCGCGACCGGATTTCGTGTCGCCGTCCCGGATGCACCGTTCCGGTTCTGTCGCTCGGCGCGACGCGACGCTTCCTCCTCCGGCGGAAGGAGGGCGGCCGCAGCATCGCCTTCCAGGTCGCTTCCGGAACGCTGCTCGTCATGGGCGGTCGCGCGCAGGACGACTGGGTCCACTCGGTACCGAAGGAGCCGGGCGTCGTGGGTGCGCGCATCAGCGTCAACTTCCAGAGCTCGGAGCAGGCGGCGCCGGCGACGCCCGGTCCGCGACGGCGCGTCGGCGAACGCTGACCGTGGACGTCGCGCGCCGCCGTGCGCGACGTCCAGCGCCTCGCGAGCATGGCGTTTGTCATGCGGCGTCTCAGCGTCGAGCGATGCGACGGTCGGGCCACCGCCGCGGAACGACCGTTCAGACACGTGGAACTACCGGCGGGTACGATCGCTTCCGCACCCGGATTGCCGGCTCGGACGCCGCTCGTCATGATCTCGTCGGACCCGGTTTGCGAGCGGTACGGTCGCGATCGTCGCGGTGACGCCGTCAGTGTGCGGGTCGAGGGGGCACGTTCCATGATGCGCACACACGACGATCGGAGGAGCTCACGTCGTGCAGATCGCCGCCACGCGCCGATCTGCGTCGCCCTCTCGCTGATGTTCGCGCTCGCTGCATGTGGCGGGGGCGGCAGCGGCGGAGCGAGCGGGGGTGGCGGTGGCGAACCCACGACTCCACCGCCGACGACGGGAAACTGCGACACCTCGTCGACGTCGTTCGACAGCACGTTCGCCGGCATCCAGAAGCAGATCTTCGAAGCTCACGGCTGCACCGACGACCTGTGCCACGGGAGCTCGAAGCAGGGCGGCCTCCAGCTCACCGCCGACGTCTCGTACGAGAACCTCCTCCAGGTGCACTCGACCGAGAGCGAGTTCAATCGCATCGAGCCGGGCGACCAGAACCGGAGCTTCCTCTGGCTGAAGCTCGCCGCGAAGACGGATCCGTCGCTGCTGCCGCCCGGGGTGAACGTCGCCGGCGCGCCGATGCCGAACAACCTTCCGGGCCTGAGCCCGTCGGAGCTCGAGCTCGTTCGCCTGTGGATCTTTGCGGGGGCGCCGAAGACCGGCACCGTCGGCGGCACGGAGACGCTCCTCGACGCCTGCCTGCCGCCGCCCGCGCCGATCACGATCGAGCCGCTTCCTGCGCCCGACCCCGGGAAGGGCGTCCAGTTCGTCATGCCGCCCTGGTCGCTCGAGGCGCACAGCGAGCACGAGATCTGTTTCGCCACCTACTACGACATCACCGACCAGGTGCCCGAGGAGTTCAAGGACCCGAGCGGGACGCTCTTCCGCTTCGCGGGACAGGAGCTGCGGCAGGATCCGCAGAGCCATCACCTCATCCTGAACCGCTACATGGGCTCGGCCGACGACGTCCACGATCCGTCGTTCGGCACGTGGACCTGCAACGGCGGCGAGACGCCCGGTCAGGTGTGCGAGGCGACGGACCTCTCGTCCTGCGGCAGCGGCACGTGCACGAGCGAGATCAAGCAGTCGTTCGCGTGCGTCGGCTTCGGGCCGAGCGGCCGGGGCAGGCAGACGTTCCTCGCGATCGGCGGCGCGCAGAAGGCCCAGTTCAACATCAACTATCTCGACGGCGTGTTCGCGCAGATCCCGACGAAGGGAATCCTCTACTGGAATTCCCACGCGTTCAATCTGACCGATACGGACACGACGATGCACGCGCGCCTGAACTACTACTTCGCGCAGAAGCAGACGTTCCCCGTCGTACCGATCTTCGATACCTCGCGGATCTTCTCGGGGAACGCGGCTCCCTACACGACGCAGACGATCTGCAACGATCACGTCCTCCCGCAGGGCGCGCGCCTCTTCAACGTCCAGTCACACACCCACAAGCACGGGAAGCACTTCAGCGTGACGATGCCGGACGGGACGTCGATCTACGACAGCTTCGTCTACAACGATCCCGTCTCGCAGAGCTTCAACCCGCCGCTCGCGTTCGATTCGGCGGATCCGAAGCAGCGGACGCTCCACTACTGCTCGTTCTACAACAACGGCGTCACCGAGGACGGATCTCCCGATCCGGAGACGGTGACGCGCGCGTCGCGCGTCCCGGAGAGCGCGAAGATCGCCGGCATCGGCGAGTGCTCGCCGACGGCGTGCGCCGCCGGCAAGGTGGGCGCTTCCTGCAGCGGAAGTGGCGACAACGCGAGCTGCGATTCGTCTCCCGGAGCGAGCGACGGGCTCTGCGACGCCTGCCGGATCACCGGCGGCGAGAGCACCGAGAACGAGATGTTCATCCTGATCGGCTCGTACTACATGGACAAGAGCAACGTCATGCAGTCGAGCGGCATCAGCGCGGCCTTCGCGGCGACGGACGTCGACGCGAAAGGCCGGTCGCTGTCGACCGACGTCATCGTTCCGCCGCAGATGAACTGCGGAGCGTCGGCCGGCGCGCATGCCGGGCACGCGGCGCACGCGAGCGGAGGCTGATCCGCCCGGCGTTTAGCCGAGATCGATCACCAGCTCGTTCGCGTCGTGCGCGAGGCGATCGCGCACCGCCGCCATCGGCACGGTGACGCCCGCGGCGCGATACGGGTTCTCGGTGCGGTGGACCGGCAACGCCTGGCCGTTCAGGCCGACGGCCGTCGGCCCGTACCCGTGTGCGGCGACCCGGTAGGTGACGCGCACGTCGCGGTCGGCTAGGCGAAGGCGCGCCTGCAGGCCGTCGAGCGACTTCGGGATCACCGGATCGATCCCGAGCACGGCGCTTCCCCGCCGGAGACCGAGGAAGCAGTGGTGGATCAGGCGCACCGCGATGCCGGCGCCGCTCGAGTACACGCGCCAGCCGGCCTCGACGGGGACCTGTCCCGCGCGGATCTCGGAGTAGCGCGTCGCCGCCTCGTACCGGTCCGCGACGACGGCGTCGGAGCTCGACGCGTAGCAGTTCACCTGGCGCGGCAACGCGGTCGGCACGACCTCCGCGAGCGCGATGGGATTCGCGCGGCGCAGAGCCTCGAAGAGCGCGTCCGCGTCGCCGACGCGCGCCATCGCCTCGGCGTAGCGGAGGTGCGCGTGCGTGTACATGAGGCCGATCTCGCGGCCGAAGAAGGCGGCGCTCTCGGCGCGCTGGAAGTGCTGCTGGGGGCCCCCGCGGTACGCGACCGGCCGGTCGAAGAGCCGTGCCCCGTCGGCGCCGAGAAGATGCCGGCGCAGGAGCGCGATGTGCGACGCCGCCTGCTCGGGCGTCAGCAGCTCCGCGATGATCGCATGGATCATCGGCAGCAGGCGGTAGTGGAGGCCGGTCTCCTGGTCGCTCGGGTGCAGGAGGTAGTCCACCCGGCCGTCGCCCCGGAAGTAGGCGAAGCCGGCGAGCGTCCCGTCCGGCAGGAGCAAGCGCTCGAAGTCACGGCGCACCTCCGCCGCGGCCCATTCGAGCGGCGCGGCCTCCGTCAAGTGCCCGACGGTCCGAAGCGCGGCCGCGAGGGTCGTCAGCGTCTGATGGTGGAGCGTCACCGTCCAGGCGCTGCAGAGGCGCTCGCGCATCTCCGGATGGACGGGCTGCAGCGAATCGTTCCAATCGCCGTGGCCGTACGCGGCCAGCCGGGTTCCGGGAATCACGCGCTTTCCGATCACCCCGAACGCACGCTCGACGTGCCGCCAGACCGACGCGCGCTCGGCGCTGGCAGCGTCGGCGGCGAAGAACGGAACGTCGGCGTCCAGGATCGATGCGTCGTCGCTCGCGAGCAGGTACTGCGCGAGCGCGAGCACGGGCCAGAAGACGATGTCCCCGTGCGAGTCGTCCGGTCGGATCGAGCGCTCGCGCTCGAAGAACATGAACCACTGCGGCCAGTCGCCGTCCGGGTTCTGGTTGGCGAAGACGCGCAGCAGCACGTCGCGCACCGGCTCGAGAGCTCCGAGGGCGAGCAGCAGCTCCACCGGGCCCTGGCACACGTCGCGCGTGCCCCAGCCGCCGCCCGAGTACTGCTCCAGGCCGCGCGGCGCGAGGTAGTGGACGAGCGCGTTGTCGGCGTACCAGGGCACGATCTCCTGGAGCCGCGCGACGTCGGCGGCGAGCCTGCTCCCGGGCGCGGCGATCTCGAGCGCGATCGGCGGCTCGGCCGCCGGAGAAGGCGCGCGGGTCGCAGCGCGGCCGGCGCTCGCGGTGCCGCCTTCGACGAGATGGCCGGTGACGCGGAGTCCCGCCTTCGACGCGGGTGCCGTGACCACCACCAGGTACGGCTCGTGCCGCGTCCTGCCGTCGGCGAACAGCAGCTCGTCCCGCCCGATCGCGTCGAGCCTCGTGCCGGGATGGGGATCGAGACGGAAGGTGCCGTTCGGAAACCGCCGACCGACATCCGATGCCTCGATGGCGCGCACCGCGATGCCCTCCGCGTCGCGCTCGAAGAGCACCGGCACCGGATCGGCGCCGTCGTCGCCGTTCAGCGCGACGTGGCTGGAGACCAGGAGTCGAGCGGGCGGCCCTTCGAGGACCGCGACCGTCAGATCGATCGCGTGTGCTTCACCAGCCGCGGCGACGCGGACCTCGACCAGCCCGCCGGCGTGCGCGTAGAGCCACCGGCAGGCCTTCGGCGTCACCTCCCACGCCGACGGAACGTCGAGCAGGTGGTAGGCGTCGGCCAGCTCGATGAAGATCCGCTGCCCGTGCGCGCGCTGGAGGCCGAGGTACGACCGCGTCGTCGAGAGGAAGCGGTTGATGCTCACGTGCCCCTGCGTCAAGAGGCAGTTGAACACGCCGGCCATCCACAACGTGGTCGTGAGCGACGATTCATCGGGCGTGAGCGCGTCGCCGGTCCGGAGGATGTGCCCGTGCGGTCGCAGGACGCGCCGCTCCTTCGCGCGAAGCACGACGTGCGCGTGCGCGCCGGTGAAGAACGAGAGCAGCTCGCCGCCGTCGCGCTCCGGGTGGCGAACATCGCCGCCCCAGAGGCGCGCGACCTCGGCTTCGCTCAGGTCGCGGCACCGGAGGAGCGGGCGATCGGAGAACAGCGTCGTCGGTGCGGCGCGTTCCGGCGTCCCGGCGGCAGGTCGCGGCGGCGTCGCCTCGGGAAGGGCGAGCGCGCGCTCGACGGCGGCGAGGTCGGCGTGCGACGTGGCGGCGCGATGGTCGGGCTCGAGCCACGCGAAGAATCCGCGAGCCGCCGTCGCGCCGGCAGCGAGCTGGACGAGGTCGTCCTGGATCGCGGCCATCGAGTGCTCGTGCTGGCGCCGCACGCCGGGAAGCTTCGCCGCGGCCAGGCCGTCGGGCGCTTCCCCGGCGCGCGTCGCGAGCCCGTGCACCTGAAGCGCATCGGTCGCGAAGCTCACCCCGCGCGCGAGCGATCCGAGCGCCAGCCACGGAAACCGGCCGCCCATCGCGAGGTTCTGGCGAACGGCGAGCACCCAGCCGCGTGCCGGGTGCGCGAGCGGCGTGTAGTCGACGTAGTGGCTGACGTAGTACTCGTTCATCCGGATCGCGCCGTACTGCGCGAGCCCGAGGTCCTGCGCGTGGACGAGGTCGACGGTGACGTCGGACTTGCCGCCGTTCTCGAGCGCGACGTGCCAGAACCAGGCCGGCGCCGACTGCGCGAGCACGAGCGAGAGGGCGATCCGGATTTCCTGCCACTCGCCGGACGCGTGCACGCCTCGCTCGTCGTCGAATCGGAAGGCGAGGGGGCTGCGGGGGCCGAGGAGCGGCGTCCACGCCGGCGCCGCTCCGAGCCGGCGGAGGTAGAGGTTCGCCGGCCCCCCCTCGATCTCGCTGCCGGGAAAGAGGTTCAGCAAGACGTCGCCGTGCTCGATGCGGCGGATCGATCCATTCGCGTTCACCGCCACGGCGAGCCCGGCCGGGCTCTCGTAGCGCCTTCCTGCCGGAGCGATCTCGGTCATGCCGACCCCTCCTCCGCCGCGGCGCGCGCAACCGTGCCGTCGGAGGCGATCTCGACCACGTCGTCGAAGGCGCCGCGCGCGAAAGGCGCGTCGTCGAGGACCAGGTAGCCGACGCCGCGGGCCGCGACCGCCGCGAGCACCGACGCCGATCGGTTGCTGCCGATGCCCGACTCGAGGCGCGCGAGCACCGCGAAGCGCGGCTCGGCGAGCAGCACGCGGGCGAGCCCGACCAGCCGCTGCTCTTCCAGAGAAAGAGTCTCGTCCCAGTCGCGCTCGACGTCGAGGCCGCCGGCCCGCCGCACGGCGCCGTCGACGCCGACCGCCTGCAGCGCGTCCCACACCTGATGGTCCCTCGGGCGACCCCCGTCTGCGACGCCGACGAGCGATTCACGCAGCGTCCCGGGCGCGAGGTACGGACGGTCGGGAAGGAGAGCGACCTCGTCGAGCTTCGGACGGACGATGCGGCCCGAGCCGGCTTCCCAGAGACCCGCGATCGCACGCTGCAGCGCGGTCGCCGCTTCGCTCGAGGCGACGATCAGCAGCCGCGAGCGCGGGCCCACCTCGAGCGACAGCTCGCGGACGAGAACGCGACCGTCCCGCGGTGCGGAGAGCGTGAGCCCGTCGAAAGCGAAGCGGTGCTCGTCTTCGACGACCTCGACGCCGGACGCCGCGCGTCCCGTATTGGCCTCGTCCGCTTCGCCGAGTGCGCTGAGGCGCGCGAGCACGGCGCCGTACGAGGAAAGCTGCGGGAATTGATTGATCACGACCGAGAACGCCCCGACGACGTGCGCGAACGCCATCGAGGACTGCGAGATCACCCCGAACTCCGCCGAGCCGCGGATGAAGAGCGGCGCCACGATCAGCGCGGGAACGACCTGGATCATGTAGTTGTAGCCCGTCGTGAAGAAGCCGAGGTTCCGGTTGACCGCGACGATGCGGCGCAGGTTCGCGGTCAGCGCGTCGACCTGGCGCGCGAGGCGCGTCTCGAGCTGGCCCTCGCGGCGGTGGACGGCGATCGACTCGGCGTTCGCTCGCACGTGGACGAGCCCCGCGCGGAAGTTCGCCTCCTTGTCCGACTGGTCGTAGTTCAGGCGCACGAGCGGCCGGCCGAGGAGGACCGCCAGCAGCGACCCGATCGCGGCGTACGCCACCGCGACGGCGAACAGCAGCCGGCTGATCGACCACAGGACGCCCGAGAACGCCACGATCGTGAACGCGCCGTTCAGGAAGACCAGGAGAAGGGACAGCGTGGTCGTCGTGAAGGACCGCACGTCGTCGGCGATCCGCTGATCGGGGTTCGCGAGAGCCTCCCCGATCTGCATGCGGTAGTAGAGGCGGCCCGCGAGGTAAGCGCCGACGAGACGCTTCGTCAGCCATTCGCGCCACAGAAGCCCGAGCCGCTCCTCGACGAAGCGGTAGATCACGGCTGCCACCGTCAAGGCTCCGAAGACCGCCACGTAGACGGCCGCCATGGTGGCGAATTCGCTCGCATCGCGGCGCTCGATCGCCGTCATGAAGTCGCGGCCGACGTAGCTGTTCAGAACGTTCAGGCCGTTGATGGCGACGAGAAGCGCGAGGAGCAGCCCCGCCGACGCGCCCGCGCGACCGCCGACCTCGGACCGCGCGAAGTTGCGGATCGTTCCCCAGAGCCGAACGAGCGTCTCACGGCCCAGCGGCACGTCTGGTTGCGTCGCTCCGACCATTGCGCCCCGCCGCCGCAGCGTGATCTTACAGAAACCCCCAGACCCCACAAATCCGAGTGGGGGTGCGGAGGCATCCGTGCGCAGCGAGCACCTCGTCGATCTCGAAGACGTCTCGGCCTGGATGCCGGTCGCGTCGGGGCTCGCGCATCTCGACATCTCGGCGGAACGCGGGCCCGGCGGCCCGGCGATGCGCCTCGATTTCGACTTCCGCGGAGGCGGCGGCTTCGCCGTCGCCCGCCGGCCGCTCGTCCGCGCCATGCCGGAGAGCTACGTCCTGAGCTTCGCGGTGCGCGGCATCGCGCCCGCGAATCGCCTGGAGCTGAAGCTCGCCGACGCGACCGGTCGCAACGTCTGGTGGCGCCACTGGAACGAGTTCGCGTTCTCCGCCGAGTGGCAGACCGTTCGGGTGAGCAGCAGCGAGATCGAGTTCGCGTGGGGGCCGGCGAGCGGCGGCGCTCTCACGCAGCTCGGCGCGATCGAGCTCGCGATCGCCGCGGGCCCCGGCGGCGCCGGCACGGTGTGGATCGCCGACCTGCGGATCGAGGATCGGACGTACGCCGGCCGGCCGCGAGCGAACGCATCGAGCAGCCGCCCGGGACACGCGCCGGAGTGCGCGCTCGACGGGGACCCGAAGACGAGCTGGCGGAGCGACCACACCGGGGACGCGCAGGTCTTCGACGTCGATTTCGGCGAGGAGCGCGAATACGGCGGCGTGCGCATCGAATGGGATCGGAACGCGATGCCGGGCGCCTACCGGCTCGAGACGTCCCTCGACGGCGCCGCGTGGACGACCGCGCACCTCGCGAAGGGGCCCGACCGGAACGGCAGCTGGGTGTATCTGCCGGCGTGCAGGTCGCGGTTCCTCCGGCTCGTGCTCCAGCCGGACACCGCCGCCGGCTGCGGCATCGTCGACCTGGTCGTGCAGCCCTTCGAGTTCTCGCGCTCGATCCACGGCTTCTTCGATCACATCGCGCGCCTCCAGCCGCGCGGATGGCACCCGCGGTGGCTCGCCGGCGAGCAGTCGTACTGGACGCCGATCGGGCTGCCCGACGGGCACACGTGCGCGATCATGAACGAGGAGGGCATGGTCGAGGTCGACCGCGGGACGTTCTCGATCGAGCCGTTCCTCCACCTCGGCGATCGGCTCGTCACGTGGGCGGACGCGGACGTCTCCCAGGTGCTCGAGGACGCTTGGCTCCCGATCCCCTCGTCCGTTTGGCGGGTCGACGGGCTCACGCTCGCGACGACGGCTTTCGCGCAGCGCGTCCGCGACCGCGCCACGCTCTTCATCCGGTATCGCGTGACGAGTGCCGCCGGCGCGGCGAGCGCGCCGCGCCGCTGTCGTCTCTTCGCCGCCGTGCGCCCGTTCCAGGTGAACCCGCCCTGGCAGGCCTTCGGCGAGCTCGGTGGCATGCGGCAGGTGCGCGAGCTCGCATGGGACGGGCATGCGGTGCGCGTCGACGGCACCTACGTCGTGCTGCCGCTCGGCGGCGCGTCGAGCTTCGGTGCGGCGACGTTCGAGCAGGGAGAGATCACGGCGCACCTCGCGCGCGGCGACCTGCCGCGCGGCATCGCCGTCTCGGACGACTTCGGCTACGCGTCGGGCGCGCTCGCGTTCGACCTCGAGGTCGCGCCCGGCGACGGCCGCGACGTGGTCCTCGCGATCCCGTTCGGCGCCGCGGATCCCGCGGACGTCGAGGCGCTGCGCACGACGAGCGGCGCGGACGCTTTCGACGCGGCCGCGAGCGACTGGCGCGAGCGGCTCGGCGCCGGCGAGATCGCGCTTCCGCCCGCCGTACGCGACTACGCCGACGCGATGCGGACCGCGGCAGCGCACATCCTCGTGAATCGCGACGGCGCCGCGCTGCAACCGGGTCCCCGCCGGTACACGCGCTCGTGGATCCGCGACGGCGCGATCATGGCCGCCGCGCTGCTCCGGGTCGGCTGCAGCGCCGAGGCGTGCGAGTTCGCGCGCTGGTACGCGCGGTACCAGCGGTCCGACGGCAACGTCCCCTGCTGCGTCGACCGCGATGGAGCGGACTGGCTTCCCGAGCACGACAGCCACGGCGAGCTCGTCTTCCTCGTGAGCGAGTGCTTTCGCTTCACGCGCGATCTCGCGTTCCTCGCGGAGCTCTGGCCGGCGGTCGAGCGCGCCGTCGCCCATCTCGACGCCCTCCGGGCGACGCGCTTCACGCCCGAGTACGAGATGGCGGAGCTGCGCGCGCGCCGTGGCCTCCTGCCGGAGTCGGCGAGCCACGAAGGCTACCTGGCGCACCCCGTGCACTCGTACTGGGACGACTTCTGGGCGCTCCGCGGCTACGGCGACGCGGCGGTCCTCGCGGCCGCGCTCGGACGCGACGCGGAAGCAGAGCGCATGGCGGCGTCGCGCGACGAGCTGCGGGCGGCGATCCGCGCGTCGCTCGAGCGCACGATCGAAGAGCGGCGCATCGACTACGTCCCGGGATCGGTCGAGTGGGCGGACTTCGACCCGACCGCGACCGCGAACGCCGTTGCGCTGCTCGGCTGTCGCGACGACATGCCTCGCCTCGCTCTCGCCCGGACGTTCGATCAGTACCTCGCGGGATTCCGCCGCCGTCGCCAGGGCGAGATCGACTGGAACAACTACTCCCCGTACGAGGTACGGATCGTCGGCGCGCTGGTCGAGCTCGGTCGCCGCGCGGACGCGGCGGAGCTGGCGGACTTCCTTCTCTCCGATCGACGCCCCCGGCCCTGGAACCAGTGGCCCGAGATCGCCTGGCGCGATCCGCGCAGCCCGGGCCACATCGGAGACGTTCCGCACTCATGGATCGGCGCCGAGTACGTGCTCGCGTTCCGCAGCATGCTCGCCTACGAGCGCGAGGCCGACCGCTCCCTGGTGCTCGCGGCGGGGATCCCGGGCTCGTGGCTCGAGGGCGGCGCGGAAGTCGCGCTCGGCGGCCTACCGACCTATTACGGGAAGCTCGACGTCAGGGTGCGCCGGCTGGATGGCCGAAGTCTCGCCATGTCGATCGCCGGCGTCGAGGTTCCCCCCGGCGGCATCGTCCTTCGACCGCCCGTAGAGCGGCCGATCGCTCGGGTCGAGGTCGACGGTCGCGACATCGCGACCTTCGACGGCGAGAGCGCGACGGTCACCGCGAGCCCGGCGGAGGTCGTGCTGCGGTCGTAGCGACGCTCTTCGCCTCGCGAGCGCCTCGGATGCCTCGTGCCCCGGGGACCGGCGGCGAGCTGGCTTGGAATGGGCACAGATGTCAGCGTTGCGTCACCGGGGTGCGCGCCGAGCGCCGCGCGAGGAAGAGAGGACCGCCGCGCATGGAGATGAACGGCATCGCCCACATCCAGATCACGGTCAACGACTTCGAGCGGTGCGTGTCGTTCTACGAGAAGCTCTTCGCGTTCTTCGAGATGAAGGTCATCTTCAGCACGCCCGACTTCTACTACGGCGTCGGCAGCCGGACGGGCCTCGCGGTCTCGCGCGCGGCGCCCGAGCATCGCGACGCGCGCTTCGCCCAGCGACGGATCGGGCTGCACCACATCTGCTTTCGCGCCCGCGAGCGCGAGGACGTCGATCGCGTCCACGACTTCCTGCGCTCGATCGGCGCGACGATCGTTCACCCGCCCGAAGACGGATCCTGGGCGCCCGGCTACTACTCGGTCCTCTTCGAGGACCCCGACGGCATCCGCCTCGAGGTGAACCACGTCCCGGGACAAGGGAACCTCGCGCCCGGCATCGAGCTGCCGAAACGAGCGTACCCGTAGCTCAGCCGGGACAGCCCTCGGCGGTCGGCAGCGTGCAGACGACGCGCCTTCCGCGCGCCGTCGCGCAGCACTGGAGCGTCGCCTTCGCGCACGCGGCGGCATCCGTCCCGATCGCGAGCTCGATCGACGATCCCGCGGACAGCAGGTACGACGGCGCCTCGCCGACGAGCCGGAGCTTGACGCCCCGCCGTCCGCGCAGCGCGGTCAGGAGGCGGATCGGCCGGTCGGACCGGAAGGTCGATCGCGCGCCCGTGCGGATCCAGCCGGTGCCGCCGGGCAAGACGCGGGCGAAGAGCGTTCGGCCGCCGTCGCGCGCGGTGATGGCGAGCCCGTTCACCTCGGGATCGGACGCGGCGCCCTCGGCGAGAGCGGCCGTGATCGTGAGCCTCTCGAGCCCGGTCGTCGCGCTCGCTCGCGCCACGATGCGCGGACCCCCCACCGTCGTCGGCGATCCGCACACGAGGGGGTGGCTCGCGGCGTCGGACGCGTCGGTCGCCGCCGCGCGCTCGTCGCCGTCGGTGAAGCCGTCCTCGTCGCGATCGTGCGCGAGCCGGGCTCCCGCGCCCGGCGGCGCGCAGGTGTAGTTCCGGTTGCCGCCGCTTCGCAGCGCGCTCTCGTCGACCGCGGGCGCCGCGGAGCGATCCGGCCGGTACCGGCCGTCCGGCTGCCGGAGCCAGCCGGTCGCCTCTCCGCCGTCGAGCCCGTGCACGACGAGGTCGCACGCGCCCGCCGCCGCGCGCGCGACGAGCAGGTCCGCGCGGCCGGCGGCGACCGGGTCGGGGACGCGGCGCAGCAGCACCTGCTGCCCGACCACCGCGGCCAGCGGGCCCGGGAAGCGGAAGACGAACTCGAGCTTCGTCCGGGAGGCGGAAGGCGGGAAACCCTGCGCGCCGTCGGCCAGGAAGCCGTAGCCGCGCACCTGCGGCCCGAGCGGCGCCGTGTCGCCGTCGTTGAAGGGCGGCCGCATCTCGAACATCCCGACCTTCTGGTACACGCTGTGGAGCGGCGGGATCTTGAAGAAGAACGGGATGCCGCCGTCGGTCGGCGCCGACATCCCGTCAGCGCCGAACACGCCGTTCGGCGGGTCGATGCGATGGCAGTGGATGCAGCTGCCCGGGTCGCGGAACTCCGACTCGCCCTGCGCCTCGAGCGGCGTCGACGAACCGTCCAGCGCCTTGTGCGGGTTCGGCGGCGGAACGATCGCGAGGCCGAAGTCGACGAGCTGCTCGAGCTCGTTCGCGGGCAGCGGCGCGTCGCGCCCGAGCAGGCCCACGAAGGCCTCGTTGAACTGGCGGAGCGCGGCGCGCTCGTCGAAGGCGTCGCCGCCCGGGTCGAGCGCGCCGGTGCGGTCGCCGCGCCAGTGCATCGGTCCCTGGTTCGCGATGTTGCGGAAGGTCTGCGTCGTCATGGGCCCCTTCATGGGCCGGAAGCCCATGAACGAGTCGACGCCCTCGCGCGTCGGGTTCGGGTTCGGGATCGTCGGCGCGTCGGGGTTTCCGAGGTCCCAGGCGAGCGCATCGGTGTCTCCGAACACGTGGCAGACGGCGCACGACGCCTCGCCGTTCGTCGAGGTGTGGCGGGCGTCGTAGAGGAAGCGCCGTCCCGCGACCACGGCCGCCGGCTCCGGGTCGTGCATGCGGACGTGCCCGACCTCGGCTCGGCTTCCGAGGTCGACGACCGCGATGCCGTCGTCGAAGCGCGTGGCGACGTAGAGACGGCCGCGCGCCTCGTCGAGGACGAGCCCGGTCGGGCCGCCGCCACTGACGGCGATGTGCGACGCAGCGTCGGGCACGAAGCTGTCGGCTTCGAGCGCTGCCGTGTCGAACGCGCCGACGGCGTCCGACCCGAGGGCCGCGACGTAGAGCTTCGTCCCGTCGCTCGTGACCGCCATGCCCATCGGCTGCGCGAGGCTCCGCTCCGCCACGCCGGGCGGGCTCGGGACCTCGTCGTAGTCGATGTGCTTGTTCAGGTGGCGCGGCCGCACGCTCGCGCCGTCGAGCACCGTGATGCGCGCCTGGTGCAGGCGGCCGCGCACCGTGCTGCCGGTAAAGATGCCCGGGCCCGCGAACCGGCGCTCGTTCTTCGCCTCGGTGTTGGAGACGTAGACGCGGCCCGACACGGGATTGACGGCCATGTCGAAGAGGATGGTGCCGACGTGCGCCCACGTCGGGCCCGCGGCGGGCGGGGTCGCGAGCGCGTCGATCGCGAAGACGTCGAGGTCGGGCAGCGAGAAGCGGATCGCGTCGCGCCAGTCGCGACCGAGCGGGTCGAGCCACGCCCCGGTCGCGACGTCCTGCTGCACGATCATGCCGACCAGAGGCTGCGGGTCGCCGAAGGCGTTCCAGTGCGGGAAGGGAAGCCCACCGGGCATCGGCTTGCCGTCGACCTCGCACTCGGCGTCTTCCGGGCCCTCGCAGATCGATCCGAAGCCGAGCGTCGTCGTCAGGTTTCCGGACTTGTAGACGGCGGCGTACACGGTCGAGCCGTCGGGGGTCGCGGCGAGAGCGCGCGGCGTGTCGCCGAGGAGCGTCAGGACCGTGAGCGGCGTGCCGCCGCCGCCGCCGCCGATCGCGTCCGCGTCGAAGACCCAGACGTCGGCGCGTCCGACACCCGGCGTGAAGAGCGCCGGATCGACCGGGCTGTTCTGGCCGCGATGCGCGGTCGTGACGAACGCGCGAGACTTCGCCGGGCCCGCGAACACGACGTCGCGCGGCTCGTCGCCGACCCAGAGCGTCGCGACGACGCGTGGCGGAGCGCTCGCGACGTCGACGACGCTCACCGAGTCGGACAGGTGGTTCACGACCCACACCTCGCCGGCGGAGCGCGCCGCGACCGCGACCGGCTCGAGCCCGACCGGCACCGACGCCTCGGGAACCAGTCCGCCGTCGGTGATCCGCAGGATCTCCAGACGCGCGTCGGGGGTGTTCACGGCGAAGAGCCGCATGCCGTCGGGTGACATCGCGAGCGGCCGCACGACGTCGCTCTCGAAGATCGGGCCCGCCGCGCCCGCCGGGGGCGCCGCCGCCACGAGCCCCACCCAGGCGAGGAGGAGGAGGGGGCGGAGGCGCATCGCGCCGGGCTATCACCGCCTTCCGGTCGCGGACAACGCACAATGTGCGGGCCGGGCCGCCCGAGCGAGCGCTCACCGCATCCGGTCGTCACCGATTCTTCACCGCTCCATCAGGACTCGGCGTCCGCGCTCTCGCTGCCGCTCGCGCATCAACAGCCGGCGCAACCGTCTCGGGCGCGGCTCGCACGCGCTCGAGACGGTGAGGCGGCCATGAACCGGAAGGGAAACCAGATGAAGGTCGCGACCGCCCGCGCGTCGCGCGCGCCGCCGAACCGCCCAGAATCGGAGCGGACCGGCGGCCCGCGTGCGGTGCCGACTACCGGAGGGGGACGGCGTTGCCGAAGACGTTCGGGTTCGGATTGACGACCCTTCGCGCCGAGCCGACCGCCAGCACGCTCACCTCGAGGCGGTCGAGGAAGTTCGGGACGCCGTTCTTGTCGGCCAGCGTCGTCCCGACGGTGTAGTGCAGCGTCCCGTTCGTCCCGAGGAAGTTCGTGGGCGGCGTGTAGTCCCAATCCTCGATCCACGCACCGGCGCTCCGGACGTGCTGGTCCTCGCAGGTGTATCGCAGCTCCCAGCCCGTGAGCATCGGGATCGCCGCACGAGCGTCCAGGCCGGTGATCGTGAAGCTCTCGAAGCGGGAAGGTTCGACGAGCTCACCGGCGCACGACGTCGGCGAGCGCGGCGACAGCTGAAGCGCGTTCGACTGCGACACCGTGGTGCCGTCGTTCTTCTCGCGTACGAGGGTGCTCGGATGGCGCACGTCGAAGCCGCTGCCGCGGAGAATCGTGACGGCCTCGAAGGCGTAGTAGTCGCGCCGCGCGGAGTTGTCCTTGAGGATCGCGTTCGAGGTCCAGCCGAGCGTCGTTCCCGACAGGGACGCGCTGCCCAGGTCGTATCCGAGCTGGAGCACGTGGTGGTCGCTGTCCGTCCACGCGAGGGCGAAGCCGGAGGGGAGGGCGGCGACCGGCGGGCGGCCGGTTCCCGGCGGCGTGTACGAGCCCGGAATCGAGTGGACGACGTTCGAGTGCTGGTTGTCGTCGACGAAGATGAGCTGGCCGCTCGAGTCGCTGTGCACCGCGCGGATGTCGAACGGGTCGGTCTTGGGCCAGAAGAGGACCGTGTAGTGGTAGCACCACTCGAACGCGTCGTCGCCGTTCTTGTCGGCGATCACGCCGCCCGCGTCCCAGACGAGCTGGCTGGGCTGCTTGTCGATGTTGAAGATGATCGAGCCGAGGCCGAGCACGTGGTGATCCTTCTTCTTGTACGAGGACTTCCACCCGTTCATGAATACGGTCGCGTCGTACCCGGTCGGGATCGCGGCGCTGTCCTGGACCCGGATGCCGATGAAGTCGCGGCTGCCGCCGCGTGACGCGGACACGCAGGCGAAGCCGTGGTCCGCGCGGAGCCCGGCCGGGTTGTCGACCACCGTCCAGCGATCCGATTGCGTCGCCGTTCCGTACGGCGCGGTGTTGAGCGTGCGATAGAGGCCGGTGGGCGTATCGAGCGCCACCGGCGGACTGTACGAGCACGCGACGAGCAAGACCGCCGCGGTAGCCCCCGAAACTCCCTCGACCATCGAGCGAATCGTCCGAAGCATCGTCGTTCCTTCCTTCTCGCGGCTGGAACCCGCGGTTTCGCCGGTCGCGTCGAGCGCGGGCTTGGTTCACCCGCCCGCTCCGCGCCGAGGGTTGCGGCCGGCGAGTGCACCGCGCATGCCGACGGCGAACGACGACGTCCTCGCCGGAGGATCGTCCACGGATCGCCGGCTTTGCCTGCATTCGCGGCCGTGTTGGGGCGTCGCCGGGATGGCACGCGCGAGCTGCCGGCGGGCGGTACGCCGGGCGATGCGAACCGCGGTTCGCGCGGCTCAGGAACGGCCGTTCGTCTGCGATCGGAACGCCCGTTCGCGTTCTGCCGGCCCGCGCCCGCGAACGCCCGAAATTGCTGGGGCGCGGCCGCGGCACGCGCGTTGCGCTCCTCCGCGCCAAGAACGATTCGCCCGCAAGGGCATGGAGGAGACGACGATGACCAGTGCAATCGCAGCCGAAGGACGTAGCCGGTTCGTGTCGATCGCGTTCGCGTTGATCGTCGCGACCCTACCTGCCACCTCTCTCGCCGCGGTCCGGGTGAAGGCCCCCGCCGATGGCCGCATGCTGACGATCACCGGCAACAGCGCAGCCGACGACGTGACGGTGGCGTTCGACGCTCAGAACGGCGCCATCGACGTGACCGCGAACGGGATGCCGGTCGGCCAGTATCCGGCGGGCTCCCTCGAGGTGATGCGCATTCGCCTCGGCGGCGGAAACGATTCGCTCGGCGTGCAGCTCTTCTCGAACGGGCTGCTCCACCTCCGCATGCTCGACGTCAATCTGGGCGGCGGCGACGACTTCGCGATGCTCCGGGTCGATCCCACGGTGATGCTCTCCGTGAACGGCGCCGGCGGCCACGACACGGTGAACTATCTCGGCGACACCAGCGCGTTCCGCTCGGTCGAGCTGATCGCGAGCGCGATCGCGATGGTGAACAACGGTGGCGGCACGGGCGGCCTCGGGTACAGCTGCAGCGGCTCGACCTGCACCTGCGACAAGTCGATCGAGAACGACTGCGAGGACATGAGCGGCATCTGCACCGACGACACCGTCGACGCGCTCATCACCTGCATCAACGGCTGGCTCACGACCCACTGCGTCTGCACGAAGGCGATGACGGTGCAGGGGACCGACTTCCTGAACGGGGCGGTGCTGACCGGCGGCGTCCTGACCCGGGTCGCGCCCTGACCGGCGCGATCGACCCGGACGGCGAGGCGGCCGGAGCGGCGACGCTCCGGCCGCTTTGCGTTTGCGGCCGTTCAACGCGGGGCGTCCACGGCTTGTAGGAACGCTGCGGTCGCCGCTCGTGGTCCTGGAATTTTTTCAGAACGCGCGCCCGCGACGCCGCTCTACTCCCCTTCCGACCTCGCTGCACGGTCCGGGCGGGACGGCCCCGCATTTGCAGCAGCGGGTCTCCAACTTCGGTCTTCACGAGGAGAGAACCATGATGCGCGACGAATCCGGACGGATCGGCTACGTCGTTCTGTATTTCCTGGGCGCGCCGATCGGCTTGCTACTGATCCTCTGGCTGATCTTCGGCAACAACCTGATCGGTGCAGGGTGAGACGAGCCGCGACGGCTTCCGGCGCCTGCCGTGCCGCCGCGGAGCGCGGCGGGCGCGACGCCGGAAGTCGATCGCACGAGGGGATCGCTCTCGTGTCCCGAGCTATGCTCGTAGGCCGGCGGAACGACTTCAGAGCTTCGACACCGGGACCGTGATCGCGGGCCACTCGGTGCCGCCGTCGACCTGGAAGATCTTTCCGGTCACCCAGCCGCCCGCGGGCGACGCGAGATAGAGCGCGCAGGCAGCGATGTCCTCGACCGTGCCCGGTCGTCCCATCGGCGTGTTCGCGTCGAACTGCGCGCGCAGCGCCTCGTCGGTGAGCACGATCGCGAGCGCGTCGGTCGCGACGCCGCCCACGGAGATCGCGTTCACGCGCACCTTCGGCGCGAATTCCGCGGCGAGGTTCCGCGTCAGCATGTTGAGCGCAGCCTTGCCCGCCGCGTACGCCGCAAAGCCGGTCTGCACCATGTCGCTCGCGCGCGAGGAGATGTTCACGATCGCGCCGCCGCCCGCGGTCTCGACCATCTTGGGAACGACGAGCCGCGTGAGGAGGAAAGCGCTCGTCACGTTGAAGCGGAGCGCGGTCTCGAAGTAGCGCTCGCTGGTCGCGAGCGCGGCGCGCGGAAGCGTGCCGCCCGCGTTGTTCACGAGCACGTCGAGACGGCCGAACTCCGCGAGCGCGCTCGCGACCAGGCGCTCCAGGTCCTCGCTCACCATGACGTCGGTCTTCACCGCGAGCGCGCGCCGGCCGCGCTCGCGGACCGCATCGGCGGTCGCCTCGATGTCGACCTGGGTGCGGGCCGCGCAGACGACGTCGGCGCCCGCCTCCGCGAACGCGAGCGCGATGCCGCGGCCGATGCCCTTGCCGGCGCCGGTCACGATCGCGATCCGATCCGTCAGCTTGAAGCGATCGAGGATCATGGGGCGCGCTGATACCGCATCCCGGCGAGGACGGCGACCAGCTCCTCGGGATCGATCGGCTTCGCGAGGTGCGCCTGGAACCCGGCCGAGAAGATTCGAATGCGGTCCTCGACGGTCGCATACGCCGTCAACGCGATCATCGGAACGTCGCGCGCTCCATCTTCGCGGGCTCGCACGGCCGCGGCCAACGCGTATCCGTCTTCCGACTGCATCCCGATGTCCGAGACGATGACGTCGGGCGTGGAGCGGTCGACCTCGACGAGGGCGGCGGGCGCGGATCCGGCGACCCGCACATCGGCGCCGCGGGATGCGAGCGCGCTTCGGACGGCATCGGCGAAGTCCGCGTCGTCGTCCACGAGCAGCACGGCGACGCCGTCGAGACTCAGCGGTGGCGCGTTCCGCGCCGGCGGGTCGAGCCGCGCGCCTCGGGTCGCGGTGTCGCCGACGCTTGCCAGCGGTCCGCGTGGGAGTCGCACCGTGAACGTCGCGCCGCGCCCCTCGCCGGCGCTCTCGCCGGTCACCGTGCCGCCGTGCAGCTCGACGATGTGCCGCACGATGGAAAGCCCGAGCCCGAGGCCGCCGTGATGTCGGTTCGTCCGGGCGTCCGCCTGCTGGAACGGCTGGAAGAGGCGCGGCAGGAAGTCGCGAGGGATGCCGCACCCGGCGTCGCGAACCGCGATGGCGGCGTCGGCGTCGGCATCCCGGAGCTCCACCGCGACCCGTCCGCCGGGCGGGCTGAACTTCACGGCGTTCGACACGAGGTTCACCACGACCTGCCGGAGGCGAGCGGGATCTCCCGACACCGGACCGCCTCGCATTTCCGACAGCTGCCTCTCGATCCGTACGCCCTTCGCATCCGCGGCCGGCCGAACCGTGTCGATCGCCTCCCGGACGACGTCCGCGAGATCGACCGCGGTGACGTCGATGCGCAGCTTGCCCGATACGATCCGCGACACGTCGAGCAGATCGTCCACGAGCTGCAACTGCACGCGGGCGTTGCGCTCGATTGCGTCGAGTGCCTGCACGGTCTGGTCGGCGTCCAGCGACCGCATCCCGAGCATTCGCGCCCACGTGAGGATCGGCGACAGCGGCGATCGCAGCTCGTGCGAGACCACGGCGAGGAACGTGTCCTTCGCGCGATTCGCCGCCTCGGCGGCGGCGCGGGCGGAACGCTCGCTCGCGAGGAGCTGTTCGCGCTCCGCCTCGAGGCGCTTTCGCACCGTGATGTCGCGCGCGATCTTGGCGCCGCCGACGACGCGGCCGAGCGCGTCCTTGATGGGCGATACCGACAACGAGATATGGATGCGTCCGCCGTCCTTTCGAATACGCTCCGTCTCGAAATGGTCCACGCGTTCGCCGCGGAGGAGCGTGGCCAGGATCTCGTCCTCCTCGCGATGTCGCTCGGGCGGCAGCAGCATGCGAATCGGCCGGCCGATCGCCTCGTCCGCGGTATACCCGAAGAGCCGTTCGGCCGCGGCGTTCCAGCTCATGATCTGCCCACGCAGGTTCTTGCTGACGATCGCGTCGTCCGAAGAGGTGACGATGGCGGCGAGCATCGCCCGATTCCGGCGCTCGAGCGGATCGCCGCGGCGCCTCGACGAGGCGCGGGCGCGCTCGCGCCCGCGACGATGCGTACCGCGGGCGGCGAGGTGCGACCGGCCGCCCGCTTCAGCGGTGCGGACGCCGGCGGCGCGAACGGGATGAACGGCTGCGGATCCCACTTTGGCGCTTCAGCCGCGGTTCGGTCCGTCGGCGTCGATGGCCGTTCTAGGTGGCGCTCGCCTTCCCGGTCAAGGGTCCACCGGAGCCGACTCGGAACGGTCGGAGCGGTGCCGCTTGCTTGAGATCGCGCTCCGGCTACGTTCGGGCGCCATGGAGACCTCCACGACGATCGCCCAGTTCGGGAAGATGCTCGAGAACCTCGACCGCTGGCTCGAGGTCGGGGTCGCGTACGCGAAGTCGAAGAGCTTCGAGCCCGACGTCCTCGCGCAAGCGCGCCTCGCCCCGGACCAGTACGAGCTCGTCCGCCAGATCCAGTCGGCGTGCGACGCGGCGAAGTACGCCGCGGCGTACCTCTCCGGAGGCACGGCGCCGTCGCATCCCGACACGGAGAAGACGATCGACGAGCTGCGCGCGCGCATTCGGACCTGCCTCGGGTACGTCCGGAGCGTTCCGGCGTCCGCGTATGCCGGCGCGGACGACCGCCGGGTGGCGCCGGCGTGGCTTCAGGGCAAGTGGATGCGAGGCGATCGCTACCTGACCGAGGTCGCGATCCCGAACTTCTACTTCCACGTCGCGATGGCCTACGCGATCCTCCGCCACAACGGGGTCGCGCTCGGGAAGATGGACTACATCGGGTCGCTGCCGCTCGCGGAGTGACGTCGTTTCGGCGACGCGGCGGTCGCTTCGCCGTCGCGCGGGGTCTGCGCTTCGGGCGCGGGCTTCGGGGCGTCGTCGGCGATCATCTCCGCGAGCACCCAGACCTGGAGTAGATCCGTATCGCGGGGCAGCGATCGTCGCGAGCTCGCCGGCACGGGGCGGAGTATGCCCTCGTCGAAGCTCCGCGTAAAGGCGCCGCTTCCCGGATCGCGTGGCCGGGACGGGTCGCGGCGGCCGCTCCGGCCGACTCTCCGACCCTTGCGTCCGGGCGCGCCCCCGGCTCATAACCCCCGGCCATGACGACCCGAATCCGCCGCCGCGACTTCCTCCGCTACGCCGCCGCCACCGCGGTCGCCGCCTCCGTTCCGCGCGCGGGGCGCTCCGACGTGTTCGCCGCGACGCCCGACGAGATCGACCGGGTCTTCCCGCAGGGCCTCGCGTCCGGCGATCCGACGCCGAATTCCGTCATCCTCTGGACGCGGGTCGAAGGCGCGGCGGCGACCGAGACCGTGCTCTACGAGGTGGCTCTCGATCCCCGGTTCCGCCGCCTCGTCGCCACGGGCCAGATCCCGGCCGAGGCCGCCGGCGACCATACCGTCAAGCTGAACGTCGTCGGTCTCGCTCCGTACACGACGTACTACTATCGCTTCACCGCGCTCGGCGTGACGTCGGTCACGGGGCGCACGAAGACCGCGCCCCGGCCGAACCAGGACGTGCCGGTCCGCTTCGCGTTCGCGTCCTGCCAGGACTTCATCGGCCGGTACTACCACGCGTGGCGTGCGCTCGTGGAGAAGGAGGAGGACGTCGACTTTGTCCTCTTCCTCGGCGACTACATCTACGAGAGCGGGGGCGGCGCGCCCGGCTCGGATCGCCGCATCGACCTGCCCGACGGCCTCGCGATCGGCGGCGGCAGCGTCGCGCTCACGCTCGCCGACTACCGGACGCTCTACAAGCGCTACCGCTCCGACCCGTACCTCAAGGCCGCGCACCAGCGCTTCGCCTTCGTGACGACCTGGGACGACCACGAGTTCGCCAACGACTGCTGGCAGGACCACGCGACCGATTTCTCGGAAGCGCGCGGCGACGAGAAGTCGACGTCGCGGCGCGAGGCGGCCGACCAGGCGTGGTTCGAGTTCCAGCCGGTCGACGTGCCGTTCGACGCCGACGCGTCGTATCCCGACGACATCCGGATCTTCCGGAGCGTCCGCTACGGGAGGCACGTCGAGCTGTTCGTGGTCGACGGCCGCTTCTACCGCGCCGATCACCTCATCCCGGAGGGGCCGGTCGACCTCACGGTCGGGAAGTTCGCCGCCAACAGCTCGCTCGGCTCGCGCAACTTCGTCCTGAAGTCCGCCTTCGACGAGCGCGAGGCGGGCGCGCGCCCGACGCTCCTCGGCGCCGCGCAGAAGTCCTGGCTCATCGACGCCGTGAAGCGCTCGGACGCTTCCTGGAAGTTCCTCGGCAACGACGTGCAGATGGCGCAGATGGCCGTCGACCTGTCGCAGTTCGACAAGCTTCCCGCACAGTACCGGGCGGCGTTCTACATCAGCACCGACCAGTGGGACGGCTACCGGAGCGAGCGCGCCGAGATCCTGCAGGCGCTCGCGGACGTCGACAACCTGGTCTCGCTCGCGGGCGACATCCACGCCTTCTACGCCGGCGAGCTGCACGTCGACTTCGACCGCCCTTCGCGGCCGGTCGCGGTCGAGTTCGTCGTGGCGGGAATCACGTCGACGTCGCTGCAGGAGGAGATCGAGATCACGGTCGCCGGCAATCCGACGCTCGCGGCGCTCGGGCTCGCCGACCTGGTACCGCTCGCCGACCGGATCATCTCCGACACGAACCCGCACAACGTCTACGCGAAGAGCCTCTCGAACGGCATCGCGATCGTCGACGTGGATCGCGGGCGCGCGATCGAGGTCGAGTTTCTCCTGATCGACGACGTGCTGTCGCCCGACTGGGACGGCTCGATCGAGCGCGTGCGGTTCCGGGTCGAGGACGGGGTCGCGCGGATCCAGCAGGGTCGCCGGCCGCTCCTGCGAACGCCGCGCATCCCGACGCTGCGCCGGCTCCGGCTGAGCTGAGGAAGGCGACGGACGCCGTCCGCATGCTTCCGCGCCGCGTGCTTCGGTCGGCGGTCGCGCTCGCGGCGCTCTTCGCGCTCGCGTGCGGCGACGCGCACGTCGCGCCGCCGCCGGCGACCGCGACCGCGCGCTTCGAGCCCTCGCTCGGCGCGCCGATGGCGTGGGGCGACGTGCCGTTCCCGAGCGACCTCTACCGCGACGAGTCCGGCCGCATCCGGATCGGAGCCGTCCCGACCGCGCTCTCGGACGCGCCGTTCTGGGTCGCGATGCGGGACGTCTTCGCGACGCGCGACGGCTTCTGCGCGACCTGCAACGCGTACTTCGCGATCGACGGCGATCTCGACGTCGGCCAGCTCGCGGAAGAGGGCGGAGTCCTCGACGCCGACGCCATCGTGATCGCGGATGTCGATCCCGCGTCTCCCGAGCGCGGGCGGCGGTTTTCGCTCCGCGTGCAGTGGGACGCGGCGACCCACCTCCTCGCGGTGCGGCCGGCGCGCGGCATCGCGCTGCATCGCGCCCGTCGCTACGCGGTCGCGCTCACGACCGCTCTCCGTGCCGTGGACGGGACCGCGCTCGGGGCGAGCGACGCGTTCCGGCGGGCGCTCGGGTCGCGCTCCGAGGACCCGGCGATCGAGCGGGCGCGCGCCTTGATGGCGCCGGCGCTCGCGGAGCTCGACCGGATCGGCATTCCGCGCGACGACGTCGTGGCGCTCGCGCCCTTCACGACCGAGGACGTGACGGCCGATGTCCTCGCGGCGCGGGCCGCTGTGCAGACCGGTCCGCCGCTCGCGGTTCGCATCGACCGAGTCCGGCGCGGCGCGGAGCTCGACGAGCTCCTCGGCGTCCCCTCCGAGGATCGGCCCGGGATCGACGTCCCGCCGGTCCAGGGGACCGCCGGGACGCGATCGATCGTGCACCGCTCGATCGCCGCGGCGGTCACGGGCGAGATCGAAGCGGCCCGCATCGTCGAGGGCACCGGAACCGGCATCGGAGTCCTGCGGCGGGATCCGGCAGGCGCGATCGCGGCGGGACCGCGCGAGCCCGTCCCCTTCGTCCTCACGATCCCGACCGGAGGCGATCTCGCGCGGCTGCCGGTCGCGATCGCGCATCACGGCTTCAACGCGAGCCGGGTGACCGGCTTCGCGAGCGCCGAGACGGCGGCGCGCGCCGGTGTCGCCGTGCTCGCGATCGACGCGTTCCAGCACGGCGAGCGCGCCGCCTCGGCGCGCGACCAGGTGAACTCGATCCGCGGCGGCATCCCGGGCCCGGACGGCTTCGCGGAGACCGAGCCGCTCGACGTGTCGGCCCGGGTGTTCGGGGTGCTCGGAGCCGCGCCCGGCCTCGAGGGCTTTCCCGGCTATTCGGTCGGGACCCTTCTCCAGTTCGGGGCCGACGTGGCGTCCACCGCGCGCGCGGTGCGCGAGGGCGAGCTCTCGCGCGCCGTCGGCGCCGCTCTGTCGGAGCCGATCGCTCTCGACCCGACGCGCGTCGGCTTCATCGGCAACTCGCTCGGCGCGGTGGTGGGCGCGTCGGCGCTCGTGGCCGAGCCGACGCTCCGGGCCGGAGTGCAGAACGTCCAGCCGGGCTCGATCGTCGAGACGCTCGTCGAGTCGCCCGAGTTCCGGCCGCTCGTCGAGGTCGTGTTCCTGCCGCGCCTCGGCGTCACGGGGGAGTTCGACGAGGTCGAGCGCCACCTCATCCTGGACCCGCTCGTCGACCTCTCCCGCTGGGTGATCGAGCCCGCGGACCCCCTCGCGCTCGCGCCGTACCTCGTGCGCGATCCCGTGCGCCCGGGAGGTCCCGCCGAGATCCTCTTCCAGATCGCCTCGCTCGACGAGGTCGCCGCGACGCTCGCGACCGCGTCGATGATCGAAGCGAGCGCAGCGCCGCGCGTGACGCGCTACGACCCGGCCGCGCACGGAATGCTCGAGGTCCTCGACCAGAGCTCGCGCTACGAGCCGCCGGCAATTCCGCCGTTCCGCGTCCGGCCCGAGCCACTCGCGATCGCCAACCCGCTGGTCGCGGAGCACGCGGAGATCGAGGCCTTCCTGCGCGCGTTCCTGGTCGACGCTCCGGCGCCATAGCGCACGCGCCCCGCGATCGTGCACGGCGCCGCGGATCGCGCCGCGCGTGCGATCGAGCGCATGTCGTCGAGAACGCGACGCCGCGACGGAGAAGTAGCGACGGCGAGGCGGCAACACGCGCAGCATCCGCGCGCACTCGCGTTCTTGCACGGGAACGCGCCTTGCTCATGAGGCCCCGCACGCGGCGACCATGAAGGTCTGCACGCGCCGGGTCATGACGATCCCCATGCGACAGCCGATAGGACCGGCAATCCGCCATGCCCTGCAGCGCGAGAGCCAGCCGCAGGTGATGGATCGGCTGGCGGTCGTCATCACGCTGTCCGCGGTGTGCCTCGTCCTGTCGACGCCGATGGATCGCGGGCTGGGCGACGAGACATGGCGCCGACTGCTGGCGGTCCGGCTCTTCGGTGCGCTCGCGCAGTTCGCAGGGGCCTTCGCGCTGCGCGCGATGCGGCGCGCGGCGTGGCGACGCGCCATGGCGGTCAGCGTCGCGACGTTCGGGCTCGGGTGCGTGGTGACGCTCGCGACGACGCTTCTCACGAACGACTCGCTTCTCCTCCTCGCCGTCCTCCTCGCCATGACCCTCATGGCCCCCGCCGTGATCCCGTGGGGCGTGGGACCTCAGGCGGCGTTCGTCGCGATCTCCACGGCGTGCGTCGTGCCGCTCTTCGGGGTGGTGTCCTCGAACGTCCTCGTCGCGGTCGCGGCCGCGTTCGCGGCGTCGATCTACGTCGCCGAGGTCCTCGACCGGCACCGCGTCGAGCGGAAAGCCGAGGAGATGCTGCGCCAGGGGCACGAGCGCGCGCTCGAGATGATCGCCGGCGACGCGAGCCCGCGCGACGTCGCGGCCGCGCTGCTCGAGACGCTCGCCCAGCAGCTCCCGGAAGCGGCGTGCGCGGTTTTGCGCGCGGACGCCGCGCGCGGCGTCCTGCGCCTCGAAGTCGCGCGCGGGCTGCCCGACGACGCCGTCGCGGCGCTCGACGGGATCGCGATCGGTCCTGGGGGCGGGCTCTACGGCGGGGCGGCGGCGACGGGCGAGCGGGTGTTCGTGCGCGCGCGACCCGAGACGGAGATGTCCGGAGTTCCGCGCGAGCTGGCCGCGGCGGGCGTGCGCGCCTGCTGGTGCGAGCCGATGCGCGGCGCGGACGGCGCGGTGCTCGGCGTGGTCGGAGTCCACCTCGCGGCAGCGCGCGATCCGACCGCGCGCGAGCGGGCGATCGTCGCCGCGGCGAGCCGGATCGCGGTCGTCGCCATCGAGCGATGGGTCGTCCGGGCCGAGCTCGCGCGCTCGTTCGAGGAGCTCGAGGCGGCGCGCGCGCGCGCGGAGAGCCAGGCCGAGCGCCTCGCGGAGCAGGCGGCCGACCTCGCGGAGGCGCGCGATCAAGCATTCGCGTCGGCGCGCGCGAAGTCCGAGTTCCTCGCCAACATGAGCCACGAGATCCGGACGCCTCTGAACGGCATCATCGGGCTCACCGAGATCCTGCTCGACGCGGAGCTCGCGTCCGAGCAGCACGAGCACGTGACGACCGTCCGGCGCTGCGGCGAGCATCTCCTCGCGGTCGTGAACGACGTCCTCGACTTCTCGAAGATCGAGGCCGGGAAGCTCGCGATGGAGCGCGTCGAGTTCGAGCTCCGGACGGTCGTCGAGGAGGTCGCGGAGGTGCTGGCGCCGCGCGCGCACGAGAAAGGCTTCGAGCTCGTGTGCGACGTGCCGCCCGACACGGTGCGCCTCGTGCGCGGCGACCCGTGGCGCCTCCGGCAGGTCCTGACGAACCTGGTCTCCAATGCCGTCAAGTTCACCGAGCGGGGCGAGGTCGTGATCCAGCTCCGGCCGCTCCAGGAGAACGACAACATCGTCGTCGTTCGGTTCACGGTCCGGGACACGGGAATCGGGATCCCGGCCGATCGCCACGCCGCGGTGTTCGAGAGCTTCACGCAGGCGGACGGCAGCACGACGCGGAGACACGGCGGAACCGGCCTCGGCCTCACCATCTCGCGCCAGCTCGTGGAGCTCATGGGCGGGCGCATCGGGCTCGAGAGCGCCGAAGGGCGGGGGACGACGTTCTGGTTCGAGATCGGCTTCGAGAAGGTCGCGCAGTCGGGCCTAGGCGTTCCCGCGGACGGACACCGGCTGTCGGGAATGCGCGTGCTCGTCGTCGACGACAACGCGACCAACCGATTGATCTTGCGCGAGACGCTGCGCGCGTGGGGATGCCGACCCGAGGAGGCGGACGCAGGCCCGGCGGCGCTGGCGGCGCTCGCGGTCGCGGCGGCGCGCGGCGAGCCCTTCGACGTCGCGGTCCTCGACCTCCAGATGCCCGGGATGGACGGATTCGAGCTGGCGCGCCGCGTGCGCGCCGACGCTCGCTTCGCCGCGATCCCGCTCGTCCTCCTGTCCTCGCTCGGCTCGGTGCGGGATGCGAGCGAGCGCGGCTTCGCGGCGTCGCTCGTGAAGCCGGTGCGCCAGCAGGCGCTGCTCCGGACGATGATCGAGGTGCTCGAGGGCCGGAGAGGCGGAAGGCCAGCGCGCGCGGCGCAGGCGATCGAGCCGCTCGCCGAGCGCCTCCGCGTCCTCCTCGTCGAGGACAACCCGGTCAACCGGATCGTCGCGATGCGGATGCTCGCGAAGCTCGGCTGCGAGGCCGAATCCGCCGAGACGGGCGTCGACGCGCTCGAGGCGATCGAGCGCCGGCGCTACGACGTGGTCCTGATGGACGTGCAGATGCCGGTCATGGATGGCCTGGAAGCGACCGCCGCCATCCGGCGCCGGCCGGACGACGTGCGCGACGTGCCGATCGTCGCGATGACGGCGCACGCGCTCGAGGGCGATCGCGAGCGCTGCCTCGCCGCCGGCATGGACGACTACGTCGCGAAGCCGGTCACGATCCGCGCACTCGCCGAAGTGCTGGCGCGCTGGACGGAGCGCCTCCGCGGCGCAGGCATCCAGGCGCCCGCCCAGCCGAGCGCCGACCGCACGCCCTGAACGACCGCTCGCTCGGCCGAACGAGATCCGCTACAAGGCCTTCCGGCGGGCCGCGGAACTTTTTGCAGTCTCTGAATCGCCTACACGCGACTGCAGCGCCGCGGCCAGGAAGACGAGGTGCGGTGTGCGGCGCGACTTTTGCAAGTCGAGGACGCCGTGAACGCGAGCGAATGGATTCGCGATGCGGAGCGCGCCGTGCGCCACGGGTTCCGGCGCTGGGTTCGCTGGTTCATGCCAGGGCCGACCCAGAAGCGCCAGCGCCGGCGTCCGTGGGACGAGCCGTCGCGCGAAGTGGCCGCCGCCTCGTGGCGCGGCGGGCTGCTGCGCGCCGGCTGGCGCCGCGTCGGCGGAGCGAAGGCGGACCGCCGGGGCGCGCGGGCGCTGGGCCGAACGTCCTGACCGAAGACGCGTTGCTCCTCCCTGCAGCGCTCTGCTAGCCGGGCGCGAAGGAGGGACGATGGCGCTGTCAGCGGAGGACCGCGAGCACTGGACGCGCCACGGGTGGACGTGGCTGCGCGGCTTTCTGTCCGCGCGCGAGACCGCGGACGTCGCGCGCTGGACGGACGAGATCGCCGGCTGGCCGGAGACCCCGGGGCGCTGGATGCGGTACTACGAGCGCGCTCCGGACGGCCGCAAGATGCTCGCTCGCATCGAGAATTTCCTCCCCTACCACGAGGGGATGGCGTCGCTCTTCGCGGGCCCCCGGCTCTTCGATCTCCTCGCCGACTGCTGCGGCGAGCCGGTCGTCCTCTTCAAGGACAAGATCAACTTCAAGCTCCCGGGAGGCGCCGGATTCGCGGACCATCAGGACGCGCCCGCCTACGTCGACTTCGGGGTGCGCGACCATCTGACGGTCATGGTGCCGGTGGACCCCTTCACGGGCGAGAACGGCTGTCTCGAGATGGCTCTCGACGCCCGCGAGCCGAAGTTCCTTCCGCAGAACCCGGACGGGACGCTGGAGGCTCACGTGATGCAGGGGCTTCGCGTGGAGCCGATCCTGGCCGAGCCGGGCGACGTGATCGTGTTCGACGCGTGGGTCCCGCACCGCTCGGGTCCGAATCGCTCGCGCGATCCGCGGCGGTCGTACTACTTGACGTTCAACCCGGCATCCGCGGGCGACCATCGCGCGGAGTACTACGCGCGGAAGCGCGAGTGCTTCCCGCCCGAGGTCGAGCGCAGGCCGGGCGTCGACTACGCGGCACTCGGCCGGCAGTTCAACCTGGGCAACCCGTTCGACTGAGCGCGGCGGACCGGCCGCTCGCGCCGCTCACGCGCGCTCCGCGACCCGGACGGAGAATCGCAGGAGGACGGGCTCACCGCCCGGACCGCGCAACCGGAGATCGAGCAGCTCGCCGTCCCGCACCGCTCGCGGCAGCCGGACGGCGATCGGCGCGCGCACCGCGACGCGCCCGGCGCCGCCGCAGACTCCGCACGTCCAGAACCCGTCGTGCCCGAAGCCGACGCAGGCGGGGCACGAGCGCGCGAGCGGGACGTCGAGGCGCACGAGGCATCCCCACAGCGACTCCTCGCGCGAAAGCTCGATCTCGAACCGGAGCGCGCGCGGAGCGAGCCGCTCCTCGGCGTCGCCGAACGCCGAGCGATCGCGCACGCGGCTCGCGAGCGGCCGCTCGCGCGCGTGCGGCCGCGCGGCGCCGCCGCGCCACCCGTCCGCAGACGCGAGCGGCTCGCTCGCGATGTCGTCCTGCCAGCGGCGGTCGCGCGGGCGGTCGTCCGCGGCGAGGTCGTCGTTGTGAGCGCGCCGCCGCGCGGGATCGGACAGGACCTCGTACGCTTCCACGACATCCTGGAGCGGTCGCGTGCCTGCCGGTCCGACGCGGTCGGGGTGGTGGCGCTTGACGAGCTCGCGATAGGCGCGTCGGATCCCGAGCGGGGTCGCCGAGCGCGGGATCCCGAGGATCCGGTAGTAGTCCTTTCGCATCGTCGCGGTCGCGAGGAGCGAGCCGGCGGTGCCGCGCGCGGACGGAGCACTCCCGGCGCCCCTCTCGCGAGCATGGGGATCGTTTCGACGCCGAGTCAAGAGCACTCGTGCTGCGCGTCGGGGGAGTCGCCACTCGCGCCGCGGGTCGTATACTGAGCCAGGATTTCATCACCATGGTGTGGCAACGATTCTTGCTTGCGGTTGTGATCGCCGTCGCGCTCGCGCCTCGGCTCGGAGACGCGGAGGACGTTCCCGCCCGCGCGCGCGCCTCCGCCGAAGCGGACGCGCCGGCGCCGCCGCCCGATCACGTGACGACGGACGACGAGGGCTTCATCGTCTATCCCCTCCGGTCGGGAGACGACCCGGCTCAGGTGGCGCGTCTCTTCGGCGTGTCGATCGACGATCTGCTCGCGGTGAACGGCATCCGCGATCCGCGGCGCCTCGCCGTGGGCGCGATCCTCCGGATCCCCGATCCGCGCGCCGCGCGGCTGGCGCGGCTGAGCGCCGAGAACGAGGCAATGGACCGCGCGCTTGCCGAGGCGCGCGCGGACGTGGCGGCGCTGAACCAGCGCCTCGCCGCGCTTGCCGACGACGTGGCATCGCTGCAGCGCGACAACGCCGCGTTGCAGTCGCGACTCACGCGCTACGGCGTGTGGCGAGCCGGGACGATCGTCGCGGCGCTGGCGGCGCTCGTGCTCGCCGTCGCGCTCGCGCTCGCACGCCAGCGCGCGCAGCGCGCGACGCGGAAGAGCGACCGCGCGCTGCGCGAGGGCGCCGCGCTGCGCGCCGCGGTCGACAAGTACCGCGCGCTCGGCGGACAGCTCGAACTCAAGTACCAGCGGCTCTTCGCGAGCCGCCCGTCCTCCGAGGTCGAAGCCGACGTGCGCGGCATGCGCCGCGCCTACGAACAGGACCTCGCCGCCCTGGACGCCGCCTTCGAGGACCAGCGCCAACAGCGCGACACGCTCGACGAAGACGCCACTCGCCTCCGCCGCGGAAAAGCCGCCTGAATTGTCTCGCGAGGGGGATCGCTCCCCTCGCCCCGGCCCCCACTCCCCGCGGGCTCGCTTCGCTCGCATCTCGCGCGAGAAGTCGACCCGCAGAAGCGCCCGCGCTAGCGGAAATTGCGGGGGTAGGATTTGAACCTACGACCTTCGGGTTATGAGCCCGACGAGCTACCGGACTGCTCCACCCCGCGCGGGTTACGTAACGACCGCCCCACCGGCTGTCAATGAACGACGCCGGTCGAGCGACCCGGCGGCTCGACCCCGAGCGCTCGCGTCGCGCTGATCGTCAGCGGCGTCCGCCGCCGCCGCCGCCCCAACCCGAGCGCGGCCCGGGCGCGCCGATCGGCTCGATCTTCGGGAGGCGCCAGGGCATGTACGGCTTCCGCGCGTCGAACACGCGCTGCCGGCAGCGCTTGATGCGCTCGCGGAGCCTGTTGCGGTCGACCTGCGAATCGAGGGCGGCGTGCACCTCGCTGCGCGAAACGTCCATGCTGCTTTCGCCGAGCGGATGGCGCAGCGTGACCCGGAGGCCCTGGTCCTGCGTCGGGATGGCCTCCCACTCGAGCTTCTTGTCGACGGAGCGGACGATGGTTCGGACGAGTTCCTGGTCTTCCTGCGCCATGGGCCGCGCTCGTAGCCGACGGCCGATCCGATCTCAACCGCGACTCCCTTGCCGGCCGGAGGGCGCGCCCGGTACCACCCGAGCGCCATGCCCGTCGCCCGCCTGCGTCCGATCAGCCGGCACATCGCCGCCGTCGACCTGCACGGTCGCTTCCAGGTCGCCGTGTTCCTGGTCCGGCACGAGCGCGGGCTGCTGCTGGTCGACGCGGGCTTTCCGGGCTGGGCGTACGCGGTCCTCACGGCGGCCGCGTCGCTTCCGCAGCCGAACCGGATCACGCACGTCGTGCTCACGCACGCGCACGCCGACCACGTGGGGGGAGCGAGCGAGATCGCGCGCGTGATGGGCGCGGAAATCCTCTGCTCGGAGGACGAGCGGCCCTACGTCGAGGGCCGATCGCTGGCGCGCGCGGCACACGGCATCTTCCCGCGCGCGCTGCTCGCGGTGCACGAACGCATCGCGCAGCGCCGCGTCGAGCGCCCCCGGGTCGACGCGACCCTCGCCGAGGACGAACGCCTGCTCGGGCTCCGGGTGGTCTCCGTCCCGGGCCACACGCCCGGCCAGATCGGCCTCGTCCACGAGGAGGACCGCGTCGTCCTGTGCGCGGACGCCGTGTTCCATGTCGAGGGCCGTCTCGGGTACGACCCGGTGCCCGGCCTCACGCTCGACGCTTCCGCCGCCGACCGATCGCTCGCGCGCATCGCCGAGCTCGGCGTCCAGGACGTCGTGCCGAGCCACGGCCCGGCGATCCTCGGCGATGCGCCGGATCGCATCCGCGACTTCCTCGAATCGCGGCGCTGAGCCGTCGACGGCGCGGCGGGGAACGTCGCCGATGCTTTACAGGGCGCGGGGGCCTGCCTATGAACGGCGCGTGTCGATCCCCCGCCTCTTCGACGGCGCGAAGCGGCTCGCGACCGGCGGCGCCGTGGCGGCGTTCCTCGCGGCGGCCGCGCTCGCGGCTCGGGTACGCGCCGCGGGCGCGAGCACGGTCGCGACGCCCGCGCCGACCGCGACGCCGGCGCACGCCGCCGCGACGGTCCTCCCGAAGCTCTTCACCGCGGAGTCGCTCGTCCAGGTCGAGGGCAAGATCCTGCGCTCGACGCGCGGGCATCCCGGCCCCGTCCGCCTCGAGGTCGAGCGCGCGGACGGCGAGCGGGTCGAGGTGCTGCTCGCGCCCGACGACGTTTGCGACCAGCTCGGGCTCTCGCTACGCGCGGGCGAGCAGGTTCGGCTGGAGGGATCTCTGTTCCGGGGACGCGCCCCGATCGTGGTCGCGTCGAGCGTGATCGTGAACGGCAAGGCGGTCTCGGTCCGGCCCGCCCGGAAGACGCCCGCGGCGAAAGGACTGCGCGTCGCGGGCGAGGGATCCCCGGCGAACGCTCCGGCTTCGAATGCAACGGCCCCGGCGCGGGCTACGGAAGGAAAACCGAAATGAAGAGCAAGGCAGCGATCCTCCAGAACTACGGCGAGAAGCTCGTCCTCGACGAGATCGACGTCGCCGATCCACAAGACGGCGAGGTGCGCGTCAAGATGCGCGCGAGCGGCGTGTGCCACTCGGACATGCACGTCATCAAGGGCGACCTTCCGATTCCGACGCCGTGCGTCCTCGGCCACGAGGGCTCGGCGACGATCGAGGCGGTGGGGAAGGGCGTCTCGGGCTTGAAAGAGGGCGACGACGTCATCCTGTCTTGGGTGCCGCCGTGCGGAAACTGTCACTACTGCATCTCCGGCAAGGCGTATCTCTGCGAGTCCTCGCAGATGGCAATGCTGACCGGCGGGAGCCGTCTCTCGCGCGGCGGGCAGCCGCTCATGAGCATCCAGGGCGTCGCGTCGTTCGCCGAGCGCACCACGCTCCCCGCGTCGGGGTGCATCCCGATCCACAACGGCACGCCGCACGACGTCGCGTGCCTCGTCGGCTGCGGCGTCATGACGGGCGTCGGCGCGGCGATCAACACGGTCGACATCCTGGCGGGGCAGTCGGTCGCGGTCATCGGCTGCGGCGGCGTCGGCCTGAACGTCATCCAGGGCGCCGCGATCCGCGGCGCCGGGCAGATCATCGCGGTCGATCGCGTGCCGGCGAAGCTCGAGATGGCGAAGCAGTTCGGGGCGACGCACGTCGTGAACTCGGCCGAGTCCGGCGTGTCCGCGGGCATCCAGGCGGCGACCGGCGGGCTCGGCGCGGACTGGGCGTTCGAGGTCGTCGGGGTGCCGGAGCTCATCACCGAGGCCTTCATGGCCGTGAAGCGCGGCGGCAAGGCGGTCGTCGTCGGCGTGCCGCCGGTGACCGCGATGGTGAGCGTGCCGGCGGCGATGCTCGCCCTCGCCGAGAAGTCGCTCATCGGCTCGCTCTACGGTTCCGGGAACCTGCGCCGCGACATGCCGCGCATGCTCGACCTCTACGCGGCGGGCAAGCTCAAGCTGAAGGAGCTCGTCAGCCGAAAGCTTCCGCTCGAGAAGATCAACGACGCCTTCGACGCGATGATGAAAGGCGAGGTCGCGCGTTCGGTCATCGTGTACTGAGCGGAGCCGCGCGCGGCGGGTGACGGCGAGCGCGTTCATCGGCCGGGGGTCCGAGCTCGCCGAGCTCGCCGCCGCGCTCGACGACGTCGCTCGTGGAGCGGGCGGCTCTTCCTGATCGCGGGTGAGGCCGGGATCGGGACGTCATCACTGGCGACGACGGGAGCGATTTCGTCCAAGGCGGCTCGGGTGCCGACCACGTCGACGGCGGCGCGGGAGCCGACACGGTCTGCGGCGGCGTCCTCGACGACGCGACGCTCGCCTGCGACGATTCGGCCGCGTTCGCGGCCGGCGACGGCGACGGCGACGCGATCGAGGGCCGTCCCGGAAGCGATACGCTCCTCGGCGGACCGGGGCGGACGTCATCGCAGGCAACGGCGGCGACGACCTCATCGAGGGTAACGCCGGCGGCGACACGGGCCGGATCGACGTCGGCGTCGACGACCTCGTCGGCGTCGAGACGCTCGAAGCCTGCCCTTGAGTCGCCGCGCGTCTCGCGAGCAACCGCGGCGGCGCGCCGCTCGCGCCCCGTTGCCTGCCATCGGCGGACCCGCTACTGCCGTGATTGACGGAGCGCCTCGACGATCGGGCATCGGGGGCGGAATTCTTGGCGCGCTCTGTCGAGACCGGCATGCGGAAGACGCGGCTCACGGATCCCGCCCCCCTGCGGATCGAGACAGAGAACGAGTGGGCGTGGTGCGGGGATCGCCGGCTCGACCTGACCCCGCGCGCGTTCGCCGTCCTCCAGCACCTCGTCTCCCACCCCGCGCGCCTCGTGACGAAGACGGAGCTGCTCGACGTGGTGTGGCACGACACGATCGTCAGCGAGGCCGCGCTCGCGAGCTGCATCCGCGACCTGCGGAAGGCGCTCCGCGACTCGTCGCGCTCGCCGCGCTATCTCGAGACCGTCCATCGCCGGGGCTTCCGGTTCATCGGCCCGCTCGGAGGGACGGGCGCGGCGAGGTCGCTTCGTCCGGCAATCAGCGAGGTCGCGGCCCTGCCGCGTCGGCAGGCGCCGCACGTCGTCGGCCGGGCCGCCGAGATCGAGCGGCTGGACGAGCTCTTCGCGGAGGCGCTCGCCGGCCGGCGGCGCGTCGTGTTCGTGAGCGGCGAGCCGGGGATCGGGAAGACGACGCTCGTCGAGACGTTCCTCGCGCGCATCGACGGCCACGACGGCGTCCGCGTCGGGCGCGGGCAGTGCGTCGAGCACTACGGCGCCGGTGAGCCCTATCTGCCCTTGCTCGAGGCGCTCGGGCGCATGGGACGGGATCCCGGCGGCGAGGCGCTGGTCGCGACGCTCCGAAGATTTGCGCCCACATGGCTCGCGCAGCTTCCGGCGCTGCTCGAGGATCACGATCTCGACGCGGTCCAGCGCCGCGCGCAGGGATCGACTCGCGAGCGCATGCTGCGCGAGCTCGCAGAGGCGCTCGACGCGCTCTGCGTCGATCGCCCGCTCGTCCTCCTGCTCGAGGACCTGCACTGGAGCGACTCCGCGACGATCGACCTGCTCGCGATGGTCGCCCGGCGCGGCGACGCCGCGCGGCTGATGGTGCTCGGGACGTACCGTCCAGCCGACGTCGTCGCCGGCGGGCACGCGCTGAACCCCGTCCGCCGGGAGCTGCGGCTGCACGGGCGGTGCGAGGACCTCGCGCTCGATTTCCTGAGCGAATCGGCGGTGGCCGAGTACCTCGCGACGCGCCTCCCGGGGGCCGCGATCCCGACTCGCCTCGTCCCGGCGCTCCACCGCAGCACGACCGGAAACCCGCTCTTCCTCGCGACCCTCGTCGACGACCTCGTGGCGCGCGGTCGCGTGCGCGAGAGCGAGGGACGCTGGCAGTTCGCGGAGCCCCCCGACGACGTCGCCGCGAGCATCCCGCACACGCTCGCGCAGCTCGTCGAGCGGCAGATCGACCGGCTCACGCCCGAGCAGCAGGCCGTCCTCGAGGTCGCCAGCGTCGCCGGCGCGGACTTCTCGGCTGCGCTTCCGGGCTGCGGCGGGATCGACCCGCAGCAGGCCGAGCGCTCCTGTGCGGAGCTCGCGATCCGAGGCCACTTCGTCCGGCCGGCGGGCGTGGCGGAATGGCCCGACGGCACCGTGGCCGGGCGCTACGCCTTCATCCACGCCCTCCATCGCAACGTGCTCTACGGCCGCATCCCGGGGGCGCGCCGCGTCGGGTTGCACCTGCGCGTCGGGGCTCGGCTCGAGCAGGCGCACGGCGCGCGAGCGGGCGAGGTCGCGGGCGAGCTAGCCATGCACTTCGCCGAGGGCCGCGATTTCGAGCGCGCCGTCAAGTATCGCCGGCTCGCCGCGGACAACTCGCTCCGGCACTACGCGCATCGCGAGGCTGCGAGCCACGCGACGCGTGCGCTCGAGATGCTGGCGGCGTTTCCCGAGTCGCCGGAGCGACTGCTGCAGGAGCTCGCGATCGGGACCACGCTGTGCGCGGCGCTGATCGCGCTCGGGTCCGCGGGGTCCGAGGTCGTGAGCGCGTACGGGCGCGTGCGCGAGCTCTGCGCGCGGCTCGGGACGCGACCGGAGATCCTGCCGGCGCTCATCGCGCTGTGCCGCTACCACACGATCCGCGGCGAACCGCGGATCGCCGGCGAGCTCGCGAAGGAGCTCGCGACGCTCGCAGACGCGACGGGGAACCTCACGGTTCGCCTCGCGGCGTGCAACGGGCTCGGCGTCGCGGCGTTCCACGCCGGCGACTTCCCGGCTGCGCTCGAGGAGCTCGAGCGCGGGCTCGCCGCGTACGACCCGGAGCGGCACAGCGGCGGCCGGGCGCCCGCGCTCTGGGGCGGTCACGACGCCGGCGTGTCGTGCGGCGTCCACTCGGCGTGGGCGCTCTGGCTCCTCGGCCACCCCGACCGCGCCGCGACGCGGATGCGCGAGGCGATCGATCGCGCTCGCTCCGCCGGCTACCCCTTCATCCTCGCGAACGCATGCGCCTTCGCGGCGACGTTCCACGCATGCCGCGGCGAGCCGGACGCCGTGCGGGAGGCGAGTGACGTCGCGACGGAGGAGTCCGCGGAGCACGGCTTCGAGACGGTGCTCGGCGCGGGGGCGATCCACCGCGGCTGGCTCCTCTCCGCCGGCGGCGAAGGCGACGAGGCGGTCGCGCAGATCCGTTCCGGCTACGACGCCTACCGAGAGACGGGAGCCGGGGTCGGCGCGCCGACGTTCCTCGGCTTCCTGGCGGCGGCGTGCGCGACGTGCGGACGGGTGGAGGAGGGTCTCGCAGCCGTCGCAGAGGCGCGAGCGGTCGCTGACTCCACCGGGTCGCACTACTGGGATGCGGAGCTCTCTCGGCTGCGCGGAACGCTGCTCCTGTCGGGCTCGTCGGCGACGCGCCGTCCGTCGGTGCGCCGCGCGAGCGCTCCGCCCCAGCACGAGGCCGAAGCCGAATCCTGCTTCACGAGCGCGCTCGCAACCGCGCGCCGACAGGGAGCGAGGATGCTCGAGCTGCGCGCGGCGGTCGATGTGGCGCGGCTCTGGCGAGATCGCGGCCGGGCTACCGAGGCGCACGCGCTCCTGTCCGACGTCTACGGCGGGTTCGCCGAGGGCTTCGAAACTGCAGATCTGACGGAGGCGAGGCGGCTCCTCGAGCAGACGGGCGGCACGCGCCGCCGTTCGTGACCGCGTCCGCGGCCGCCTGCTCCTCCGCCGTCCGTCAGGCGGGCCAGCGCTCGGCCTGCGGCCAGAGCGCCTCTTCCAGCCGATCCGCGATCGCGAGCGCGAGCGCGTCCTCCCCATATCCGGTCGTCACCTGGACGCCGACGGGAAGCCCGCCCGCGCCGAGCCCGACCGGGACCGACACCGTCGGAAGCCGCGTCAAGTTGTGCAGGACCGTGAAGCCCGCGAGCGCCGTCATGACCGGGATCGTCTCGCCGCCGACAACGACGGTCTCCTCGGCGATCGGAGGTGCCTCGATGGCGACCGCCGGGAGGAGCAGCGCGTCGGCGCGCGTCCGGACGATCTCGTCGACCGCGCGCGCCATCTCTTCGCGTACGTGCTGCGCGCGCGCCAGGTCCGCCGCCGACAGGTGCGCGGCGAACTCGAGCTGCCCGCGGACGTCCGCCCCGTACGCGTCGCGGTGATGGGCGAGCCGCTCGGCGTGCTCGGCGTAGGTCTCGCCGATGATCACCATGCCGCCCTCGGCGAGAACGCGCGCCCCGTCGGGAAGCTCCACCGCCACGATGCGCGCGCCGAGGTCGCGGAGCGCGCGCACCGTCCGCTCGACCGCGGATTCCGCCGTCGGCGCGAGCGGCACCGGCCGGAAGTCCGGCGCGATCGCGACCCGGAAGTCGCGCAAGCCCCGTCCGAAGAAGCGCGTCCAGTCCTCCGGCGGAAAGCGCCGCGACCACGGATCGGCCGGGTCGTAGGCGCTCATCTCCGCGAGCGCGAGCGCGCAGTCGCGAGCGGTGCGCGCGATCGGGCCGACGTGATCGCAGCTCGCCGCCATCGGAAACGTTCCGGCGAGGCTCACGCGGCCGTGCGTCGGCTTGATGCCGACGCAACCGCAGAGCGCGCTCGGGAGCCGGATCGAGCCGCCCGTGTCGGAACCCGTCGCCAGCGGCACGAGGCCGCCGGCGACCGCGGCCGCCGAGCCGCCGCTCGAGCCGCCCGGGACGTGGCCGGCGCGCCACGGGTTGTGGGTCGCGCCATAGTGCGGGTTGTTCGTCGTCGTTCCGCACGCGAACTCGTGCGTGTTCGCCTTTCCGACGACGACCGCGCCCGCGGCGCGAAGGCGCCGCACCGGCTCGGCGTCGTTCTCGGGGACGTGCTCGCGGAAGAGCGACGAGCCGTAGGTCGTGCGGATGCCGGCGGTGTCGGTCAGGTCCTTGACGGCGATCGGAATCCCGTGGAGCGGGCCGCGCAGCCGTCCGCGCGCGATGTCGTCGCCGAGCGCGTCGGCTTCGCGCCGGGCGCGCTCCGCGCACAGCGTGACGAACGCGTTCAGGCGCGGGTTCTCGCTCTCGATGCGGGCGAGGAAGGCGTCCAGGACCTCGCGCGGCGACACCTGGCGGGCCGCCACGAGCGAGGCGAGCTCGGCGACCGTCTTGCGATGGATCTCTTGGGACATTCCGCGGGGTTATCGGGATCGTCCGGGGCGGACAAGGCCTCCGTCCGCTTGCTCGCCGGGCTCTTGTCGCGAAGCGAAAGAAAGGCGAAGATGGCCTCGTCCCCCACTCGAGGTCCGTCGATGTCGAAGAAGCAGGCGCCGTACGTCGAGCTTCGCTGCCGCAGTGCCTTCTCGTTCCTCGAGGGCGCGAGCCTTCCGGAGGACCTGGCGGCCCGCGCGTCGGAGGTCGGGTACGACGCGCTCGCGCTCGGCGACCGCGACGGCCTCTACGGAGCGCCGCGCTTCTGGAAGGCGGGCTCCACTGCCGGCATCCGCCCACTGGTCGCCGCCGAGGCGACGATCGAGGCCGGGGATGCCGACACGATCCGCGGCGGCGCTGCAGCCAGACGTACGAGCGCGCCGCGGCCGCTCGCGCAGCGCGCGGCGACGCGCCCGATCCGGCTCCTCTTCGTCGTCGAATCGCGCACCGGCTACCGGAACCTCTGCCGGCTGCTCACGATCGGCCATGCGCGCGCGCCCAAGGGCGAGTGCGCGGTCCGGCTCGCGGACGTCGAGGAGCACGCGGCCGGGCTCCTCTGCCTCGCCGGCGGCCCGACGAGCCCGCTCACCGAGGCGCTTCGTCGCGGAGACGCGCGCGCGGCGCGCGACCTCGGACGGCGGCTCCACGCCGCGTTCGGCGATCGCTTGTGGATCGACGTGCAGCGGAGCCTCGATCCGCGCGTCGAGCGCCGCACGCGTGCTCTGCGCGACCTCGCGACCGATCTCGGCGTCCCCCTCGTCGCGACCGGCGACGTGCGCTTCGCGCGCGCCGTCGAGCGCCCCCTGCTCGACGTCTTCACCTGCCTTCGCCACGGCACGACGCTCGACCGCGCGGGCAAGCTCCTCGCGCCGAACGCCGAGCACTACCTCGTCCCGCCCGAGGAGATGGCAGCGCGCTTCGGCGACCTGCCGCGCGCGGTCGCCGCCACGCGCCAGATCGCGGACCGCTGTGCGTTCACGATGGAAGACCTCGGGTATCGTTTCCCCGAGTATCCGCTTCCGCCCGGCGAGACGCCGCAGCGCTACTTGACGATGCTGACGTACGCCGGCGCGCGCGAGCGCTACGGCGATCCGCTGTCGGCGCGCGTCAAGGCGCAGCTCGAGCACGAGCTCGCCGTGATCGCGAAGCTCGACCTCGCCGGCTACTTCCTGATCGTCTGGGACATCGTGCGCTTCTCCCGGGAGCGCGGGATCCTGGTGCAGGGCAGGGGGTCCGCCGCGAACAGCGCGGTCTGCTACTCGCTCGGCATCACCGCCGTCGACGCGGTCGGCATGGACCTCCTCTTCGAGCGCTTCCTCTCGGAGGAGCGCGGCGAGTGGCCCGACATCGACCTCGACCTCCCCTCGGGCGACCACCGCGAGGAGGTCATCCAGTACGTCTACCGGCGCTACGGGCCTCCCACGCCGTCGGGCGGCGGCCCCGCCGCGCGCATCGTCGGCGCCGGCGTCGCGATGACCGCGAACGTCATCACGTACCGGACGCGGAGCGCGCTCCGCGAGGCGGGCAAGGTGCTCGGCTTCGCGCCGCTCCAGGTCGATCGCCTCGCGAAGCTCCTCGCGAACCACGGCTTCCGCGAGGGCATGGACGTGCTCGCGGCGCAGCTCCGCGCGGGCGGCATCGACGTCGACGCCCCGCGCGTCAAGCTGCTCCTCGAGTGCGTCGCCAACATGCAGGGCCTGCCGCGGCATCTCAGCCAGCATTCCGGCGGGATGGTCGTCGCGGCGGGCCGCCTCGACGAGATCGTGCCGCTCGAGCCCGCGACCATGCCCGATCGCTCCGTCGTCCAGTGGGACAAGGACGACTGCGCGGACCTGGGGCTCATCAAGATCGACCTCCTCGGCCTCGGCATGATGGCCGTCCTCGAGGAGGCGATCCCGCTCGTGCGCGAGCACGAGGGCAGGGCGCTCGACCTCGCGAAGCTCCCGCAGGACGACCCGAAGACCTACGAGATGATCCGCCGCGCCGACACGGTCGGCGTGTTCCAGATCGAATCGCGCGCCCAGATGGCGACGTTGCCGCGGCTCAAGCCGCGCTCGTTCTACGACCTCGTCGTCGAGGTCGCGATCATCCGGCCCGGGCCGATCGTCGGCCAGATGGTGCACCCGTACCTCGCGCGGCGCGCGGGCCGCGAGCCGGTCCGCTACGCGCACCCGCTCCTCGAGCCGATCCTGGAGCGCACGCTCGGCGTGCCGCTCTTCCAGGAGCAGCTCCTGCGCATGGCGATGGCGGTGGGCGGCTTCACCGGCGGCGAGGCGGAGGAGCTCCGGCGAGCGATGGGCTTCAAGCGCTCGGTCGAGCGCATGCAGGCGATCGAGCGCAGGCTCCGCGACGGCCTCCACGCGCACGGCATCGCCGGCGACACGGAGGAGGAGATCGTGCGCGGCATCACGTCGTTCGCGCTCTACGGATTTCCCGAGTCGCACGCGGCGAGCTTCGCGCTGATCGCGTACGCGTCGGCGTACCTGAAGGCGCACCACCCGGCCGCGTTCCTGTGCGCGCTCCTGAACGCATGGCCGATGGGCTTCTACCACCCGGCGACGCTCGTGAAGGACGCGCAGCGCCACGGCGTGCGCGTCCTCCCGATCGACGTCTGCCGGTCTTCGTGGAAGTGCTCGCTGGTCGCGTGCGAGGACGCTCCGCCGGCCGTGCGCCTCGGCCTCCGCTTCGTGAAGGGGCTGCGCGAGGACACCGCATGCCGCGTGGAGAGCGCGCGCGGCGAAGCCGGGTTCCGCGACGTCGCGGATCTCGCCGCGCGCGTGCCCGCGAGCCGGCGCGAGCTCGCGACGCTCGCCGAGGTCGGCGCGCTCGCGGACGTCCCGGGGACGGGGGCGGATGGTGCATCGCGCCGCACGGCGCTCTGGCAGGTCGCCGGCCTTCCGCGTCCCGACGAGCGACTCTTCGCCGGTCTTCCGGTGGCAGCGAGCCGCGCGCCGCTCGCCGCGATGTCCGAGGTCGAGACGACGCTCGCCGACTATCGCGCGAGCGGCATGACGACCGGCCCGCATCTGCTCGCGCACCTGCGCGCGGACCTCGACCGGCGCGGGATCGTGCCGGTCGCCGAGCTCGCGAGCCGGCCGGACGGATCCCGTCTCCGGACCGCCGGCCTCGTCATCGTGCGGCAGCGCCCGGGCTCGGCGAAGGGGTTCTGCTTCCTCACCGTCGAGGACGAGACCGGCCTCGGGAACGCCGTCCTGACGCCGGATCGCTTCGAGCAGTTCCGATCCGTCCTCCACACGGCCCCGATCCTCGTCTTCGAAGGGCTTCTCGAGCGCCGGGAGGGCGTGACCCATCTCCGGGTCGACGGCATGGAACCCCTGCCTTTTTCCGGCCCCGCCCCCCCGGCCCACGACTACCGGTGAAATTCGTTCTCATTTTCTTCGGAAGCTACTTGAAAATGAATTTCAATATCCGCATACTCCGACCATGGTCGTTTGCCTCTGTCAGGGAGTCTCCGACAAGAAGGTCCGGCGCGCGATCGAGGAAGGTGCGACGTGCCGGCGGGCGGTGACGGAGGCCTGCGGGGCAGGCGGCGTGTGCGGCGGCTGCCACCGCACCATCGCCGACATGATCCGCGAAGCGCGCGCTGCGTCGGAGGCACCGATCGCGCCAGCCTACGCGCCGATCGGCGGCGAGATCGCCGCCAGCGCGGCCTGACGCGCGCGAACCGCTTCATCCGGCCGCGCCGATCCGTCTGCTCTGAAGATTCGAGCTGCGGGCGTAGATCTTGCTGCCTCGCACCGTGGAAGTACCCATCCACGGAGTGAGGCGATGGCGTTCACGACGAGAGAGTCCTCCTTCTCCTACGATCCTCGCTCGCACCGGTCGCCGCGTCGGGAGCACTGGATCCCGCTCGAGCCGGGCAAAAGCGACTTGAAGCCGCGCTGCCATCCTCCGGTGACCGGCCTTCCCGGCGACGAGCAAACCCGGCGCGAGCCCGAAGAAGTCGCGTACTGACGCGGATTTTCGCGCGTCCGTTTTTCTTCTCGCGCGCGCCGGCTCCTTTCCTCGTTGCGCCACCGGAGCGTGGGCGTCCGGCGTGGCGCCTTCGGTTCGATCGCGGATGTCACCGCGGTCGAGGCGGCACTCGACGCGAACGACGCGGTGCGCGCGCGGCAAATCTGGCGATCCGAGTCTCATGCGCGCGAACGACGCCTGTCCTGTGGAGCGGACGCCGTCCGGTGGACAGGACACCGGCCCCGCGCGCCGCGCCGACCGCGCGGCGTCTTGCGACCACCCTTGACAGGGCGCGGACCGGGGAGTTCGCTCGGGGTCGACGTCGGCGAATGGAGGGAAGGCGCATGGCCGAGGGAGCGACCGCAAAGGCCGGTGGCGGAAGCGAGCCGGCGCTCCGCATCGAGGGTCAGGGGGGCGTGCTCCGCCTCGTGCTCGACCGGCCGGCGCAAAGAAATGCGCTGTCCGCCGAGCTCCTCGGAGCGCTGGAGGCGGCGCTCCGCGACGCGGCGCGCGATCCGGCCGTCCGCGCGATCGTGATCGCCGGGAACGGCCCCGCGTTCAGCGCGGGCCACGACCTGCGCGAGATCGCCAACGGCTCGTCCGCGGACACCGACGAGGTCTTCCGGCGCTGCTCGATCGTGATGCAGCTCCTCCACGAGGTCCCGCAGCCGACGGTCGCGCGCGTGCACGGCATCGCGACTGCGGCGGGGTGCCAGCTGGTCGCGGCCTGCGACCTCGCAGTGGCGGCCGCGTCGGCGACGTTCGCGACCCCGGGCGTCCGGATCGGGCTCTTCTGCTCGACGCCGGCCGTGCCGCTCGTGCGCGCGATCGGGCGCAAGCGGGCGCTCGAGATGCTCTTCACGGGCGCGCCGATCGACGCGCGCACCGCCCTCGAGTGGGGGCTCGTGAACCGCGTCGTTCCAGATGTCGAGCTCGACCGCTCGATCGACGAGCTCGTCGCCCCGATCCTGGCCGCGAGCGCGCATGCGGTCGCGCTGGGGAAGCAGACGTTCTATCGGCAGGTCGATCGCCCGGAGCACGAGGCGTACGAGGTCGCGTCCGAGACGATGTGCGTCAACGCCGCCGACGACGATGCGCACGAGGGCATCGCCGCGTTCCTCGGCAAGCGCTCACCGACCTGGAAGCGCCGTTAGAGCGGTCTCGGCGCGCCTCAGCGGCCGAGCTGGATCAGCTCGATGCGGTAGCCGTTCGGGTCCTCGATGAACGCGATCACCGTCTTGCCGTGCTGCATCGGGCCCGGCTCGCGGACGACCTTGACGCCTTGCGCGCGGAGGCGATCGCACGTCGCGTAGATGTCCTCCACGCCGAGGGCGACGTGGCCGAAGCCGTTTCCGACATCGTACGACTTCGTGTCCCAGTTGTGGGTGAGCTCGAGCACGGTGTTCGACGACTCGTCGCCGTAGCCGACGAACGCGAGCGTGAAGCGGCCGCCGGGAAAGTCGTGGCGGCGCAGGAGCTTCATCCCGAGCGGGCCCGTGTAGAACGCGAGCGACTGCTCGAGGTCGTTCACCCGGATCATCGTGTGCAGCATGCGCATCGCGCCGGCCTCCTTTTCGGATCGGGACCGCAGACGCAGGACTATCGCATTGCCGAGGCGGTCGCGAGACGCGCGGCTTGACTCCCCGGGGCGGCGGCCCGCAAACTCGCGAGCGACGCGCGGCCCGGCCCGCGGCGGGAGGTTCCGAGACATGGCGACGATGGCGCACGCGGAGACGCGTTGGGATTTCGATCGGCTCCTGATCGGCGGCAACTGGGTCGAGCCGACGGGCGGGCGGACGTACGAGGTCCCGAATCCGGCGACCGACCGATCCATCGGCCACGCGCCCGAAGGGACGCGGGAGGACATGCAGCGCGCCATCGCGGCGGCGCGGAAGGCGTTCGACGAGGGGCCGTGGCCGCGCTCGTCGAAGCACGATCGCGCCCGCGTGCTGAATCGCATCGCGGACGCGCTCGAGGCGCGGAAGGAGGAGTGGCGCGCGCTCCTCATCGCCGAGGCGGGCGCGTGCTGGGTGTCGCACGACGTGCAGGTCGAGTGGCCGATCCGCCACCTCCGGAACTACGCCGACCTCGTCTTCAGGTTCCCGTTCGAGGAAATGCTCCCGAGCACGGTGACCGGGTCGCCGATGGGGGCGTACGTCTCGAACAGCATGGTGCACCACGCGCCCGTCGGCGTGTGCGGGATGATCCCGACGTGGAACTTCCCGATGTTCGTGATCGCGCAGAAGATCGGCCCCGCGCTCGCGACCGGCAACACGATGGTCATCAAGCCGTCGCCCTACGGTCCCCTCGTGAACCTCTGGCTCGCGAAGCTGATCGAGGACGTCGCCGATCTGCCGCCCGGCGTGATCAACTGGGTGACGGGGCAGTCGCCGGAGATCTCGCAGGAACTCGTGTCGAACGCGATGGTCGACAAGGTGAGCTTCACGGGCTCGATCGTGGTCGGCCGCCAGATCCTCGCCGCCGCCGCCGATCGCCTGCGGCGCGTCCACCTCGAGCTGGGCGGCAAGTCGGCGCACATCCTGCTCGACGGCGACAACCTGGACATGGTCGCGCCCGCGCTCGCGGCGCCGAGCTTCTTCCACTCGGGCCAGGGGTGCGCGATGGGAACGCGCATCCTGGTCCCGAAGTCGGTCGCCGACAAGGCGGTGGAGAAGATGGCGGCCTTCGTCTCGAACCGGGACATCGTGAAGATCGGCGACCCCGCCGACCCGAGCGTCCTCATGGGACCGGTCATCCGCGAGGAGCGCCGGAAGGCGATCGAGGCGTACATCGAGAGCGGCGTCGACCAGGGCGCGCGCCTCGTGACCGGCGGCCGCCGGCCGGCCCAGCTGTCGTCCGGCTACTTCCTCGAGCCGACCATCTTCGCCGACGTCGACAACAAGCTCAAAATCGCGCAGGAGGAGATCTTCGGCCCGGTCGTGACGGTGACCGCTTACGGCGACCTCGACGAGGCTGCCCGGATCGCGAACGACTCCGACTACGGCCTCGCTGCGATGATCACGGGCAGCGACCAGGTGAAGGCGCTCGAGCTCGGGAAGCGGCTACGGACGGGGACGGTCTGGATCAACCAGGGCGGCAACATGGCGCACGCGCCCTTCGGCGGCTTCAAGCTCTCGGGCATCGGCCGCGAGGGCGGCCTCTACGGCATGCACGAGTACACCGAGATCCAGCACCTCGCCTGGAGAAGTTGATCTGGCGAAGGGACCTCCGCCTCCCCCCGGCGGCCGCCGGGTCCCCACTCCCGGCTCGCTTCGCTCGGGCGCGCGCGGCGCGCGCGCAAGGATCGTCTAGACGCCTCCTCCCGGGACGCCTTTGCCGGGCGGCAGGATGCTCTCGCCGGCGGCGTTCTTCTGGGCGAGAAGGGTCAGCAGGTGATCCGGGCCGCCGTTGGCGACGATCTCCTGGAACTGCGCGCGGAAGTTCGCGACCAGGCTCACGCCCTCGATCGTCACGTCGATGACCTTCCACTCGTCGCCCGCCTTCCGCAGGCGGTAGTCGACCTGGATGTCCTCGTTGGGGCCGCCGCGCAGGATCTTCGATTTGACGGACCAGTCGCCGCGCGCTTCCTCGCGATCCGAGAGCACCTCGACCTTCTCGTTGTGGTAGTTGTCGATGTTACGGCCGTAGGTCACCGAGAGGTGGCGCTTGAACTCATCGATGAAGCGGGCCTGCTGCTCGGGGGAGAGCCGGCTCCAGTTGCGCGCGAGGACGAGGCGCGAGATCGTCGGGAAGTCGAAGCGCGCGTAGGCGATGTCCTCGATGCGATGGCGCTTCGCGTCGCTGTCGAGCGACTTCGCCTTGAGGACGTCGAGCACCTGCTGGACGGTCTCGGAGACGACGTCGCGGGGTCCCTGCGAAGCCTGCGCGACACGATCCCCGAGCGCGACCACCGCGATGAGCGCGAGCGCGGCCGGGAGGGCGGAGGGGAAACGACAGAATCTCTTCACGGCAGCACCGATTGTTCCGAATAATCCGGGAAGTACAACTCCTTCTCCTCCTCGGGCGTCGGCTCCGCCCGTCCTTCGATGAGGGCGCGGCGGCGCGCCAGGTAGGCGCTTCGCACCGCGACGTAGAAGTCGAGCGACGCCTCGCGCGCGCGGTCGACGTCCTCCAGCAGAAGCGCGCGCGTGTTCACGGTCTCGACGACGCGCGCTCCGAGCAGGTAGTACCAGTCGATGAAGAACCCGCCGATGTTGATGTAGCTGTCGGCGGCGATACCGACCGTGTCGCGCGGGTTCGACGGCCCGAGCACCGGCAGGACGAGGTATGGGCCGCCCGGGATGCCCCACACGCCGAGCGTCTGTCCGAAGTCGCCGGTCTGCGCGGGAAGGTCCAGGTGCGACGCGACGTCGAGGAACCCGGCGACCCCGAACGTCGAGTTCACGAGGAAGCGGCAGAGCGTGATCGCCGCGGGATCGACCTTCGCCTGCAGGATGTTGTTCACGAAGCGGATCGGGAACCGGAGGTTGTCGAAGAAGTTGTCGAGCGAGCGCTCGACGGGATCGGGCAGCACCGTGTCCCAACCCTCCGCGACCGGGCGCAGGACGTAATGATCGAGCCCGTCGTTGAACTCGAAAATCGCTCGGTTGAAGGGCTCCCAGGGGTCGACGTCGGCCGGGGAGCCGGGCTCGGACGGCGCCGCGCCCGCGGCGGCCGGCGGCGGGATCCCGGTCGGAAGCGACTGGGCGCGAGCCGGGGCGGCGATCGCGAGCGCCGCGAGCATCGGCAGGATCATCGCCGCGAAGCGGCGCGTGCCGGGCGTCTTCATTGCGATTGCCCCACGTCCGCGTTGTGCACGAGCTTTCCGAGCAGGCGCTCGAGCACGACCGCCGACTCCGTGAACGTGATCTCGTCGCCGTCCTTCAGGATATCGCCCTCGCCGCCGAGCTGAAGCGAGATGTAACGATCGCCGAGCAGGCCGGCCGTGACGATCGAAGCGCTGGTGTCGGTAGGCAGGTGGAGCGCCGGGTCGACGTCGAGCGCGACGCGCGCCCGCATGTCCTTACCGAGGCCGATGCCGGCGACCTGGCCGACGCGGACCCCGGAGATCTGGACCGGCGCGCGCACCTTCAGTCCGCCGGTCTCGTCGAACGACGCGTACACCCGCATCGCGCGCGACGTCAGGATGGGGTCGGCCGCGACGCGCACCGACAGGAACGCGACCGCGGCGATCCCGACCAGGACGAAGAGGCCTGCGATCAGGTCGCGCGTCGGAGACCGGGTCATCAAATCTGGAACCCCCACAAGGCCGTGACGAAGTAGTCCGTGATCAGGATCGCGACCGACGTGATCACGACCGTCGACGTGGTCGCCGAGCTGACGCCGGCCGACGTCGGCCGCGCGTGGTACCCGCGGAACGTCGCGATCAGCCCGATCAGCGCCCCGAAGATCAATCCCTTGACCAAGCTTCCGACGACGTCGTCGCTGAAGCGAACGGCCGAAGTCAGGCTGGAGAGGAAGATCCCGGCGTCGAGCCCCATGAGGTGCACCCCGATGACGTAGGCGCCTCCGATCCCGAACAGGATGAAGAGCGTCGACAGCACCGGCATCACGAAGAGCATCGCGCTCGCCTTCGGCATGACGACGATCTCGATGGGATCGACCGACATCATGCGGAGGCCGTCGATCTGCTCGGTCGTCACCATGCTCGCGATCTCGGCGGCGGTCGCCGAGCCGGCGCGGCCGGTCACGAGGAGGGCGCTCAGCACCGGTCCCAGCTCACGGATGAGGCTCAGGCCGACGACCGCGCCGAGCGAGCTCTCGGCGCCGAAGCGGACCAGCGTGTTGTAGCCCTGGAGCCCGAGCACCATGCCGACCGCGAGCCCCGACACGCAGATGATGACGAGCGACAGCACGCCCAGATTGAAGATCTCCTCCGCCCATCGCCGCAGGCGGTACGGCGGCGCGGCGAACGCGCGCACGATCGCTCCGGCGAACACGAGCAGGCTCCCGAGCTGTGCGACGACGACCAGCGAGCGGTAGCCGAGCTCACGGACGGCGCCGGCGACGCCGCTCACGGCCGTCCCTCGACGCTCGAGGTCGCGCCGCCGACGGGCTCGGGCTCCAGCGACTCGTCCAGGTCCTCGTCGAAGAAGCCCGCGATGTCGCGGTCGGGGCTCGCCTTCAGCTCCTCGGGCGCGCCGCTCACGGCGCCATCGGGCAGCAGGAGGAGCACGCGGTCGGCGAGGCGGACCGTCGAGGCGATGTGGTGCGACACGACGACGATCGTGATGCCGAGACGGCGGTTCAAGCGCGCGAGGAGAAGCTCGATGCGCTTGACGGAGATCGGATCGAGCCCGGAGAACGGCTCGTCGCAGAGGAGGATCTTCGGGCTCAGGACGATCGCGCGTGCGAGCGCGGCACGCCGGAGCATCCCGCCGGAAAGCTGGCCGGGCAGGAGGTCGTCCACGCCGTGAAGCCCGACGGCCTGGAGGCGGCTCGCGACCGTACGCGCGATCTCCGGCTCGGGCAGGTCGGTGCGCTCGCGCACCGGAAACGCGAGGTTGTCGAAGACCGTCAGCGAGTCGAGCAGAGCGCCGCCCTGGAACAGCATGCCGATCGACGACCGCACGCGCACGAGCTCCCGCTCGTCGAGCTGCGCGACGTCCTCGCCGTCGACCAGGATGCGGCCCGCAAGCGGGCGGACGAGGCCCGCGACGAGGCGAAGCACGGTCGTCTTCCCGCACCCGCTTCCGCCCAGGATCACCGAGATCCGACCGCGTGGAAACGCGCACGACAGCCCGTCGAATACCGGCCTGTCGTCGAACGCCATCCGGACGCCGTCGAGGGCGATGTGCGGGGCATCGGGCTCCGTGGCCGCCATCGGTCAGCGGCGGTAGCAAAGGGTCTCCGGGCCCTCCAGCAGCGCGCACCCTTGACAACGGTGCGGGCGAACCCATCTTCCCGGCGCCGACGCGAAGGCAGTTTCGCCGATCCACGATCGCGCTTGCGAAGCGCGCAGGGAGGGTTCCATGGCACTCGTGTCGTTTCGCGGCCTCGATCCGCTCGAGAGCCTGATGGCTCTGCAGGGCGACCTCGACAGGCTGTTCCGCAATCCGCTCGCGGGCTTCGACCTCGGCCCGTCGGGCGCGCCCGTCTTCCCGCCGCTGAACGTGTTCGCGGACAAGGAAGGCGAGCTCGTGATCAAGGCGGAGGTCCCGGGCGTCGACCCGGACAAGATCGACATCCAGCTCGAGCCCCGACGCCTCACGCTCAGCGGCGAGCGCTCGCTGCCGGAGACGAAGGGCAGCTTCCACCGCCGGGAGCGCCGCGCCGGTCGCTTCGCGCGCGCGATCCAGCTTCCCGAGGACCTGGATCCCGAGAACGCGACGGCGGAGTTCCGGAACGGGGTGCTCACCATTCGGGTCGCGAAGCGCGCGATCGCGCGCCCGCGGCGGATCTCGATCAAGGCGAGCTGAACCCAGGCGCGCCGACAGCGACGCGACCTGCAACGGAGGGAAGACGATGACCGCTCAGGAGCTCGCAGCGAAGGACAAGCAGGAGCTCAAGGAGCCGAACCAGACCCGTCCGGTCCGGACGTTCATCCCCGACGTCGACATCGCGGAGGACGATGCGGCCCTTCACCTGTGGGCCGAGATGCCGGGCGTCGACCAGTCGCGGGTGACCGTCGAGCTCGACGACGACCAGCTGACGCTGGCGGGCGAGGTCGACGCGGCCGAGTACGAGGGGCTGACCCCCCAGTATACCGAGTACAACGTGGGCCGCTTCGTCCGCCGCTTCACGCTCGCCGACTCGGGGCGCTTCGATCGCGACGCGATCAGCGCCCGCATGTCGAACGGCGTGCTCGAGATCGTCCTGCCGAAGGGCGAGAAGGCGAGGCCGCGCCGGATTCAGGTGACGGGCTGATTCGAAGACGCGCGTCGGCGCGGGCCGGGTGCGTGCGACGCGCGCGATGCGCACCGGAGGGCATGCGCGCGACCGGCGGCTTTCGCCGCCGGCCGCGCGGCATCTCCATCGCGTCCTTCGTCCCGCACGCGGTTCAGAGCCGCCCGGTCAGGATGAGAATGAGCAGAATCAGCAGGACGATTCCGCCGATTCCATATCCGTAATACATGATCGATCCTCCCGTCCCGGCAAGCGCAGCAAGCGCCATGCCCCCTACCGCGGACGGTGCGCCCTGAGCCGACGCGAACCTGGCGCGACGCGACGCGGGGCGAGCATGGAAAGAACTGCATGACCGCGTGAAATGTGCGAGACCGAAGTCGCGCGCCGAGGCCGGTCCGTCGACACGCTCTGTTGCCGCCGGTCAGCGGGACGCGGGTGGCGCGCGCGCGCCGCCTATACTACGAGCGTTTCTCCGCCGCGCGCCCGTGGTGAAACGGATATCACGAGGGTCTCCGGAACCCTAAGTCCCAGTTCGATTCTGGGCGGGCGCACTCGGGCGATCTTCCTAGGAATGTGCTCGGCGACCGAAGGCCGGCGCCAAACAGGTGCCATTCCGGCAGCCATCGAGCGGAGGGGGTAGAGCTCGCAGAGCCGTCACGGCAGCGTCGTTCAGCGGCACCAGCCGCGTCTTGCCGGCCTCCGTGTGCTCGAGGCGCAGCCCCGTACGGGCTTCCGTAAGAGTTTGACGCGCGCGTAGCGGATCCACAGACGGGCGAGCCGGGGACTGCCTGGCAGCGGTCGCAGTGGCTTCCGGTCCGTCGATACGCGCCGAGCGCCGCTCCTCAGCCGCAGAAGGCCGGTTGCCCGAGCACGGCTCTGCAAAGGAGACCGGTGCAGCACGGCGCGGCCACCGGCCCGCCGCACTCCTGGCCGGCTTCCGTGCAGGTCCCCGGCACTTGCCGGATGAGGTTCGACTCGCACTGGTCGGTGACGCGTTCCATGGGGAATTCGTCGCCGGTCTCCGGCTGGCATCCGCCTCTCGCTTCGATCCGGAGCGCCTCCTGCTGGAGCTTGTGGTTCGCGGCGGCGATGCACGCGGGATCGGGCGGCTGTGCGTTCGGGCCGGCCACCTTGGCGAAGCAGGCATCGACGGCGCGCAGGCGCTTGAGCGCCGCTCTTCGCTTGGCGACCGCACACCGGAAGTTCGGAAGAAGATCGGCGCGCGCGGGAGCGGCCGAAGCGACGAGCCCGACGGCGAGGCCAAGCGTCGCGGCCGCGACCGCGATTCCGCGGATGATTCCAGTCATGAGATTCTCCTTGTGCGAGCCGAGGACGGTGTGACGGGCACGCGTCGCGGGTGCTGCTGAAGGAAGCGCGAGGGCTCGAGGAGGGGAGCGGGTTGTTGCCCCCGCTTGTCGGGCCAGCTCTTGTCCTGCCCCTCTACGGCGTTGGGGCTCGTTGGGCCCGCCACCGTCCCCTTCTCCAGCCCTCGCGCTCGGGCCGACGTCGAACTTCTTTCGGTCGTCGGCTTCCAATACGCCGGCCGACTCATTCGGTGACGTCGCGCGGCGAAAAAAGATCGAACGCTACCCAGTCGTCGTGGCCTTGGCGGGCTCCCGGCGGCCGGACGACCGTGTAAGGCAGACACACTCGGGCACCGCCCGACACGTCAAATCGGGCACGATCGCGACCGATATCGGAGCTCTTCGCTCGGAGGACGAGGTCACCGGCGGCCGCCCGGCCGCGGCACGCGGCGTGCTCGTATGCCCAATGAAGATGAACGGGTCGCTCCGTCGCGACTGCGCCATGCGGATCCCGCCAGCCCGGTCGTGCGGTCGGATCGCCGCGTCGGCGGCGGCCCGAGGAAGTGGAGAATGCCGATGCGAACTCTGATCACCGCGTTCGCGCTCCTGGTCGCCCCGGCGCTGGCCGGAGCGACGACCGGCGTCCAATGGACGCGCGACCGCGACGCCACCCTCATCAACAAGGACGTCGGGACGGAGCGCTGGGCCATCACGTACCGCCTCTCCGACGGCCGCGTGACCGGCAACGTGTTCCGCAGCGACGGCGGGCCGCCCGCGTTCCTCGATTGCAACCGGACGTCAGCCACCGACACCGACGCCACGTTCGACTGCTTCGGAGCCGACGCCTGCGCGGCCGCCCCCTGTCCGACCTCGCAGTACACGCTGATCCAGAGCGGCATCTCGCTGCCGCTCTCGTTCTTCTTCCCTCCGGGTGAAGGGCCGGGCGACGGCGGAGCGACCGTCGACGACCTGCTCGGCACGTGGAGCTTCACGGTCGATACGGGGGACGGCACCGACGTGCTGACGTATCGCTTCGATCACCTCGAGGACGACGGCCAGGTCGCCGTCGGCGAAAGGGTCGGGAGCGGCGAGGACGTCGTCGCGAGCCTCTCCGGAAGCAACTTCGTGATGTTCGAGCGCGACAACGTGAACTGCCGGAAGTACGTGTTCCGGTTCGTCGGGCCCGACCGTCTCGAGGGAACGCAGTCGTTCACGCTGCGCGTGCCGTTCACCAACGAGTGCGACACGTTCGACATCGGAAACGATCACTCGTTCTTCGCAGAGCGCACCGGATAGCGCTCCCGTCGGTTCGTCGGGGCGGGCGCGCTCACGGGCGCTTCGCCCCGGCGAGCGGCCTGATGATGCTCAGCACGTCGTCGTGCACGCGGCCGTTCGTCGCGAGCGTCTGGCGGGCGTCGACGACGAGCGGCTCGCCCGAGAAGTCGGTCGCGCGTCCACCCGCCCGCTCGACGATCAGCGCTCCCGCCGCGATGTCCCACGCGTGCAGGTTCCACTCCCAGAAGCCGTCGAGGCGGCCGCACGCGACCCACGCGAGGTCGAGAGCGGCGGCGCCGACGCGGCGGACGTCGCGACAGCGCACGATCATCGCGCGCCAGAAGGCGAGGTAGAAGTCGGCGCGCTCGCGGCGGTCATAGGGAAAGCCGGTCGCGATGAGGCACGCGTCGAGCGACGTCTCCGTGGTGACGCCGATCGGCGCGCCGTTCAGCGTCGCGGGACCTTGGCGCGTCGCGCTGTAGAGCTCGTCGCGCATCGGATCGTAGACGACTCCGATGACCGGCGCCGCGTCCGCGCGCGGCGGCGCGGCGAGCGGCCGCATGGGGTCGAGCCCGGCGACCGCGGCGATCGAGACCGCGAACTGCGGGAAGCCGTGCGCGAAGTTGGTCGTCCCGTCGAGTGGATCCACGATCCAGTAGAGCGCGCCCTCCGCGGGATCGCCGGTGGCGGCGCTCGCGCCCGCCGAGGTCGCGCGAAAGCGCGCCGGAGGCACGACCCCTCCCTCCTCGGACACGAGCCCGTCCTCCGGAAACGCCGCGGCGAGCCGCTCGGCGATCAGCCGGTCCGCGGCCCGATCGGTGTCGGTGACGAGGTCGATCGCCGCGCTCTTGACCCCGATCTCCCGCGGCTTCGAGAACCGGTCCCGAATCAGCTGCCCCGCCTCGCGCGCGATGTCCGCGACGACCCGCGCAGCCGCCTGCCTTCCGGGCTCGTCCACGGGGTCTCCGTAACCGCGCCCGGAGCGTCAGTCGAGGGCTGCGCAGACGCCAGCGGTACCGCTCGGCAGCGACCGACCTGCGCACGGTTCGCGGGCACGCCGCGCTCGGAGCCGCCACGGACGCCGACTGGCAGCGCCTGCAGCAGAAGGGTACAAGGTCGCGCGGCGCCGAGTGCCGGGTGGGCGGTCGCCAAGCTGGTAAGGCACCGGACTTTGGATCCGGCATTCGAAGGTTCGAATCCTTCCCGCCCAGCATCCGCCGGACGACGAGCGAGGCCGAAGCGGCGATGATCGAGAACTCCACGCAGACCGACGGCGCCAAGGACGCGATCAAGATCTTCGCCGGCAACTCCAACCCGGCGCTGGCGCGCGACATCTGCACGTGCCTCGGCGTGCCGGTCGCGCGCGCGGACATCCGCCGGTTCAGCGACGGCGAGATCAACGTCGACATCCAGGAGAACGTGCGCGGCGGCGACGTCTTCGTGATCCAATCGACGTCGACGCCGGGCAACGACCACCTGATGGAGCTCCTGCTCATGCTGGACGCGCTGAAGCGCGCGTCGGCGGGGCGCATCACGGCGGTCATCCCGTACTATGGCTACGCCCGCCAGGACCGGAAGGTGGCGCCGCGCGTCCCGATCTCGGCGAAGCTCGTGGCCGACCTGATCGAGACGGCGGGCGCGTCGCGCGTCCTGACCATGGACCTGCACGCCGGTCAGATCCAGGGATTCTTCAACATCCCGGTCGACAACCTCTACGCGACGCCGGTCCTCCTGCGGTATCTCCGCGAGCGGATCGGACGCGAGCCCACGACCGTCATCTCGCCCGACGCGGGCGGCGTCGAGCGCGCTCGCGCGTTCGCGAAGCGCCTCGACGGCGCCCTCGCCGTCATCGACAAGCGGCGCTCGGGCGCGAACGAAGTGGCCGAGATGCACATCATCGGCGAGGTGCGATCGCGCATCGCCATCCTGGTCGACGACATGGTCGACACGGCGGGCACGATCTGCAGCGCCGCGCAGGCGGCGCTCGACGCCGGCGCGCAGGAGGTCGTCGCGGCCTGCACGCACGCGGTCCTGTCGGGTCCGGCGATCGACCGCCTCGAGAAATCCGCGATCACCGAGCTCATCGCGACCGACACCATCGCGCAGAACGCGCGCGCCGCCGGCTGCCGAAAGGTGAAGGTGCTTTCGGTCGCGACGCTCATCGCCGAGGCGATCCGCCGCACGCACCAAGAGGAATCGATCAGCTCGCTCTTCGTCTGAACGCACCGCGCGCCACCGGCTCCGCCGGGACGCGACTTTTGGGAGAGATCATGGAAGCGCTCATCATCGACGTCGAGCCCCGCGAGGGGTCGGGGAAGGGGCCGGCCCGCCGCGCCCGCATGGCGGGCAAGCTGCCCGCGATCTTCTACGGCGCGAAATCGCCGGCGCGCTCGGTCGCCGTCGACATGAAGCAGTTCAGCGTCCGGCTCGCGCACCTCGAGGGCTCGCACCTGATCGAGCTCCGCTCGTCGACCGCCGATCTCGACCAGCGGAAGGTGCTGCTGCGCGACATCCAGTTCGACCCGGTCGCGGGCGTGCCGCTCCACGCCGACTTCTACGAGGTCGCGCTCGACAAGGAGATCGAGGTCCGTGTGCCGATCCACTTCGAGGGCAAGGCGGAAGGCGTCACGATGGGCGGCATCCTCCAGCCGATCCTGCGCGAGATCGCGGTATCGTGCCTGCCGACGCAGATCCCCGACTCGATCTCGGTCGACGTGTCGAGCCTAGGGATCCACGACTCGCTGCACCTGAACGACATCGTGCTCCCGGCCGGCGTCACCGCCGTCTCGAAGGAGAACGATCCCGTCGTGACGGTCGTGCCGCCGACGGTCGAGGCGAAGCCGACGACGGAAGAGGTCGCTCCGGCCGAGGGTGCGGAGGCCGCAGCCGCAGCTCCCGCCGAGGGCGCGGAGGCCGCCAAGGCGGCCGAGCCCAAGAAGGCGGAGGCCAAGAAGTAGGCGTACGCCCGCGTGGCGACGCGAGCCATCTTCGGGCTCGGGAACCCGGGCCCGCGCTATGCGGCGACGCGGCACAACGCGGGATTCCTCGTCGTCGAGAGGCTCGTCGCGCGCCACGGTCTGCGCTGGGCGCGAAACGCCGCGGGCGCACGGATCGCGGAGGGCTGGGTCGCGGGCTCGACGGTCCTCGTCGCGCAGCCGCTCGAGTTCATGAACCGGAGCGGAGAGGTCGTCGCGGCGCTGGTCCCCGGGGAGAGCGATCCCGCGACCCACGTCCTCGTGGTGCACGACGAGCTCGACCTCCCGTTCGGCCGCCTGAAGCTGAAGCTCGGGGGCGGCACCGCGGGACACCGCGGCCTCCGGTCGATCGCGGAAGAGCTGGGGGACCGCCCGTTCTGTCGGCTCCGGGTCGGCATCGGCCGGCCGCCCGCCGGCATCGACCCGGCGGACTTCGTGCTGTCGGACTTCGGTGCGGCGGAGCGCGAGCGCCTGCCGACCCTGCTCGACGAGGCGGCCGACGGCTGCGAGGCCTGGCTCGCCCTGGGGCTTCAGGCGGCCATGAACCGGGTCAACGCCCGCCCGCCCGCCGAGCCGGCCGACGCGGGGCCGCCCGAACCGTCGCGGGAGCCGTCTTGAGCCGGTCCGGTCCCGCTGTTAGACAGCCACCTTTTCCGGAGGCCGCATGCGTTCGTACGAGGTCATGATCGCGTACCATCCCGACACCGGCGACGCCGGCGTGAAGGAGCTCCTCGACCGCGCCAAGCAGGTGATCGGCGCGAGCGGCGGCGAGCTCACGCAGGCCGTCGATTGGGGCGTCCGCGATCTCGCGTATCACATCGCGAAGCAGCGCCGCGGCATCTACTACGTGATCGAGTTCAAGGGCACCGGCGCGACCGTCGCCGAGCTCGAGCGGAATCTCCGGATCTCCGATCGCGTGCTGCGCTACATCACGGTCCAGGTCGATCCCGATCGTCCGCCGCTCGAGCCGCCGCGCGCGCGTCGCGATGCCGCCGCGGCCGAGGGCGAGGGCGCTCCCGAGGGCGCAGCCCGGGACTCCGAGAACCCAACCGACGAAACGCGCGACCCCGAGTCGCCCGAGGCTCTCTGATCTCCTATGGCGGACGAGAAGGAAACCACGACGACCTCAGAAGCTCCGCGTCCGTCCGGTTTCGGCGGGCGCCCAGGCGGCGACGGCGAGCGCCGGCGCTCCTCGCGCGGCCGCTCGGACGACGGCAACCCGTTTCGCCGTCGCGGCGGGCGCCGCAAGGTGTGCCGCTTCTGCGCCGAGAAGACCCTCCAGATCGACTACAAGGACGTCCGTGTGCTCTCCAACTTCGTGACCGAGCGCGGGAAGATCATCCCGAGCCGGATCACGGGAAACTGCGCGCGCCACCAGCGCCGCCTCACGACCGCCATCAAGCGCGCGCGCACGACCGCGCTCCTGCCGTTCTCACTCGTCCGGACCTGAGCCGAGCGGACGGCTTCGAACCTCCCACGAGGAAGCTGCGATGGAAGTGATCCTGCGCGACGACGTCGCGAATCTGGGCGCGATGGGCGAGGTCGTGAAGGTCAAGCCCGGCTACGCGCGGAATTACCTCATGCCGCGCGGTCTCGCGGTCGAGGCCAGCCGGCGGAACCTGACAGCCCTCGAGCACGAGCGCCGCCTGGTCGCGATCAAGCGCGAGCGCGAGCGGAAGGCCGCGCAGGGCTTCGCCGATCAGCTCGACGGGCTCGTCCTCGAGGTGAAGGCGCGCGCCGGCGACGAGGATCGGCTCTACGGCTCGGTCACGAACATCGACATCGAGAAGCTGCTGCACGCGCGCGGCTTCGACGTCGACCGCCGCCGCATCGACCTCGCCGACCCGATCAAGCGCCTCGGCACGTACCGCATCCCGGTCGGCATCGCGTTCGACGTGAAGGCGACGATCACGCTCAAGGTCCTGCCCGACGCGTAGGCCGTAGCGGCGACGACGTTCGCCGTATCAGTACGCGCCGGCGAGCTTGGAGTGGTCCCAGGAGCGGGTCTTGTCGGCGCGGAAGAGGAGCGTGACGCGCTTCTTCGCCTGTGACCGCATGGGTCCCAGCGCCTCCGGCGGCAGCGGCGCGGTCGAGCCCGCCATGCGTGCGCCGACCTTGCCGAGCGTCGCGAGCGTCCGCTCCTCGTCGTCGATGATCTCGCAGCGGCCGCGGAGGAACACGCCCTTCAGCTTGTCATAGGTCGCGCCCTCCTCGAGGAGGATCGCGCAGCGCGGGTCGCGCTCGACGTTCTTCACCTTCTGCGACTTCCGGTACGTCGTCATCGCGATCGCCCCGTCGGGCTCGAGCGCGTACCACATCGCGATCAGGTGCGGGTATCCGTCGTCGCCGTTCGAGGCGAGGTAGAGGGTGCGGCCCGTGGCCAGGAACTTTGCGCGCTCCTCCGGGGTGAGTCGGATCATCGAACGCTTCAGAGCCATCGCGACCTCCGCGCGCCTGGCTAGTACGCAGGCGGGCACGACGCAACGCACGGGGCGGAGGAAGCGGCGACGCCGCGATGTGCGGCACGGCTCCATCGGCGTTGTCGGCCCGGACGTCGAACCCTATGATCGCGCCATGCCGCCGTCTGCGAACGTGGTCCGCCGTCGCGTCGTGCACGAGGGCCGCGTCTTCGAGGTCGCGATCGAGACGGTCCGGCTCCCGAACGGCGTTCAGGTCGATCTCGACGTGCTCCGCCATCGCGGCGCCGCCGCGATCGTGCCGGTGACGGACGCCGGCGAGATCGTGCTACTCCGGCAGTTCCGCCATGCGGCGGGCGGCGAGCTGTGGGAGATCCCGGCCGGCACGCTCGATGCCGGAGAGAAGCCGGAAGCGTGCGCGCATCGCGAGCTCGTCGAGGAGACGGGGATGCGGGCGCGCGAGATGATCGACCTCGGTGAGATCGTGCCCGTGCCCGGCTACTCGACCGAGCGCATCCGCCTCTACCTCGCGCGCGGCTTGACGCCCGCGAAGCAGGCGCTCGACGAGGACGAGCTCATCTCCGAGGTGCGGCTCGTGCCGGCGTCGGAGGCGGCTCGCTGGGCGGTCGACGGAACGATCGTCGACGCGAAATCCGTGGTCGGGATCTGCCGGGCGCGCGAGCGCGGCCTCCTGGCGATCGCGCCCGCCTCCGGGTCGCGCCCGTGAAGTTCGGCATCGCGGGCTTCCCCGGCTCGGGCAAGACGACGATCTTCAACGCGCTGACCGGCTTGCACGCGGACGTCGGCCTCGGCGCGTCGTCCTCCGGGAAGGCGAACCTCGGCGTGATCAAGGTGCCCGACGCGCGTGTCGACGCGCTGTCGGCGATCTTCTCCCCCAAGAAGACGACGTACGCGGAGATGACGTTCGTCGACTTCCCCGATCCGCCGTCGCAGGGCGGGCGGCTCGACGAGCGAGTGATCGCGCAAATGCGCGAGGTCGAGGCGCTCGCGCACGTGGTGCGGGCCTTCGACGACCCGGCGCAGCCAGCGCCCGACCCGGTCCGCGCGCTCGAGAGCTTCCGCACGGAGCTCGTCGTCGCCGACCTCGCGATCCTCGAGCGGCGGATCGAGCGCGTCAAGCGCGAGCGCGGAAAGGAGCGCGAGCGGGAGCTGCTCGAGCGCCTGGTGGCCGCGCTCGAGTCCGAGAAGGAGCTCCGCCACCTCGGCCTCGCGCACGAGGAGGAGACCAGCCTCGCCGGATTTCAGCTCTTGACGCTGAAGCCGCGTTTGGTGGTGCTGAACGTGAACGAGGGCGACGTCGCGAAGCCGCCGCCCGCCGCGATCGCCGAGGCCGTCGAGCGGGACCGCCTCCAGCTGCTCGTGATCTCCGGCAAGGTCGAGATGGAGATCTCCGAGCTCGACGCGGACGACCGGCGGAGCTTCGAGGCGGAGCTCGGGCTCGCCGAGTCGGCACGCGATCGATTCATCCAGGCGTCCTACCGCCTGCTGAACCTGATGAGCTTCCTGACGGCGGGCGAGGACGAGGTGCGCGCGTGGACGATCCGACGGGGCGACCACGCGGTCGTCGCGGCCGGCAAGATCCACAGCGACATCGCGCGCGGGTTCATCCGTGCCGAGGTGATCCCGTTCCCGGCGCTCGCGGAGCTCAAGAGCGAGGCGCGCTGCCGCGAGGCCGGGAAGCTCCGTCTCGAGGGCAAGGACTACGTCGTCCAGGACGGCGACGTGATCCACTTCCGCTTCAACGTCTGAGATGACCGCGCGCGTCCTGACCGCCGTCGGGCTCGTCGCGGTCGTGGCGGCCATCGCGCTCTCGCTCGCGCGTGAGGAGCGATTCGTGGTCGAGGAGCCGCGGCTCGAGCGCGAAGGGGGCGGCGTGCGCGTCGCCGGCACGGTCCACAATCGCGGCGAAGCGGCGGCGCGCGTCGAGGTCGAGGTCGCCGTCGTGGGCGAGGACGGCCGGCTCGGAGAGAAGGAGACCGTCGAGCTGCGCGACGTCGGCGCCGACGCGCGCGTCCCGTTCGCGTCGCGTGTCCATCCGGGCGACGTCAAGAGCTACAGCATCCACGTGAACGAAGGAAAGAACCCGTACGGCAACTGACCGTCGATCGAGGACGGCGCCGGTCAGAGACGCGCCGAGCGCCGCGACCGCTCGGAAGGCTCGATCGAGCCGTCCTCGATTCCCGTGCCGAGGTACTCCTCGCGGTAGATCTCGACGAACGCGGCGAGCGTCGCCATGAGAGCGGGGCCGAGGAAGAGGCCGAGGAAGCCGTAGGCCTCGATCCCGCCCAGCATCCCGAAGAAGAGGAGGAGCGTCGAGATCTCGCCCTGCCCGCCGATCAGGATTGGACGGACGAAGTTGTCGATCGTCCCGACGACGACCGCGCCCCACGCGACCAGGAACAGCGCGCTCGCGAGCGAGCCGATCGCGAACAGGTAGATCGACGAGCCGAGCCAGACGACCACCGCCCCGAAGGGGAAGAGCGACAGCACCCCGGACGCGAGCGCGAGGAACGCCGCGTACGGGACGCCGACGATCGCGAGGCCGACGCCGGTGAGCACGCCCTGGAGCGCCGCGGTGACCACCATGCCGCGCACCACCGCCTCGATCATCTCGCGGAGGCGCCGGAGAACGCGGTCCTTGTCCGCGGGCTGCATCGGGACGAGCGCGCGCAGGTTCGCGACCATGCGGTCGCCGTCGCGGAAGAGGAAGAAGACCGTGAAGAGGACGATGAAAAGGTTCAGGACGACGCTCGCGACGTTCCGGGCGACGCCGCCGAGACTTCCCACGACCGTGTTGCCGACGGTCGAGAGCGCCGTCTGCGCGAGCTCCCCCAGGTCGATGTTGAGCGCGCCCGCGGCCGGTGCGTAGGTCCGGAAGAGCCGGCCGGGGAGGGATTCCGTCAAGCTCTGCTGCAGGCGCTCGAGGGCGCCCGACTCCGCGAGCTGGGAGAGCTCGCGCACCAGGCCGGCCGCCTCGCGCGCGAGCACGCCCGACAGGGCAGTCGCCGGCAGCGCGACCAGCAGCACGATGGCCGCGGTCACGATGGCGGCCGCGGCGGTGCGCCGGCCGCCCGTCACGCGCAGCGCCCAGGCGTCGACAGGCTGGAAGACCACGGCGAGAAGCGTCGCCAACGCGATCGGCTTCAGGAAGGAGGAGAGGACTTCGTAGAGCTGGACGAGCAGGAAGAGCAGGGCCGCGAAGAAGAAGACGCGGACGAGGATCTCGCGGCTCATCTCGGTTGACAGTCCACGGGCTCATTGGTAGCCGACTGGGTTACCTTTTTGGCGGCCATAGGCACGTAGCTCAGTGGGAGAGCGCTTCCTTGACACGGAAGAGGTCGGCGGTTCAATCCCGCCCGTGCCTATCTCCGGGAACGGTCGATGCCCGAGCTCGCGGTTGATATCTCCGGTCGTGGAACGGTGCAGGCGGAAGCCGGCGACACCGTTCGCGCGATCCTCGAGCGAGGCGGTGCCCTCGGCGACGCGGTCGCCGCGCGCCTGAACGGTCGCAGCGTCGACCTCTCGCGTCCCGTCGAGTCCGACGCGACCCTGGCGCCGATCGCGCCCGCGAGCCCGGAGGGGCTCGAGGTGATCCGGCACTCGACCGCGCACCTGATGGCGCAGGCCGTGAAGCGCCTCTTCCCGAACGCGCAGATCACCATCGGGCCCGTGATCGACGACGGCTTCTACTACGACTTCAGCTTCGAGCGCGCGTTCACGCCCGAGGACCTCGAGCTCGTCGAGGCCGAGATGCGGAAGATCGTGAAGTCCGACTTCCCGATCACGCGCGAGGTCGCCGAGCGCGCGGCCGCCGTCCGGCGCTTCGCCGACATGGGCGAGCGCTACAAGGCGGAGATCATCGCCGCGATCCCCGAAGGCGAGCCGGTGACGCTCTACACCCAGGGCGAGTTCACGGATCTCTGCCGCGGGCCGCACGTTCCGTCGACCGGGCGGCTCGGCGCGTTCAAGCTCACGCACGTCGCGGGCGCGTACTGGCGCGGCGACGAGCGGAACGAGATGCTGCAACGGATCTACGGGACCGCGTGGGCGGACCGCGCGGCGCTCGAGGAGCACCTCGCGCTCCTCGAGGAGGCGCGCAAGCGCGACCACCGCCGGCTCGGCCCCGCGCTCGACCTGTTCTCGCTGCACCCGATCTCTCCCGGCGTGCCGTTCTTCCACCCGCGCGGAACGGTCGTCTACAACACGCTGATCGCGTACGTCCGCGAGCTCTACCGGCGCTACGGCTACACCGAGATCGTGACGCCGCTCCTCTACAAGAGCGACATCTTCAAGACCTCGGGGCACTACGAGAGCTACCGCGACGACATGTTCCTCCTGGCCGCCGACGAGGAGGAGTACGGCATCAAGCCGATGAACTGCCCCGGCCACCTGTACTTCTATGCGCAGGGGAAGAAGTCGTATCGCGACCTGCCGCTTCGCTACGCCGACTTCTCGCGGCTCCACCGCTTCGAGCGCTCCGGCGTGCTGTCCGGCCTGACGCGCGTTCGCGGCTTCACGCAGGACGACGCGCACATCTTCTGTACGCCCGAGCAGGCCGACGAGGAGTTCGCGGCTTTCCTCGCGATGACGCGCGAGGTGTACGACGCCTTCGGCTTCGACCAGGTGAGCGTCGCGGTCGAGACCCGCCCCGAGAAGTTCCTGGGCGAGATCGCCCTCTGGGAGGAAGCGGAGGCGACGCTCAAGCGCGGCCTCGAGGGCGCCGGCTTCGAGTACACCGTGAGCCCGGGCGACGGGGCGTTCTACGGCCCGAAGATCGCGTTCAACTTCCGCGACGCCCTGAAGCGCTCGTGGACGCTGTCGACGATCCAGATCGACTGCGCGATGCCGGATCGCTTCGGGGTGCGCTACGTCAAGCCGGACGGCACCGACGGCCGCCCGGTCATGCTCCACCGCGCGATCCTCGGCTCGATCGAGCGCTTCATCGCGATCCTCCTCGAGCACACCGCGGGCGCGCTTCCGCTCTGGCTCGCGCCCGAGCAGGTCCGGGTGCTGAGCGTGACCGATCGCACGACGGGCTGGGCGGAAGAGGTCGCGCGACGCCTCCAGGCGGCGGGCGTGCGCGCCGAGGTCGACCCGCGGAACGAGAAGCTCGGCTTCAAGATCCGGGCGGCGGAGATGCAGAAGACCCCGGTGATCGCGGTGGTCGGCGACAAGGAGGCCGCGCAGGGAACGGTCGCGCCGCGCTGGCGCGGCGCCGGGAACCGCCCACCGCAGGCGCTCGACGACTTCGTGCGCGAGGTCGCCGACAAGGCACGCCTTCCGATCGCGCGCCCCGACGGCGGCGCGGTGTCCGCGGCGCCCGAGGCGGTCGCCATCCCGGGTTGATCGAAGTCCACGCGAATCGAAGAAGGACGAGAGAGCGATATGCCCAAGATCAAGACCAACCGCTCGGCGGCGAAGCGCTTCAAGGCGACGGGCAGCGGCAAGGTGAAGCGGTCGCACGCGTTCGCGCGCCACCAGATGTCGTGCAAGTCGCGCAAGCTCAAGCGCAAGCTCCGCCACGGGGCGATCGTCACCAAGGCGGACGAGGCGGGCGTCAAGCGCCTCCTGCCGTACCTGTGAAAGCGGAATTCGAGGAGAGGCTCCGATGCCCAGGGTGAAGAAGGGTTTCAAGGCGCGCCGTCGCCGCAAGAAGGTGATGAAGCTCGCCAAGGGTAACGTCGGCGGACGGCGGAAGCTCTATCGGCAGGCGCGCGAGACGGTCGAGAAGGGCCTCACCTACGCCTACCGCGACCGCAAGGTCCGCAAGCGCGAGTTCCGCTCGCTCTGGATCGTCCGCATCAACGCCGCCGTGCGCGGACTCGGCCTCTCGTATAGCCGCTTCGTTCTGGGCCTGAAGAAGGCGGGGATCGAGATGGATCGGAAGGTGCTCGCTGACCTCGCGGTGCGCGACGAGCAGGCCTTCGGAGCGATCGCCGAGAAGGTGAAGGCCGCGCTCGCCGCCTGATCCGCGGTCGGGCAGGCAGAGACCTTCAGCGACTCGCGCCGTGTCCGTCGCCGCGGAGATCGACGCCCTCGAGACGCGCAGCCTGGCTGCGATCGCGGACCTCTCGAGCGAAGCCGACCTCGAGCGCCTGCGCGTCGAGGTCCTCGGCCGAAAGGGCGCGCTGACCGCGATCCTGCGAGGCCTGAAGGACGCTCCTCCGGCCGAGCGCCCCGCGATCGGAGAGCGCGCGAACACCGCCAAGCGGGCGATCGAGGACGGGCTCGAGCGCGCGCTCGGCGAGCTGCGCGCGCGCCACGCGGCCGAGCGCCTCGCCGCCGAGCGCGTCGACGTCACGGTCCCGGCGCGCGGCTGGCCGCCCGGCCATCGCCACCCGCTCCGCACGGCGACCGAGGACGCCGTCGACATCTTCGAGCGCATGGGCTTCGAGGTCTGGGACGGCCCGGAGATCGAGGACGACGAGCACAACTTCGAGGCCCTCAACTTCCCGCCCGACCACCCGGCGCGCGACATGCAGGACACCTTCCTCCTCCCCGACGGAAAGCTGCTCCGCACGCACTGCACGCCGAGCCAGATCCACGTCATGCGGACGCGGAAGCCGCCGCTCGCGATCATCACCCCCGGCACGACCTATCGGCGCGACGTGCACGACATGACGCACGCGCCGATGTTCCACCAGATCGACTGCTTCCTCGTCGACGAGGCGGTGAGCTTCGCCGAGATGAAGGGGCTCTTGACGGAGTTCCTGACGGCCTTCTTCGGCGACGTGCCGGTCCGCTTCCGCGCGTCCTTCTTTCCGTTCGTCGAGCCCGGGGCCGAGGTCGACATCGGCTGCGCGGTCTGCCGCGGGAGCGATCCGGCGTGCCGCGTGTGCAAGGGCGCCGGCTGGCTCGAGATCCTCGGCGCCGGAATGATCCACCCGAACGTCCTGCGCGCGGTCGGCTACGATCCGGAAGCCGTCTCGGGGTTCGCGTTCGGCGTCGGGCTCGAGCGCCTCGCCATGCTTCGCCACGCGATCGACGACATCCGGCTCTTGACCGAGAACGACCTGCGTTTCCTGCGCCAGTTCTAGGGACGAGCGAGCGATGCGCATTCCACTCGACTGGCTCGAGGAGCTCGTGCCGCTCCCGGCGGACGCCGACGGTCTCGCGGCGCGCCTCACCTCGGCGGGATTCGAGGTCGAGGGCATCGAGCGCTCGGCGCTGCCGCACGGCGTGGTCGTCGGGCGGATCGCCGCGGTCGAGCCGCATCCGTCCGAGCCCGGCCTCACGGTGTGCCGGGTCGCGATCGGCCGCGACGAGAGCGTGAGCGTCGTGTGCGGCGCGCCCGGCGTCGCGCCCGGGCAGCACGTGCCGGTCGCGCTTCCGGGCGCGGCGCTGCCCGCCGGAGAGGTGGCCGTTCGTGACGTGCGCGGCGTGCGCTCCGAAGCGGTCCTCTGCTCGGAGCGCGACCTCGGCCTCAGCGAGGAGCACGAAGGTCTCTTCGAGCTCGGCGCGTCGGCGCTCGGGTTCTCGCCCGGCGGCCTCGCGCCCGGGGCGGCCATCGCCGAGGCGCTGCCGCCGCTCGTCGTGCTCGACCTCGCCGTCGCGCCCAACCGCGGCGACTGCCAGTCCATCCTCGGGATCGCGCGCGAGGTGGCGGCGCTCTGGGGAGCGAAGCTCCGCACGCGCCGGCAGGCGACGCCGGTCGCCGACGAGACCGACGAGGCGCTCGCGGTCGCGACCGAGGCCGACGATCTCTGTCCGTGGTACTGCGCGCAGCGCGGCCACGTGCCCACCGCGTCCCGGACTCCGTTCTGGATGCGGCGGCGGCTCCTCGCGTGCGGGGTGCGCCCGATCAGCCCGGCCGTCGACGTGACCAACTACGTCATGCTCGAGCGCGGCCACCCCCTGCACGCCTTCGACCTGGACCGGCTCCAGGGGCCCCGCCTGGTCGCCCGCCGCGCGCGCGCCGGCGAGACCCTGCGCCTCCTCGACGACCGCACGATCGAGCTCGCGCCGGACGACCTCGTGATCGCGGACGCGCGGGAGCCGGTCGCGCTCGCCGGCGTGATGGGCGGAGCGGGCAGCGAGGTCGGGGACGGAACGCGGCGCCTCGCGCTCGAGGCGGCGGTGTTCTCGCCGTCTGGCGTCCGCCGCACGGCGCGCCGCCACGGCGTCCATACCGAGGCGTCGTTCCGGTTCGAGCGCGGCGTCGACCCGAGCGGCGCCGCGGCCGCCATCGCGCGCGCCGCGGCGCTCCTCGCCGGCCTCGGAGGCCGGCCGATCGGTCGGCTGCTCGAGGCGGGCGGCCCGCCGCGCGACACGGCGTCGATCGCGCTCGTGCCGAAGCGCGTGAACGCGCTCCTCGGGACGTCGCTCGAGGCGCCCGAGATGTCGCGCCGCCTCCGCGCCGTCGGCGCCACGGTCGGCCGGACGCACGGCGAGACGATCGAGGTCGTGCCGCCGCCGCACCGGCTCGACCTCCGGCAGGCCGCGGACCTCGCCGAGGAGATCGCCCGCATCGGCGGGTACGACGCGATCCCGACCGTCCGTCCCCGGATCGCGGCGCGCGGGCGTCCGAGCGCGGCGGAAGGGGTGCGCCGCCTGCAGGAGGGCTTCGCCGCCCACGGCTTCGCCGAGGCCGTCGTGCTCGCTTTCAGCGAGCCGCGCGACAACGAGCTGTTCCCCGGCCCCTGGGAGCCGGGCGTCGGCACGCTCGAGCTCGTGAATCCGCTCGCGACCGTCGCGCGCGAGCTGCGGCGGGGCCTCCTCCCGGGGCTCCTCGGTGCGCTTGCCGTCAACCAGGCGCGCGGGGAGTCGTTCGTGCCGCTGTTCACGGTCGGGACGGTGTTCGCGCGCGACGGCGGCGGCCGCGCGCTCGAGAAGACGGCGCTGGCGGCGCTCGTCTGGGGGATTCCGCCCGCGCCGGTCGGGCGTGCGGCCGAGCCCCTTCGCTTCGGGGACGTCAAGCATATCGTCGAATCCGTGCTCGCCGGGGCGGGCGTGGACGCGCCGCGGTGGTCGGCGGAGCGCGGCCTCCCGTGGCTCCACCCCGGCCAGGCGGCCGAGCTCCGCGGTCGGGCGGGCCGGCTCGGGTGGCTCGGGGCCGCGCACCCCGGGATCGTCCAGGCCCTCGACCTGCGGCCCGGCGAGCTCTGGCTCCTCGAGCTCGACGTGCCCGGAGTGCTCGCGAGCCGGCGGCCGACGCCGCGCTACGTCGAGCCGCCGCGTTTCCCGTCGGTCGCGCGCGACGTCGCCCTGGTGGTGGAGGCCGGCGTCGAGGCCGGGGCGATCCGCGACGCCCTCGTCGAGATGCGCGATCCGCTGGTTGAAAACGTCGAGCTGTTCGACGAGTATACCGGCGCCGGCGTACCCCCGGGTCGGAAGAGCCTCGCGTACTCGATCTCGTATCGCGCTCCCGATCGCACGCTCACCGACCAGGAGGTGAACGCGGCGCACGAGGAGCTCCTTCGCAGGTTGGCAGCCAGGTTCAGCTTCGAGCGGCGCGGCGTCGCCTCGGAGGTCGAGACATGACCAAGGCCGACATCGTCGAGCGGATCTACGAGAGGGCGCGGGCCTCCAAGAAGGACGCGAGCGAGGTCGTGGACCTCGTCTTCGAGCTGATCAAGGCCTGCCTCGAGAAGGGCGAGAAGGTGAAGCTCTCGGGCTTCGGAAACTTCGTCGTCCACGAGAAGCGCCCCCGGAAGGGCCGGAACCCGCAGACCGGCGCCGAGATCATCATCTCCGGCCGCCGCGTCCTGTCGTTCAAGGCCAGCCAGGTCCTGAAGTCGACGATCAACGGGGGCTCCCTCTCCGCGAAGACCGCCGACCTGGAGTCCGCGACCCTAAGGGGTCCGTCCCAGTAACCCCCCCCGGGGCATTCTGCCCCGCGACCCACGAGCGATCCGCGCGCGAAGCGCGCGGCCGAGCGCAGCGAGCCGGGGAGTGGGGCTCCGGCGGGCTTTGCCCGACGGGGCGAGGGGAGAGATCCCCTCGTGCGAGAACCTGGGGCTCCGGCGGGCTTTGCCCGACGGGGCGAGGGGAGAGATCCCCTCGTGCGACAACCTGGGGCCCCGGCGGGCTTTGCCCGACGGGGCGAGGGGAGAGATCCCCTCGCGAGGCGTTAGTCGGCGCCGGCGGCCGCGAGCACTTCCAGCGGCCGCCGGCGCCGGTACTGCCCGGGCCTAGCGCCGGCGAGGCGGCTTGACCCGAGGCGTGAGGCGATAAACCCGATGGCTGGAGCGCGGCTTCGAAGGCGCCGCGCCGTCCTCGCGCGGGGCGAGGAGGCGTGCCCGCAGGCACTCCGGATTCAGCTCGAGCGATTCACAGACGTTGTTGAACGAGAAGGGCCACTCCCAGTCCTTGGACCGGATCCAGCGCTCTGCCTGGCGCGCGAGAAGCCGCGGCCGGACGCGTGGATTCTTCAGGTGCTCCTGGAAGCAGCGGATGCCGTCCTCCAGGACCGCCAGCATCAGGGCCTTCTCGCCCGAAGCATGGTCGAGCGTGCTCGCGTGCTCGTAGAACTGGGCCGGCAGGATCACGTCCGGCCCGAACGGCGTGGCGTCGCGGCTGGCGCGCTCGGGGCGCGTCCCGCCGTTTCCGTCGGCGGTCCGCTGCGCGCTCCGCAGCCCGGTCGCCGCCCGCGCCCGCGCCTCACCACCCGCGTCGTAGCGGGGTTGCGTGGTGTCGAGTGCGAGCGAATGGGAACTCTTCATCGTTCTCGGCCTCCAGTGCTCAGATTCGAGGGTCGACTCGAAGATCGGTGCGGTCAGCGCCGCTTGTTCCCGATCAGGAGGAGGCCGAAGGCGACACCAGCGACGACGGCCGTGCAGAGGGTGGTGGCAGGATCGGAGAGTGCGATCATGGGTCCTCCGTTCTCGGATTTCAGGGGTGTGGCGTTGGGACTCGCTGGACTCGGCCGGTCGCGCGGACCGGGGCTCCTCTCGAGCGGGTCGGCGCGGGCGAGAACAGCAAGCGGCATGCCCCGGGAAGCGGGAAAATACGTAATGATCTGCAGAAGTTTACGCGCCGTGTGCTTGTGGATAAATCTCGCAGCGATGCAAGCGTTGCATGCGTGCCGGGTTTCGAGCCGAAGGCGCCCGGTCACGTGCGGCCGCCGGCGGCCGGGGCCGCCGATTCGGGCCGCGTTCGATCGGCAGCCCGGGCGTTCGCCACGGCCGCCTTCCCCCGGCGGATGGGCCCTTCCCGCCCGTGCCTTGCCGGTGTGCGTGAAAGCCATTACAAGTGGGCCCTCGTCGGGGCGTGGCGCAGCCTGGTAGCGCACCTGCTTGGGGTGCAGGGGGTCGCCAGTTCAAATCTGGCCGTCCCGACTCACATTTGGGACGGCCCGGGCTGCCGGCGCGTGCCCGGAGGCTCGTCCCCTTGCCTCCGGCGAGCCACGTCTGATAGCGCGGGGAGCGGCAGGTGGGGGCGGTGCGGAGACGGGTGGCGGCGTACCATCATGCGCGAAAGCGCATGGTCCAGGAGCTGGCCGAGCGCGGCGTGAGCGATCGCCGCGTCCTCGCGGCCCTCGCGCTCGTCCCACGGCACCTCTTCGTCGACGAGGCGCTCCGCGACCGCGCCTACGACGACCACTCGCTCCCGATCGGCCACGGGCAGACGATCTCGCATCCCTCGACCGTTGCGCTCATGACCGAGGCCCTCGAGCTCACCGGGGGGGAGCGGATCCTCGAGGTGGGGACCGGCTCGGGCTATCAGACGGCCGTCCTGGCCCACCTCTGCGGGAACGTCTACACCGTCGAGCGCCTCTCGCCGCTCGCGGCGCGCGCGCGCCGAATCCTCGACGACCTCGGCCTCTACAACGTCGCGCTCCAGATCGGCGACGGCACGATCGGCTGGAACGCGGAGGCGCCCTACGACGCGATCATCGTCACCGCGGCGACCCCGCAGCCGCCGCGCGCGCTTCTCGGCCAGCTCCGCGCGGGCGGCCGGCTCGTCGTGCCGCTCGGCGACGAGGAGTCGCAGACGCTCGTCCGCTATTCCGTCGATTCCGCGGGGCTCGTCGAGGAGGAGGTCATCGGCGACTGCCGGTTCGTGAAGCTCCTCGGGAAGTATGGCTTTGCGCGCTGAGGGGCCTCGTGGAACGCGGCGCGACCTGCGCGATCGGGGCGCGCCGGCGCTCGGGCGCGCGTTCCTGCTGGCGTCCGCGCTGGCGGGCGCGGGCTGCGGCGGCACCGCCGCGGTCCAGCCGCGCTCGATGCCGATCGACGAGGCGTTCGGGCGCGGCGGGATCGTCTGGCCGGCGGAGGGGCGCATCAGCTCGGGCTTCGGCCGCCGCGGCCGCACGAACCACGACGGGATCGACATCGCGGCGCCCGAGGGCACGCCGGTGCACGTCGTCGCGGACGGGACGGTCATCTTCAGCGGCGTCCTGCGCGGCTACGGCAACACGGTGATCGTCGAGCATCGCGGCGGAGTGACGACCGTCTACGCGCACAACCGCGAGAACGGCGTCGCGCTCGGCACCCGCGTGCACCGCGGGGCGACGATCGCGACCATCGGCCAGACCGGAAAGACGACCGGCCCGAACCTGCATTTCGAGGTCCGGCACGACAAGGTGGCGCACGACCCGCTCGCGTACCTGCCCGCGAAGGGTCCGTCGCTCGTCGCCAAGCAGGACAAGCCGGCGAAGCGCCGGGTCGACGTCGGAGGCTAGCCGCGAAATGGCGAAGGACCTGCGAGCCCTCATCCGCGAGATCCCGGACTTCCCGAAGCCCGGCATCCTGTTCCGCGACATCACGCCGCTGCTCGCGGACGGGGCGGGCTTGAAGGAGGCCGTGCGCCGCCTCGCCGACCCGTTTCGGGGCCGCACCGACGTCGTGCTCGGCATCGAGTCGCGCGGCTTCATCCTGGGCGCGCCGGTGGCGGTCGAGCTCGGGGTCGGCTTCGCGATCGTCCGGAAGCCCGGCAAGCTTCCGGCCGCGACCGTCACCGCGTCCTACGAGCTCGAGTACGGGACCGACTCGCTCGAGATCCACGCCGACGCGGTCGGGCGCGGCCACCGCGTTCTCATCGTCGACGACCTGCTCGCGACCGGCGGCACCGCGCGCGCGGCGGTCGACCTCGTCTCCCGCCTCGGTGGCGAGGTCGTCGCGTGCAGCTTCCTGATCGAGCTCGCGGCGCTCGGCGGACGGGCCCGTCTCGCGCCCGTCGAGGCGCACGCCGTCCTCCGCTACGACTAGGCGCGCCCGCGGCGCGAGCGCGGGCCACGCTCGCGCGGCGGCGGCGCAACCGGCCGCGCACCGCGCCGCGCCGACGCGCGGCTCGGCGGCGGCACGCGAAATTGCGTCGCCCAAGACGCGCCCGTACAGTTCGCGCCATGCCGCCGCCGATGCGCTCGACGTTCAAGCAGATGATGAACGAGGTCGTCGCCTACGGGAGCTGCTGCGAGTGCGGCTCATGCGTCCTCGTCTGCCCGCACAACGTGATCGAGTACGTCGCGGGCCGGCCGCGCCAGACCGCGAAAGCGTCCGCGCCGCACGACTTCTGCGGCATCAGCGAAGGCATCGGATGCGACGTGTGCGCGCAGGTCTGCCCGCGCCTCTATCCGCGAGAGTTCCAGCTCGCGGACCTCGTCTTCCGCGAGGACCCGGCGCCCTACCAGGGGATCTTCGGGAAGTACCGCCGCATCGTCGCGGCGCGCTCGACCGACGCCGAGGTGCTGCGTCGCTGCCAGGACGGCGGCGTCGTGACCACGCTGCTCGCGTACGGCTTCGAGAAGGACCTGATCGACGGCGCGGCCGTCTCCGTGCGCGACCCGGAGAAGCCGGCGCGACCGCTCCCGAAGCTCGTCACGTCGCGCGCCGGGGTCATCGACTCCGCAGGCTCCTGGTACACCTACTGCCCGAACAACCTCGCGCTCGAGGAGGCCGAGGCGCGCGGCTGCACGCGCGTCGCGTTCGTCGGCGTGCCGTGCCAGGTGACGCCGGTCCGGAAGATGCAGCAGGCGGATCCGGCGGTCCTCGTGAACGGCAAGAAGAAGGAGAAGATCCTCGAGCGCCAGACCAAGTTCATGAAGAACTTCGGCGAGCGCGTCTCGCTCACGATCGGGCTGCTCTGCACGGAGGTCTTCACCTACGAAGGCCTCATGGTGGAGAAGATCGAGCGCGAGATGGGCATCCCGCTCGCGGAGGTCGAGAAGTTCAACGTCAAGGGCAAGGTGCTGATCTACAAGCGCGGCGGCGAGCTCGTCGAGATGCCGCTCAAGCGCGCGCAGGAGTACGCCCGCCCCGAGTGCCACCACTGCGGCGACTTCAGCGGCGAGGTCGCCGACATCTCTTGCGGCGGCGTCGGCTCGATGGACTGGACGATCGTCATCCTGCGCACCTCGCGCGGCGAGGAGATCTTCGATCGCCTCGTCGCGGACGGCCGCGTCGAGACGCGCTCGATGGACGAGTTCGAGTCGTCGATGAAGATCCTGCTGCGCCTCGCGCAGCGCCAGCACGAGCGCGTGCCGGTACCGCCGGCGCGCACGCCGGACTGGGTGCGGCCCGACTACGCGATGCCGACGGACCGCTGACGTCGGGGCGCGGCGGTCGGAGGCACCGGGTGCCGGGCGAACGCGCCGTTCGATTGCACCGCTTGGCCGGTGGCCGCTCGCGCGGCTCGCCGCGCATCGCTCCCACGGCTCGCCGCGCGCGGCTGCTTCTAGCGGAACAGGTCGTTCTCGCGGCGGCGGATCAGGGCGCGGCCGCCGCGGGGGCGGTCGGCGTCGAGGGCTGCGGGGGCGGTGGGCGGTCGGTAGCCGCGGACGATGACGGCGGCGACGCCTTCGGCTTTTCCCATGACGAGGCCGGCCGCGCAGGCGAGCTCGTCGGCGACGCCGATCACGGTCACGCGGAGCTCGTGGCCGTTCAGGTCGCGGGTGCCGCGGAGGTCGAGGAGGGGCTCGATGCCGGCGACCCCGAGCGCGAACTCGACCTGCCCCTCGCGCCACGGCCGGCCGAACGTGTCGGTGATCACGATCCCGAGGTCGACGCCGAGGTGCGAGCGGAGCTCCGTCCGCAGGCCCTCGGCGGAAGCGTCGGGATCGCGCGGCAGGAGCGTCACCTGTCCGTCCTGCACGGCGTTCGACTCGTCGATGCCCGCGTTCGCGCACACCCAGCCGGGACCGGTCTCCACGATGAGGTGCCCGGCGTCCATCCGCACGATGCGGCTGGACTCGCGCAGCACCAGCTCCACCACGCGCGCGTCCTTGTCGTGCGTGCGTGCCCACGCGCGCGCGAACTCCGACGGCTCCACGGTCGCGAGGTCGACGACGCGGCCTTCCGCTTTCGAGACGACCTTCTGGCAGACGACGAGCACGTCGTCCGGCTTCGCGCCCATCCGGCTGTCGGCGATCGCGCTCGCGAGCAGGCGGGCGAGGTCGTCGCCGGGCGCGATCCGCGGGAGGCCCGGGATCGGGAGGAGCAGGATCGCCAAGTCAGCCCGCGAGGCGGCGCCTGCGCTCGGCGCCGGCGGCAAGGCGGAGCGCGGCGCGCGCGACGACGGCCGCGCGCACCTGCGAACGCATCAGGATGTCGAGGCAGGCGCTCGCGACCCCGCGCGCGCGGAGCCGCGGCACGTACGCGCGATCGGCGCCGTCGATGACGAGGCCGTCCAGGAAGTCGCCGTAGCACTCGGCGAGGCCGAGCGGGGTCGCCGAGATGCCGAGCGCGCGCATCATCCTGTCGGCTGGGCCCTTGACGGGCCTTCCGGCGATGAGCGGCGAGACCGCGACGACCGGCGCGCCGGTCCGGCGAAGCGACTGCCGGATCCCCGGCACGGCGAGGATCGGACCGACGCTCACGAGCGGGTTGCTGGGCGCGATCAGGACGACCGCCGCTTCCTCGATCGCGGCGCGGACGCCGGGCGCGGGGTGCGCGCCGCGTGCGCGCGAGTAGGTGATCGACCGGACGGTCTCGCGGGCCCGGTCGCGCACCAGGTACTCCTGGAAGGAGCGCCTGCCGCCGGAGGTCTCGACGATCGTCCGCACCGGATCGTCGCTCATGGGAAGCACGCGCGCCCGGACCCCGAGCCTCTGCGCCTGCTCGGCCGTCACCTCCGACAGCGTCGCGCCCGCGCGCAGGCGCTCCGTTCGGAAGACGTGCGTCGCGAGATCGCGATCGCCGAGCTGGAACCAGGTCTCGTCGTAGTAGCGCCCGAGCGCGTGGAGCCCCGCGAAGGTGTCGCCGGCGATCCCCCAGCCGCGGATGGGGTCGGCCAGGCCTGCCAGCGTGTAGAGCACCGTGTCGACGTCGGGCGACACGTGGAGGCCGAAGAACACGTCGTCGTCGGCGGTGTTGACGACGACGGTCAAGTCGCCGTCCCGGACGAGCGGGGCGAGGCCGCGCAGGAGGCGTGCCGCGCCGACGCCGCCGGCCAGGACGGCGACCTTCCCGGGCAGGAGCCGTGTCACGCGACGGCGGTCGCCGGGTGCGGGTGCGCGACGTCCGCCGGCGAAGCGGGCGCGTGCTCGGCGCCCGCCGCGACGTCGCCGTAGAGCGTCGTCCGCTGGCGCGGCGGCCGGCCCATCGAGCGCACCAGGCGCTCGATCTCCTCGGGCGACGTGTACTCGCCGGCGTCGGCGCCCGCTTCGCGCGAGATGCTCTCCTCCATGAGAGTGCCGCCGAAGTCGTTCACGCCGGCCGCGAGCGTGAGGGCCGCCAGCTCGTGCCCGAGCTTCACCCACGAGGTCTGGAGGTTGTCGATCGCGCCCCGGAAGAAGAGCCGCGACGCGGCGTACATGCGGAGGTCCGGCGCGCCGTCCGCGGTCGGTGCGACGAGACCGCGGTGGTAGAGCGCGGTGTTCTGGTAGATGAAGCGGAGCGGCACGAACTCCGTGAAGCCGCCGGTCTCGCCCTGGATGCGCCGCAGCAGCGCGAGGTGCGCCGCCACGTGGCGCGCGTTCTCGACGTGCCCGTACATGACGGTCGACGTGGTCGGCAGGCCGACCCGGTGCGCGGTCGTGATGATCTCGATCCAGGTCGCGACGTCGACCTTCTTGTGCGAGAGCACCTCGCGCACCTCGTCGTCGAGGATCTCGGCGGCGGTTCCCGGGACGCTGCCGAGGCCCGCGTCGCGCAGCATCGAGAGGTAGTCGACGTAGCTCATGCCGGTTCGGCGCGCGCCGTACATGATCTCCATCGGCGAGAACGCGTGGACGTGCATGCGCGGGAACGCGCCTTTGATCGCGACCAGCATGTCGCGGTACGTGAACGCGCCCATCTGCGGGTTGATCCCGCCCTGCATGCACACCTCGGTCGCGCCGCGGCTCTCCGCTTCCGCGACCTTCGCGAGGACGGCGTCGACGTCGTGCGTGTAAGCGTCGCTCTCCCAGCGCTGCCGCTTGAAGGCGCAGAACTGGCAGTTCACGAAGCAGACGTTCGTGAAGTTGATGTTCCGGTTCACGACGTAGGTGACGACGTCGCCGACGTCGTCGCGCCGGATGCGATCGGCGGTCGCGACGAGGGCGCGCAGGTCGCCGCCCTCGGTCACGAGGAGCGCCGCGAGATCGTCCTCGGAGATCGGCCGCCTTTCGAGGGAGGCCTCGAGGATCGCGGCGATCGGGCGCGCGGCGTCGGCGACGAGGCGCTCGAGCGGCGCGCCGTCGGGCAGGAGCGCGCGGACGTCGTCGCCGATCGGCTTCATGCGGTCGCCTCGGCGGCCGCGTTCCGGCCGGCGAGCCGTGCGCGCCAGGCCGCAACGGGCGCGCGCATCGCCGGATCGACGAACTCGGGCCGATCGGCGAACTCCGGGTAGATCGGCGGGCGCTCCGCGAGCCGGTAGCCGAGCCGCGCGCAGTCGCGCGCGAGCGCACCGAGGTGGGGCCAGGGCGCCTCCGGGTTCACGTAGTCCGGCGTGAGCGGCGAGATGCCGCCGAGGTCGTTGATGCCGCTCTCGAGGAGGAGCGCGAGCCCGTCAGGCGAAAGATTGGGCGGGGCCTGGACGTTCATCCCGGGTCCGAGGACGAGCCGCGCGACCGCGACCGTGCGCGCGAGGTCGGCCTCGTCCGGCTCCTCCGCCGCGGCCATCGGAATCTCCGGCTTCGTGCGGAAGTTCTGCACGATCACTTCCTGCACATGGCCGAAGCGCTGGTGCAAGTCGCCGATCGCGAGCAAGCTGTCGACCCGCTCCTCGGCGGTCTCGCCGATGCCGATCAGGATCCCGGTCGTGAACGGGATCCGCTGCTCGCCCGCGTCGCGCAAGACCTGGAGGCGAAGCGCCGGCTCCTTGTCGGGCGCGTAGTAGTGGACCTGCCCCTTGGCGCGGAGGCGCGTGCTCGTCGTCTCGAGCATGAGGCCGAGGCTCGCGTTCACGGGCCGAAGGAGCGCCAGGTCGTCCGCGCTCATCAAGCCGGGATTCGAGTGCGGCAGGAGACCGGCCGCGAGCGCGAGCTCGCAGCTCGCGGCGACGTACGCGATCGTGGACGGGTGGCCGCGCTCGGCGAGCCACCGCCGGTATCCGTCGAACGCCGCCTCGGGCTTGTCGCCGAGGCACATGAGCGCCTCGCAGCAGCCGAGCCCGTGCGCGCGCGCGGCCCACGCCGACACCTCGTCGGGCGTCATGGTCCACGCGCCGGCTTCCCCCTCGTCGCGCCGGAACGTGCAGTAGGCGCAGCGGTCGCGGCAGAGGTTGGTGATCGGGAAGAAGGCCTTCCGCGAGTACGTGATCGTCCGACCGTGGCCGGCGTCGCGCAGGTCGCGCGCGCGCCGCAGCAGATCGGCGAGCTCGTCGCCGTGGGCCCGCAGCGCGCGCACCGCTTCGACGCGCCCGAGCGGCCGCCAGCCGTCGCTTGCGGCGGGAGAGGCGACGCGTGCGGAGAGGGCGGCGCTCTGCATGCGGATCTCGTCGCGATCGCGGCGCCGTTCGCCGTGCCTCGCTGGCTCGCGCTTAAATGACGCCCCTTGGCGAGTCAAGGTGAGGCGGGACGCCTCCGAGAAGGCGGTCGCGGCTTCGGACCGCCGAATGAGCCGCGTCAGCGCGCGCTGGCGAGGGCTGGCATCGCGACGAGGCGTCGCGTCACGGCGAGCGGCGGAAACTCGGGATCCTCGAACGTCGAGAAGAGGCGACGAGCGGACTCGTCGTCGAGCCCCTGGCGCGCGAGGAGGCGCTCGAGCGCGGTGCGCGACGTCAGCGTCAGGCACGCATGGCTGACGTTCGGCCGAGCCGGATCGTCCTGCAGGAGCACCAGCTCCTCGCGCGGGATCCGCTGCACGTAGTCCTCGATCTGCGTCGCCCACGCGCTGATCGTGCGGACCGGAACGTGGTGCGGGTGCAAAGCGCGGTCGAGCACCCGGAAGAACGCGTCGCGATCGAGCTCGACCGAGATCTCCTCGTCGACGTCGGCGCGCTCGAGGCGCCAGAGGATGGGCTCGTCGAGGGTCGCCCGCGAGCCGATCGCGACCGCATGGCCGTCGCTCCCGCGGACCTCGATCCGCCGCTCGGCGAGCGGCTCGTGCCACGCGAGCGACGACTCGGCGCGACCGGTCGGAAAGTAGCAGGTCGTGCGGCAGCCGGCGTGCGACTCGTGGAACTCGCGGATCATCGGGTCGGCGGCGAGCTCGCTCGCGCTCGAGGTCGCGTTCGCGATCGAGCGCACGGTCGTCTCGCAGTCCCGGCAGTGCAGGAAGAACACGGTGCTCCCTATCGCGGCATCTCGGCGGCGTGCCGCCCGTTGGTGTGTCCGAGGAGAGCTGCACCCGCCACGGCGGCGATCCGGACGCGAACGCGGTGGCGGCCGCTCTCGAGCACGGTCGATTCGATGTGGGCTTCGAGCGTTCGCGCGGCGCGCGAGATGACGTCGCCCGCGATCTTCTCGCCCGAGACGGCGGTCGGCTGCTCGGCGTCCTCGACCGCCGGCTCCGCCTGCGCGTTCGGCTCGCCGGCGGCGGAGCGCGGATCGTGCTCGACCGCGAGCTCGATGTCGCCGCGGATCGTCAGCACGGCCGAGACGCTGACGAGCGAGTCGGCCGTCGCCGCGGTCGCCTCGTAGACGAGCACGCTCATGAGACGCGCGAGCGTCTCGGGGTCGGAGTAGCCGTAGAGCTCCTCGGCGCACGCGAGCTCGATCGCGATCCCGCCGTCGGCGGCGTCGCGGCGGATCGGCTCGAGCAGCTTCTCGAGCCACGGCCGCACCTCGAACTGGCGCGGCCGGAGCGGAAGGTCGCCGGAGTCGAGCTCGGCGAGGAAGAACAGACCTTCGAGGTACGACAGCAGGCGCTCGGAGTTGCGCTGGATGCGGCTCAGCGCCCGGCGGTGCTCGTTCGTCAGCCGATCGCCGGCCTCGTCGTGCAGGATCTCGCTGTAGCCGACGATCGCGTTCAGCGGCGTCCGGAACTCGTGCGACAGGTTGCCGAGAAACTGCTCGCGGATCTGCACGGCCCGCTTGCGCGCCGCCCGGCTCGCGATCGCGTTCCGCACGGAGGAGATGACGGCATTTCCGCGAAACGGCTTTGCGATGTAGTCGCGCGCCCCGAGGCGAAGGCATTCGACCGCCGTGTCGAGCGTCCCCTGGCCGGTGATGACGATCGCCTCCACGTCGATGTTCGCGGCGCGGATGGCGCGCAGCGTCTCGGTCCCCGAGAGGTCCTCGGGCATGGTGAGGTCCAGCAGCACGACCTCGTAATCGTTCTCCTGCAGGAGCCGCAGAGCTTCCGAGCCGCGAGGCGTCGATGCCACCTCGAACTCGGGCTTCAGGAGCATCTTGAGCGATTCGCGGGGTCCGGACTCGTCGTCGACGACCAAGACGTTGGATTTCGGATCCATGGCGTGGGCCGGCTGCTGCAGTGCCTGTGCCAGTCCCGCGCCGGGCGTGCGTTCGGGAATCGCGCCGGCGTTTCCACGCTTTTCGCCCTTGGACGAGAGCGCCCGCACGTGCCGCACCCGACACGCTGTTCAAGATTGCGCGTTCAGATTTGTGCGGATCGCATCCGCGCTGCGCTCGGCTGCGCGGAGCGCGCTCGAACGAGCGTGATCCGAGATGAACGCCCGGAGGGCGCCGTCCGTCTCGTGCGAGGGGCGCGAGCCCTCGTGACTACACCGGCCGGTCGGGGATCCCGAGCTTGTCCATCCGGTACTTGAGGATGCGACGCGTCGTCCCGAGGCGCTCTGCCGTTCGCGTCTGGTTGTAATCCGAGCGCTCGAGCGCCTCCTGGATGATGTCGCGCTCGAACTCGTCCACCGCGTCCGGGAGGCTCCGGATCCCGAGCAGGACCTCGTCGCGCCGATCCGCGCCCGGGGTCGCGACCGGCCGGCGCATGACCTCGGGAAGCTCTTCCGTCCGCACCGGACCCGCGTCGCTCAGGATGAGGAGGCGCTCGATCAGGTTCTCGAGCTCGCGCACGTTGCCGGGCCAGCGGTAGCGCATGAGGAGCTCGATCGCCTCGGGCGTGAAGCTCCGCTCCGGCACGCCGAGGTCGTCGCTCTTCACCTGGCAGAAGTGCTTGATGAGAAGGGGGAGGTCCTCGCGCCGCTCGCGGAGCGGCGGCAGGTTCAGCGAGACGACGTTCAGACGATAGAAGAGGTCGCTCCGGAAGGCGCCGTCGCGCATCGCTTCCTCGAGCTTCCGGTTGGTCGCGGCGACGATGCGGACGTCGATTGCGATCGGCTTCGTGCCGCCGACGCGCATGAGCTCGCCGGTCTCGATGACCCGCAGGAGCTTCGCCTGCAGCGACGGGTGCAGCTCGCCGATCTCGTCGAGGAAGATCGTGCTCTGGTGCGCCAGCTCGAACTGGCCGATCTTCTTGGCGTCGGCGCCCGTGAACGAGCCCTTCTCGTGGCCGAACAGCTCGCTTTCGAGGAGAGTCTCGGGGATCGCCGCGCAGTTGAGCGCGGTCATCGGGCGGCTCGAGCGCGGGCTCTGGTGGTGGAGCGCCTTCGCGATGAGCTCCTTTCCCGTCCCGCTCTCGCCGGTGATGAGGACCGTCGTCCGGAGCGGCGCGACCATCGCGACCGTGCGGAAGACGTCCTGCATCGCCGGGCTGCGGCCGATGATGTTGCCGATCTGGTAGCGCCGCCCGAGCTCGGCACGGAGCTCCCGGACCTCGTGCTGCAGCGCGGCGGTGCGGCTCGCGTTCGCGAGGATTGCGCGCAGCTCGTCGACGTCGAACGGCTTCTGCACGTAGTCGAACGCCCCGAGCTTCATCGCGGTGACCGCGGTCTTGAGCGTCCGGGTCGCCGTGAGCATGATGACGGGCAGCTCGGGCACGAGCCCCTTCACGCGCTCCAGGGTCGCGATCCCGTCGAGCCCGGGCATGAGGATGTCGAGCAGCACGACGTCCGGGCGCTGGACCGCGACGCGCCGGAGCGCCTCGTCGCCGCTCTCCGCGAGCTCGACCTCGTAGGCGTCGCGCAGGACGAGACGGATCGACTCGCGCACGCCGATCTCGTCGTCCACCACGAGGACGCGCGGGCGCGTGGCGACGGCGGGCGGTTCGTCGGTCTCGATTCGGGCCTCTTCGCTTGCGGCCATGCGCTGCTTCCTGCACGCGCGGCGTCGTCGCGTCCTGCGCCGCTTCCATCGCTCGCGGTGAGCCGGCCTTCCGGCTACCCGACGACGCGGACGGCGCGCCGAGCCCCCCGCTCCGAAGCCGGTCTCGCGACCGCCCCGGACGGCGACGTGCGCAGGTCTCCTATCCGGTCGCGAACCGCAGCGCCACCTCGACGACCCCCTCGTGATGCGAGACTTCGAGACCGCTCCCGAGGCGCGCGAGAGCCCCGCGCACGAGGAGGAGCGCGAGCGGGAAGCTGCCGCCCGTGAGCCCCGTGATGCCGCGGAGATGGGTCGCGGCGCCCGACTCGCGGTACGAGAGGCGCACCTCGCCGTCGGGATCGATGGTGACCGCGAGCGCGGTGCGCGGCTCGATCGCCTCGAGCAGGTAGCGGGCGAGCGTCGCGAGCGCGATCCGCAGGTGGTCGGGATCGCCGACGACCTCGAGCGCGGCCCCGTTCGGCCCGGTGACCGTGATGTCCTTCGCGGCGAAGGAGGCCCACGCCTCCCGGAGCGCCTCGCGCAGGAGCTCGACGACCTCGACCGTCGCGCTGCGCGGCGGCCCGAGCCGAGCGAAGGCGAGGAGCCCCTCGAGCGCCTCGTCCATGCGGGTGATGGCCTCGTCGGTGAGGTCGCGGAAGCGCGCGAGGTCCGCGGGGTCGTTCGAGAGCTGTGCGACGTTCTGCACGAAAGTCTTCACCGTGACGAGCGGGTTCTTCAGCTGGTGGGCGAGCTCGACCGCGATCGCCTCGCTCGCCTCGACGGACGCCTCGTTTGCGAGCTGCTGCGACCCGTTCGCGTGCGGGGCGGGCTCGGCGCCGTAGGCCGCGCGGCGCGCCGTCTCGTCTCCGGCGCAGGCCGAGCCGGCGGCCACCGCGGCACGGCCGTTCGGCGGCTCGTCCTCGAACGGCACCGTGACGTCCGGATGCCAGCGCAGGTGGCGCGCCTCGATCCGGTCGGCGTCGACGACGAGGAGCGTCCGCAGGAGGAGTGCGTCGAGCTCGAGCGCGTCGCCCGGCCACGAGTGCGCGGCGAGCGCCGCGATCGCGCTCGGCGCGAGCGCGGGCACCGCGCGCCCGACGTCGAGCGCGAGCTCCTCGAGCCGGCGCTCGGCGAGCTCGCCGATCTCGGAAGCGCGCTCGGCGATCGCGGGCGTGCGAACCGTCACCGTCGAGACGAGCGCAAAGAATTCCGGCCGACAGGCGTCGCGCAGGTCGTCGAGCGCGAGCGCGGTCGCGCTGACGAGCCTGGGCGAGTCGCGCTCCATCGTGCGCACGAGGGCCGCCTGCGTGTCGCGATCGAGCAGCTCGACGCCGTCGATCGCGATCGTCGCGCGCGGCGACGTCGTCGCGCGGATGAGGCCCGTCAAGATCGCGTCGCGGGCGCTCCGGAGGTCGACGAGGATCAGGCGATCGCGCTGGCTCTCGCCATGGATCGCGGCGGCGACGCGCGCGAACGCGGGGCCGTAGCACGCGAGGCAGAGGATCGGAGCGCGCGTCCGCGCGACGCGGGCGAGGGTCGCAGCCGCCGTCGGCGGTAACGACCAATCGAGCAGCCGGCCGGCGGAGGACGAGCCCGAAAGGAGGGATTCGGTGGACTCGATCATGGGGTGTGGCCTGTGGTCGCTGAGCGTTTGGACACCCGTCTTGCCTCGCCGCGAAGGCGGCGCGCAACCCCAAAGGCGGCGAGCACGATGCCGGCCGCGGTCATGAGACGTCCGCCGCTCGCGACCACGTGATAAAAGTCCATGCGGTTGCGCGCGACCTCGAGCTCGGCGTTCACCGCAGCTCTCCCGTCGCGCGATCCCGCATCCACCCGAGCCCGCCCGTCGCGCGAGCCCGCATCGGACGCCTCGAGGGCCGCGATCTCGTCGGCGTGCTCGCGCAGCCGAACCGTTCCCGTCACCCAGTTCCCGAGGCCGAGGGCGATCAACACGAAGCCCGTCACCAGGACGAGGTTGCGATACCAACGTCGATCGAGGGTGACCGAAGCCGACATCTAACGCGCCAATGTGCACTCCCGGGGCCGGCGCGCAACCGATTGATAACCGCGCAACGCGATCGCCGACGCACGTGAAACACGCGCGCGTCGGGATGCCCGAGCAGCTCTCGCGACGTCGCTCGATTCCGAGCGACCGACGCACGGGTCGGCGCTGGTCCCGCGCTTGCAACCGCGCCGGGCGCGAGGCGGGTCGCGGGCGTCGCGCGGTGCGCGCTCGCGGCTCGGGGGACGAGGTGGGCCGGTCGCGCGCGCGGCCGGCCCGCTCGTTCGGCACGCGCGCGCGCGCCTGCCGGCGCCGCCGCGACATGCGGCGCGCACATGAGGTCGAGGCGCGCGCCCCGGATCCGCTGCGATTGTCTCCGCCACCATCGGCGCGCATCGCGCCCCGTGCTACCGGCGACGCGAGAACGCTGGCCGCGGGAGATGGCGATGCAGCGAGCCGACGCCGAACGGCAACCCACGGACGCGACGAGCGCGATCTTCCCCGCGGTCGCGCAGCCGTCCCGCGCGGACGAGCGCGCAGCGGCCCGGGGAGCGTCGGCGCTCGTCGGCGCGAGCGAGGCGATGGCCCGACTACGCTCCGCGATCCGGCGCTGCGCGGGGAGCCCGGCCTGCGTCCTCGTCGAGGGCGAGACCGGAGCGGGGAAGGAGCTGGTCGCGCGCGCTCTCCACGAGGAGAGCCCGCGCGCCGTGGGTCCGTTCGTGCCCGTCAACTGCGGCGCGCTTCCCGAGCAGCTCGTCGAGAGCGAGCTCTTCGGCCACGTGCGCGGCGCGTTCACCGGCGCGCACCGCGACCATCCCGGCCTCGTCGAGGCGGCGCGGCGCGGTACCTTGTTCCTGGACGAGGTCGAGGACCTCACCGCGCCGCTCCAGGGCAAGCTGCTGCGGCTCCTCCAGGAAGCGGAGTGCCGACCGCTCGGGGCCGTTCGACCGCGCACCGCCGACGTCCGGGTGGTCGCCGCCTCGAACGCGGACCTCGCCGACCTCGTCGCCGCGCGCCGCTTCCGTCCCGACCTGTTCTATCGCCTGAACGTGCTGCGAATCGCGGTGCCGCCGCTTCGGCGCCGCCCCGAGGACGTTCCGGTTCTGGTCGCGCACTTCGTCGCGCGCGTCGCCGCGAGAGGGACCGGCGTCGCGGGTGCGCGCGCACCACGCGAGCCCGGCCGCGACGCGATCGCGCTCCTTCTCCCGAGCCCCTCCCAGATCGCGTGGCTGCAGAGCTACGCCTGGCCGGGGAACGTACGGGAGCTCGCGAACCTGGTGGAGCGCGCGCTCGTCTTTCGCGGCGGCGCTGCCGCGGAGGGATGGCAAGCCGCGATCGAAGAGCTCGTCGCGCCCGGTCGGGGCGGAGTCGCGGCGGCGCCGGGCGCGGCGAGCCCTCCGCCGACGAACGGGCCTCCGTCCTCGCGGGGGGCGACCCGACCCGCGCTCGATCCCGAAGGACCGGCCGACGCGACCGGCGTCCGCGCGCGCGACCCGAGTGACGCCCGCAGCGCGCTCTGCCAGGTGCTGGATCGCCATCGCTGGCGGCGCGAGGCGGCGGCGCGCGAGCTCGGGATCTCGCGCGTCACGCTCTGGCGCCGCATGCGGAGGCTCGGTCTCGTCGGTGCGGAGCCGGATACGGCCGCGGCGTCCGAGCGGGCGGCGGACGCGCGCGTGCCCGCTTGAGCGCCGGCTGGTTGCGGCTGGGGACGGGCGTCGCTATCGCTCGCCCGTGGGCGCCCTGGCCTGGTGTTTCCTCGGCCACCTGGGCTACGCGGAAGCACGCGAGATCCAGGAGGCGGTCGCGGCGCGTCGCCGCGCCGGCGCCGCTCCCGACCTGCTGCTCGCGCTCGAGCACCCGCCCGTCGTGACGGTGGGGCGTGGCCAGGCGACCGCCCGCGCATCCGCCGGCGCGACTGCGGGCCCGGCGAAGGGTTCTCCCGTACCGTGGCTCAGGGTCAAGCGGGGCGGCGGCCCGACCTACCACGGACCGGGACAGCTCGTCGTCTATCCCGTCGTCGCGCTCGGCGGCGGCGGTCGCGGCGTCCGATCGTTCGTGTGCGCGCTCGAGCGGGGCCTCTGCGACACGGCCGCGCGCTTCGGCGTGACTGCGGTCGTGCGAGACGGCTTCCCGGGTGCCTGGGTCGAGCCGGCCGACGCGGGTTGCGAGAGCGGAGGCGGCAGCTGGAGAAAGATCGGCTCCGTCGGGATCGCGGTCGCGCGTGGGGTCACGCTGCACGGGGCGGCGCTGAACCTCGATCGCCGTGCGGAGGACGGCTTCCGCGGCTTCCCGCCGTGCGGCCTTGCCGACGTGGTCGCAACCAGCATCGGCGGGGAGCGCGGCGGCGAAGGGCCTGCGCTCGAGGAGGCCGCGACCGCGTACGCGGAAGCGTTCGCGGCGCGCTTCGGCCGCGATGCGCTCGAGCGCGTCGCCCCGGATGCGATCGGGATCGCGCTGCCCGCAATCCGCTCCGCGGGCGAGCGGACGCGCGCCGCGGATCGCTCGGGGGGGGCCGCCGCGGAAGAACGCGGGGAGCGCGCGTGGAGGTGACGTCGCTTCTCGAGCGCTTCCGCGCCGGCGACCGGCGCGCGCTCGCCCGCCTCATCACGCTCGTCGAGGGCCGCGCCGCCGGGGTGCCGGCGATCATGAGCGAGGTCTACCCGCGCTCCGGCAAGGCCGACGTCGTCGGCATCACGGGCCCCCCCGGCGCCGGCAAGTCGACGCTCGTCGATCGTCTCATCGCCCACCTCCGGGCGGAGGGAAAGCGCGTCGGCGTCGTCGCGGTCGACCCCTCGAGCCCGTTCTCGGGCGGGGCGGTCCTCGGCGACCGCGTCCGCATGCAGGCGCACTTCCTCGACGAAGGCGTCTTCATCCGGAGCCTGTCGACGCGCGGGCGCCACGGCGGGCTCGCGCGCGCGACGCGCGAGATCGTCCACCTGCTCGACGCCTTCGGGCACGACGTCGTGCTGGTCGAGACGGTTGGCGTCGGTCAGACCGAGCTCGACGTCATGCGGGTCGCGCACACGACGGTCGTCGTGCTCGTCCCCGAGGCCGGCGACACGATCCAGGTGATGAAGGCGGGGCTGCTCGAGATCGCCGACGTCTTCGTCGTGAACAAGGCCGACCGCGACGGCGCGCGCCGCTTGAAGAACGAGCTCGAGACCATGCTCCAGCTCCGATCGACCGGGTCGTGGGCGGTGCCGGTGCTCCTCACCGAGGCGACCGCGGACCGCGGCGTCACCGAGCTCCTCGCGCAGATCGCGGCGCACGGTGCGGCCCGGCGCGCGGGCCATGGCCCGGAGGCCGCGGCGCGCGACCGGAAGCGCGAGTGGGGCGACGTCCTGCGCGACGAGCTCGCGGCGCGCGTCGAGCGCGCGCTCTCCGGAAACGCGCTCGCCGCGATCGCCGGACGCGTCGAGACCGGCGCGAGCGATCCCTACAGCGCCGCGCTCGAGGTGCTCGACGATCCGCCGCTTCTCGCGCGCGTCGTGGGAGGGCGCGGCGAGCCGGCATGAGCTCGCGCGGCGCGAAGCGATGAGCGGAACCCCGACCTCGGGCGGCGCCGACGCGCGCGTCCTCTGCATCGGCGACGTCCACGGGTGCGCCGCGGAGCTCGAGGTGCTGCTCGCGGCGGTCGACGCCGGCCCCGCCGATCGCATCGTCTTCCTCGGCGACTACGTCGACCGCGGCCCGGCGTCGCGCCAGTGCATCGAGCTCCTGCTCGACCTCCGGCGGCGCCTCCGCGACACGATCTTCCTGCGCGGGAACCACGAGGACATGTTCCTCTCCTTCCTCGGGCTCGACGGCGACTACGGCGAGGTCTTCCTCGCGAACGGCGGCGCCGCGACCCTGCAGAGCTACGGCGTCGACGCGCGCGGTCGCCGGCCGCCGTCGTCGGCGGAGGTGCTCGATCGCATCCCCGAGGAGCAGCTCGCGTTCCTCACCGAGACGACCGTGCTCCACCACGCGAGCGGCGACTACAGCTTCGTCCACGCGGGCGTCCGGCCGGGCGCTCCGCTCGACGAGCAGCGGCGAGAGGACCTGCTGTGGATCCGCGAAACGTTCCTGAGCGGCGATCACGGGCTGCCGACGACGATCGTGTTCGGCCACACGCCCTACCGCGACGTCCTCTTCGACGTGCCGCGCAAGATCGGCCTCGACACCGGCTGCGTGTACGGCGGGCGTCTCTCCTGCCTCGACCTGACGCACGGCGTCCTGCACCAGGTGGTGCGCGGCGCGCGCGCGGCGAGCCGGCGCGACGTGCGCGGGCGGCTCGGCGGCGGCTAGCAGTTGCGAGCGAAGCGAGCCCGGTTGAATCAGCTCGGCGATGGTCGACAAGCCAAAGGGTCGTTGTTACGTAGCCCCGCCGGTCGGATCCGGCGGCGTAGCTCAGGTGGTAGAGCAGGGGTCTCATAATCCCCGCGTCGGAAGTTCGAGTCTTCCCGCCGCCACCTCTTCTCGGGATCCGGGCGCGCGCACGCGCCGCGCGTTCCAGCGGCGCGTGCGGGACGCGGTGGCCGAGGGCGACCTCTTCGGGAGCGGAGGCGCGATCGTCCTCGCGGTCTCCGGCGGCCCCGACTCGATGGCGCTCTGGCGCGTCGTGCGGTCGCTCGGCTCGGGACCGGGTGAGGGACTCGCGCTCGTCGTCGCGCACCTGAACCACCGCCTGCGGGGCGCGGCGAGCGACCGCGACGCGCTGTTCGTGGCGGCCTCGGCGCGCGCGGACGGCGTCCCGTGCGTGCTCGGCGAGCCGCGCTCGCGGGCGGCCGGCGGCGAGAACGTCGAGGGCTGGGCGCGCGCTGCGCGCTACGCGTTCCTCGAGGAGGTGCGGGCCGCGGCCGGCGCCTCCGCGATCTGCGTCGCCCACACGCGCGACGACCAGGCGGAGACCGTCCTCCTTCGCCTCGCGCGCGGGGCCGGGCCGGGCGCGCTCGCCGCGATGGCGCCGGCGCGCGGCGATCGCGTCGTGCGGCCGCTCCTCGCGCGCTCGCGCGCCGAGTGCCGCGCCTACCTCGCCGCGTACGGCGGCCTCTCGGTCCACGATTCCACGAACGACGACGCGCGCCGGTTGCGGAGCCGCGTGCGGCGCGCGGTCCTGCCGGCGCTGTCGGAGCAGCTCGGGGTCGACGCGTCGGCCCGCCTCGCGCGCCTCGCGGGCGAGCTCCGCGTCGAGTCCGAGCTCGCCGAGCGCTACGTGTCGACGCTCCTTCCCCCGCCCGGCGCCGCCCTCTCGACCGCCGCCGTCGCCGCAGTGGGGCCGGGGGCGTCGCGCCTCGTGCACGCGTGGCTCGCGCGCGCCGGCCTTCGCGCGAGCGCGCGGCAGATCGCGGCGGTCGTACGGCTCGCGCGCGCCTCGCGGCCGAGCGGTGCGATCGACCTCGCGCGCGGCGCCCGCGTCGTCCGCTGCTACGGGGAGCTCGCCGTTGCCCGCGCCGCGACCGTCGCGCCGCCGTGGCGTCCGATCGATCTCGCGCTCCCCGGAACCACGGAGCTCGCGAACGGATGGCGCATCCGGAGCGAGTGGGTCGAACGGGCGGCGGCTGCCGTTCCGTCGGCGCCGGTCGGCGGGCTCGGCGTGAGCGTTCCCGCGGAGCGGCTGGCGCTCCCGCTCCGGGCGCGGCCGCCGCGACCCGGCGACCGCATCCGCCTCGCACGCGGGCACCGTAAGCTGTCCGACGTCTTCATCGATGCCCGCGTTCCGCGGGCCACACGATCGGGCCTTGTGGTCGTCGCGTCGGCGGACGATATGGTGGTGTGGGTCCCTGGAGTTGCTTCTCGGGCCTGGGTCGAGCACGGCGTCGGGCCGCGCATCGCGCTCTCCGCCACCCGGGACGGCGCGGGTGCGACGTGACGTCGCGCGCGAGCCGGCGGTCGGCAGGCGCGCCGCCAGCGAGCGCGCCTCGGCGAACGCTGACGCAACCAAATGGAATTGCCGGTCCCGAAGGGCCGTGGTAGGAAAATTGCGTAATTTTCAAGGTGGAGCTTGCAGAGATCGGGATTGAATCAGTTCTCGCGTAACCTTGCCCTCTGGCTCGTCCTCGGGCTGATGTTCCTGCTGCTCTTCCAGATCTTCAACAAGCAGGAGCCGAGGGAGCCGGAGCGCGACTACAGCGAGTTCTCCGAGGCGCTGGATCGCGGCGACATCTCGTCGGTCACGATCCAGGGAAAGACCCTGCACGGGGTCTTCCAGAACGGCGAGCGCTTCCGGACCTACGACCCCGGCGACACCGAGCTCGTGCACCGCCTGCGCGAGAAGGGCGTGAAGATCCAGGCCAAGCCCGAAGAGGGCGACCCCTGGTACGTCGTCCTGCTCGTGCAGTGGATGCCGATGCTCCTCCTGATCGGCGTCTGGATTTTCTTCATGCGCCAGATGCAGGTGGGCGGCGGCAAGGCGATGTCCTTCGGGAAGAGCCGCGCCAAGCTCCTGACCGAGGCGCAGCAGAAGAACACGTTCGCCGACGTGGCCGGGGTCCAGGAGGCGAAGGAGGAGCTCGAGGAGATCATCGCGTTCCTCAAGGACCCGAAGAAGTTCACGAAGCTCGGCGGCCGGATCCCGAAGGGTGTGCTGCTCGTCGGGTCGCCGGGTACCGGCAAGACGCTCCTCGCGCGCGCCATCGCGGGCGAGGCCGGCGTGCCGTTCTTCTCGATCTCGGGCTCCGACTTCGTCGAGATGTTCGTCGGTGTCGGCGCGTCGCGCGTCCGCGACCTCTTCGTCCAGGGCAAGAAGAACGCCCCCTGCATCATCTTCATCGACGAGATCGACGCCGTCGGCCGCCACCGCGGCGCGGGCCTCGGCGGCGGGCACGACGAGCGCGAGCAGACCCTGAACCAGTTGCTGGTCGAGATGGACGGCTTCGAGTCGAACGAGGGCGTCATCCTGATCGCCGCGACGAACCGCCCCGACGTGCTCGACCCCGCGCTCCTCCGCCCCGGCCGCTTCGACCGTCGCGTCATCGTCCCGCGACCCGACGTGAAGGGCCGCGAGGGCATCATCCGCGTGCACACGCGTCGCGTCCCGCTCGCCGACGACGTCGACGTCTCGCTCCTCGCCCGCTCCACGCCCGGCTTCTCCGGCGCCGACCTCGAGAACCTCGTGAACGAGGCGGCGCTCCTCGCCGCGCGTGCGAACAAGGACAAGGTGAACCATCTCGACCTCGAGCTCGCGAAGGACAAGGTCATGATGGGCTCCGAGCGCCGATCGATGATCATCAGCGAGGAGGAGAAGCGGAACACGGCCTACCACGAGGCCGGTCACGCGCTGGTCGCGAAGCTCATCCCGGGCGCCGACCCGGTCCACAAGGTCACGATCATCCCGCGCGGCATGGCGCTCGGGCTCACGCAGCAGGTCCCGGTCGACGACCGCCACACCGCCAGCCGCGAGCAGCTCGAGAACAACCTCGCGATCTTCTTCGGCGGCCGCGCCGCCGAGGAGCTCGTCCTCGGCCACATGACGACCGGCGCCGGCAACGACCTCGAGCGCGCGAGCGAGCTCGCCCGCAAGATGGTCTGCGAGTGGGGCATGAGCGACAAGCTCGGGCCGATGACCTTCGGCACGAAGGACGAGAACATCTTCCTCGGCCGCGACTTCCACCAGGCCCAGGGCTACTCCGAGCGCACCGCTTCGGAGATCGACGCCGAGGTCCGCCGCTTCGTGACCGACGGCTACGACCGCGCCCGCTCGCTCTTGAGCGCCAACCTCGACGTCCTGCACGCGATCGCCCAGGCTCTCCTCGAGCGCGAGGTCCTCGACAGCGCCGAGATCGACGAGCTCATCGCCGCCGGTAACGGCCAGAGCGGCCAGCCCGCCACCGTCGCGGCGGTGTAGTGTCACCGCGCGCCTCGCGCGCGGCCGAGGAAGCGAGCCGGGGAGTGGGGCCCTGGCGGGCTTTGCCCGACGGGGCGAGGGGAGAGATCCCGTCGTTCGATAGCTTGCGAACGCAAGCGTGATCCTGCACCACATCGACGGTGGAGGTCCTCAGGCAGCTTCGTCTCGCGGACTACGCGGACATCCTGATCATCGCGGTGCTGACGTACTGGATGATCAACCTGATCCGCGGCACTCGGGCCGTCCAGATGCTGATCGGCCTCGTCGTCGTCGCGGGCATGTACACCGCGTCGCAGTACTTCGAGCTGTACACCCTGTCCTGGATCCTGCGCGAGTTCCTGGGCTCGATCTTCCTCGTCGTGGTCGTGATCTTTCAGAACGACATCCGGCGGGTGCTGACGCAGGTCGGGCGCGGGCGGCTCTTCGGCGGCGACCGGCGCGCGCGCTCGGAGGTCGTGGACGAGGTGACGCGCGCCGCGGTGTCGCTCGCCGCGAAGCGGATCGGCGCTCTCATCGTGCTCGAGCGCGAGGTCGGGCTGAACGAGTACCTGGAAGCGGGCACGATGCTGGACGCGCGCGTGAGCCGCGAGCTCCTGATGTCGGTCTTCCATCCCTCGTCGCCGATCCACGACGGCGCCGCCATCATCCGCCACGGGCGGCTCGCCGCCGCCGGATGCTTCTTGCCGCTCACCGCCAACCCGGCGGTCAGCAAGTCGCTCGGGAGCCGGCACCGCGCCGCGATCGGCGTGACGGAGGAGAGCGACGCGGCGGTCGTCGTCGTGTCGGAGGAGGAGGGCAAGATCTCCCTGGTCCGCGAGGGCCGCATCATCCGCGACTGCGACGCCGGCACCCTCCGGACGAGCCTCGCGCAGCTCTCCCTTCCATGAGCCGGCCGGCCGAATGCGCCGCGCGGCGCGGCGTCCATGACACGATGCTGCTCCGCGACCGCGCACGGCCGGCAAAGGGCGACCTCGCCGTCGTGCGTGAAGCGGCGTCCCGGGGGCCGCGCGCATGACGCCGCTCCGGCGCGCCCGGGCGCGCGCCCGCGGTCGGCCGCTCCCGCGCATCGCGTGGGGCGATCTCAGCGCGTGGGTGGTCGCGTTCGCGACCGCCATCGGGCTCTGGCTCTTCGTGAACACGGGAGAGCGGATGAGCGAGCGGACGCTCCGCGTCCGCCTCGAGCCGGAAAACCTTCCCGCCGGGCTCATGATCACGAACCAGGTGGCCGAGTTCGCGGAGGTGAGGGTGAGCGGGCCAGGCGTGATCCTCTCGGGCCTCGATCCCAAGCGGATGCGCACGCCGCTCGACCTCTCGGGCGTCCGGCCGGGGATCGCGACCTACTCGCTCAATCCGAAGACGTTCCAGCTCCCGCGGAAGGTCGAGGTCATGCGCGTGACCCCGGCGCAGGTGAGCTTCCAGGTCGACCGCATGGCGAAGCGGACGCTCCCGGTCCGGCTCGAAAGGCGGGGGGAGGTGCCGGCCGGCTTCTCGGTCGCGGGCATGGAGGTCTCGCCCGACAAGGTCGAGGTGAGCGGGCCCGCGACCAAGCTCGAGGGCCTGCGCGCCCTCGCGACGGAGCCGCTCGACCTCGCGAACGTCGGGCCGGACGGAAGCCAGGTGTACCTCCGCGTGCTGAGCCCCGCGGAGAACGTCCTGGTCGCACCGAGCGAGGTGCTCGCGCGGGTGGACGTCGCCCCCGTCGTCGCGGAGCGCGAGTTCAAGGGCGTCCAGGTCGCGCTGCGCGGCGCGCCGGACGGGTGGGCCGTCGATCCGCAGCGCGTCGCGCTCACGGTGCGCGGGCCGGAGAGCTCGGTGAGCTCGCTGGAACTCGGAGCCGGTTCCGTCTACGTCGATGCGGGCGAGCTCGCGCCGCCCGGCCCGCATCGCGTGCGCCCGTCGGTGGTCCTGCCCGACGGCGTCGAGGTCGTGCGGCAGGTGCCCGAAGAGGTCTCCCTCAAGTGGTCGGGGGGCAAGCGGCGAGGCGGCGGGGTGGCTCGGAAGGCGGAGTCGAGAAGTGGGTGAAGCGAAGAAGAGACGGCTCTTCGGGACCGACGGCGTCCGCGGCGTCGCCAACGAGGACCCGATGACGTCGGAGATGGCGCTCCGACTCGGCCGTGCGATCGCGCACGTGTTCCGGTCGAGCCCGCGCCGGCACAAGATCCTGATCGGGAAGGACACCCGCGTGTCGGGCTACATGCTCGAGACCGCGATGGCGTCCGGCATCTGCTCGATGGGCGTCGACGTGCTGCTCGTCGGCCCGATGCCGACGCCCGGGATCGCATTCCTGACGCGCAGCCTGCGCGCCGACGCGGGCGTCGTGATCTCCGCGTCGCACAACCCGTTCCAGGACAACGGCATCAAGTTCTTCGCGTCGAACGGCTTCAAGCTGCCGGACGCCGTCGAGGCCGAGATCGAGGAGCTCGTCTTCGCGAACGCGATCGACCACCTCCGGCCGACGGCGGGGGAGATCGGAAAGGCCTTCCGCATCGACGACGCGCTCGGGCGCTACAACGTCTTCGTCAAGAACTGCTTCCCGCGCGCGCTCACGCTCGACGGCTTCCGCGTCGTGGTCGACGCAGCGAACGGCGCCGGCTACCGCGTCGCGCCCGAGGTCGTCGAGGAGCTCGGCGCGCGCGTCGACACGCTCGCCTGCGAGCCCGACGGCGAGAACATCAACCGCGGCTGCGGCGCGCTCCACCCAGAGGGCCTGCAGGCGCGCGTCCGCGAGCTCGGCGCGCACGTCGGCATCGCGCTCGACGGCGACGCCGACCGGTGCCTCCTCGTCGACGAGAAGGGCTCGCTCGTCGACGGCGACCAGGTGCTCGCGATCGCCGCGCGCGACCTGCTGCGCACCGGCGCGCTCTCGAAGCGCACCGTCGTCGCGACCGTGATGTCGAACCTGGGGCTCGAGGTCGCGCTGCGCGAGCTCGAATGCCAGCTCGTCCGGACGCCCGTCGGCGACCGCTACGTCGTCGAGGAAATGCTGCGCGGCGAGTACAACCTGGGCGGCGAGCAGTCCGGCCACGTGCTCTTCCTCGACCACAACACGACCGGCGACGGGCTCATCACCGCGCTCGCCGTGCTCGCCATCATGGCCGACACGGGACGCCCGCTGTCGGAGCTCGCGGCCGTCATGCCGCGCTTCCCACAGGTGCTCGTGAACGTCCGCGTCCGGACGCGTCGCGACGCGACCGCGGACGAGCGCGTCGCCGCCGCGATCGCCGACGTCGAGCAGCGCCTCGGGAAGCGCGGGCGCGTCCTCGTCCGCGCGTCGGGCACCGAGCCGCTCATCCGCGTGATGGTCGAGGGCGAGCGCGAGGACGACGTGCGCGCGGACGCCGAGTCGATCGCCGCGGTCATCCGCGAGACCGACCCGGCATGACCTCCGGCGCGGCGCACGGCAGTCGGCGTGTCGCGCTCGGCGTGAACGTGGACCACGTCGCGACGCTCCGCCAGGCGCGCGGCGTCTCGTACCCCGACCCGGTCGCCGCCGCGCGCATCGCCCTCGCCGCGGGGGCGGACGGCATCACGGCGCACCTGCGGGAGGACCGCCGCCACATTCAGGACGCGGACGTCGAATGCTTGCGCGCCGAGCGCGGCCTGAAGCTGAACCTCGAGATGGCGGCGACCGCGGAGATGGTCGAGATCGCGTGTCGCGTCCGGCCCGACGACGTCTGCATCGTCCCCGAGCGTCGCGCCGAGGTGACGACGGAAGGCGGGCTCGCGGTCGCGGCGCACGAGCGCCAGCTCGCGCCCGCCGTGGCTCGGCTGCGCGACGCCGGGATCCGGGTGAGCCTCTTCATCGACGCCGAGCCCGAGCAGATCGCCGCGTCGGCGCGCGTCGGCGCGACCGTCGTCGAGCTCCACACGGGCCGCTACGCCGACGCGAGCGGCGCGGCCGTCGAGCGCGAGGTGGCGGCGCTTCGGCGCGGCGCCCAGCAGGCGACGGGTCTCGGCTTGACGGTGAACGCCGGCCACGGCCTGACGGTCGAGAACGTCGGGCCCATCGCGCGATTGCCGGGGATGCACGAGCTCAACATCGGGCACTCGATCGTCGCGCGCGCGGTCCTGATCGGGATGGCCGAGGCGGTGCGCGAGATGCTGGCGGCGATCGCCGCGGCGATCGGCGCGAGCGCTGCGCGCGCCGGGTGAGCCGGCCCGTTGGAGGTCGCGACCACCGCCCAGATGCGCGAGCTCGATCGCCGCACGATCGAGCTCGGGACCCCCGGCCTGACGCTCATGGAGCGCGCCGGCGCCGGTGTCGTCGCGGATCTCCTCCGGCACGCGCGCGCGGCCTGCCGTCGCGGAGTCCTCGTGATCGCCGGGCGCGGCAACAACGGCGGCGACGGCTTCGTCGTCGCGCGGCTCCTGAAGGCGAAGGGGATCCGCGTCGGCGTCGTCCTCCTCGCGAGCGCCGACCGGGTCGCGGGCGACGCGCGCACGAACCTCGATCGCTGGCGGCGGGCGCGCGGGCGGCTGCTCGAGATCACGCGCGAGGAGGACATCGCTCCGCTCGAGCGCGAGCTGGCGCGCGCCGGCGTCGTCGTCGACGCCGTCTTCGGGACCGGGCTGAACGCGCCCGTGAGCGGGCTCCCCGCGATCGCGATCGCGGCGATCGCGCGCGCCGCGGCGCCGACGGCGGCGCGGGCGCGCCCTCCGGTCGTGGTGGCGGTCGACGTTCCGTCGGGGCTCGACGGCGACACCGGCGAGCCGCTCGGAATGGCCGTCCGGGCGGATGCGACGATCACGTTCGCGCTGCCGAAAGTCGGGCTCGTTCTGCCTCCCGCACGCCCCTGGGTCGGCCGGATCGCGGTCGTCGACATCGGGATCCCGGAGGCGGTGCGTGCGGCGGTCGGTCCTCTCCCCGAGGCGGCGACCGCCGAGGCGATGGCGCGCCTCGTTCCCGAGCGGCGCGCGTCGGAGCACAAGGGCAGCCACGGCCACGTGCTCGTCGTCGCGGGCTCGATCGGGAAGAGCGGCGCGGCCGCGCTCGCGGGCCGGGCGGCGATCCGCGGCGGCGCCGGCCTCACGACGATCGCGTGCCCGGCGGACGTCCAGGCCGTCGTCGCCGCGAGCCTCGCCGAGGCGATGACCGAGCCGTACGGCGACTTCGCCGCCGACGAGTGGAGGGAGCGCGTCGCCGGACGATCGGCGCTCGTCGTCGGCCCAGGGCTCGGGCGGAGCGACGCCGCGACCGCGCTCGTCCACTGGCTCGTGCGCGAGGTCGGCGCGCCGATGGTGATCGATGCCGACGGGCTGAACGCGCTCGCGGACGATCGCAGCGCGCTCCGTGCGAGCCGGGCGCCGCGCGTACTGACCCCGCACCCGGGCGAGATGTCGCGCCTCGTGGGCCGGCCGGTCCCCGAGCTGCAGGGGGATCGGCTGGGAACCGCGCTCGCCCTCGCGCGCGACACCGGAGCGGTCGTGGTCCTGAAGGGCGCCGGGACGATCACGGCGGCGCCCGACGGTCGCGCGACGATCAATACGACGGGCGGCCCGCTCCTCGGGTCCGGGGGCACGGGCGACGTGCTGTCCGGCCTCGTCGGGAGCCTGCTCTGCCAGGGGCTCGCTCCCTACGACGCCGCGCGCCTCGGCGTCTTCCTGCACGGCCTCGCCGGCGATCGCCTCGCGGAGCGCCTCGGCGACGCCGGCCTCCTCGCCTCGGAGCTCGCGGACGAGATTCCGCCCGCGCGCCGCGCGCTCGCTTCGGCGCGCGACGCCGGCTGAGCGACGCTCTCGGAGCCGACTTCGGCCTCGCTGGTCTGCGACGCGTGGGGGCCGTTGCTATAGTCCCGCGACCGTGAGGATCGAGACCCGTTCCCCCGAGGAAACCGAAGCGCTCGGCGAGCGCCTCGCGCGCCTCGCGTCGCCCGGCCTCGTGATCGGGCTCACCGGGCCCCTCGGCGCCGGCAAGACGGCGCTCGTCCGCGGCCTCGCGCGCGGGGTCGGTGCCGACGAGCGCGACGTCCATAGCCCCACCTTCATCACGGCGACGGTCTACCGGGGGCGTCTGCCGCTCACGCACGTCGACCTCTACCGCCACGAGACGACGCTCCCGCCCGCCGACTGGCTCGCCGAGATGCTGGAAGGCGAGGGCATCGCCGCCGTCGAGTGGTTCGAGCGCCTCGGCGACGACGTTCCGCGGGACGTCCTCGCGATCGACCTCGCCTACGGCGGCGACGAGTCGCGCCGGGTGCTCGCGCTGCGGGCCACCGGGCCGCGCTCCGCGGCGCTCCTGGCGCGGCTTTCCGAAGCGTTCGAGGAGCGCGCGATGGCCGAGGACGGCCGCGACGAGGCGCGCGCGCGATGAGCGGGCAGCTCACGGTCCAGAAGTACGGCGGCACGTCGGTCGGCTCGATCGAGCGGATCCAGGAGGTGGCGCGCCGGGTCGCGGCTCGCGCCGGCGGCGAGCGCATGATCGTCGTCGTGTCGGCGATGGCGGGCGAGACCGATCGCCTGCTCGGGCTCGCGCGCGAGCTCTGCACCGAGCCGGACGCGCGCGAGTGCGACGTCGTCGCCGCGAGCGGGGAGCAGGTGACCGCGGCTCTGCTCTCGATTGCGCTCTCGGCGCGCGGCGTTCCGGCGCAGTCGTTCCTCGGCCACCAGGTCCGGATCACGACCGACAGCGCGCATGGGAAGGCGCGCATCCAGTCGATCGACGGCCAGCGGATCGCGGCGGCGCTCGACGCGGGGAAGGTCGTCGTGGTCGCGGGCTTCCAGGGCGTCGACGAGAAGGGGAACATCACGACGCTCGGGCGGGGCGGCTCCGACACGAGCGCGGTCGCGGTCGCGGCCGCGGTGCGCGCCGACGTCTGCGAGATCCTCACCGACGTCGATGGCGTCTACACGACCGATCCCCGCATCTGCCCGCAGGCGCGTAAGCTCGAGCGCATCTCGTACGAGGAGATGCTGGAGCTCGCGAGCCTCGGCGCGAAGGTGCTCCAGATCCGCTCGGTCGAGTTCGCGAAGCGCTACGGCGTCCGCGTGCACGTGCGGTCGAGCTTCAACGAGAACGAGGGCACGTGGGTCGTGCCCGAGGAGTCGACGATGGAGGACGTGCTGGTCTCGGGGGTCGCCTACGACCGCGACCAGGCGAAGGTGACGCTCACGCGCGTGCCCGACCGGCCCGGCCTCGCGGCGCGCATCTTCGGGCCGATCGCCGCCGAGGGCATCGTCGTCGACATGATCATCCAGAACACCGGCGCCGACGGCTCGACCGACATGACCTTCACCGTGCCGAAGGCCGAGCTCCCGCGCGCGCTCCGCATCGTCGAGGACATCCGGAAGGAGGTCGGGGCGGGCGAGGTCCGCTCGGACGCGGGCGTCACGAAGGTCTCCGTCGTCGGACTCGGCATGCGGAGCCACGCGGGCGTGGCCGCGTCGATCTTCGAGGTCCTCGGCCGCGAGGGCATCAACATCCAGATGATCTCGACGTCCGAGATCAAGGTGTCGGTCGTCATCGACGGCAAATACACCGAGCTCGCCGTCCGAACGCTGCACGACGCGCTGATCGGTGGGTCTGCTTGACGCGTGGTCGACTGGCGGTCGCGGCGTGTGCGCGAGCGGTACGCACGTCGCTACGTTGCGCCGGCGGCCGCGTTTTTCGGAGTGCCTGTGGGCCGCCGGAGCCGTGTGTGCGGGCGCTCGCTCCGGGCCTCGCTCGCGGGGCGGAAGAGCGCCCCGAATTATCTCATGAATCAAGGTGGGGGCGGGTGATTGTCCCGCTCGTTCGACAGTCGCTCGCTTGCCCGCAAACACGGCTCCGGCTGCCGCGCCGCCATTCCGCGCTGCCGCCCGCGCCGCACGCCCGGCCTGCAGCGCGGTTACGACGGCACCGCCCAGCCACCACCACCCCCGCCTCAGCGTGCAGGGCACACCGCTCCCCTGCGGCGCTGGAGCGCCCGGCGCGCCCGGTGTGGGGAAGGGGGGCTGGGCTGGAATGGTGGGGTCCTGCCACGTGGGGTTGCGCGTGCCGGTGGAGGCGCGTGGGCAGGTGCCTCGCCGACGCCCGTGCCAAGGCGAGCCGCCGGGGCGGCGTGAGCGGAGCCTGGAGCGACTGTCGAGCGAGCGGACCATGGATCGCCCCCACCTTGATTCATGAGACAATTCGGGGCGCACGGCTCCCGCGCAGCGAGACCCGGAGCGAAGGCCCGCTCACGCCGTCCCGGCGGCGGCCCCAGCCACCAAGCGACCAAGAAGCACCCCGCCGTCGCGAGTCGCACAGCGCGAATGAGAAGCGGTGTGCAGCGGTCGTGCGAATCGGCCCGGGACCCGAGCGCTTGCACGCGGCGTGTCGGCTGGCGAGAAACGCCCGGTGAGGCCGAGACAGGCACGATGAGGCGGATCCAGGTCTACGACACGACGCTGCGCGACGGCTGCCAGGGGGAGGAGGTCGCGCTCACGGTCGACGCGAAGCTCGCGATCGCAGAGCGGCTGGACGCCTTCGGGGTGCACTACATCGAGGGCGGGTGGCCGGGGTCGAACCCGCGCGATGCGGCGTTCTTCGGGCCGGCGATGAAGCTCGGGTTGAAGCACGCCAAGGTCGTCGCGTTCGGGTCGACGCGGCGGGCGAACGTCACCGCGGCCGACGACGCGAACCTCGCGATGATCCTCCGCGCCGGGACGCCGGTCGCGTGCATCGTCGCCAAGTTCTGGGAGCTCCACGTGCGCGAGGAGCTCCGGATCTCGCGCGAGGCGAACCTGGAGATCATCCACGACTCGGTCGCGTACCTCCGGAAGCGCCTGGACGAGGTGATCGTCGACGCCGAGCACTTCTTCGACGGCTATGCCGCGAACCCGGAGTTCACGCTCGAGTGCCTCCGCGTCGCCGCCGACGCGGGCGCGACGCTCGTCTGCCTGTGCGACACGCGCGGCGGCAGCCTGCCGCAGCAGGTCGCCGACGGCGTCCGCGCCGCGCAGACCGCGTCCGGCGTCCCGCTCGGCATCCACTGCCACAACGACTCGGAGCTCGCGGTCGCGAACTCGATCGCCGGCATCGAGGCCGGCTGCGTGCAGGTGCAGGGCACGATCAACGGGATCGGCGAGCGCTGCGGCAACGCGAACCTGGTGTCGATCGTCGCGAACCTTCAGCTCAAGCTCGGCTACCACTGCGTCAAGCAGACACAGCTGAAGGGCCTGACCGAGCTGTCGCACTTCGTCGACGAGCTCGCGAACCGCGAGCCGTACAAGCAGCAGGCGTACGTCGGCCTCAGCGCGTTCGCGCACAAGGCGGGTCTGCACGCCTCGGCGGTGCGGAAGCACGCGGCGACCTACGAGCACATCGACCCGTCGCTCGTCGGAAACCACCAGCGCGTGCTCGTGTCCGACCAGGCCGGGCGGTCGAACCTCCTCTCGAAGGCGAAGGAGCTCGGCATCGATCCCGCCGCGCTCGAGCCCAAGCTGAAGACGCTCCTCCAGGAGCTGAAGCAGCTCGAGCACCAGGGCTTCCAGTTCGAGGGCGCGGACGCCTCCTTCGAGCTCCTCCTCCAGAAGGCGATCAACGGCGAGAAGCTGCGCCACTTCGAGCTGATCGGGTTCCGCGTGATCGACGAGAAGCGCCACGAGAACGAGGTGCCGATCGCCGAGGCGACGATCATGGTGCGCGGCCCGGACGGGCAGGTCGAGCACACGGCGGCTCAGGGCAACGGCCCGGTCAACGCGCTCGACCTCGCGCTCCGGAAGGCGCTCGCGAAGTTCTATCCCGAGATCCAGGACGTCCACCTCGTCGATTACAAGGTCCGGGTGCTCGACGCGGGCGTCGGGACCGAATCGATCGTGCGCGTGCTGATCGAGTCGGCCGACGCGGCCGACCACTGGACGACGGTGGGCGTGTCCCAGAACGTCGTCGAGGCGAGCTGGCAAGCCCTCGTGGACTCGATCGATTTCAAGCTGTACAAAGATCGAAAGCGCCGTCGCGGCCATCGCTCGCCGGCCGCCGCCACGAGCGGCGCCGCCTGATCGCGCAGACGCCGGTCCGCGAGCCGCGACCGGCGCGCGGGCGCGGGCGGTTCTTCCTCCGAGCGACCGCGACGACCGAGCCTCCCCATGTCGATGTGGTCGCGCATACGCGAGGACGTCCTCGTCGCCTTCGAGCGGGATCCGGCCGCGCGCTCGACGCTCGAGGTCATCCTCTGCTACCCGGGCATCCACGCGCTGCTGATGCATCGCGTCGCCCACTCGCTGTGGCTGCGCGGGGCGCGGCTGCCGGCGCGCCTCCTGTCGGCGTTCGCGCGCTTCCTGACCGGGGTCGAGATCCACCCCGGCGCGCGCATCGGAAGGCGCGTCTTCATCGACCACGGCATGGGCGTCGTCGTGGGGGAGACCGCCGAGATCGGAAACGACGTCCTCATCTACCAGGGCGTGAGCCTCGGCGGCACGAGCCTCACCAAGGGGAAGCGCCACCCGACCATCGAGGACTACGTCGTGATCGGCCTCGGCTCGACGGTGCTCGGACCCGTCACGGTCGGCCGACACAGCCGGGTCGGCGCCGGCTCGGTCGTCGTCGCCTCCGTGCCGCCGCACTCGACCGTCGTCGGCGTGCCCGGTCGCATCGTGAGCGAAGCGGCGGCGCACTCGGCGGAAGGCGTCCCGCTGCTGAGCCTCGAGCATGGTCAGCTTCCAGACCCGCTCGTCCGGACGATCAACGGGCTCGCGCAGCAGGTCGCGCGCCTCGAGCGCGAGGTGTCGGAGCTGCGCGACGGGCAGGCGGCCGAGGGCGAAGCGGAGCCGCCGCCGGGCGAGGACCCGACGGCGCTCGCGGCCGTCAAGCGCTCGTGACGGGCCGGCGATGAACCTCGACCACAACTCCGGCGCGCGCGTCCGGCCGGAGGTTCGGGAGGCGGTCGCCGACCTCCTCGGCCGCGACCTCGCGAATCCGTCGAGCGCACACGCGGCGGGCCGGCGCGCGCGCGATGCGATCGAGTCGGCGCGCGACGAGGTCGCGGCGCTCGTGAACGCGCGCCCGGCGGAGGTGGTCTTCACGAGCGGCGGCACCGAGGCGAACAATCTCGCCGTGCTGGGATCGCTCGGCGCGGGCGACCACGTCGTCTCGACGGCGATCGAGCACGCCTCCGTCCTGGAGGCGATCGAGCGCGCCCGCGAGTGCGGGGCGCGCTCGACGCTCGTCCGCCCGGCGTCCGACGGCGCCATCGCGGCAGCGGACGTGGCCGCGGCGCTCGACGGCGCGACGCGCGTGGTGAGCGTCGGCTGGGCGAACGGCGAGATCGGAAACGTGCAGCCGATCGCCGACATCGCCGGCTCCGTCCGCGCCCGCGCGGCGGAGCTCGGGTCGCGCCCGCTCGTGCATTCGGACGCCGTCCAGGCGGCAGGAGTCGTGGAGGTCGACTTCGTGCGGTCAGGCGCCGACCTGCTGACCCTTTCGGGGCACAAGCTCGGAGCGCTGACGGGCGTCGGCGCGCTGGTGGTGCGCTCGGGCACGGCGCTCCGCCCGATCATGCTCGGTGGACCGCACGAGCGGGAGCGCCGGGCCGGCACGGAGAACGTCGTCGGCATCGCGAGCTTCGGCGTCGCCGCGCGACTGGCGTCCGCCGAGCGCGAGGAGCGCGCGCGGCGTGCGCGCCGGCTGCGAGATCGGCTGTGGGCCGGCCTCGCGGCGGCCGCGGCGCCGGTCGTCCGGCTCGGGCGCGAGGACGGCCTCCCGACGACGCTCGCGATCGCGTTTCCGGGAGCGCGCGGCGACGCGCTCGTGCTCGCGCTCGACCTCGCCGGTATCGCCGCCTCGACCGGCGCGGCATGCGCCGCCGGCGCGGCGGAGCCCTCGCACGTCGTGCGGGCGCTCGGGTGCTCGCCCGAGGTGGCGGCAGGAGCGCTCCGCCTTTCGCTCGGCCGCGACGTCGGCGAGGACGACGTCGAGCGCGCGGTCGCGATCGTCGCGGCCGCGGTGGCGCGGGCGCGCAGCGAGAGACGCGCGCGCGGGCTCTCCGATGCCGCCTGACGCGCGCACGCAGGGCGACCCGACCCCGGAGCACGGCCGCGCCGCGCGCATCGCGCGCGCGGCGCGCGACGCGACGAGGCTCGCCGGCGTCGCGCCGGCCGTCGACCCGGCGGCGCCGGCGGCGCACGTCGCGCCCGGCGCGCGCGTCGTCGCGGCGATGTCGGGCGGCGTGGACAGCGCGGTCGCGGCGGCGCTCGCGGTCGCGGCCGGCTACGACGTCGTCGGCGTCTCGATGCGCCTCGGCGCGGCGCGCGCGCGCTCCGAGGGGCACCGCGGCTGCTGCTCGCTCGACGACTTCGACGACGCCCGGCGCTGCGCCGCGCGGATCGGGATCCCGCACTACGTCGTCGATCTCCGCGAGACGTTCGAGAGCACGGTGATGGCGGACTTCGCGTCGTCGTACCTCGCGGGCCGGACGCCGAACCCGTGCGCGGTCTGCAATCGCGACGTCAAGTTCTCGGCGCTCTGGGAGATGGCGGCGACGCTCGGCGCGAGCGCGATCGCGACCGGTCACTACGCGCGCATCGCGAGCGCTCCGGACGGCGGGCTGGGGCTGTCGACCGCGCGGGACCCCGCGAAGGACCAGAGCTACTTCCTCTTCATGCTCGGACAGGACGAGCTGGCGCGGACGCTCTTCCCGGTCGGCGACCTGCCGAAGGGCGCGGTGCGCGCGATCGCGGGCGCGCTCGAGCTTCCGGTCGCGCGAAAGCCCGAGAGCCAGGACATCTGCTTCGTGGCGGGTCGCCGGTACGACGAGGTGGTGGAGGAGATCGCCCGCGACGCGCCCCGCACGCCCGGACGAATCGTCGACGCGGCGGGCGTCGTGCTGGCGCGCCATGACGGCGTCCACCGCTTCACGGTCGGGCAGCGCCGCGGGCTCGGCGGCGGGTCGAGCGAGCCGCGCTACGTCTCGTCGATCGACGCCGCGACCGGCGACGTCGTCGTCGGACCTCGGAGCGGCCTCGCGCATGCCGGCTGCCTCGTGCGGGACGTCCGCTGGACGGGCGCGCCGTTCCGCGGCGCCACGCGCGTCCGGCTTCGCCATCGCCACGCGCCGGTCGCGTGCGTCGTGGAGCCCGCCGGCGATCGCGTCGCGGTCGCGTTCCCCGAGCCGACCCCGGGCGTGAGCCCGGGGCAGGCCGCTGTCTGGTACGAGGGCGAGCGCGTGCTCGGCGGCGGCTGGATCGAGCGCGCGCTGTGACGATGGAGCGGGCGAAGCGGTCCGCCGAGGGCGCGCCCGACGACCTCGCGGCGGTCGCGGAAGCCCTCGAAGAGCGGCTCGGCTACGGCTTCGGCGATCGCGCGCTCCTCCGGACCGCGCTCACGCACCGCTCCCACACCGCCGGCGCCGGCGAGCAGAACGAGACGCTCGAGTTCCTGGGGGACGCGGTGATCGGGCTGGTCGTGAGCGACCTCCTGGTCCGCCGGTGGCCGCTCGCGAACGAGGGCCAGCTCTCCCGCCGGCGCGCGGCGCTCGTGAACGCCGACTCGCTCGCGGCGAAGGCGTCGGGGCTCGGGCTCGGTCCGGTGATCCTGCTCGGCCGCGGCGAGGAGAAGACGGGCGGCCGCGCGAAGCGCTCGATCCTCGCGGGCGCATTCGAGGCCGTCCTCGGCGCGGTCTTCCTCGACGGCGGATTCGACGCGGCCCGGCGCGCGATCGAGCTCGTCTTCCGCGAAGACGTGGCCGTGCAGCCCGGCGCAAAGGCGGGCGAGTACAAGACGCGCCTCCAGGAGCTCACCCAGCGCCTGTTCCGCCAGACGCCGGAGTACACGCTCCGGAGCGTCTCGGGGCCGGATCACGCTCGCGACTTCCTGAGCGAGGTGCGCATCCAGGGCCGGCTTCTCGGGACCGGATCCGGCCACAGCAAGAAGGTCGCGGAGCAGGCGGCGGCGCGCGAGGCGCTGCAGGCGCTGGCCGACCACGAGGCCGCGGTGGACGCGGGCGCGGAGGCGCAGATCGCCGAACCGGCGACGCGCGGCGCGCCGACGCGGGAAGCAGGCGGGGAGGGCGAAGCGTCGTGACCGCTCCGCGCGGCGCTCGCGACGCCGGCCCGGCCGGCCCGGGATCGCCTCCCGGCGAGGCGCCCGCGAATGCCGACGTCGGCCCCGGTGCCGACGTGCCACAGCGCGCCGGCTTCGTTGCGCTCGTCGGCCGCCCGAACGCGGGGAAGTCGACGCTCCTGAACGCGGTCCTCGGTCGCAAGCTCGCGATCGTCACCCCGAAGCCGCAGACGACGCGGCACCGGATCGTCGGCATCGAGACCCGGGCCGACGTCCAGTTCGTGTTCGTCGACACGCCCGGCCTCCACCGGCCGCGGACGCTCCTCGGCGAGCGCATGGTCAAGGCGGCGCGCCAGAGCCTCGCCGACGCCGACGTCGGCGTGTGGGTCGTCGACGCCGCCGAGGGCTTCGGCGAGGACGACGAGTCCCTGGCGCGCGAGCTCGCGCGCGAGAAGCGGCCGGTCGCGGTCGCGCTCAACAAGATCGATCGCGTCCGCCGCGACGATCTCCTCGTCCTCGCCGACCGGATCGACAAGCTGCTCCCCGGACGCCACGTCGTCCCGATCAGCGCCCGGACCGGCGAGAACGTGGACGAGCTGCTCGCGACGGTCGCGCGGCTGCTCCCGGAGTCGCCGCCGCTCTACCCGGCGGACGCGCAGACCGACCTGCCGGAGAAGTTCTTCGCGGCGGAGCTCGTGCGGGAGCAGATCCTCCTCGCGACGCACGAGGAGGTGCCGTACCAGAGCGCCGTCCGGATCGACGAGTTCGCCGAGCGCCCCGGGCGCGACCTCGTCTTCATCCAGGCGACGATCGTCGTCGCGCGCTCGTCGCAGCGCGCGATCGTGATCGGCGAGAGAGGAAAGCGCCTGAAGGAGATCGGGCAGCGCGCGCGCGCGGAGCTCGAGCGCTTTCTCGGCGTCCGTGTCTACCTCGAGCTGCACGTGAAGGTCGACGAGCGATGGTTCGCGAGCAACGCGAAGCTGAACGAGCTCGGGCTGTGAGCGCGACGGCCGCGGCCGGGCGCGGCACGCGCGGCGCGGAGGCGCGCCCGGGCGACGCCGTTCCCGTGGTCGCGATCGCGGGCCGTCCGAACGCGGGCAAGTCGACGCTCTTCAACCGCCTCCTGCGACGGAGGCACGCGATCGTCGACCAGACGCCCGGCGTCACGCGCGACGAGAACCGCGCGCGCCTCGTTCGCGGCGGCCGTCCGTTCGATCTCGTCGACACCGGCGGCATCGAGGAGGTCGCGCCGGGTCCGGGGCTCGCCGAGCGCGTGCAGGCGCGAAGTCTGGGCGCGTTGCGAGCCGCGGACGTCGTGATCCACCTGGTCGACGGGAAGGCGGGTCTTTCGGCGGCGGATCGCGCGGTCGCGCGCCGGATCCGCTCGCTCGGCGTCCCGACGATCCTCGCCGTGAACAAGATCGACCGCGACGACCAACGCCTGCGTGTCGCGGACTTCGCCGCGCTCGGCGCGGACGAGCCCGTGGCCGTCTCGTCGGCGCACGGGCTCGGCGTCGAGGAGCTCTGGGAGCGCGTCGAGGAGGAGCTCGCGCGCGCGGGGCGGCTCACGGAGGCATCGCCGGCGGAGGCTGCGGCGGACGAAGCTCCGGCGGAGACGACGGAGGCGGCCGAACGCCCCGCGCGCATCGCGCTCATCGGCCGGCCCAACGTCGGCAAATCGTCGCTGCTGAATCGCCTCGTCGGATTCGAGCGCGCGATCGTCGACGCGACCCCGGGCACGACGCGCGACGCGATCGACGTCGCGCTCGAGCGGGCCGGGCGGCGCTACGTCGTCGTCGACACGGCAGGGCTCAGGCGTCCGAGCCGGATCGTCGAGACGATCGAGGGCTATGCCGCCGGCGCGTCGCTGCGCGCGCTCGAGCGCGCCGACGTCGCCGTGCTGGTCCTGGACGCGACGCTCGGCGTGAGCGATCAGGACCTCCGCCTGGCCGACCTCGCGTGGCGTCGCGGGCGCGGCTTCGTCGTCGCGGTGAACAAGGTCGACCTCGCCCCCGAGCTCGCGGCCGAGCAGTGCCACGACACGATCGCGAAGCGCCTGCCGCAGTGGCCGCCCGTGCCGCTCGTCCGCCTGAGCGCGCTCACCGGCCAGGGGCTCAAGTCGCTCTTCTCGGCGATCGACACGGTGGTCGCCGCCTATCGGCGGCGCCTTCCGACGCCGCGCCTGAACGAGGTCGTCCGCGCCGCGGTCGCGGCGCACCCGCCGCCGCTCCTGCGCGGGCGCGCGCCGAGCGTCCTCTATGCGGCGCAGGTGCGGTCCGCTCCGCAGGAGGTGGCGATCGTGTCCGGGCACCCCGAGGGGATCGGCGCCGAGTACCGTCGCTACCTGACGCACCGGCTGCGCGAGGAGTTCGGCCTCGTCGGGGTGCCGCTCAAGCTCGCGCTGCGCGAGCGCGCGCGCTCCTCGCGACCGCGCCCCGCGCGCCCGCGCGGCGCACGCAAACCCGGTGATGACCGGGCGTCCGCCAAGGCGCGCGGATCGAAGGGCCTGGCCCGGCGCGGCGCGAGGCGGTAGATTTGCCGGCCATGCCGCTCCTCGACCGGGCGCAGACCCTGCTCCTCGTGATCGACGTCCAGGAGCGCTACCTGCCGCACCTCTACGAGGGCGAGCGCGTCGTCGAGGGGACGCGCCGCCTGATCGAGGCGGCGAAGATCGTCGGCGTGCCGATCGCCACGACCGAGCAGTACCCGCGCGGTATCGGGCCGACCGCACCGGCGCTCCGCGCGGCGCTTCCGGCGGGCCACGAGCCGATCCAGAAGCTCTCGCTCTCGTGCCTCGGCGCCCGGCAGTTCGCCGAGCGGCTCGAGGCGAGCGGCCGCCGTCAGGTGCTCGTCGCCGGCATCGAGGCCCACGCCTGCGTCAACCACACCGTGCACGACCTGCTCGCCGCCGGCTACGGGGTGCACCTGGCGGTCGACGCGGTGTCGTCGCGCTTCCGCCGCGACTACGAGATCGGCGTCGCGCGCCTCGCGCGCGCGGGCGCGGTCGCGACGACCGTCGAGGCCGCGCTCCTCGAGTGGGTGCGCACCGCCGAGTCGCCCGAGTTCCAGCCCGTGCGCGCGCTCATCCGCGATCCACTCCCCGGCGACGGCGAGCCGCCGCGGGTCTGAGCCCCGCCGCCCCGCTGCAGCGTTTCGAGCGTTCGCCGAGCGCGCGTTCGAGCCCCTTTCCCACGGAGTCGAAGATGCAAAGCCGCTGGTCCGACGACGAAGCCCGCACCTTCCGCGAGCGCTACCGCGCCGACGGCGAGGAGCTCGCGCTCCGCGTCTACACGTCGCGCCTGATCGGCCAGGACGCCGACCTGGTCATGCACGGCGGCGGCAACACGTCGGTCAAGATCGAGAAGGAGGACGTCCTCGGCGAGCGCGTCGCGGCGATCTGCGTGAAGGGGAGCGGCTGGGACCTCGACTCGATCGAGCCGGCGGGCCTCCCCACGATGCGGCTCGACGGGCTCCGCCGCCTGCGCCGGCTCGAAGCGTTGAGCGACGAGGAGATGGTGAACCAGCAGCGCATCCACCTCTTCGACGCGACCGCGCCGAACCCGTCGGTCGAGACGCTGCTGCACGCGTTCCTCCCGCACCGCTTCATCGACCACACGCACGCCGACGCGATCCTCGCGCTCACGAACCAGGCCGACGGCGCGGCGCTCGTGCGGGCCGCGCTCGGCGACGACGTCGTCGTGGTCCCGTACGTCATGCCCGGCTTCGCGCTCGCGAAGCTCGCCGCCGAGCACTTCGAGCGCTCGCCGCGGGCGCGCGCGATGGTGCTCCTCAAGCACGGGCTCTTCACCTTCGCCGACGACGCGCGCACGAGCTACGAGCGCACGATCGACCTCGTCGACCGGGCCGAGCGCTTCCTCGCGGAGCGCACGCGGAAGCGGGTCGGCGCGTACGGCGCGAGCGCGCGGGCGCGCGACGACGGCGGGCGCGTCGCTGCCGCGGAGCGGGCGGCGGCGCGGATCGCGCCCGTGCTGCGCGGCCTCCTCGCGACGCCGACCCCGAACGAGGACCAGCCGTTCCGCCGCGTCGTGCTGGACGTCCGGACGAGCGGCGAGCTGCTCGACCTGCTCGCCTCACCCGACTGCGCGCGGCTCGCCGCGCTCGGGCCGCTGACGCCGGATCACGTGATCCGCACCAAGGCGACGGCCGTCCACGTCGCGGAGCCGCGCCTCGACGACCCGGCCGCGCTTCGCGCGCAGCTCGGCGAGGCGATCGACGCGTTCCGCGCGCGCTACGACGCCTACTTCGCCGAGCAGGTCGCCGCGAAGGGCGTGTCGCGGAGGAAGCTCGATCCCGACCCGCGCGTGATCCTGATCCCGGGCGCCGGCGTCTTCTGCGCCGGCAAGACCCGGAAGGACGCGGCGATCGCCGCCGACATCGCGGAGCACACGCTCCGCATGAAGGACGTCGCGCAGGCGCTCGGCCGCTACGAGCCGCTCTCGGACGGCGACCTCTTCGACATGGAGTACTGGAGCCTCGAGCAGGCGAAGCTCGGGAAGGCGGCGGAGAAGCCGATGTCGCGCCAGGTCGCGCTCGTGACCGGCGCCGCGGGCGCGATCGGCGTCGGGATCTGCCTCGAGCTCGCGCGCGCGGGCGCGCACGTGGTGCTGACGGACGTCGACGAGCGCGGTCTCGAGGCGGCGCGCGCGAAGGTCGCGGCGGTCGCGGGCGGCCTCGGGGTGTCCGCGGTCCGGATGGACGCGACCGACGAGGCGTCGGTCGACGCCGCGTTCGAGCACGCCTGCCGCACGTTCGGCGGGGTCGACGTCGTGGTCCCGAACGCCGGGATCGCGCACGTGAGCGCGCTGGCGGACACGGCGCCGCGCGACTTCGCGCGCGTCATCGACGTGAACCTGGGCGGCTACTTCCTCACGATGCGCGCGGCCGCGCGCGTGCTGCGCGCGCAGGGGACGGGCGGCAACATCGTCATCAACGCCTCGAAGAACGTGTTCGGTCCCGGGGCCGACTTCGGGGCCTACAGCGCGTCCAAGGCGGCCGGCCATCAGCTCGGCAAGGTGGCGGCGATCGAGCTCGCGCCGCTCGGCATCCGGGTGAACATGATCAACGCCGACGCCGTGTTCGCCGAGGGCGACACGCCGTCCGGCCTCTGGAAGGACATCGGGGCCGACCGTGCCCGCTCGAAGGGCATCGACCCGACGAAGCTCGAGGACCACTACCGCGAGCGGAACCTCCTGCACGCGCGCATCACGGGCGCGCACGTCGGACGGGCGGTCGTCTTCTTCGCCTCGAACCAGACGCCGACGACCGGCGCGACGCTCCCGGTCGACGGAGGCGTCGCCGCGGCCTTTCCCCGCTAGGAGCCTCTCGGCCGGCCCGCTCCGAGCGATCCCCACGTTGACCAAATCCCCAAACCATGGCGCGGCCGCGTCGATCGTGCCGATTTGCAAGCCGGAAGCGGCGGATTCCGCTGGCGATTCAAGCGGCCTCGGGGCATCGTCTTTGCATTTCATGCCAATGCCGCAGCGGCATCTCCGCCACCCGTTCGTCCACCGCTTGCCTGCGTCGCTGCGAGCCGGCCGTCTGAGGTACGTTCCCCGGTGAACCAGGCTCCGAGCAAGCGGATTTGGATCGGGGCAGGCCTCGCCTGCCTCTTCTGGGCGTCGACGGCCGGTGCGCAGGCCACGCATCCGCTGTGGAGCTGCGCAGACCTCGTGACGCGCGGGCTCCGGGCCTACGTCGAGAACGGGACGGCGCGCCTCGACAGGTGCGAGCAGGCCCGGCGGGAAGGCCAGTCGATCGCGGATTGCCCGGCGGATTCCGAGGTCGCGTCCTACTTCGCGAACCTCGACGACGACTTCCAGAAGACGGTCGACGACTGCTACCCGCCGGACAAGGCGGTTCCGGACCAGCCGGGGAGGGCGCTCTGCCCGATCGAGTCGCGCTCGCTCAGCGTGCTCCTGAACCACACGACCGACTCGACTCCGCCGGCACCGAACGAGCCCGATCAGACGATCTCCGTCCGGCTCCAGCTCACGCAGCTCGTCCGCGACCTCTGGGTCACCCCGTTCCCCGGCTGCACGCGCCCGACGAGCCGGATCACGAACCAGCACGTCCTCCAGTGCGCGGACACGATCGCCGAGGCGGCGGACGTCAAGGGCAAGGAAGCCGCGCAGTGCTTCTTCTCGTGCGAGAAGAACAACCTCGCGAGCAGCGACGCGTGCGTCGACGACACGACCGGTGATCCGATCGACGACGACGTGATCGCGTGCGTCGCCGAGAAGACCGGGCCGAACGAGGACCTGCAACCGATCGCGAGCGACTGCACGAGCGCCGACCTCGCCGCGCTCGGTTGCCCGCTCGGCGAGCAGACGGTCGACGGCTTCCTCGAAGCGCTCGGAGCGCGGCTCGAGGACTTCGCGCAGGACCTCAACTTCGCGACCTTCCATTCCGACTGCCGGACGTCGCTCCCGAACGATCCGGTTCCGATCGTCCCGGCCCAGGTCACGCTCGAGCCGAGCCTCACGAAGAAGCAGGTCAACTGCGGCCAGGTGCTCGACGCCGACTTCTTCGGCAGCGACCGCAAGGTGAGCTTCGATACCGACCTGAACTGCGTGTCCGTGACGACGCCGGCACCCGGCCAGACGGCCATCAACGGCATCGTGGTCGCGCGGACCGGCGTCGTCATCAACGGGCGCGCCCGCCAGCGGACGATCTCCGGGCCGGGAAGCCGGAAGCTCCGCACCGGCGCCGGGATCCTGCTCGCGCCCGGCGTGAAGCGCGTCCGGGTGGTCGGGTTCAAGCGCATCCAGAACTTCGCGTTCGGCGTGCGCGATTCCGACGCCGCCGACAACAAGGGCATGCAGGTCCTGAAGAGCACGCTCTTCCGGAACCTCGAGGCCGGCGTCTACTCGCGGTCCCTCCGCACGCGCATCGTCGATACCACCCTCGATCGGAACGGCATCGGCGCCGACCTCGGCGGCGACGACTCGGTCATGAACCGGGGCTTCGTCCGTCGCTCCGAGCCGCAGAGCAAGGATGCGCAGACCCCGCTGTCGCCGGGATGGGGAGCGCTCCTGACCGGTACGGACGCGAACGCCAGCGGCGTCACGGTCCGCATCGTCGGCACCGAGTTCGACGGAAACCGGCTCGGCATCGTCGTGCAGACCGACCACCATCTCGTCGAGCAGAACAAGGTCCAGACGCCGACGGATCCGCGACCGGATCCCTCCGAGCCGGCGCGCGACGGCATCTGGGTCGTCGGGTCTTCGAACCGGATCAACAGCAACTCCGTGAAGTTCAACACCGGCAACGGCATCGTCGTCGACGGCGACCTGAACGAGCTCGAGGCGAACCGCTGCGAGGACAACGACGAGAACGGCTACGTCGTCTCGGGCGATGCGAACCAGCTCGTGAACAACGACGCCGGGTCGATGGGCCACGGCAACCACCTCGCCGGCTACCTCGTGGACGGCACGAACACCGTGTTCGACACGAACCACGCCGAGGCGAACCTCGGACAGGGCTTCCGGATCGAGACGCCGACCGCTCAGTTCAAGGCGGGAAGCGCCAAGTCGAACGGCGGCATCGGCTTCGAGATCATGTCGGACGGCAACGATCTCGAGAGCAACTCCGCCGAGGCGAACGGCGGCACCGAGTTCGTGATCGCGCCGAACAATACCGACGGCGGCGGCAACAAGAAGAACGGGAGCACGTTCCACTTCACGGCCACCGGCGGCCCGTTCGAGTAAGGCGGCGCCCGGGCGCCGCCGAGCGAATCGTCAGCGCGCGACCGGCGGCTCGGCCATCACCTTCCGGACGGCGACGTCGCGCACCTTCCGGCGCACTCCGGTCGGCGACTGGATCTCGACGAACTTCCCGTCCACGCTCACGATCGTGAAGGGGCCGGGCTCGGCCATGATCACGACGAGGTCGCCGATCTGGAGGTCTTCGTCGTCGATGGTCGCCATGCGAGGTGTCTCCGCCGGCCGTGCCGATTGCGCGCCCGTCCGGTGAAGGCCTTCTAGCGGCTGGTACGGGCGCCGGCAAAGGCCGAGGTCGAGCGACGCGGTCGCGAAGGCGCGCAGGACGGTCGCGTCTTTTCCGCGGCGAGGCGCGCGCGCAAATCCGCTTCGCATCAGCGGCCGGCGCGCGGCCCGCCGCGCCTCCGGGTCAGCGCGAGAAGCTCGAGCGCCGTGCGGCGGATGGACGGGATCGATCCGCGATCGGCCCCTTTCGCCTTGGGGCGGGAGCTTCGCTCGGGCGCGCCGGGGGCCGCGGTCGCGGCGCCCGGCGACGCCTTCCGTCGCCGACGCCCGGCGAGCTGGTCCGACAGCTCCGCGACCTTCGCCCGAAGCTCCGCGATCTCGCGGTCCCACGCCGCCATGTCGTCGTCGCCTCTCGTCTGCACCACATCCTCCTCGCAGCGCCGCGAGCCCGGGCCGCCCCGGAGAGCGGCCCGGACGTGGCAGATGGCGGTCCGACCCGCCGATCGCGGTCGATCGATCACGCCTCCGCGGCAACCAGCCGGTTCGGCGCGAACACGCCCGTGATGGTCCCGCCGGTCTGCTGCGGCGCATCGAGCGGGCCCAGGAAGTCGATGACCGTGTTGCCCCGGACGATCTCGTTCAGGGCGAACGCGGGCGCTGCGCCGACGGTGCGGATGTCGAACTGGATGCCGGTCAAGCCGAAGTTCAGCGGATCGGTCTGGTCGTTCACGATCTTGTTGCCGGTGATCAGGTAGTTGTCGACGTGCGGCTCGCAGACCGCTCCCGGGAACCCGCCGAGCGCCGTGACGTCGATCCCGGCCGTGACCTCGGTCATCTTGTTCGACCGGATCGTGTTGTTGTTCGAGCTCGCCGGCGAGAGGCAGTTCGCGAAGACGTTCACGCCGATCACGATGTGGTCGATCTTGTTGCCGGCGACCGTCACGAAGCCGGTCTGCCGCATCAGGATGCCCGAATCGATCGCGCTGCTGGCGCCGCTCCCGCCGTGGCCGGTCATCACGTTGCGCTTGATCGTGCCGGTCGGCGACGTCGCCGACGTGATGCCGGCCGGCTGCAGCGTGATGGCCTGCGTGAAGATGTTCGGGTCGTCGACGTGGAGGCCCGCGGTGATCTTGTTCCCGCTGATCGTGACCTGGAGATCGCCCTCCGCGTCGATCGCGTGCTCCTGGTATTGCGTGATCGTGTTGTTCGCGATCGTCACCGGGAGGTGCTGGCCGCCCGGGGTCGTCGGAAACCGGATCGCGTGGATCGCGTGCAGCAAGCCGACGCGATTGCCGTTCACGACGTCGGCGGGCTGGAAGCTCGGCCGATGCCAGTTGGTCACGGTGTTCTTCTGGATCGTGCCGGTCGAGTCGGCGTACTCGATGGCGTTGGGATCGCCGAAGGTCTGAAGGGCGCCGACGCCGTCGAACGTGAGACCTTGCACCGTGACGTTCGTCGAGCGCTCGACCTTCAGCAGGACGCCCGTGAACCGCGGCGAGGTCGCGAACGACGGCGCGATCACCGCACCGGGCTTCCCGACGATCTTGAGCCCGTTCGCGTTCACGACGTGGAGCTCGCCGAGATAGAGGCCGGGGCACACGTTGATCGTTCCGGGCCCGGTGCCGATGAAGTCGATCGCGTCCTGAAGGCGCGAGAACGTCGCCGATGGGCACTGCAGGTCGTCGTCGACGACGACCGTGGGGCCGGCAGCGCGTGCCGGGGTCGCGGCGGCGGCCAGCAGCGCAAGAGCGAGCGCACCGACGTACGTGAAAAACTCTCGGATCATGAACCTCTCCATTGCTTCGTGCTTCGATGCTCGAGCGCCCCCCGCGCGTCGTTGTCGTTCCCGGCGAGCAAGCACCCCTCGCTCGCCATCCAAGCCTCACCGATCGTCTTCGGTCGCAGCACCTCCTCGCGTCGAGCTCGACCGGGCCGCGCGGGCGTGCCGGTCGGCGTGGGTGCTGTGGGTACGGCTCGGGCCGGTTAAACGGAACCCCGCGTCGGTAAGGATTCCGGTAAGGATCGGCGATCGCCGGCGATCAGCCGGTCGCCAGCTCGTCGAGCAGCGCGCGCGCTTCCTTCAGGTCGGCGGTATCGAAGCCTTCGGTGAAGGACGCCAGGATCGTCGCGAGAGCGCTGTGCGCCTCGACGGCGCGCCCGCGTCGCTGCCAGAGGCGGCTACGGCTGGTCATCGCCCGCAGCTCCCACGACACCGCCCCCTGCGCTCGTGCCAGCGCGACCGCCTTCTGGAAGCAGCGCTCCGCCTCGTCCCAGCGCGGCGAAGCAGTGGCCGCGTCCCGAGCGCCCGCGCCGGGGGTCTCCTCGGCCGCGGCGATCTGCACGAGCACCTCGCCCTTGATCCGGTACAGCTCGGGCTCGCTCGCCCGCCCTGCGGTCTGCGCGACGCGGACGAGCGCGTCGTCGATGATCACGAGCGCCTGCGTCGGGTTGCCCATGCGCGCGCTGAGGAGGGCAAAGCGGCCGAGGAACGCGGCGCGCGGGATGTCGGTGCCGACGGACCCGACCAGGACGCCGCTCGCATCGAGGAACGGCATGGCTTCGATCAGGCGGTCCTGCTCCGCGAGCGTCCACCCGCCGAGCATCAGGCCGGCGCGCTTCCAGAAGTCGATGCCGCACTCCTCGCCCAGCGCGGCGAGCTCCTGCGCGCGCGCATGCGCCATCGACCACTCGCCGCGCAGATGGTGCTGGCCGATCATGTACGTCAAGGCCAGGCCGCGGCTGTTCGGGTCGGTCGGGACGAGCTCGAGACCCTCCTGCGCGCAGCGCAGGCCTCGATCGGGAAAGCCGAGCAGCCACAGCGCCCAGCCGAGATTGCAGCGCAGCTCGACGCCGAGATCGAATCCGAGGGGGAAGCGGTACGAGCGCTGAGCGGTCGCGGCGTACGACTCGAGACCGCGCTCGAGGTGAAAGCGCGCGCGCGGCGCCTCTCCCCGAAAGCATGCCGACACGCCGAGCATGAGGTGCGCCTGCGCCGCCAGCGCCGGATCGTCGGCGCTCTCCGCGAGCGCGAGCGCGCGCCGCGCCGCCTCGTCCATGGCGCCGAAGTCGCTCGCGAGGAACCAGTACAGCCAGAGCGCTCGCAGGGCGACGTAGCGCGTGAAGAGGTCCTGGACGCGAGCGGCCAGCTCCTGCACGCGCTCGTGCGTCGCCTGCAGCGACTCTCGATCGGCTTCGCCCAGGTGGATGCGAGCGGTCTGCAGCGCGACCAGAAGGCGGAGCTCGGTTTCGTCGCGCGTCGGACCGGCGGGCAACCCCTCGGTTTCGGCGAGCGCCTGCTCGAGATAGCTCGCCATCTCGCGGCTCGCCGCGTGCCGGCCCGCCGTGTCCGCCGCGGCCTCGAGGTGGCGCACCGCGCGCGCGCGATCGCCGCTTCGCTGGAAGTGCGACGCGAGCTCGGCGGCGGTGTACCCGCGCGAGGACGGCAGCGACTCCAGCGCTTCGCCGACGCGCTGGTGGAGGCGCTGCCGGCGGCGGAGGGGGACGCGCTCGTAGAGAACGCGCTGGTAGATCGCGTGCGCGAAGGAGTACGCCCGCGGCGTCGCGCGCGCCGAGCTGCCGCGCTGGCGCACGATCTGTCCGCGTCGCGCCAGCCGATGCAGCAGCTCGTCGACGGCCTCGACCGGCGCCTCGAGACCGGCCGCGACCGCGTCCACGTCGAATTCGGCGCCCGCGACCGCGGCCACCTCGAGCGCCTCGCACGCCGGCGCTTCGATGAGCTGCAGCTGGGCATCGATCGCGTCGCGCAGGTTGTCGGGCAGGCCGACGTCGTCGGCGGCGAGCTCGTCGGCCGCCTCCCAGCCGTCGGCTCCCCGACGCAGGAATCCGCTCGCGACGAGATGGTCGCAGACCGCGCGCACGAAGAGCGGGTTGCCGCCCGAGCGCTCCTCGACCAGGTCGACGATCGCGTCGCCGACATCGCCCGGCGGGAAGCGCTGCTCCAGGTAGGTGCGGACGTCGGAGCGCGTGAAGGGCTCGAGCGCGATCGACGTGCTTCCGATCCCGCGCAGCTTCGCCGCGAGGGACGCCGAATCCGCCTCGCGCAGCAGCGCCTCGACCGGGCGATACGTGCCCACGACGAGGAGCCGGGCGCCCGTCGCGCGCTTCGCGAGCACCGCGAGGAACTCCAGGGTCGCCGGATCCGACCAGTGCAGGTCCTCGACGAGGAGCACGATGGGCCGGAACTTCGAGAGCGCGCCGAAGAGCGCCACGCCCTCGCGCAGCATCCTCCCGGGCCCGCTGCCGGCGAGCGATCGCTCCAGGTCGCGGCGCTCGTCGGCGCTCGCGAGCCACGGGACCTGGACCAGCCACGCCGGAGCGTACCGCCGGAGGATCTCGGTGAGGTCCGGCTCGGCCCTCGAAGCGGCCCACGTGCCCACGGCGTCGAGCAAGGGCATGTACGCTTCGTGCGCACCGTGGTGCTCGACGCATTGCACGCGATCGGCGAGGGCGGTCGGCTGCCGGTCGAGAACCTCCGCAAGGAAGACGCTCACGAGCGTCGTCTTTCCGATCCCCGGCTCGCCCGCGACCAGGACGATCTCGGGATGCCCGGCGAGCGCGCGCTCGAAGCATTCGCGCAGGCTGGCGAGCTCGGCCGACCGGCCGATGAAGAGCTCGCGCGCCGACGTCTCCTCGGCGTCGCCCGTCGCCGCCGGCGCGACGCGCCCGGACGACGGGACCGGACGCAATGCCGGGAGCGGCTCCGGCTCCTCGAGCGGCGCGATGAAGCGGTAGCCGCGCCGATGGACGGTCTCGATGTAGCGCGGCTCCGCCGGATCGTCCTGGAGCGCGAGCCGGAGCTCGCCGATGACGTTCGTCAGCGTCTTCGGGGCGACCGCGACTCCGGGCCAGACGGCGTCCAGAAGCTCGTCGAAGGAAAGGAGGACGCCGGGGCGCTGGGTCAGGCACACCAGCACCTCCCAGCACTTCCTTCGGAGCACGACCTCGCCCGCGCCGGTGCGCAGGATTCCCGCCATCCGGTCGAGAATGAACGGGCCGAAGCGAACGACCGTCGATGGTCGTCGAGCCGTTTCGGAGTTTGCCATCCGGCGCGTTCGGTGGCCCGTAACCCCACGGGCCGGCGGAGAGTAGGCGCGTGCCCAGGGAACATGCAAGGCGGGAAACTACGGAACCGTATGGACGAATGCGCTGGGCCGACCACATGCCGCGGCTCCGCGGTACCGGCAGACCGCGTCCAGAATCTTGCCGAAATCGGGAAAGTCTCGGGGGACTCGGGCCGGCCGGCTGTGTGAAGAAGGCGCCCGTGGACGAGGGCGGCGAGTCGTCGCGATCAGGAGACGCCAACGGTCGAGAGCAGCCGCTGTACCCGTCTTCCCGCGCCTTCGTGGTGCAGTTCACGCGGGTCGGCGCCGGAGATCAGGCGTCGGTGACGGGACGGGTCGAGCACGTGCAATCCGGCCGTAGCGCCCGATTCCGATCGCGCGACGACCTCGTCGAGTTCATGGACGGAGTGCTGAAGGACCTCGAGGAGCGATCGACGACCGAAGATCAGGACGGGCCCGTCGTGCCCACCGGCGGCGATCCGCGCTGAGAGGGACCGCGAGCCCAGGACGAAAGCTTCCCCCCATCTCCAACCACATGCCGCGTCGCGGCCGCTGATTTTCCAGCGTGACGCCTTCACGGGCGTCGCGGCGTTCCCGAACCGAGCCCTCGGGTACGTGGGTGGCTCCCCGTTCCGGCGAAAGCCGGGGCGGGGCCGCCCGAAATCGCCGCCGGCGCTCGATTTCGAGGCACGCGGCGTGCCGGCGGGCTACTTCCCCTCGAAGCGCGGCGGGCGCTTCTCGCGCCCGGACGCGAAGCCCTCGAGCAGATCTTCCGACACGAAGCCGACGGCGGCGTTCATCGCCTCGAAGCGGAGGGCGTCGTCGAGGCCGCGCTTCGACCACATGTCGGTCGTGCGCTTGATCGCCTGAACCGCGAGCGGCGCGTTCGCGGCGATCTCGTCGGCGAGCTTCCGCGCCTCGGCGAAGAGCTGGTCGGCGGGGTGCACCTCCTGGAGGAGCCCGATCTGCTGCGCCTTCGCAGCGTCGAAGCGGCGGCCGCTGAAGGCCATCCACTTCGCCCAGGCCGGCCCGACCTCCTCCGCGAGGCGCATGTCGAGGCCGCAGTCGATCGCGACCCCGATCCGCGCCTCCGGGCAGCCGAAGACCGTGGCCTCGGCGGCGATCCGGATGTCGGCGAGCATCGCGATCTCGAAGCCGGCCCCGAGGCAGTAGCCGTGCAGCGCGACGATGATCGGCTGCGGGATCTCCTCGATGAAGCGCGTCCGGCGATGGGAGCCGCGGTAGCGGTGGTAGTAGTTGAGCACCTTTTCGGCCGGCGAGCGGCCGACGATGCGCGCGCTGACGTCGGGCTTGAGGTCGATGCCGGCGCAGAACGCGCGCCCGTTGCCGCGCAGGATCACGACGCGCACGTCGCCATTCGCCGCGACCTCCTCCATGCGGCGGTGGAGCTCCATGCCCATCTCCCAGCTCCACGCGTTCAGCCGGTCCGGGCGGTTCAGCGAGACGGTCGCAACCGGACCGTCGATCTCGAGCAGAACGGCATCGCTCGTTTCCTCGGGCATGTCCATCACCTCCGCCCGACGTCTACGGGCTCGCGCCGCGCCCGGTCAACGCGCCTCGCGTCCGCGGTTTGACGCGCGCGGCGGAGCGATGCCACGCTCGATCGATGCCGTTGCCCGAGCCGCCCGCCGCCGGAAGCCCGATGCTGCCGCCGGGAACGTTCGCGGGATCGGTCGTCGCGATCACCGGCGGCGGAACCGGCCTCGGGAAGGCGATGGCGATCGAGTTCGCGCGCCTCGGCGCGGCGGTCGCGATCCTTTCGCGCAAGGCGGAGCAGCGCCAGCGCGGCATCCGGGCGGTCGAGGCCGCCGGCGGTCGCGCGTGCGGCGCCGAGGTCGACGTGCGCCAGCCCGAGCAGATCGCGCGCGCGTTCGACGAGGTCGAGCGGGAGCTCGGACCGGTCGACGTGCTGGTCAACAATGCGGCCGGGAACTTCCCGGTCGTGTCCGAGGATCTCAGCCCGAACGGCTGGCGCGCCGTGACCCAGATCGTGCTCGACGGCACGTGGTTCTGCTCGCACGAGCTGGCTGCGCGGCGGATCGCGGCCGGCAAGCCGGGGGCCATCCTCAACATCGGGGCGACCTACGCGCTCGCCGGCGGACCCGGAGCCGTGCACTCGGCGGCCGCGAAGGCCGGCGTGCACAACCTCACGATGACGCTCGCCGTCGAGTGGGCGCACCACGGGATCCGCGTGAACGAGCTCATGCCCGGCATGTTCCCGCACGAGGACATGGCGCCCCAGATGAGGGCGAACCGCCCGGAGGGATACGGCGAGGCGGGCAAGCAGATCCCGGCCGGACGCGTCGGCCGCCTGCACGAGCTCGGCTGGGCGGCGACGTACCTGTGCTCGCCGTACGCCGCCTACGTGAGCGGGCACACGTTCGTCATCGACGGCGCGAACTGGCTCCGCCGCGGCCTCCAGATGCCGGAGTACAAGCCGGTGCGCGAGCAGATCCGCGTGCGGCCGGTGCGCTGAGCGCGAGCCCATGGGACTGCTCGACGACGCCATCGCTTTCGTGACGGGCGGCGGCATCAGCGTCGGACGCGCGTGCGTCGAGCTGTTCCTGAAGGAGGGGGCGAGGGTCGCCTTCCTGGACATCCGAGAGGACCGGACGAAGGCCGTGATGAGCGCCACCGGCGCCCTCGGGTACGTCGCCGACATCGCGCATCGCGAGGCGGTCGTCGCCGCGGTGAACGACGCCGCGGCGAAGCTCGGCGGCTTGACCGTCCTCGTGAACGTGGCGTCGGTCATGCAGGGCGGCCGCGTCGTCGACACCACCGAAGCCCAGCTCGATCGGATGTTCGCCGTGAACGTGAAGGGCTACTACTGGGCGACGCAGGCGGCGATCCCCCACATGCTGAAGGCCGGGAAGGGCAGCCTCGTGCAGTTCGGCAGCGTGGCCGCGACCCATCCGGCGTGGGGCGAGTCGTACGGCATCGTGAAGGCGAGCCAGGTGGCGCTCGCCTACCAGTGCGCGATGGAGTACGCGCCGACCATCCGCTCGAATGCCGTCCTCTCCGGCTGGATCGAGGACTCGCCGGCCTCCCGCCTCTTGCAGACGATCCCCGAGCTCATCGACCCGATCCTGGCGGACCACCCCATGCACCGGGCCGCGACGTCAGCGGAGCTCGCGAAGGTCTGCCTCTTCCTCGCGTCCGACCTGTCGAGCTCGATCAACGGCGAGACGATCGTCGCCGACGGCGGGCAGACCCGCACGCAGGGCAACCTCAACGCGCTCATGCAGAAGCTCGGGCCGCTGTTCGCGGCCGACCCCGATCTGGCGGCGAGGAACGCGAAGAACCTCGCGGCGGTCACCCCGGATGAGCTACTAGCGAAGTAGGCATGCCAGAGGCGCGTGCGATGGCCGACGGCCGCTCCATGGCCGAGACGCAGGGAGCCACTCCGCCCACGTGGCTCGGGCGGTCGCGGTGGCGCCTGCTCGCGGACGTCGTGGGTGGCGTCCGGCAGAATCTCGACAAGCTCCAGCAGATGGGCTCGCTCGCGTCTGCCTTCGTCCGACCACGGCTCGTGCGGCAGCGCCTCGAGCGACTGCGCGCGCTCGGCCACGTCGACGCGCTGCCATCGATCCCTCAGCTCCTCGTCGCCGGGCGCGATCAGATGATGCTGAGCGCCGTCGAGGAGACCAGGATCTTCTACGAGAGCCAGGGGATCCCGTGGGGATTCCACAACCTGCGCCGCTTCATCTCCGGACCCGCGACGGTGCTCGATCCCGTCGGCCTCTTCGCGCCGCGCGACGCGATCGTGCACCACGTCCTCCAGACGTTCCACCGCCACCCGCTCTACGATCTCGTGCTGCTGCGCGCCCACGAGGACGGCGTCGCGGCGATGGCCGAGCAAGCGCGGCAGATCGCCGAAGGCACGCACCCCCACCAGCGCGCGCTCACCTCGCTGATGGAGGACGGCGGCTGCCACGCGCGCCTGCTGCGCGACATCGCGGCCTTCGAGGCCGATCCGCACGCGTCCCCGCGTCCGATCCCGGCCGGGCTCGTCGACGAGCCGGACCTCATGATCGCGATGGATCAGTTCAAGGACATCGGCGGGTTCGCGCGCTACGCCGCGCGGCTCGACGTCGGAGCCGGCGGCGCGATCGCCGCCTGGCTCAGGGTCGCGTTCGACGAGACGATCGGCGGCTTCATCGGCGTCAAGCTCGGGCCGCGGTCCGTGGAGCGAGCGGCGTGCGATCCGGAGATCGTCGCCCGGCACGCGTGAGCCGCTGCCGCCGATCGTCTCGGGTCACCGCTTCCTCGCGTCGACCATCGCCATGACGTCGGCCGCACCGCCGCCGGCCGTGGGCGCGGGCACCTCGGTGACGCGCTCGTCGACGTCGTCGTACTCGAGGCGAAGCGCGCGGCACATCGTCGCGTGCATCTCGTACATGCACGTCACGTAGGTCAGCTCGAGGATCTCGACGTCGTCCAGGTGACGTCGCAGCTCGGCGAAGAGCGCGTCGGGGACGCGACCGCCGTCGAGCACGAGGCAGTCGGTGTAGGCGAGGACCGCGCGTTCCCCGGGAGAGAAGCAGGTCGCGACCGACCACGAGGGGATCGCCCGGATCTGCTCCTCGGTGAGGCCGACGTCGCGGCGCGCCTTGCAGTGCTGCGAGAAGACGAAGCGGCTGCCGCGCGCCCAGCCGGCGCGGATCTGCCCGAGCTCTCGCAGCTTCGGGTCGAGCTTCCGGTTCGGGCTCCGGTAGAAGGCGAAGCCCTGGACGGCGTGGTCGAAGCAATCCGGGACGCCGGCGAAGACCGTCCACCAGTTTCCCGGCGTGCCGGTCGCGGTGCCGGGCTCCGCGACCGGGCACCGCTCGCCGAAAAGCATGTCGTAGATCGGCTTGCCGCGCTCGTGGACTTCGCTGCGCGGGACCTGTCGGAGTCGGGGCATCCTGATCTCCTTTCACGCTGATTGTGACCGGGACGGGGCTCCCTCGTCGAGCCGACGTCGATTTCCGCTCCGCGGCCGCGGAGGTGCGAACCCCGACTGGCCGACGCGCGCACCGGGCGGTATTGCCCGTTACGACCCGTGTCGGCCTGGCTCGACATCGCGCTCCTGATCGTGGGCAGCATCGCTCTCTGGTGCGTCGGGACGGTCGTCTTCGACGGCGTGCACTGGGTCCTCCACGGCATGCTGCGATCGCGCTGGCGCGCGATCCGCGCGCTGGCCTGGCCTCATGCAGTCCACCACGAGTGGCTCGATCGGTCGCTCCACACCCGCTGGGAGAACCAGACGAGGAACGTCTGGTGTCATCTCGTGCCGGAATACTTGACGCAGGCCGCGTTCACCGGGCTCGCGTCGTTCGTTCTGCCGCGCGCCGTCGTGCTCGGATGCCTCACGCTGCAGACCGTCGTCTTCCTCGCGCTGCTGTCCTACAAGGGCCTCGACATCAACCATCGCGAAATCGAGATGCTCGACGCGTACCCGCCGTCCTGGCTGGCATACCCCGCGTACCACGCTCTCCATCACGTCTACCCGGACGGATACTTCAGCGCCTACGGCAAGCTCGTCGACTGGGTCGTCGGCGGCGGCACGTACCTGCGGGGCAGGCGCTTCGCGCTCCACGGCGCGCGTACGCCGTTCGGCCAGGCGCTGCGCGACGCGATCGAGCGCGAGGGCGTCGGCGCGATCGTCGCTGTCGACACGGTCGACCGCGAGGCGCTGCGCGTGGCCGACGTGCTCGTCCTCTGCGATCCCTCGGCGCCCGAGGCGCCGTTGGTCGAGACCTTCGTCAACTCGACGAGGTCGCGCCAGCTGCCGCCGGAGGTGTGGTCGGTCCACGCCGGTCCGGAGGACGCGCTCGCGCGTCACTACTATCGGGACGTCCGCGTGCTCTACCGGACGATCGTCGTGCCGCCGAGCGCCGGGCTCAACGAAGAGACCGCGCAAAGCGCGGCGCGCCGCGCGCTGTTCTTCATCCGCCGCGGCTTCAACTACGTGCCGACCGCGCTCGGGCCGGGTGCCGTCGGTGCCCTCCGCGACTTCCGGCGCTTCCGCCGCACGGCGGCGGCGCCACCGGCCGGCGTGCCTCGGATCCGCACTCGCGCGGAGCTGAGGACCGCGCCGTCGCCCGTCCCCGCCGCGGGCGGGGCGTGATCGGCGCCCGGTCCCGTCGATCTGAGGAGCGTGGCGTCGGCTCGTCGAGACCGGCAATGGCCGCTCATCCTGCACGCAGAAAGGACCGATAGGAGGACGATGCGCTTTCTCCGGGTGATTGCAGCATTCATGGCCGCTTCGTCCCTCGTCGGGAGTGCGGGCGCGGCAGCGTCGGATGACGAGGACGTTTGGCACGAGGCCCGGGCCGCCAGTTGCTCGCAGCTGATCGACGCCTACGAGGAGACGGTCGTCGCCGAGCGCAAGCTCGTGTCGGCGATGCGGGATTCCAAAGCCGGCACGATCGCGACCAACGTGATCGGCGCCGCCACCTTGGCGGGACTCGGCGTCGGCTTCTTCACCTGGAACGACGACGAGAGCGCGGACGAGAACCTCGCCGATCTGCGCAACGATCTGCGCATCATCCGGACGGTCTCCGCCGAGAAGAAGTGCGACTTGCCCGCCGAAGCCGACATCGGGTGACCTTGGTATAGCGTCGCACCTTGCGTACGCTCAGCTCGGTCGAAAGCCCCGAGAAGCTCGCCGCCATCCTGTCTCGATCGCCCGCCACGAAACGGCGAGCTCCGCGGTCCTGCGGTTCGGAACCCGCGAGGGGCCGGCTGGTGGCCTCCCGCGCGAAACGACGAAGGGAGCGGGCATGAAGATCGTAGTCATCGGCGGAACCGGGCTCATCGGCAGCGGGCTCGTCGGGATTCTCCGCGATCGCGGCCACACCGCGCTGGCCGCTTCGCCGAAGTCGGGGGTCGATTCGGTGACGGGGAAAGGGCTGGGCGAGGCCTTGGCCGGCGCCGACGTGGTCGTCGACGTGACGAACGCGCCGTCCTGGGCGGATGACGACGTGCTCCGTTTCTTCGAGACCTCGACCCGCAACCTGCTCCAGGTGGAGCGCGACGCATCCGTGAGACATCACGTCGCCCTTTCGGTCGTCGGCGCGGACCGGCTGCCCGACAGCGGCTACCTCCGCGCCAAGGTGGCGCAGGAGGCGCTGATCGAGAAGGGCGGGGTGCCTTTCTCGATCCTGCGCGCGACGCAGTTCTTCGAGTTCCTCGCGGGGATCGCGGACGCCGGGTTCGACGGGACCGCGGTTCGTGTACCGTCGGCGCTGATGCAGCCGATCGCGGCTCGCGACGTTTCCGCGGCGCTCGCGGACGTCGTCGTCGAGAAGCCGGTGGATGGGATGATCGAGGTCGGAGGCCCCGAGCGACGCCGCTTCGACGATCTCGTCGAGCGCGTGCTCAGCGCCCGGGGCGACGACCGTCGGGTCGTGGCCGATCCGCAGGCCCGCTACTTCGGGACGCTCCTCCACGACGACTCGCTGTGCGCGCGCGACGACGCCCGACGCGGTCCGACGCGATTGGAGGATTGGCTGACGAAGCAGACGACGCGCTGATCGGATCGGAGATGCCATGAGAGCACCATTGATCGATGCAGCACGTGTCGGCCTCTCCTGGGCAGCGACGGCGTCGTTCCTGGCCTTTTCGCTCGTCTCCGGAGTGCACGCCGCCGACCCGCCTCCGCCGCGTGTCAGCGAGCTGCTGGCGCAACCGCTGGCGAACGTCCCGGGCAAGGAGGCCATGATGCTCACGGTCGAGTATCCGCCGGGCGGCGCGGATCCGATCCATCGCCACAACGCGAGCGCGTTCGTCTACGTGATCGACGGGACGGTCGAGATGCAGCTCGAGGGTGGGAAGAAGGTCACGCTTCAGCCGGGCCAGACGTTCTACGAGGATCCGAGCTCGGTCCATCTCGTCGGCCGGAACGCGAGCGACACGAAGCCGGCGAAGTTCGTCGTGTTCCTCGTCAAGGAGCCGGGTGCGCCGGCTCTCGTGCCCGTGGAGAGGTGACCGTCGCGGCTTGAAGCGGCGTCACCCGCGGTGCGATCGTGCGCCATGTCACAGGCGCCCGAGCGCTACGAGCCGACTCTCGAATCGATCCGGCAGCATCCGCTGCCGGACTGGTACCAGGACGCGAAGCTCGGGATCTTCGTGCACTGGGGACTCTACTCGGTGCCTGCGTTCGCCGCGTCGCGGAAGGACCCGTTCCAGGTCATCGCCGAAGGCGGCTTCGACAAGTACTTCCGCGAGAATCCGTACGCCGAGTGGTACCTGAACACGCTCAAGTTCGCGGACGGTCCGACGCGCGCCTACCACGACCGCGCCTTCGGGGCCGGCTTCGCCTACGAGGACTTCCAGCCGATCTTCGAGCGCGAGTCGGCGAAGTGGGTCGCCGACGACTGGGCGCGGCTCTTCCGTGACGCGGGCGCGGGCTACGTCGTCCTGACCGCGAAGCACACCGACGGCTACCTGCTGTGGCCGAGCCGCGTCGGCAACCTCGTCCGGCCCGGTTACCAGTCGACGCGCGACCTCGTCGGCGAGCTCGTCGCGGCGGTGCGCGAGCGCGGCCTGCGTGCGGGGCTCTACTACACCGGCGGCATGGACTGGCTCCTGAACCCCGAGCGCATCGACGAGCCGCAAAAGATCTACTCGACCATCCTCGAAGGACCGAAGTACGCCGCCTATGCCGACGCGCACTGGCGCGAGCTGATCGAGCGCTATCGCCCGTCGGTCCTGTGGGGCGACATCATGTACGTGCGCGGCGCCGACGTCGCGGCGCTGTTCGCGGACTACTACGACCGCGTGCCCGACGGCGTCGTCAACGACCGCTTCGCGACCGAATTCGCGCCGCCGAAGCGTCCCGGCATGCAGCCGCCCGGGATCCACTACGACTTCCTGACGCCGGAGTACGCCACGTTCCCCGACGTCGAGCGCGAGAAGTGGGAGACGTGCCGCGGCATCTCGAGCTCGTTCGGCTTCAACCGGCTCGACGACGCGGACAGCTACCTGTCGGCGGACGCCGTGATTCGCATGCTCGCCGACATCGTGAGCAAGAACGGCAACCTCCTGCTGAACGTCGGCCCGCGCGCCGACGGAAGCATCCACGAGCTGCAGCGCGCCTGTCTCCTCGGCCTCGGCGCATGGCTCGCCGTGAACGGCGAGGGGATCCGCGGCACGAGGCCCTGGCGCCGCGCCGAGTCGACGACGGCGTGCGGCGTGCCGGTGCGCTTCACGCGCGGCACCGACGCGCTGTATGCGCTGCTCCTCGACACGCCGCACGGGGACGAGGTGCGCCTGCGCGACCTGCCCGTCGCGGACGGCACCACCGTCCAGCTCCTCGGTCACGCGGGACGCTTGACGTGGCGGCGGGCGGACGACGACCTGGTCGTTCGGCTGCCTGCACCGATCTCGGGACAGCCGGTCCATGCGCTGCGCATCGCACCGCTGCCCGGCGCCTGAGCCGCCCCTACCGTCCACCGCTGACAAACCCGGCGCGGTGGCGTCAGTCCTTCCCGTCCGTGGGAACGGATGCATGACAAGCTCAGATATTCCAGGGCCGAGATCTTGGCACGGTCGGTGCTGTCATTCGATTTCGCAGTAGCACTTCACCCATTCGGATCGACCCGCAGGCCTGACGACAGAGCGCGAGACCGCTCCTCTGCCCGATCGCAGGTCCGATCGGGCCAGCCGAGGAGGAGAGGCATGGCCTTCACGAAGATGAAATGGACGCGACTCGCCACCGTGGCGGTTCTCGCGCTCGCGCTCGGGGTCGTGGGCCCGGTCGCAACGGGTCGCGCTGCGGAAGCCGCAGCGAAGAAGCCTTCGCGTGCCGCAGAGGCGCCGAAGATCAGCGCGCAGGCGGCGGAGATCGTGCAGCGGATGGCCGAGCGCATCGTCGCGGCCAACCGCTTCCGCCTCGGCGGCGAGATCGCCTGGGACGTCGTACAGCCCGACGGGCAGACGCTCGAATTCGGCGCGACACGCGAGGTCGTGCTGGAGCGTCCCGACCACCTTCGCGTCGACATCGATCTGCGCGAAGGAGGCAAGCGCCGCCTCCTCTACGACGGCAAGCAGATCGTCGTGCAGAACCTCGAGAGCAACGTCTATGCGATCGATCCGTGGACCGGGCCGGTCGACGACATGGCCGTGTTCGTGTCGGATCGCCTGGGCATTCCGGTGGCGCTCTCGGAGTTCCTCTCTCCGGATCTGCCGAAGCTGCTCGGTGAGCACCTCGCGTCTGCCAGCTACGTCGGAGAAGCGACGATCGACGGCGTGCGGTGCGACCACGTGGCGCTGCGTAACGAGGTCGGGGGAATGCAGCTGTGGGTCGCTCGCGACGATTCGCTGCCGCGCCGGATCTCGATCGCCTACGAGCACGAAGCGGGCAGGCCGCAGTTCCGGGCGCGTCTCACCGCGTGGGACCTGTCGCCGCAAATCAACGACGCGACATTCGCGTTCGATGCCCCGAAGGACGCCGAGAGGGTCGCCTTCGCGCCGCGTCCAGCCGCGAGCAAGAAGGAGAATGCCAAATGAAGACCGGGAAAGAGCGCCTCGCTTGGGGTGTCGCTGCGTTGACGCTCGCGAGTTTCGTCGCGGCGGGACCGGCCGGCGCCATAGGCGGGGGACGCGGTGGAGGCGGGGGAGGTGGCGGCGGTGGTCGTGGCGGCGGAGGTGGCGGTGGAGTCTCGAGGACGGGCCCGGCGTCCAGTGGCTCCTTCGCCGGCGGCGGGTCCGCGCAAGGTCGGAGCCAGGGCTCCCGCGGCGCCTCCGCTCAAGCCGCACAGTCGCAGCGGAGCGGCAGCCAGGGCTCGCGGCAGGAGGCGGCGAGCCAGAACCAGGCGCAGCGCCAGCAGTACGGCAGCGCGCAGGCGCAGGGCCGCCAGCAGCAGCAGGAACAGCTGCAGCAGAACCGCCAACAGCAGCAGGCCAACCTGCAGCAGAACAGTCAGCAGAATCGCAGCAACATGCAGGCAAACCGCCAGGACGCCTACCAGGACGCGCATTGGTCCGGCGGCTACTACCGCTATCCGGCGGGCGCTGCCGCTGGGGCCGCCGCGATTGCCGTCGGCACTGCGGTCACGATGAGCACGATGCAGGCGATGACGACGCCGCCCGCCGGTCAAGCCGCCGCCTGCACCATGACGTCGGAGACAGTGAGCGGTGTCAATTACTACCGCTGCGGACCGAACTGGTTCCAGAAGGCGTACGTGGAGGGCGAGATGGCCTACGTGGCGGTTGCCGCGCCCGGTGTCTGACGGTCACGCCCGGCGGATCGTTCTCTCGAAACGTGACGTCGTGGCGGTGAACGGGAAATCGTGGGGCGCATTCGCGACCATCTGCAGCCTGACCCTTCTCGCCGCCTGCGGAACGCCGGTCGGCGTCAAGCGCATGGACCCGACTACCGTGCACCGCGATCTGACGCGCAGCATCCTCAGCTCGGACACGCTGAGTGCTCCGACGCGCAACGCGCTCTTCCTGAACGACCTCCAGGGCCGCTGGCAGGACGACCCGCGCGGCGCGATCGCGGCGCTGCATGCGCGCGTGGTGGCGCAGGGCAAGCCGCGACGCGATGACGTCTTCGCCCTCGCCGAGCTGTCGTTCGCCTACGCCGAGCAAGCCAACGATCCCGCTTATCATCGCGCTGCAGTGGTGTACGCCTGGTTCTTCCTCTTCGCGACGGACCAGGAGGCGCCGGTCGTGCCGTTCGACTCGCGCACACGCGTCGCCGCAGACCTCTACAACCGCGGGCTGGCACGGGGCTTCGCCGCCGGGTCCGAGGGAAACTTCGCGCCGCGCGAGGGGCGCTACCAAGTCCCCTTCGGCGACCTGGACGTCTACTTCGACACGAGCCAGCTCGAGCGCGGACAACGCCGGCTGACGACGTTCGTCCCGGTGTCGGAACTCGAGGTGGAAGGGCTGTCGGCGCGCTATCGATCGCCCGGCATCGGCGCACCGCTCGCGGCGAGCACGGTGCCGATCGACCCCGCGACGACCTACGACGACTTCGTCCAGCCGTGGGCCAAGGTGCCGGTGACGGCGCTCCTGCGCATCGACGACGTCCAGGAGCAGCTGCGGACGGGCCGGGTGGCGGGGATTCTGACGCTCGAGTTCGGCTTCCTCTCCAGAACCGTCGACGTCGGCGGGAAGCAGGTCCCGCTCGAAACGGAGCCCACCGCAGCGCTCGCTTACACCCTGGCCGACTCGCCTGTCTGGCAGCGTGAGATCGGCGGCTTCCTGCAGCGCGCCGGAGCGATCGAGACGGGGACCCAGCTCGCTTCGCTGCAGCCCTACCGCTTCGGGAGAATCCCGATCGTCCTCGTCCACGGCACGGCCTCGAGCCCCGGACGCTGGGCGGAGATGATGAACAATCTCGGCAACGATCCGCGCATCGGACCGCGCGTGCAGGGCTGGCTGTTCACGTACGACACGGGCAACCCGATCCCCTACTCCGCGATGCTGCTGCGTGAATCCCTGGAGGCGGCGATCGCGCGTCTCGACCCGGACGGCAAGGATCCCGCGCTGCGCGACATGGTCGTGATCGGCCACAGCCAGGGCGGGCTGCTCGCAAAGATGACCGCGATCGACAGCGGCGACCGTTTCTGGCGCTTGATCAGCAACGACTCGTTCGACTCGCTCGAGCTCGACCCCGAGGACCGCGAGGTCCTGCGCAAGAGCGTCTTCATGCAGCCCGTTCCGAACGTCAAGCGCGTGATCTACCTGTCGACGCCCCAGCACGGCAGCTACATCGCCGGGAACTGGATCGCGCACCAGCTGGCGAGGCTCATCAGCCTGCCCACCACCGTGACCCGGATGAGCACGGACCTCGTGACCAAGAACCCGGCGCGCCTGAGCGCTCAGTTCACGGGAATCGGGACGAGCATTCGCGGCATGACGCCCGGGAGCGCCTTCATCGAGACGCTCGCGAGCATCCCGACTCTGCCGGACGTCAAGACGCACTCCATCATCGCGGTCACGGATCCGGACGAGCCCCGCGAGGACGCAACCGACGGCGTCGTCGCATACAAGAGCGCGCACATCGACGGCGTCGAGTCCGAGCTCGTGGTCACCTCGGGGCACTCCTGCCAGGACAATCCGCACACGATCGAGGAGGTGCGGCGGATCCTGATCGAGCACATCGCCGAGTTCGACGCGTCGCAGGCAGCGCCAGGCACGGCGGGCGAGAGCAGTGCCGGGCCGGCAAGCACGCGCGATGTCCGGCCGGCGGTCGCGGCAGCGCCATGATGGCAGCGGCTACGCCAAGGCGACGGCACGCGGCACCCTGGCGCAGCCACAAATGCAGGAGGCCAAGACCATGAGCACCACGACACTCTCGCGCAAAGACAACGTTACAAGGATCGACGCTGGGAGATACGAGCCCCTCATGCGCTCACGCGATCAGCGCCTCGCCGAGGGCAACACGTTGCGCGATGCCGTGCCGCGTCGGAGTCACGCCGGCTGGAAGCGGCCCGCCAAACGCCCCGATCCCGTCGACATCTTGAAGGCGTCCAACCGCGGTCGGCTGCCCGCGCTGGTGCCCCTTCGCTTCGGGCGCATGCTGGCCAGCCCGTTCACCTTCCTACGCGGGTCGGCGGGGTTGATGGCCTACGATCTGGCCACCACACCGACCAGCGGGATCCAGGTGCAGGCGTGCGGGGATTGCCATCTGCTCAACTTCGGCCTGTTTGCGACCCCTGAGCGCAATCTCATCTTCGACATGAACGATTTCGACGAGACCCTGCCCGCGCCGTGGGAATGGGACGTCAAGCGCCTGGCCGTCAGCTTCCTGGTGGCCGCCCGTGACAATCATCTCACCGACAAGCAAGGCCAGGCCATCGCGGTCGAGTGCGTGCGTGGGTACCGGGTGCGGCTGCGCGAATTCTCCAAGATGAGCCCGCTGGAGGTCTGGTACGAGCGCCTCGATGCCCGAACGATCATCGAGATGGCACCGAACGCGAAGATCAGGAAGATCCGGGAGCAGATCATCGCCCAGGCGCATCGGCGCATCGCCGATTACCTGTACCCGAAGATCAGCGGCGATGTCGGCGGGCGCCGCCGGCTGATCGATCAACCGCCGGTGCTGTTTCACATCTCCGAAAAGGGCGTTGAACAGGCCGCCCATGCGGCAATGCGCGAGGGACTCGCAGCCTACCGATCGAGCCTGCCCGATGAGCGCCGGATACTCTTCGATCGCTACCGTCTGGAGGACATCGCCGTCAAGGCGGTCGGCATCGGCAGCGTCGGCACGCGCTGCTTCGTCGGGCTGTTCTTCTCGGCGGAGAATCACCCCCTGCTGCTGCAATTCAAGGAAGCGTGCGCCTCCGTGCTCGAGCCCTATGCCGGCAAGAGTCGGTACCTGAATCAGGGGGAGCGCGTCGTCACGGGTCAGCGTCTGATGCAGTCCGCCAGCGACATCTTCCTGGGGTGGACGCATGGCCGGGCAGGGCGACACCTCTATGTGCGCCAGCTGCGGGACATGAAGATGTCCGCTCCCATCGAGCAGGCGTCGGCCGAGCAGCTGATGCTGTACGCCGAGCTCTGCGGACGGACCCTGGCCCACGCCCACGCGAAATCCGGGGATGCGGCGACGATCAGCGGCTACCTGGGCAAGTCGGACACCTTCGACCAGGCCATCGGCGAGTTCGCCCTGGCCTATGCGGACCAGAATGCGAAGGACCACGCGGCACTGGTGGCTGCAGTGAAGGCCGGACGGATCAAGGCGCTGATCGAGGAAGAGTGATGAACCGCATCGCGGCGATCGACCCGGCAGGGTGCACGCGAGCGAAGGACGCGAAGGTTGCACGGCAATGACCGCGGCGGGCCTGACCAGATCGGCACGTCCGGCAGAGACGACGAAAGATTCACCTGGCTCCCGCTCCTCGTCCTGTCCGCGCTCGACGGGCCGTGAGACTCTTCGTGGAGAAGGGAATCGTCCGTCCGGAGGATCGTCCGCGCCTACGCGGGATCGTCGCTTTCCACGCCGACACTTGGTTGGTGAGCGCGACGGACTCGGAACCGGAACCGTCGCGCGCGATGCGCCCGTTCCATTCGGCAAAGAGACCGTCGTTCCGCTCGCCGTGACGGTCGTTGTACCCGCGCTCCCGCTCGTGCTGACCGCGATTCCGGTGGAGGAGCGGGTCACGCGCCTGCTCGGGGAACTTCTTTAGCGACGTCGTTCATGGAAATGAATCCGACGCTGGCGGGCATCAGGGGCGTCCTCGTATGGGGAGTGGAGGCGCACAGTCGCTCCACCCTCAGCGATACGAACGTATGAACCGGCGGCCGGCAACGGTGGACGCGGATCCGGCGGAAGCTGCGGTGCTACGCTTCGACGTGATCGCCGGCCTGACCGCCGCGGCGGTCGTTCTTCCGAAGGCCATGGCCTACGCGACGGTCGCCAGCTTGCCCGTCGCCGTGGGTCTCTACACCGCCTTCGTCCCGATGGTCGTCTATGCCCTGCTCGGCTCATCGCGCGTGCTGAGCGTCAGTTCGACCGGCACGCTTGCAATTCTGGCCGGCACGCAACTCGGCCTCGCGGTGCCGGATGGAGACCCCGCGAAGCTGGCCATCGCGGCTGCGACACTGACCGTGCTGGTCGGCGCGATCCTGCTCGCGGCGGCGGTGCTGCGCCTCGGATTCGTCGCCAACTTCATCTCTGCGCCGGTCCTGACGGGGTTCAAGGCGGGCATCGGCCTCGTGATCGTGCTCGACCAGGTGCCCAAACTTCTCGGCACCCACATCACGAAGGAAGGTTTCTTTCGCGACGTCGTCAGCATCGCACAACACCTGCCCGAGACATCGCTCATCACGCTGGCGGTGGCCGCGGCCACGTTCGCGGTGCTGCTCGGCATGGAGCGCCTGTGGTCGCATTCTCCGGCCCCGCTGGTCGCCGTCGCGGGCGCCATCGCTGCATCGTGGTTCGTCGGTCTGCATGCGCAGGGAGTCTCTACCGTCGGTCTCATTCCAGCAGGGCTCCCGTCGCTCACGAAGCCGGACCTGGCGCTGATCGCGGAGCTGCTACCGGGAGCGTTCGGGATTGCGCTCATGAGCTTCACCGAGTCGATTGCAGCGGGGCGGGCCTTCGCCCGCTCGGCCGATCCCGCGATCGACGCGAACCGCGAGTTGATCGCGACCGGCGCGGCCAATCTCGGGGGGGCGCTGTTCGGTGCGATGCCGGCGGGGGGTGGGACCTCGCAGACCGCGGTCGTGTACAACGCGGGCGGGCGATCGCAGACGACCTCACTGATGACCGCGGGCGCCGCGGCAGCCGTGATGCTGGTGCTCGCCCCCTTGCTGGGCCTGCTGCCGTACGCCACGCTCGCGGCGGTCGTCATCGTGTACTCGATCGGGCTGGTCCAGCCCGCGGAGTTCCGGGCCATCCGCGACGTCCGCAGGATGGAGTTCCGCTGGGCACTGATCGCCTGCGCCGGCGTGCTGCTGTTCGGCACGCTCAGGGGCATCGTCGTGGCGATCGTCGCGTCGACGATCGGACTGGCCAGCCAGACTGCCGATCCGCCCGTGTACGTCATTGGCCGCAAGCGCGGTGCCGACGTGCTGCGACCGCTGTCGCCCGAAAATCCCGACGATGAGACCTTCGAGGGCCTACTCATCCTGCGTCCGGAAGGGCGCCTGTTCTTCGCCAACGCGCAACGTGTCGCCGAGCGCATCCGGGCACTCATCACGCAGCACAAGCCGAGAGTGGTCGCACTGGACATGAGCCGGGTGCCCGATATCGAATATTCGGCACTGCAGATGCTCGTCGAGGGCGAGAAGCGCGCGACGGAGCAGGGAGCCACTTTGTGGCTGGTGGGGCTGAACCCCGGCGTACTCGAGGTCGTGCGGCGTTCGGGCCTGGCCGACAGACTCGGCGACGAGCGCATGCTGTTCAACGCCCGCGTGGCAATCGAACGGTACAAGAAGCTGCAGGATACGGGCTTGGCGGCCGCAAACATCTCGTCGTGTGCCGGCGTTTAGTATCTTGACGCCGGGTCGCCCTTGGTGGCGAACCCATCGATGTGGCCACGCAGCGACACGACGGACACGGGGCCGCGGTCCCGGTTGTATCCGGGATTCGCGATGAGCTGGTAGTCGAGGGTGATCGCGAACCAGTCGAGGATCTGGAGGAGGTAGTACGTCTCCACGACGATCTCGGGCCGGCGGTTCAACCTGCCGTCGCCGAGGATGAACCCCAGGCCCCCGGCGCCGAGGTAGGAGGCGTGCAGGTTTCCGAGCTCTTCGGCGTCGAAGGCGACCCCGACCCGATCCTGCGGACGGTTCCACGACGCGCCCGCGATCTGCGCTCCGATGCTCGCGTTCCGCTCCGCTTCGGTGAACGCGAACGACTCGTTCGCGCCGTCGTTCCAGCCGAGGCGAGCGAAGAGGCCGGTGTCGCCGCCGTCGGCGAGCGGCGCTTCGAGGTTCAGGCAGAAGCCGTACTTCTGCCGCCCGCGGCTGCGCGTCGCCTCGATCACCGGCGCTCCACCTTGCTCGCGCGCGAGGTGGAGCGACTTCGAGTAGCTGCCCATGCGCGCGAGGTTGCGGTAGAAGAGCGCGCGAAAGACCAGCGGCGCCGCGTCGGTCGGCATCGGGATCTCGCGATCGAGCTCGATCTGCATGCCGTTCGCGTGCACGACGTCGCTGTCGAGCTCGAGACCGTTGGCGACGGTCGGCATTTGAAAGACCCCCGCGAGCACCGCGAGCCCGGGCTGGCGCCACGCGGCGGCGACGCCGCGTGAGTAGCCGCGCGTGTCCGCGGCGAAGTCGTACGCGGGGCTCGTGATGAGCGCCCAGTTCATGAACTGCGTGCGCGCGCTGTTCGCATAGCGATTCGTGTCGAAGAGGTCGTTCGTCGCGAGAACGCCGCCGACGATCTCGAGCGCGCGCGCGGGGGCCGCGAAGCCGAGCTCGAGCGCGGATGCACTCGGCTCGACGGTCTCCTCCCCGAGGGGAATCCGGAGCCGCGCGAAGGCGCGCGCGATGTACGGGTCCTCGCCGATCGCCGGGTTGCGGATGACCTCGCCGTTCGTGAATCCGGCGAGGCCGAGCGCGTCGCTGATGCCGGCGCCGCGAACCATCTCCGGGTCGAAGAAGAGATCGAGCCACGGGAATGGACGGAGCCCGAGGTAGAGGGTGTACGAATGCGAGATCGCGTCCTCGGTCCCGCCGCGCAGGCTGTGCGGTCCCTCGTACGGGCTGTGGAACGCCGGCTTGTACTGCCAGATCGCGGTCGCCTGCCCACCCACTGCATAGGGGATCGGGAGCTCGGGTAGTTCGAGAGCGCGGTCGCCGGCGCGCGAGATGCCGCTGGCCACCAAGGATGCCACGATCGCGAAGACTGCGATCTGGTAGCGCCACCGTGTCATCGTTGCGGGTGGATCGTGGTCGGCATGCTGCCCACTCCGGCCGAGTGTCCTGCTCATGGACGAGCCGTTCTCGGCGCTGGACGTCCTCACGGCGGAGTCGCTTCGCAGCGAGCTCCTCGATGTCTGGTGCGAAGGCCGGCTCGGGATCAAGGGAGTGCTCCTCGTGACCCACAACATCGAGGAGGCGGCGATGATGTGCGACCGGGTCCTGCTCTTCTCCGCCAGTCCGGGCCGTGTCCAGGAAGAGATGCGCATCGACCTGCTTCCGCCGCGCAAGCGCACCGCCCCCGGCTTCCACGGCTATGTCGAAGAGATCTACGCGCGAATGACCGGACGTGGCGGCGGATCGACGCCGCAAGCGCGCGAGGGATTCGTCGGCACGGGAACGGCGATGGTGCTGCCGATGGTGTCGATCGGCGAGCTCACGGGCTTGCTGGAAGCGGCGGCCGACGATCCCTACCACGGCGTCGCCGATCTGCGAAAGCTCGCTGGCACGCCCCCTTCTGGAGATCGACGACCTTCCACCCGTGGCCGAGACGCTCCAGCTTCTGCGCTTTGCGGAGCTCGATCGGGCGCCATTCGGCTCACCGAACCGGGGCGGCAGTTCGTCGTCGAGACGGTCGACGGCCGGAAGCACCTCTTCGGACGTCACCTCGTCGCGCACGTTCCTCTGGCGGCTCACATCCTGCGCGTGCTCCAAGAGCGCGAGTCGCACACCGCGCCGTACGTTCGGTTCCTGGCCGAGCTGGAGGATACGATGGCGGAAAGAGCAGGCGGACCAGACGCTGCGCGCGTTGATCGGGTGGGGGCGCTACGGCGAGATCCTCGCGTACGACGAGCGGCTCGAGAGGCTGAGCCTGGAGAATCCCGCGTGACAGCGCCCGGGATGGAGCCGGCGAAGGGAACGCCGCCGACCAGGAGCCGGTGATGCGACCAGCCCAGATGCGCTCTCCCGACGATCGTTGCTCGGCCGAAGACTTGCGGGAGGCATGGCCTTTCCTCGCCGCGCGCGAACGCGTCGATGGCTTCCAGACGCTTCCCCGGCCGGAAGCCGAGGAGTTCTTCTTCGAGCTGGCCGCCGCGGACCAGGCGCGCCTCGTGGTGGCGCTGCCGGAGGGCGAGCGCCGATCGTGGGTCCGGCTGCTGCCGCCCGACGACGCCGCCGACATGGTGCAGGCCGCTCCGCCGGCCGAGCGCGAGACGCTGCTCGCTCTCCTGGACGAGCCGACGCGTCAGGAGGTGCAGGGCCTCCTCGCGTACGCGGAGGACCAGGCGGGCGGCCTCATGAACACGCGCTTCGCGCGCCTGCGACCGGAGATGACGGTCGACGAGGCGATGGCGTACCTGCGCAAGCAGGGCCGCCAGCAGGCCGAGACGATCTACTACTGCTACGCGCTCACGCCCGACCAGAAGCTCGTCGGGGTCGTCTCGTTCCGCGAGCTCTTCGACGCCGCTCCCGGGACGCGCGTCCGGGACATCATGCGTACGAGCTTCGTCGCGGTCACCGAGAGCATGCCGGAGCTCGAGGTGAGCCTGCTCTTCCAGCGCTCCGGGCTCCTCGCGCTACCGGTGGTGGACCGGGACGGCCGCATGCGCGGCATCATCACCGCGGACGACGTCGTGCACGTCGTCGCCGAGCAGGCGACGAAGGAGATCCAGAAGATCGGCGGATCGGAGGCGCTCGGCGCGCCGTACCTCGCGGTCGCGTTCCCGACCATGGTGCGAAAGCGCGCGGGCTGGCTCTCCGCGCTCTTCATCGGCGAGATGCTCACGGCGACCGCGATGGGGTACTTCGAGAAGGAGATCGAGCGCGCCGTGGTTCTCGCCCTCTTCGTGCCGCTCATCATCAGCAGCGGCGGCAACTCCGGATCGCAGGCGTCGACGCTCGTCATCCGCGCCATGGCGCTCGGCGAGGTCCGGCTGCGCGACTGGTGGAGGGTCATCCGGCGCGAGATGTCTGCAGGTCTGGTTCTCGGCTCGATCCTCGGCTCGATCGGCCTCGTTCGAATCCTCGCGTGGGTCGGGCTGTTCGGCTCGTACGGACCGCACTACGTCCTGGTCGCGACCACCGTCGCGGCGAGCCTCGTCGGCGTCGTGACGTTCGGCACGCTCGCCGGCTCGCTGCTGCCCTTCGTCCTGCGGCGGCTCGGCTTCGATCCCGCGAGCGCGTGCGCGCCGTTCGTGGCGACGCTCGTCGACGTCACCGGGCTCGTGATCTACTTCTCGATCGCGAGCATCGTCTTCCGCGGGACGCTTCTGTAGGTCCAGCGAAGGCGGAGGGGGTGGGATTCGAACCCACGAGGCCCTTTTGGGGCCTGCCGGTTTTCAAGACCGGTGCCTTCGACCGCTCGGCCACCCCTCCGGTTGTACCCTGAACGGGTATAGGGCGGCTTCCGATCGGCGCAAGCGCGCGTCGACCCGCTCGGACCTCGCGCGCGTGGCTGCATCCGCTCGACGGCTCCTCGATTTGCATCGCTGACCGAGGAGAAGGGAGGGGGGCCGGTCCCGCCCGGGGGAAGGCGGGACCGGCTGTCGCGTCACGGCGCTCTTAGGGGGGAGGCGCCGCGTGCGCCGCCTGGGGGGACAGGCGGCGCCGGGTTACCGGCCACCCGAGGGGGAGGGTGGGTCCGGCAGCGCGACTGGACGGCCCTGGGGGGAGGGTTGGGTGCCAGCCGCGGCGAGGGATTACTGCGGGAGCACGTTCGGGACGGTCGTGATCAACCACGACTGCTGGCCGTCGTTGAACGGGACGTCGCTCTCGATGAAGGAGTCCACGAGCTTCACGTCGTGGCGATGCGCCGGCCGGGCGCGGAGCCCGAGAAGCGCACCGACCCGGATGATGTCGAGGTCGCTCAGGATGAGGAGGAAGGTGTCGGTGTCGGTTTGGACGCTCTCGTTCATGCCGGCCGCGTAAAACAACCTGCGTGCCAGCGGGTACGTTCGCAACGACTCGCCCGGATCGCGCGGAGCGCAGGGAGGGCAGGATGGCAGGTTCCCGCGCGGTCGTTCGTCGAGCCCGCGTTTGCAGGGGAAATCGCGGATTCCGGCAGCGCCCCCGACTCGACACGGCTTCTGCCGCTGGAACGCGCGACATGCCGTACGGTCGCCCGAACTTGCACACGTGCGACGGCCGGTTGCGGATTGCGTTGGCGGGCGAGCGGACGGCCGCGCGCTCGCCAGCAGTCGGCGAGCAGGGCCGATCGGCCGTAGTGGGCCGCTCAGGAAAGGAGAAAAGGAGACGGAGAGAGAGGGATTCGAACCCTCGATACGGTTTTACCCGTATACACGCTTAGCAGGCGTGCGCCTTCGACCACTCGGCCATCTCTCCAGGACGCGCGATCGAACGCGCTTCACGTACTGCGTGCACGCCGGTGCCGCAAGCGGCACGGCCGCCGCGCCGTCCGACGCGTGGACGCGGCTCCTCCACGATCGCGCCGGCGCGTCACTGGACACCGCGGACCCCGACGGCTACCTACCCCGAGCGCATTCGCCAAGGCGCCCTTAGCTCAGCTGGATAGAGCGTCTGACTACGGATCAGAAGGTCGGGAGTTCGAATCTCTCAGGGCGCGCTCAGCGATCTCGATGCCTCGCCCGGCTCGGCACCCGCTGCGCCGGGCCTTTTGCCGTCCGGTGTGCCCAAGCGCTGCCGACCGCTAGCCCCGGCTAGCCCCAAGACCGCGCACGGCGTCCTGCTCAGCGGTTCACGACGACATCCACCAGCACCGGAGCGCCACGCGTCCGGTCCGGCTTCGTGTTTCCACACCCCTTGTCCTTGATCTTTCCGTCCGGATTGGGGTCGATGTCGAAGGGCGGCGTCACGCTCCGCGGACAAACGTCATCCGCCGGGTGGCTGTCGGGCTTGCGGTCCAGTGCCGCATGGTTCACCCGAGCCGCGAGCCGGTAGTCCTCATGGCCCGGACTCTTGCGCGTGCTCTTCTCCGGGTCGTTGGCGCAGTCGAACGTGACGTCGAGCTCCACGTTGAGCTTGCCCTTCGGTTTCATTGCCAACGGGAAGCGCCTGGGCGGCGAGAGGACGGATGGCGGCGCCGCGCAACCGCCCAGTGGGGTCACCTCGATCGCCACGAGTGACGTCAATGCGGCGGGGTCGGGAACGGTCTCGGTGTGCGGGCTCCGGTTCTGCACCTGAACGGTGATCGGTACGGTGCGCGAAGGCGCTTTGGCGGTCAGCTTCACGACGCGCGGCGCGTGGATCGCCGTGACGGCGAGATCATGGACGTCCGCACCGCCCACCGTGGTCACGGTATCGGGACTGCTCGCCGGAAGCTCGACGTTGCCCGCCTGGTCGCGCGCGATGCTGTAGAACGCGTACGTCTTGCCGACCGTCCCGCTGAACGTGGCCGAGGTCTCGGTCGTGTCGGCCAGGAAGACCGAGAAGGGACCTCCGTTCTCCGAAACGAAGATCGCGTATCCCGCGATCCCGGAGTCCGCGTCCGAGCCGGACCACTGGATCTGGAAGTCGGGCGACGACTGCGTCGGCGCTAGAGCCGAGACCTGGCTCGTGGGCAGCACGGCATCGATGGTATTGCACCACTGAGGGGTGAGGATCGGCTCGTTGACGTCGAACACGATGCTGGCCCGGTTGCAGATCGGTGTCCCGGTCACCTTCGGCTCGATCGTGAAGACGACGCTGCCGTCGCCTTCCGGTGGGTTCACGTCGGGCGGCAGGAATCCGGCGACCGCGTCTTCCGTGAGCTGTCCCGTCATGGGATCGATCGAGGTGAAGCGCCAGGCGAGGAGTCCGGTGGCCTTGTCGAGGTGAGCGTCGATGCCGACGACGAGGTCCTGTGCCGGACGGAGATCCACCGTGGTGCTGTAGTCGCTCAACCCCGGCGGCGGCGTCACCGTGAAGTCGCCGAAGGAGATCGGGCCCAGGCTGAGAGTGTCGAGATCGACCTTGCTGCCGTCGAGCTGGTCGGTGATGACGACCTCCTGCGCGGCCGCACTCGCGGTCTCCACGTTCTCGAACGAGATCGCGTAGCGGAGCGGCTCTCCCTCGGCGACGAACCGCTCCGGCCCGGCTCCGCTCGCGCCCGCCTTGTCGTTGGGATCGCGACTGGCCCGCGGGTTCGTCGGCGAGCTGCCGCCGGGACAGAAGCCGGACGCGGTGTCGCACCTGCACTTCCCCGTCTGCGCGTTGAACCCCACCCCCAGCTCCGCGCACGAAGACAGCGACGGCTGAGCAAACGCGACGCTCGGCTCGAGGCCGAACGCGACGATGCGACCCGTGCCCCGGATCAGACCCATCGTGCAGGATTCGACGACGTCACCGATGCGGTCGACCAGATTCGTCGCCGGCGACGGTGGTCCGGACGCCGAGACGACTCGTATCGCCGCTGTCGGCGGGTCGGCTCGTGCGCCGCTCGGCGCGGTCGACGCGGCGCCGAAGCGTGCGACGTCCTGGACGAGCTGGGCGCTGCTGTAGAGGTCCGTGCTCGCGCCCGTACTCGTGATCAGCGTCGTGCGACCGCCGTCGACCATGCTCTGGACCTGTGTCATCGCGTACTCGGCGAGCTGCGGATCGAGGCTGGTCGGGATGTCGACCGCCAGGACACGCTGCGCATAGGAATGCGCTCCCTGTACCGTCAGATCGACGCGCTCGGGCGAGAGATGCGCTCCTCCGATCTCCGCTCGGATCTCGAACGGCATGTCGAGAGCGGCCGGTGGCGCGGTGACCGTGACGTCGAGCGCCATCGTGAAGCCCGCCGGAACCACCGGAACGATCAAAGGCACGTAGGCCTGGTCGTCGATGACGACCGTGACCGGTGACTCGCTCCAGTCGTTCGGGACCTGCTGGGGATGCGGCGGCGGTGGTACGACGGGGAAGCGCAGGCCGATGGCGATGCTCGCCGGAAGCGAGATCAGGAGCGACGGCGCCTCCGCGTCGACATTGCCGCGATTGCCGAAGAGCACCGTGAATCGCGCCGGACGACCGACGCGGATCTCGCGCGGGCCGACGACGTCGGCCCAGAGCTGCGGCGCGCCCCCGGACTCGATGGTGAACGCGCCGGTCAGCGTGACCGAGGCGCCGCCGGGATTGGTCACGACGACGTCCCAAGCCCCCGGTGGCTTGGCGCGGAGGTCGAAGCTCGCCGCGAGAACCGCGCCGTCGTCGCCGCGGGACGTCGTGTCCGCCGCGATGTCGGCTTGCCCGGCTCGCACGAGCTTGACCGTCGCCCCCTCCGCGAAGTCGCTGCCGTAGATCAACGCGACCACGGACCCGGCGGTGCCGGCGACGCTCGGCCGGATGCCGGTGATGGAGAATCCGCCGCCGCCACGCGGCAACTCGAATGCGCCGATGTCGCAGCGACCGGTGCCGTCGCCGTCACCGTCCTGGAGGCGGTTGATGCCGCGCTCGTCGATCGCGGTGCAGGCGTGGCCGCCGCTTCCCGGCGGCGAAGGATTGCCGGCGTCGACGGCCGGGCTGTCGGCGGCCAGCGCGTGCGTCTTCCCCGGACCGCCGTTGTCGGCGAGCGGACCCAGCTTCGGGTCCTGACCGATGATGTTGCCCGTGGTGTCGCCGACGAGGACGCAGTTGTTCGTGTTCTGGACGAGGTTGTAGCCCTGGGACGTCAGCCCCGCGGAGCGGAACGAGTTCTCCGCGAGGCAGTCGGGCGCGGAGCCCGAAGTCGCGGTGTTTCCCGCGATGATCGTGTTCCTTACCGCGATCTCCGTCCCTTCCCGCGTGGCGAAGCCCCCACCGCTGCCGGCGGTGGTCGTCACCCGGTTGCTCGTGATCGTGGCATTGTTGAGCTCCACGGTGGTCCGGAAGGAGTTGAAGATGCCGCCACCCGAGCTACCGGTCGTGTTCCCGCTCAGCGTCGAGTCGATGATCGTCAGCGCGCCGATGTAGTCGGTGCCGTCGATGTTCGTTCCGAAGTTGGCGATCGCGCCACCGAGACCGCCCGACGCGTTGCCGCTCAGCGTGCTGCGCACGATCGTCACGACGCCGCCGTAGTTGTTGATGCCACCTCCGTTGCTGCCGATGGTGTTGTCGCGGATGACGCTGTCGAGGACGTTCAGCATGCTCCGGAGGAACGTGCTGATACCCCCGCCTCCCGCGTGGGACGGCGCGACGTTGGCCGCCACCGTGCTCCTGAGCAGCGTGAGTGCGGCACCGAACGCGTTGTAGATCCCGGCGCCGGTGGCCCCGGTCGCGTTGGGATCGAGACCATTGCCGGTCACCACGCTATCGGTCAGGACCAGCGTTCCTTCGTTGAGGAGGCCGCCGCCCTCCGGGTTGGTCCCGAGGCTCCGATCCGAGAGGCCGTTCCGGATCGTCACTCCCCGGACGTTCGCGACCCCGCCCGGCGCGACGAACAGCACGCGGCCACGCCGGTCGCCGTCGATGATGGTCTCGTCCGCGCCTGCCCCTTGGAGCGTCACCGTGCGGGTCAGGCAGAGGGTGAACGTGGGCCACGTGATCGGAGACGTCGAGGGCGGACGGGTGAACGTGCAGCCGCTGGACTGGCTCAGGACGTACGTGCCCGCCGGCACGTGGATCGTGCTCGGCTCGGTCAGCGCGTTGGCCGCGAGGATCGCCCCGCGCAGACTGCAGTCGTCGAGCGCGGCGTCGTTGCACGCGCTGGCGGTGACATCGTCCGCCGTCGTGTCCACGTTGAACTCGGCCGCATGGGCGGCCGGCGGAGCGCCGAGGCGCATGGAGAAGGCGGCCACGGCGACGATCACGACGGTAGGGCGACTGAGACGAGGGCGGAGACTACGCAACACAAATACCCCTGGAGTTGAAGCGTCGTCGACAGCGGACGACGTGTCACTTGAGTGGTCGGTTCCGATTGTTTGCGGAAAGCCCTCTGTTGCTCAAGAGTCCAACCGCCTCACATGTCCGTTTGGCTTTCTCACAACCCGTCGGCGGCGCAGCACCGTGATCGACTCATCTGCTCTGGACGGAGTCCCCGATGATCGGCGAGATCAAGGTCATCAGCGGCAGCGCGCACCCCCAGCTCGGGCGCGACATCTGCAGCCACCTCGGCATCGCGCTGTGCCGCTCGACCGTGGTCCGGTTCTCCAACGAGAACATGCTCGTGCAGATCGACGAGAACGTCCGCGAGCAGGACGTGTTCGTGATCCAGCCTTCGTGCGCGCCCGTCTCGGACGGGATCATCGAGCTCCTGATGACGATCGACGCGCTGAAGCACGCCTCGGCCGGCCGCATCACGGCCGTGGTTCCGTACTTCCCGTACGCGCGCTCGGACAAGAAGGACCGCCCGCGCATCTCGATCACGGCGCGGCTCATGGCCGACCTGATCCAGGCCGCGGGCGCCCACCGCGTCGTCACGATGGACCTGCACTCGCCGCAGGTGCAGGGGTTCTTCCGCATCCCGGCCGACCAGCTCCAGGCCGCGCCGATCCTGTGCGACTACCTGCGCCAGAGCCGCGACCTCGCCGACTACGTGCTGGTGGCGGGCGACGTGGGCGAATCGAAGGAAGTGGGCAACTACGCGAACCGCCTGAACCTGCCGATCGCGATCGTCGACAAGCGCCGCTACGGCGACGACGAGCAGGCGCGCGCGACGAACCTGATCGGCGACGTCGCGGGCAAGGTCGCCCTGATCGTCGACGACGAGGTCGCGAGCGGCGGCACGCTGATCGAGGCCGCGCGCTTCGTGCTCGACCGGGGCGCCACGGCCGTAGAGGCGTGCATCGTGCATCCCGTCCTGTCGGGGCGCGCCGTGGAGCGCATCGAAGAGTCGCCGCTCCGCCAGCTCGTCGTCACCGACACGATCCCGCTGCCGCCGCAGAAGCGGATCGACAAGATCCGAGTGCAGTCGGTCGCGAAGCTCTTCGCGGAGGCGATCCAGGCGATCCACGTCGGCTCGAGCGTGAGCCGGCTCTTCCGCTAGGAGTCGCCCGAGCAGCGAGTCGAGCGCCGGCGCGCTTTCCCGTCAGGCACCCGGGTATGGCGGCAGCGCGATCGCCGCGCCCGTCTGGCGGGCGACGCGCGCGAGCGCGTCGTCGACCGCGAGCTCCCACGGGTGCGAGCGCGGAAGCGGATCGCGCGTGGCGCGCCGCTCCGCCACGCGCGAGACGAGGCGGAGCGCGTGCAGCGCGTCGTACCAGGGCAGGCGCGCGCGATCGATCGGCGCGATCGCCTCGTGGGCCGCGAGGAACTGCCGCGCGCTCCGCCGGCCGAATCGGCGCCGGAGAGGCTGGAGCGCTCGCGGCAGCGCGATCGGGGCCTGCTCGAGGAGCTGCGCCGTGTAGGCGACGTCGTACGTCGGGTCGGCGATGCGCGCGTTCGTCCAGTCGATGACCGCGCTCAGCGCGCCGCCCTCGACGATCAGGTTCAGGGGCTGCATGTCGCCGTGGCAGATCGCGAGGCGGTCCTCGCTCGGTCGCGTGCGCACGAGTCGGGCGAGCGCCGCTCCGAAGCCGGCGAGGCCGGAGGCGCTCGACGCCGCGATGTCGTCGAGCACCTGCCCGGTGCCGACGCTCTCCCGCGGCCAGCCGGCCTCGCCGAGGGCGCGTGCGAGCGACTCGGGGTCGAGCCGGTGGAGGGCCGTCGTCGCCTCGGCGAGGAGGCGCGGCATGCGGTGGAACGCGATCGCGATGTCGCGGACCGCCAGCCCCGCGAGCAGCGTCCCGCCGCGCGCCCTCTCCATCAAGATGAACGGACGGCCCGAAGACGGGATGACGCCCGCGGCTGCGACGCGCGGCGTGGGGAAGCCGGCGGCGCCGACCGCACGCTGGACGACGGCGTCGCGCGACGCGCGCTCGTGCGCCGGCATGACCCGCAGGATGAGATCGCCGCTCAGCTCGGGCGGAGCGTCGGCGAAGCGGAGCGCGATGATGTCGGCCCAGAACCCGCCCTTCAGCGGCTCCGCAGGCGCGGCGAGGCGGAGCGCTCCGCAGCCGTCGCGCGACCGCAGCACGTCGACGAGCGCGTCGACGGCGGAGGCACCGGCGGCCGGTGCGCCGTCCGCGTTCACGCGGGCGCGTCCGCCGGGAAGAACGTCTCGATGTAGAGCTCGTCGAGCGTCACGTCCTGGGGCTTCCCGAGGGTCGTCACGGCGCTGAAGAAGCGCGCGAGCGTGCCGCCGAGGTTCATCTCGAAGGCGAGCGTCGCGCCCGGAGGCGGCGCGAGCTCGGGCTCGCGCCACTGCTTCGGGACGCCGGGATACGACATCAGCTCGTCGAGCAGGCGCTGCAGCTCCGGGTCGTGCGAGCGCGCGAGGGCGCGGTGGACGTCGTTCAGGAGCGCGCGCGCCACGCTTTCCCAATTGACGATCGTGCGGCGGACGCCGCGCGGGTCGAACACGAGGCGCAGGAAGTTGGGGCGCGGCTCGCGCGTCAGGCGAAAGGGAACGAGGTCCGCCGGCGGCTCGTCGAACGTGAGCGCGAGGAGCTCCGAGTATGCCGAGTTCACCATCACGAGGTCCCAGCGGCGATCGAACGCGATGGCGCTCCGCGGCTCGTGCTGCCGCAGCAAGAGCTCGATCGCTGTGCGGACCGGAGCCATGGCCGGGTCGTCGAGCGGCGTGGCAGGGAAGACGGGCGGGTAGCCGGCGGCCTGCAGCAGGGCGTTCTGCTCGCGGAGCGGCACGTCGAGCGCGGTCGCGAGCGCGAGCAGCACCGACGGGCTCGGTCGTGCGCGGCCGGTCTCGATGAAGCTGATGTGGCGCGGCGAGACGTCGGCGTCCAGGCCGAGGGCGAGCTGGCTCAGCCGGCGGGACTCGCGCCACCGCCTGACGAGCGTGCCGACCGCGGACGGCCGGCACGCCGCCCCGTTCGCCGCCGTCGCCATTCCCGCCGCGGTATCACGCGGGCGTCGGATCGGGGAACTGGTACTCGAGCCGGATGCGGCCGTCGGCCGCGAGCAGCATCAGCGTCGTCCCGACGGCGGCGACGGGCCCGCCGTCCGCCGGCACCATCTCCCACGCGAAGCGGACCCCGCCGTGGTGCTCCTCGGGCGCGGCGTGCGGGCGGAAGCGGTAGCGTCCGCTCGCGACGAACTCGTCGTGGGCGCGCGTCACGCGCGCCGCGATCTCCTGATGGCCGCGCGCCTCGATCGTCCGCGTGAAGTGCGCTGCGTCTTCCGTCCAGAGCGCCGCGACGCTCTGCCGCCGGCGCGCTGCGTCCGGCTCGTTCCAGACGCCGACGTAGCGCTCGATGAACTCGCCGAGATCCCGCATGTCGTCCTCCTGCGGGCGACACACTCGTCGTTCGCCGATCGCGCGGCAATTACGTGCGACGTCATGCCGCAACCGGCGGTGCGAGGTCGCTACGGGACGCGCCGGGCAGCCGACGTGCCGCTGCTCGATGCCGCGTCGCTCTCGAAGCTTCCGGCGAGCCGCTGCCCGTCGTCCGTCATCGTCCACACGAACCGGCCGCGGCTCGCACGGCGGCGGCCGAGCTCCGTGAAGTCGAGGACGAGACGGCCGTCGTCGCGCACCTCGCCGACGACGTGGATCGGCGTTCGGCCGAGACCGGGAACGCGCCGGCCGTTCTCCGTCCACTTTCGCCCCTCGCCCGTGATGCGCGCGCCGTCCTGCTCGAGGATCAGGTGGTAGCCGAGCTCGAGGCCGCGGAAGTCGGGCAGGGTGGCGCGGTCGACGGTGTTCGTCACGATCCAGCGCCCGGCGAGGCGCGGCCGCTCGCGCGGCTTCGAGTCGGCGACGCTCACCGAGCGCGATGGATCGCGTGGCGGTACCTTGACGCGTGCTTCGGCGCGACGCGCATTCGCGTCGGGCAGCGCGGGCGCCGGAGCGGTGGCCGGTGGCGCGGGCTCGGCGGCCGGGCGCTGCGCGCGGTCGGCCGCCGCGCGGTCCGCGGCGAGGTCGGCGGTGATGATGCCTTCCTTCACCTGCCGGCGGCGAAGCTCGGCAAGATCTGGAGGACCCATGAAAAAATCACTCACCGCAAATGCAGCGAGAACGCCGAGACCCATGCCGACCAGCGCGAGCACGAGCCCGACGACCCGGCTCTCGACGTCGGAGGACGCCCACCAGCGGCGCATGGTGGGACTCGATGCAAAGCCGCGGCCACGAGTCGGCCCGAGCAACGCCCCCGAGGCGCGTGCCGCGTCGCGGCGACCGCTACGCCGGTCGCATCAGGACGTCAGTAGGACGCGCAGCACGCCGGTCCGCCGTCGCTCGCGCAGCAGCGGAGGTTGCTCGCGCAGCACGTCGTCCGGCCCGCGTACGAGCACGCCATCTCGTCGGGACCGCACGCGGGCGGCGGCGGCTGACCGGTCGTGTCCCACGCGTACGCTCCGCCCGCTGCCGCGCGCGGCACGCAGTGGAGGCCTCCCGAGTCCTCCTCGCAGCGATCCGCGATCGGGCAGCAGATCGCCGCCGAGGACCCGCTGCAATACTGGTACGTCGCGGGGCAGCGGCCCGAGTAGTCGCCGAAGGCCATGCGGACGAGGTCGACCGGGCCCGGCGGAGCGGGCGTGACGGCGCCGTACCGGTTTCCCGCGCATGCGGCCAGGAAAAGGACGGCGACCGCGATCATCGAGCGCTTCATGGGGCCAGCCTAGCAGAAACGCGGCGAGCGGCCGCGCGCTCCGCACGACGTCCCCATGGACGGTTCGGAGGGGCGCGGGCTGCGGCACGGCGGGGGGGACGCGGCGCCGCAGCCCGGCGGGTCGGGTCGCGCGTCGTTAAGCGCGGACCTCGAACACGAGGTTGAACGGCGTCTCGGTCGCGCGGCGGAAGCGGCCGAAGCCGGCCTGCCTGCAGACGTCGCGGAGGCGCTTCTCACCGGCCTGCGCACCGAGCGCGGCGCCGACCTCCTGGGCGAGCGACGCCTGCGTGCACACGAGCGTCGAGACCGAGTAGAAGACCCGGCCGACGGGGTTCAGGTTGGCGTGTACATCGTCGTGCGCGAACGGCTCGACGAGCATCCACGTGCCGCCGTCGGCGAGCGACGAGCGGACGTGCGTGGCGGCGCCCACCGGATCGCCCATGTCGTGCAGGCAGTCGAAGAAGGTGACCAGGTCGTACTCGCCCGGGAAGTCCTTCGCCGCTGCGACTTCGAAGCGCACGCGATCCGCGACGCCCGCGCGCTCCGCACGGTCGCGCGCCCGCTCGATCGACGCGCCGTGGTAGTCGAATCCGACGAACCTCGAGCGCGGGAACGCCTTCGCCATGATGATGGTCGACGCGCCGTGACCGCAGCCGACGTCGGCGACCGTGGCGCCGCGCGCGAGCTTCTCCTTGACGCCATCGAGCGCCGGGATCCAGCACGACACGAGGTTCGCGTTGTAGCCGGGGCGGAAGAAGCGCTCGGTGCCGATGAAGAGCTCCGCGTCGTGCTCGTGCCAGCCGACGCCGTGCCCGTGGCGGAACGCCTGCGACACCTTGGGCTCGGCCTTCATCGCGGCGGTCATGCCGAGGAAGCCGCCGAGGACGCACGCCGGGCTGTCGTCGTCGGCGAGCGCGACCGCGTGCTCGTCGGGCAGCGTGTACTTGCCCGTCGCCGGGTCGTACTCGACGTAGCCGGCGGCGGCCTGCGCCGAGAGCCACTCGCGGACGCAGCGCTCTACGGTCTCGGTGCGCGCGGCGAGCTCGGCGGGCGTGAGCGGACCGGCGCCCGCCATCGCCCGGTAGAGGCCGAGCCGATCGCCGATCACGACCAGGGACGCGGTCAGGGCCGACCCGAGGTCCCCCATCGCCTTTCCCACGAACTCCTGAACCTTGGCCTCGTCGATCGCCATCCTTTTTTCTCCCTTTGCCCCTCTTGCCCGTTCCGCCGCCGCAGGTCTCGGATGAGGCGGCGCCGAGCTGCAGCGCAACGCGGATGCCAGGCGGGGCGCGCCGGTCGCCCTCGACGTTCCGGGACTTTTTCGGACCCCAGCCGGTGGCCGGCGCGGCAGCCATGGGCCACGACTGGCCCTTGGGCCAGAAATGGCTCTATGCTGGACCCGGCTCCACGGAGTGCTGCGAGTTGGACCAGGCACAGCCCCGCGACGCGATCCTCGGCGCATCGAACGCGATCATCGGCCTGCGCGAGCAGGTGGGCCGGCTCGCGTCGTTCGACGCGGTCGGCAACCCGCACGTCCCGACCGTCCTCCTGCAGGGCGAGACCGGCACGGGGAAGGGCCTCGTCGCACGCACGCTGCACGAGAGCGGCCCGCGCGCCCGCCACGCCTTCATCGACGTCAACTGCGCCGCGATCCCCGACACCATGCTGGAGGCGGAGCTCTTCGGCTTCGAAGCCGGCGCCTTCACCGACGCGCGCCGCGCCAAGCAGGGCCTGTTCGAGGCTGCCTCGGCCGGGACGCTCTTCCTCGACGAGATCGACTCGCTGTCGCTCGCCCTCCAGGCGAAGCTCCTGAAGGCGATCGAGGAGAAGACGGTACGCCGGCTCGGTGCCGTCGGCACGCGCCGCGTCGACGTCAAGCTCATCGCGGCGACGCAGCACGACCTCGAGACGCTCGTCGCCGAGGGTGGCTTCCGCGCCGACCTCTACCACCGCCTCGCCGTCCTCGTGCTCCGGATCCCGCCGCTGCGCGAGCGCGGGGAGGACGCCGTCGTGCTGGCGCAGCACCTCCTGCACGAGTTCGCACGCGCCCACGGCCTCGCGCCGCGACGGCTCGGCGAGGACGCGAAGCGCTGGCTCCGCGCGCACCCGTGGCCGGGGAACGTGCGCGAGCTGTCGCACCTGATCGAGCGCGCGACGCTGCTCGGGCCCGAGGGCGACCTCGACGCGGCCGCGCTCGAAGCGCTGTCGACGCCGCTGCCAGCGGCGCGCGGGCCCGCGCCGGCGTCGATCGCCGATCCGGATCGCGGGCTCGGCCGCGTGCCCTCGCGCGCGGAGATCGCTCTGGAGGCGTCGATGGCGGGCGGCTCGCCTCTGGAGAGCGCGCCGGCCGCGGAAGCCGACGAGCGGCGTCGCATCGGCGTCGCGCTCGCGCGCTCGGGCGGGAACGTCGTCGCCGCCGCACGCCTTCTCGGCGTCGGCCGAAACGCGCTCCGCTACCGGATGCGGCGCCTCGGGATCGAGAAGCCGTCGCTCGACGACCTGGCGCTGGCCCCGGCGACTGCGGGTCGCGCGGCGACGCTACCCGAGATCGACTCGCCGCCGCACGGGCCGCTTCGCGCGGACGCGCCCGCGCGCGCCCCGGATCGAGCCGCGGTCGTGCGCGCGCCGGCGGCGGCAGCCGCGCGATGGGAGCAGAAGCGGGCGGCGACGCTCGTCGTCGACCTCGTCTTCCCGGCGCCGGGGGAGGGCGACGCGCTCTACGAGCCGTGGACAGCCGCCGCGCGCTGGCGTGCGGCGGTCGCCGAGAAGCTGCGCGGCTTCGGCGGCGTCCTCCTCGACGGGACGGCCTCGCGCGTGACCGCCGCGTTCGGCATCCCGCGCGCGCTCGAGCAGACGGCGCAGCGCGCGCTGCAGGCGGCGCTCGCCGTGCAGGTGCTCGCCCGGACGGCGGCGCAGCCGCGTCCCGACGTGCGGGTCGCCATCCATGCCGGAGAGGTGCGCTTCGACGGCGGCGCGTCCGACGAGGCGCCGCGCGTGCTGCCGATCGGGGACGCGATCGCCTTCGCCGAGCGGCTCATCGGGCACGCGGGTGCCGGCGAGATCCTGGTGTCGCCGCGCGTCGCGCGGCAGGTCAGAGGCGCGTGCTCGCTCGAGGCGCGCGCGCTCCGGCTCGGCCCGCGGCCGGAGGACGAGGTGGCGGTGTACGCCGCCACGCCGAGGGCGCGCGCGCCGCAAACGTCGGCGGAAGTCGCGGGCGGGACGGCGTTCGTCGGGCGGCAGCGCGAGCTCGCACTCCTCGAGGACGCGCTGCGGAGCGCCGACGCCGGCCACGGCCAGGTGGTGTTCCTCGCGGGTGAAGCGGGGATCGGGAAGTCGCGCCTCCTGCTCGAGTTCCGGAGCCGGCTTCGCGATCGGCCGCACCTGTGGGTCGAAGGGCGGTGCGCGTCCTACGGCGGGACGACGCCCTTCTTCCCCGTCGTCGACGGGCTCCGCCGCCTCTTCGGCATCGACGACCGCGACGACGAGGCAGCCGCCGGACGAAAGATCGAGCTCGGGGTCGCCGCCTTCGGCGACGACCTCGCGTGGACGCTGCCGTACGTCCGGCAGGTCCTGTCGCTGTCCGCCGGAGCCGACGCGGCGACGCTCGCGGCGCTCGATTCCGCGAGCCGACGAAGCGAGACCTTCCGCGCGATGCGCGCGCTCCTCGTGGGCGCGGCGCAGTCGCAGCCGGTCGTGCTCGTGGTCGAGGACCTGCACTGGATCGACCACACCTCCGAGGACTTCCTCGCGTTCGTCGCGAGCGTCGTGCCGACGATCCGCGTCCTTCTCGTGTGCTCGCATCGGCCGGGCTACGCGCACCCCTTCGGCGATCGCAGCTACCACCACCGCCTGACCGTCCTCCCGCTCGACGACGGTGAGATGGCCGCGATGACGCGGAGCCTGCTCGGCACGTCCGACATGCCGGACGAGCTGCGCGCGCTCATCGCGCACAAGGCCGAGGGCAATCCGTTCTTCGTCGAGGAGGTCATGCGGTCGCTGCTCGAGGACGGCTCGCTCGAGCCCGACGGCGAGCACGTCGTCTTGAAGCGGGACCTGTCCGAGATCCGCATCCCGGACACCGTGCAGGAGGTCCTGACCGCGCGCATCGACCACCTCGCGGACGAGGCGCGGCGCGCGATCCAGGTCGCCAGCGTGATCGGCCGCGAGTTCGCCCTCCGGCTTCTCGAACGCATCACCGACGCGGGCGACGAGGTGCGCGCTCAGCTCGAGGAGCTGCGGTCGGTCGAGCTCATCTACGAGAAGGCGCTGCACCCCGAGCTCGCCTACATGTTCAAGCACGCGCTCACGCACGACGTCGCCTACCAGAGCGTCGTGAGCGAGCGACGGCGCGCGCTGCACCGCACGATCGGGCTCGCGATCGAGGAGCTCTACGCCGACCGCCTGGAGGAGCACTACGAGACGCTCGCGCACCACTTCGCGCGCGCCGAGGAATGGCAGCGCGCCCTCACGTACCACGAGCGCGCCGTCGCGAAGGCGGCCGACCGCCACGCGACGCGCGCCGTGGTGCAGCATTGCCGCGAGGCGCTCGCGATCGCGGACCGGCTCGGCGAGGACGCGCCGCGCGACGTGCGCGAGCGCCTCGAAGCGTCGCTCGGCCTCGCGTGCTTCTATCTCAGCGACTTCTCCGAATCGGGGGCCGCCTACGAGCGCGCGGCCCGCGCCGCCGCGGACCCGCAGATGTCCGGTCTCTACGAGACGTTCGCCAGCCAGAGCTACTTCTGGGCGCACGAGTACGATCATGCGTGGCGGATCGTCGACGACGTGCTTCGCGAGCCCGCCGCGCGACCGGACGGAGCGGTCGCGATGGCATACAACCTCCGCGGCTTCGGGCGCGCGGTGCTCGACGCCGACATGCGCGGCGCGGAGAGAGACTACGCGACCGCACTCGAGACGTCGCGCGGCCGCTTCGGCCTCGTCGAAGCGCACGTGCGCTTCAACCAGACGCTCTTCGCCGAGTGGACCGGCGACTACGCGCGCGCGATCGCGCTCGCCGAGGAGGTGATGAAGGTCGGCCGCGAGCTTCGCCTCGCGCACCTCGTCGTATGGCCGTACTGGTTCCTCGGGAAGGCGCGCTGCTGCCTCGGCGACTACGGCGGCGCGATCGCGCAGCTCGAGGAGGGCTACCAGATCTGCGATCGCATCGCGGACCGCGCGTGGAAGAGCCGCCTTCTGAACACGCTCGGCTGGTGCCTCGGCGAGATCGGGTGCCACGAGCGAGCGCGCGAGGTCGACGAGCGCGCGGCCGAGGTCGCGCGCCAGCTCGGCGATCCCGAGATCATGGCCAACTCCGAGATCAACCTCGCGCTCGACGAGCTCGCGGCGGGACGCACCCACGAAGCCGAGCGCTTCCTCGAGCCGTACGAGAAGGCGCTCGCGGAAGACCCGTGGATGCGGTGGCGGTACTCCCTCCACGTGATGAACGCGCGGGCGTCGCTCGCGCTCGCGGCCGGCGACCCCGCGGTCGCGCTCGCGGCCGCGGAGCGCGAGGCGGCGGGAGCCGTCCGCCACGACGCCCCGAAGATCGAGGCGCGGGCGCTCCTCTCCGCCGGACGCGCGCTCCTCGAGGTCGAGCGCTGGGACGACGCGGACGCCCGCCTCGCCCGAGCGCTGGCCGTCGCGGACCGCATCGCGGCGCCCCGGCTCGCATGGCGCGCGCACGCGCTCCTCGCCCGGGTCCGGCAGGCGCGCGGCGACCGCGAGGCCGCCGAGCGGCACGTCGCGGCGCACCGGCGGCTCGTCGATGCGGCCGCTGCCTCGCTCCGTGACGCGGCGCTTCGGCGCCGGCTCTACGAGACGGCGGACGCCGAGACCGGCCTCCGCTGACCGATCGCGCGCCTTGGCGGCGGACCCGTTGCGAGCGAACCCGTGTCTCTGGATGCTGGACGGAGACGTGCTCGCGGGAGGGTCAGATTCCAAACCGTCGTGAAACGACAGCGTCGGGCGAGAAGCGCCCGGGGCTTGGAAACGCCCCCGACGGTGGGAAACCGGACGAGGTCGCGACGGACCACCTCGTCCAGTTCTACGACCGCGACGCGCACCTCCTGAGCCGGCTCGCGCCCTTCGTCGAGGAGGGCCTCCGTGCCGGTGAAGCGGTCGTTCTCGTGGCGACGCCCGAGCACGTCGCGAGCCTCGATGCGGCGCTCGCGGCGACGGACCTCGATCTCGAGCTCGCGCGCCGGGAGGAGCGCTACCTCGTCCGCGACGCCGGGGCGACGCTCGCGAGCCTTTCCGTCGACGGCTCTCCCGATCGCAGCCGCTTCGCCGAGGTGATCGGCACGCTCATTCGCGGGGCCGCCGATCGCCACGGCGCGGTACGCGCGTTCGGCGAGATGGTGGCGCTCCTGTGGGCGAGGGGAGCAACCGAAGACGCTCTCCGGCTCGAGCGGATGTGGAACGAGCTCGGCCAAGTCGCGCCGTTCCGCCTCCTCTGCGCGTATCCGATCGCGTTCTTCCGGAGCGGCTCGGACGGGGTATCGCTGCTCCGCGTCTGCGGCGAGCACTCCGAGATCATCCCCGCGGAAGCGCCGCCGATGGTCGCGGAAGCCTCGGCCGAACGCCCCGGGGAGTCCCCTCGCGTCGCCGGCAGCGCCCCCCGATCCGACGCACACGAGGCCACCGTGCCCGAGCTGCAGCACCTCGAGCGCGCCTATCTGGCCGCGATCGTCGAGTCCTCGGACGACGCGATCATCGGCAAGACGCTCGACGGGATCGTCACCAGCTGGAACCGCGGTGCCGAGCGGCTCTTCGGATACACGGCGGGGGAGATGGTGGGACAGCCGATCTCGCGCATCGTGCCCACGGACTGCGACGACGACCTGAGGACCATCCTCGGCACGGTCCGGCGCGGCGAGAGCGTGCAGCACCACGAAACGCAGCGGGTGCGGAAGGACGGCCAGCGGATCCACGTCTCGCTCACGGTCTCGCCGATCCGCGACGAGACCGGTGCGATCGTCGGCGCGTCCAAGATCGCGCGCGACATCACGCAGCGGAAGCGGCACGAGGACGAGCTTCGCGAGCAGCGCGCGATCATCGACACGCTGTACCGCGTCGGGTTGACGCTCTCCGCCGAGCTCGACCTCGAGCGCCTGCTGCAAGCGGTCACGGACGCGGCGCGCGGCTTCACGCGCGCGCAGTTCGGAGCGTTCTACTACGACGCCCTCGACCCCTCGGGAGACCGCTACCGGCTGTTCGCGCTCTCCGGGCCGGAGCGCGACGCGTTCGAGCGCTTCGGCCTGTCGCGCAACCGGGCGCTCTTGGAGGAGACGTTCAGCGGCAAAGGCATCGTCCGCCTCGACGACGTCACCGAGGATCCGCGCTATCACGAGCAGGCGCCGCACGTCGGAACCGCCGACGGGCAGCTCGCCGTGCGAAGCTACCTCGCGGTGCCGATCGTCGGGCGCCGGGGCGCCGTGTTCGGAGGGCTCGTCCTCGGGCACGCGGCGCGCGGGGTCTTCACCGGCACAGCCGAAAGGCTCGCGGCCGGCCTCGCCGCGCACGCCGCGGTCGCGATCGACAACGCCCGGCTCTACGAGGCCGAGCGCCGCCTGCGGAACGACGCCGAGACGTCGAGCCGCGCGAAGGACGAGTTCCTCGCGATGCTCGGGCACGAGCTCCGGAACCCGCTGTCCTCGGTGCGGAACGCCGTCGTGACCGCGACCCTCGACCCCTCGCGTCGCGACCGCGCGCTCGGGATCGCGCGCCGCGGCGCCGACCAGCTCACGCGCCTGGTCGACGACCTGCTCGACGTCGCGCGCATCACGCAGGGGAAGATTGCGCTCAAGAAGCAGCGCACCCGGCTCGCGAGCGCGATCGAGCGCGCCGTCGAGGCGACGCGCCAGATCGTCGAGGACCGCGCGCACACGCTCGCGGTCTCGCTGCCGTGCGCGTCGGTGGAGGTGGACGGCGACCAGACGCGTCTCGAGCAGGTGCTCGTGAACCTCATCACCAACGCCGCCAAGTACACGGAGCGCGGCGGCCGGATCGAGGTCGCGCTCGAGCTCGCCGGCGAGGAGGCGGTGGTGCGCGTGCGCGACGACGGCGTCGGGATCGCTCCCGAGGTGTTGCCGCGGGTCTTCGACCTGTTCGCGCAGGGCGAGCGCGGCCTCGACCGCTCGCAGGGCGGGCTCGGGATCGGCCTCACCGTCGTGCGGCGGGTCATCGAGCTTCACGGCGGGCGGGTCGAGGCCCACAGCGACGGTCCCGGGAAGGGATCGGAGTTCGTCATCCGGCTGCCCGCCCTGCCGGCCGTCGACGTCGGGGTCGGCGGCGCGCTCGAGCGCCTGGTGCCGCAGCGGCGCGCCCGCATCCTGCTCGTCGAGGACAACCCCGACGTCGCCGAGAGCATGCAGCTCCTGCTCGAGATCCTGGGACACGAGGTGGCCGTCGTCCACGACGGCCCGACGGCGATCGACGTCGCGCGCGCCCATCGCCCCGACGTGATGCTGATCGACATCGGGCTCCCCGGCATCGACGGCTACGAGGTCGCGCGGCGCCTGCGCGCCGAGCCCGGTCTGGCGCCCCTCACCCTGGTCGCGCTCACCGGCTACGGACGCGACGAGGACAAGCGGACCGCCCGCGCCGCCGGCTTCGATCACCACCTGACGAAGCCGGTCGAGCCCGATGAGATCGGCGCGCTCGTCGCGTCGCTGTGGGCCGCGCACGAGCCGCGGGATCCGCGATCGCTGCACTAAAGCTCACTCGAGGCGTTCCCCTCGTTCGATGGATGGCCCTTGCGTCCGGGACGCCGATGTGGACGGTGGACGGAGGAGCGCGGCGCGGGCGCCCGCCGGCGCGCGCTCGTTCGGAACGATGACGGATCGCGCTGCGCTCGCCCGCCGACTCTACGTGCTCCTGGACGAGTTCGCCGGCGGCGTGGAGCGGTTCTTCGTCGAGGGCGGACGGCACGAGGCGTGGCGATCGTCGGCCGGCGCCGGCGACTTCCACATCGCCTCGGTGTGGCGGGCGCGCACGCTCCTCTTCGGGTTCTACGGCCTCGTGAGCATCGAGGAGGGCGGGAAGACGAAGGACGTCGCGCTCGGGATGCCGGCGTTCCAGGTCGAGCTCGCGCACGACGGGACGGCGGACCTGGACACGCTCTGCTTCTCGCACGAGCCTTCCGGGAAGCGCGTCAGCGGCCCGGACCTCGGCGACGAGGTGATCGGCGCTCTGCTCGCGCTCCTCTCCGCGATGAACGAGGACAAGCGCGCCGGCCGGATCGAGCTCGTCCAGGCCTGGCAGCCGGCGACGCGCGTCGCGGATCGGAACGCGCGCTGATTCGCCCGGGGCGCTCGCGGCGCGACACGCCGCCGCCCGGCGAAGCGGCGCTGGAGGGCGGCGACGCCGGCGCGCCCGACCCGATCTCGGCTCTCGCGGGCGGCCGCGTCCGGATCCGCGTACGGGCCGCTCCCGGTGCGCGCCGGGACGCGATCCTCGGCCCGCACGGCGACGCGATCCGCATCGCGGTGCGCGCGGCTCCGGAGAGAGGGCGCGCGAACGAGGCGCTCGCTGTCGTCCTCGCGCGCGCGCTCGGCATCCGCGCGTCGGACGTCGAGATCGCGTCGGGCGAGACGAGCCGCGACAAGACTGTCGTCGTCCGCGGCGTCGATGCCGCATCGGCGCGCGAGCGACTCGTCGCCGCTACCGCCTCTGCCAGCGGAGCCAGGCCGAGAAGGCCCTCTTCACGAACGGCGTGAGCCGGGTGCGGTTGTAGGCGTCGGCGGCCTTCCGGATCGCTTCCGCCTGCGTCGGGTACGGGTGGATCACGCTCGCGAGCGTTCCGAGGCCGCGCCCGGCGACCATCGCCAGCGTGATCTCGCTGATCATCTCGCCGGCGTGTCGCGCGACGATCGTCGCGCCCAGGATGCGATCGCCGCCGCGCTTCACGTGCACCTTGACGAAGCCGTCGGTCTCGTCGTCGGCGAGCGCGCGGTCGACCTCGGAGAGCGGGATCGTGAACGTCGACACGTCGATGCCGCGCGCCCGCGCGTCGCGCTCGTAGAGCCCGACGTGCGCGATCTCGGGATCGGTGTACGTGCACCACGGCATCACGAGGCCGCTCACGGCCTTTCGGCCGGCGAAGAGCGCGTTCTGGATGACGATGCGCGCGGCGGCGTCGGCGGCGTGCGTGAACTTCGTCTCCATGGCGACGTCGCCGGCCGCGTACACGCGAGGGTTCGTCGTCCGGAGGCGATCGTCCACCTGCACGCCGCGCTGCGGGTGGTACGCGATGCCGGCCTGCTCGAGCCCGAGCCCTTCGACGTTCGGAACCCGCCCCGCGCCGACGACGATCTCGTCGACCTCCACCTCGCCCGCGCCCTCGGGACAGCCGTACGCGAGGACCTTGGCTCCGCCGCGGCGCTCGACGCGCTCGATGCGCACGTTCAGCACGAGCCGGATGCCCTCGCGCACGAACGCGCGCTGGACGATCTCGGCGGCGTCCGCGTCCTCGCGGTTCAGGAGGTGGGCGGTGTCGTTCAGGAGCGCGACCTCGCAGCCGAGCCGGCGAAACGCCTGCGCGAGCTCGCAGCCGATCGGCCCGCCGCCGATCACCGCGAGGCGGCGCGGGCGCTCGGTGAGCGTGAAGACGGTCTCGTTCGTGAGGTAGCCGGCTTCGGCGAGGCCGGGGATCCCGGGGTGCGCCGCGCGCGCGCCGGTCGCGACCACCGCGCGCGCGAAGCGGAGCTCCTTCCCGTCGACCGAGACCGCGTCCGGCCCGGTGAAGCGGGCCTCGCCGAGGAACACGTCGACGCCGAGCTCGTCGCGAAAGCGGCGCGCCGAGTCGTGGTGGCTGATGCCCGCGCGCACGCGTCGCATGCGGGCCATGGCCGCGGCGAAGTCCGCCTCCGCGCCCGCCGGCACTCGGACGCCGAGCTGGTCGGCGCGGGCGACGTCGCTGATCACGCGCGATGAGCGGATGACGCACTTGGACGGCACGCAGCCGACGTTCAGGCAGTCGCCGCCCATCAGGTGGCGCTCGACGAGCGCCACCTTCGCGCCGAGCCCGGCGGCGCCGGCGGCGCTCACGAGCCCGGCGGTGCCCGCGCCGACGACCACGAGGTTGTAGCGCGGCGCCGGCTCGGGATTTCTCCAGTCGGCCGGGCGGACGTTCGCGACGAGCTCGTCGTCGTACGGATCGCCCGCGATGACCTGGGCGCGCTCCGGCACGAGCGACGCGCTCGCGATCGCTCGCCCGTGGAGCGCGCTCATCGCCGCCCGACCGACGAGGCCCGCCGCACCCGGCCGCCGGCGCGCAATCCTTGAATCAGGTGTCCGATCCTGCCACTGATCAAGAAAGTCGTCGATTCCGCCGAAGGTCCGGAAGGCGCATGGCGCGAAACCAATCGCGGTGTGCCGGCGTCAAGCATGATCGTGGGCGACGACGTGTTCGATGCCATGATGCGGCGCGTGTTTCAAACGCCGACAGGGGTGGGGGAGCGCGCCGGGGCAGCGAATCCCGAGCGCCGGCGCGGGGGCGGCCAAGCCCCCATCCGCGGAAGGAGACGGTCATGAGCAATCCGCTCGTCGAAGTCCAGAAGTACGGCCAGAGCATCTGGTACGACAACATCCGGCGCGGGATCATCACCTCCGGCCAGCTGCAGGCGATGATCGACAACGACGGGCTCCGGGGGATCACCTCGAACCCGGCGATCTTCGAAAAAGCGATCGTCGACAGCCACGACTACGACCAGGCGATCAAGTCGCTGGTCGCCCAGGGCTCGAGCTCGACCACCGAG